>CAJUNX010000032.1 GCA_910587865.1 uncultured Roseburia sp.
TTGGTGGAAACATGGAGCAGATGAAACGGAGAATTATCAACATTGCCTCTTATGAGAAGCCGACATTTATGAAAAGAATAAAAGGTATGACTGCATTCATGTTGACTGCTGTCCTTCTACTTGGATTCGCACCTTTTATTTCTACATACGCAGCAGATGGAAGCCACTACCAATGGGATTCCTCTTCTGAGAATGTTACCTATGTAGACCTCTCCACATACTTCGGAGAATACGAAGGTAGCTTTGTTTTATATGATTTAGAAAATGATGCATGGAGCATACACGACATGGAGCATTCCACCTTACGAGTTGCTCCAAACTCCACCTACAAGATATATGATGCCCTGTTCGGATTGGAAGAAGATATCATTACACCGGAAAATTCGTTCATTGCATGGAATGGCGAAACTTATCCATTTGAAGCATGGAATGCGGATCAGACCTTACAGTCTGCAATGAATTCCTCTGTGAATTGGTATTTTGAATCTGTGGACGAACAGCTTGGAGCCGCTGACATTTCCAACTATATTCAGGAAATTGGATATGGAAACGAAAATATAAGTGGTGATTTCTCCACTTATTGGATGGAATCTTCCTTGAAGATTTCCCCAATAGAGCAGGTCGAACTTCTAACCAAGCTACAAAATAACAGCTTCGGCTTCGCCCCTGAAAATATCAATGCAGTAAAAGATGCCATCTGCCTTTCCTCTTCCGATGCCGGAACATTCTACGGAAAGACCGGAACCGGACGTGTGGATGGCCAGGATGTGAACGGATGGTTTATCGGTTATATCGAAACTGCAGATAATACATACTTTTTTGCTACCAACATTGGTGCAGACAGCGATGCTACCGGAGGCAACGCAACTGAAATAACCATGTCTATCTTGTCAGACATGAATATCTGGAAATAACAAAATCGGGTAAATGCCAACTACGAAATTGGCTTTTACCCGATTTCATTTTATTTTTCGCCTGTTACTTCATAATACTTTTCATTTCCGGTTGCTGACCATGATGTTTTACCACTACTAACCACATCTTTTGTAGACACATTATAAGCAAATATATCAAGAATCTCTGCCTCTGAGATATGCCATGAACCATCTGCGTTTTTCTTACTTCTGTACAAAACATATAATTCACATTTTTCATTTTCCGAAAGTCTGTCATATGCAAGAAATTCTATTATTTCCTCATTCTCATTTAAGATAACTCTGGAATTTCCACTCGCACTATATGATATCATAAAATCACATCCTTCGTCTGCGAAGTATTGTTGGTATATAGTACGATATCCATCATATATTTCATCTTTTTCAATCAATGTCACATAATCACATATCGCAGAAATAGAAATATCATCCTCTTTCATATTTTTCATTAATTCATCTATTAAATCGTGCTGAATGATAAAACCCTTATTCTGTGAACTAAATATTCTAATGGTCTTCCGTGGTATCATTCCCTGTGGTCCTGCTCCTGTAACATAATTTACAATGACAATCACATCCTTTGCACCATCGCCATCTATATCTTGAAATCCAACTGCCTCTACGCTGTCAAACATACCTACACTATCATTCTCAGTACTATTGTTTTCAAAATAAGCTGGGAAATGGTACACAATTTGATTGTCCTTTGCCAGCACAAATGAGACATCTTCCCAAAGCGTATCATAAGTCGGCAGATAAGACACAAATCGTACCTCGCCCCAATCATTCAAATCTACCTCAAAGGATTGTTCGGTTATAACCCGGCTTTCATCTAATTTCTCTCCTGATGGATAGTCACTTCAATATCTGCAATATCTGTCAATTGCTGTAATTCTTTCGTACCATCAAAATATAAAATGACTTGCTCATCAAATTGTTCTTCGCCTGATAGGATCACTTCTACATAGTCCTCATACCATGTAACTTTCCAACAATTACTTGTGATGCTTCCACCGTCATTGTGCAATTCAAAATCTGTTTGAGATATCTTATCTTTGCCTTCCATAAGGACTAATCGTCCACTTGCTGAACCAAAAGGCCAGTCTGGTTCTCCGACTGCCTGAAGTGTCAATTCATATTTTCCATCCGGAGAAACAGATGTATCGCAAGTTGTCTTCTTGTAATTTACCGTATACGAAATGCAAAACCCAAATACTACAATCACTGCAAGAAGCGAACCCATAATACATAGCATAATGTTCAAAAATTTCTTCATTGTTATAGCACTCCTTTTAATGTCCACGTATATCCAGTTCTTCCAATAGAGAATTTCCACTTCCCCAAGAATATACAATGTAATAACCGCTGTCCTTTATTTCTTCCGAAAATTGTAGTGTCCCGTGATCAATCACCTCAATGGACTGCCCTTCCTGAGTTTCCACCAAATATTCCCATTCATTACTTCTGTAACCTGAATAGTAAGCATCCAGTTCTTCCAAAGACAAATCACTTCGAATTAAAATTGCTCCGAAATACTGCATTCCATTTCCGTTACCCGTCAGTTTCCCAGCCTGTGACAACGACTCTATCAATTCTGTTCCCTCTGGCAGCGGAATTTCACATAATGTCTTTTCCACCTTATAGGCTGTATGGTTATTTATAAGTGGAATTGAAATCACACTGCCTATCAATACAACTGCTGCCAATATTCCAACTAATTTTAATTTTTTCATGTGTCCTCCTTTCTTTTCTTACATCTGTAAGATTACCATAGAACACTACTATTATCAAATCAATCTTTAATCCGGTATTGGTAGTCTGGTATATGCATAATTCCGTCATTTAGGATTTCATTTCCCAAATACTGAAAACTTCCATCCTCTGCAAACCTTACCGTAAGTTCATGGGTTATGACCGCATCATCGCAAATGACCATATCACAAACCGCCTCAACTGTTAATGTGACTGTTCCATCTTCATTTTCTTTGATATCGACAACCTCTGGCAGAGAAGTTCCAAAGAAAGTAGGTGCGTAATTAAAACATCCAAGACGCACCCAATAATATATCTGCTTTTCCTCATCAAATACTGCGTACTCTCGTATCTGCTCCGCTGTTATGGGAAGATACTCCATAATCAGATTTTCGAATTCTTCTTTCGGAATGCCATTTGGATAATCTTCGGAATTGAACTTTTCTCCATATTTCATTCCATACAGATATTCAAACATTCCGTTATAATCCAACTCACTCATATTTTCTGCATTCCAGTTGGAACACAAAAGGTTCTGTCCCTGATATCCAAGCCCCCGGACACAACGTTCAGACATTTCACGCTGTTCCTCTGTCATAGGTTTTATTCTGATCAGGCAGCTTCCATCCATAATTTCACTAACCTCTGGCGGCTCTGGCACACACAGCTCATAGCAGAACCATCCTTTTTCCGTGTATTTCCATTCTTTGAGTCTCGTATAAGAAATGTACGAAATTCCCAGCTTGTTGTCAGCATTCCTGATTCCTCTTGTACTCACAACATACATATCCGTTCCATCAAAAATGAATTTCATTCTGCCCAGTCCACCATCATTATGGATTTCATAAATCACCACAGAGCCTCTTTTCCCTTCCATACATTCTTTCAGAAAACTGTCAACACTTTCATAATTCTCGATGTTAGAATACGTTACCATCGTAGCAATTGGATATCCTGCGTCCTTTACCTTCTTCTGCATTTCAAGAACCGTTTGATCATTTAAAACAACATTAGATGCTATCCCTTTATCTGCTGTTTCATAAATGTCAAGATAAAGTTCCATCAGCTTCTTACAGTCACTCTCAGCTTCTTCCTTTTCCTGTTCATCTACCGGAAGATTGTAGCCCTTTTCCCATTGTACTGCAGCCTCTTCCTCGGCATTTTTTATTTTCTCCGTGGAAGATACTTCTTCCGTATCTTCCACAAGAGATTCTCCCGCAACACTATCTTCTTTTCCACAGGCACACACGAAACACCCAATCAGAAATACCATGATCAGTAGAATGCTCTTTTTCCTTAATACCATAAAATCATCCTTTCGTTCTTGCTATTGGCGGCAGTTCCAATTCAATTTGTTCTATAGAATTGGAAAGATACCTGAAAGTTCCGTCTTCAAATGGCTGGACCACAACCGTATTCCGAAAAGCGAGATCAGAATTATAATCCGGCCATACTCCATCCACGATAAGTGTAATCGTTCCATCCGCATTTTTTGTATAGTCAACTACTTCTCCAAAAGGCGGATATGGACTGGCATAAATCATTTCATATTCATAACTGCTGTGGTCTGCGTTGTATCTACAATGTTCTCTCAACTGCTCCACAGACACCGGGAAATAGGTAGTCATTATTTTTTCATACTCTTCTGCCGGAATTTCCCATCCCTGTGTCTTCAGATTTTCGCCTGTATAAATCCGATAGATATCTTCATACATGCAAGGCATCAAAATATCCTCTACATTACTACTGTTCCAGTTTGTGACAAGCACATTGTAATTCACATAGCTTAGTCCTGATATGTATTTCTCCGTCAGTTCCTGGCAGTCTTCTGGAAGCGGTTCTATTCTCCAATATTGTCTCAAACTTGCATGTGCAATCACATATTCATATGCGTAGATAAAATACCCTTTTTCAGTAAGTTTAATTTCAGCCACATTACTTACCGAAGTTCCCTGTATTTCAGGCACTCCACCTTCCTTCCAACGAACGCCTATATAATAAGTCTGCAACTCACCTTTCCGGTAAATAAAAGTAACTGCTCCAATCAGTCCATCCCTATGTACTTCGAATACCGTAACCATTGAGCCCCGTCCATCCAAGTAATCTGCATAAAATGTTTCGATTGCTTCATGGTTTTGCATGGCAGTATCTTCTTCAACACTTACCAGACCGCTTGTGCCCAATTGCTCCACCACAGTTTTCCTCTGCTCGTCGGTAAATTCGCTAATGCCGGAAGAATAACTTGGTGCATCTGCAATTACAATATCCTTATAGATTTCTGCTACCGAATCTGCCGCTGACAAAGCCATACTCTGCAATTGTTCTTTTTCCTCATCTGAGATAAGACAATCACTAGCTTGCGGAATAAACCAATATGCTGACTCTGTGGAAGTTTCCGCATTCTCGGCTTCTTCTGTTTCTGCTTCGCTATTTTCGATTTCTACAGGTGGCTCCCATACTTCTTCTGCCACCTTTTGTTCTTCTTCATGTATTTTCCCCCAACAGATCACCCCAACTATCACGAAAATCAACAGCAGTGAAATTGGAAGTCCACATCTTCTAAGCAGCCATTTCACATCTTCCATTATTCGCCTCCGTACAATTCTTCCCATTCTTCTAACGTCAACCGTGGCGTATGCCAAGTTTCTCTGCAGTTGTCTTCAGATGGTATAATTCGGTTAGATACATATTGTACCCCTCCATCCTCTAACGGACGGACCACAACCTCGTGAGCATATACCTTGGAATCACCCGCATAAGGGAATACTACATTGGCTGTAAGTGTAATTGTCCCATCATTGTTTTCTGTAAAACCTACTACCTCTGAATATGGATATTCGGGGTACTCTACTTCTTCAAAGCCTCTCGGCTTATATTCATAAGTTGAATCCACCGAATCATAGACCGTTTTGGATTGTAGCGTTTCGCTATCGATATTGAAATATTTCATAATAACACTTTCGAATTCCTCTTTTGGAATCTGATAAACTGCACTGACTGATAAGTTGTCAACAGCAACATAAGGAACATACTGACCGTTTACTTTTGGATAAAGAATGTCATACATATCATAGAAATTCAAATCTCCAAAATCCTCCTCACTCCAATCCACAATGAACATATTATTCTGTTCAAAGCTGATTGGGCGGAGGTATTTCCGACTCAACACCCTATATGTTTCATCCAATGGCTGTACTCGTAATGCGGTATGCTCCTCTGCCCCACTCAACGTAAGAACATACAATTCTTCTGAAAACCAGACCCCGGAAAACATCAGGTAACCTTCTTCTGTATAATTCCAATACTCCGCTTGATAGTTTCCTATAACCTCTCTTTTCATATTTCCATTTTCATACTTGTAATAGCTTCTGACCACATCTACATTTCCGTCTTTTGTGTGCAAATCGTATTTTACAAATCTGCCCAAATAACTGACTTCAAGAATCGTTATTTCTGATTCTTCCTGTGCATCCACCTTCTCGCAGAATTCCACTACCTTCTCTGGTTCCGTCATGTTAATTTGATTTCTGCTGTCAACAGCCGGATATCCATTTTCTCCAAGGCGATTAACAATGCTTCGAATCATTTCCAAATCAGCTATCTTGTTTTCTTCTGCTGCTTCTTTATAAAGATCCACGCAGATTTCTATAATTTCTTCCGCATTCTCCTGAGAATTTTCTGTTGCCTCCTGAATCTCAATGAAAGGATCATCAACCTGTATTTCTTCCGGGGGCGTATCACTGCACCCCGAAATGGTACAACTCAGAAGTATTTGTATCATGCATAGTCTCATTCCCATGCCTCTCCTTTTTTCTTTCATATAGACCTCCGTTCTTTTTTCTAATATGGTAATATCCTGATTTTCAATGTACAGCACTTTAATTATTACATTTGTAAGATTTTTGAGCAAAAAAATTTTCTCCCGCAATACAATATACTCTCTTAAATATTACACCCGTAAGATTTGTAAGTCAAGTTATCTTTAAGTAAAAAGGCTTCTGCCAGAAGGTATCATACATTTTCGCAAAAGTGATACCTTTTAGCAAAAGCCTATTATTCAGCAAGGTTTCAAACCACCCCACTGTTACAATATTCAAATAGTTCATTCAAAAGACCAGAAAACACACGTCCATTATCTTTCTTTATTATCCAACAAACCGCAGAAAATCAAGGTTTCCTCGAAAGCAGACAAACAGTCTCAATATTCCCTTGAACTTTGATTTTATACTGCATAGCGAAAGTATGCAATGGGTTTTCAAAGTGGGGTAATAGTTTTATCCCCATTTTACAACATTCCTCACGCTACGTTTCTATATATATCTACTTAATCTGCAATAACAACGGCAACAATGCAATTCCTACATCAACACCTTTATCAGCAATCCATTTAACAATTCCTTTTGCATTTTCCCACTTTTTTGATTTGCGGTCTGGAGATTTAACGATTTTTTCTAATTCGTTAATCTTATTCAAAATCTCTTCTATTTCGGTATCTGGCAACGCCGACATATTCTCAATTTCTTTTCTTACATCACTAAAGGAAATATTAATATCAACTTTGTTTTCATTTGTATTTGTTATCTGTACCATTGGAACGCTCTGAGGAATTGTTTCCATAAGTGCCGGATATCCCAATGCTTTAAAAGTCAGCATTTTATTATAAATTTGTCTTAAGTCATAAAACAGTTCTTGTCCGGCCACTTCATCATAAATTCCAATCACTTCCTCATATCCATATAATCCTGCATTAAGCTTTGGAACATATGCTTCATACTTTGCAGTTACATCTTTATACAATTGCTGTTTAGCGATTTCAGGTGTCACCTCATTTGCAGAATCGGATATAGCTTGTTTTAAAGATTCCAAATCTTCTTCATACATAGATTTAAAATCAAATAAAGGATCTTTTTCTTTATCTGTCGCAATAATCAATTCTAATTTTTCTTTGATAGCATTTAATTCTGGTCTGTAATTCAGCGCACTACCAACAGCACATGCTTTCCCTGATGTCGGTATATCCTTCCCAAAATCTTCAAATATACCGTTGTATTTTGCAATTAGTGCCTGATATAAACTATGCGTACCATTGCTTGATGCTTGAGCATCTTCGCATCGTTTTATATCAGTTCTCATTATCTCCAATAACTCAGTAGTCACTCTATTTCCTCCTATGCTACATTACCAAATAATTTTATTAATCTGTCCTTCATTTCTTTTTCGAAAAAGTATCCTTTCGCCAAAATGTATATCTCCCATTTCTAAAAGCCTATCCCCTGGGGTAAACATCCGGTTATATCATCACTCTACGGAAACAGAAACACACATCTATTTTATTTCCAAAATGGCGAAATCCTTTGATTTATTGGGCTTTTCTCGACAGAAGGCACACCGTCTCCACATGCCTCGTCCACGGAAACAAATCAACCGGCTGGCACTCCTTCACCCGGTACCCGTGTCTGGTCAGATAGCCCAGGTCTCTCCCCAGCGTTTCCGGATTGCAGGAGATATACACCACCCGCTCCGGCGCAAGCTTCACGACGGACGAGAGGAATGCCTCGTCGCTTCCCGCCCGTGGCGGATCCATGAACAGCACATCCACCTTTTCCTTTCGCGCCGCCATGGCTGTCATAAATTCCCCTGCGTCTGCCTGATAAAAGCGGATGTGCTTTACGCCGTTGCATTTTGCATTTGTGATGGCATCGCGCACCGCATCGGGATTCAGCTCAATGCCGATCCCCTCCTTCGCCCTGCCGGCGGCAATCAGACCGATCGTACCGATCCCGCAGTAGGCATCCACAATCCGCTCCTTCCCGGTCAGCCCGGCGTACTCCATCGCTTTTTCGTACAGCAGCTCTGTCTGTACCGGATTCACCTGGTAAAACGAGTGCGGGGAGATCCGGAACCTGCGGCCGCACAGCTCATCCTCTATGTATCCTTTTCCGTAGAGGACGATATTCCGCTCGCCGAGCACCATACTTGTTTTTTTCTGATTGATATTTAAGACGACCGTCGTAATTTCGGGATGCAGTTTGCGGAGCGCTTTCACAAAATTATTTTTTGACGGCAGAACCGGATCCCCGAGTACCAGTACCACCATGACCTCTCCGCTTTGAAATCCTCTCCGCACCATCACATGGCGGAGCAGTCCGTATCCGGTATCCTCGTCGTATGTCCGGATCCGGAATGAGCGCAGAAGCCCTCTGATATCGCAGATGATAGCGTCCGCCGTCTCGTCCTCTATCAGGCACGAATCGATCGGAACCACCTCATGCGTTCCCGCCGCATAGACTCCCGAGATAATCGTCCCCGGCGGAAGCGTCTGACCGGCATTTCCACGGGCTCTGCCTGTTTTTTGCCCGGCACCTTTCCTGTTTCCGCCTTTTTGAGACGCTGCGCCCCTTTTTACAATATCAAACGCTGCGTGCACCTTATTCCGGTAATGATAGGGATGCTCCATCCCGAGAATCGGATGTATGCCGCAGTAGCGGCCCACATGCTCTTTGACCAGCGCCTGCTTTTCTTTCAATTGTCTGTCATATTCCATTCCCTGATAATCACAGCCGCCGCATTTTTTTGCATAGGGACATGTGATCTGCTCCATCTTTTCTGCCATTGCGTTTTGTATCACCTTTCTTTTCTTATCACTGTAACATCAGTAGTATAACATCCGCACAGACAGATATCCAGCGGATTTTCCCTGTCTGATCCGCCGGGCAGAGATCGGGCAGAAAAAAACGGGGGCTGTCGCAAAATCAGGCAATTCCACAATATATGAATGTGATACCACCGATATCCATACCATATATTGTGTGCATACACTATTTTGCAACAGCCCCGGCCCTCTCATAAATCAGAGTCCGCTCATTCGATTGTTTCCTCGGAAACCTTATAGGAAGCATCCGCAAAATCCGCCGCCAGCACGGCTCTTGTTCCCTGATTTTCCCAGATAAATGTGACGATGGACCCCTCCTGCTCTATGGTAAGCTTCGCGTCAAATCCGAACGCCTTTGACGTATTGCGGAACGAAAGCAGCCGCAGCTGTTCTTTCACGACTTCCGCGGAAAGGCGTTCGCGAATCTGATCCAGACTCAGGTTGGTCCGGTTGATCTCCTTATGGCCGCCCGCTCCGGCGCGCTCCACCGCGGCGTAATCATTTTTTCCCGCGAACAGATCCAGGTACCACACCTGCGGTTTTCCGGGCATAAATATCTGAACGGCCCGGGCAAACAGCATCTTTTTGTCATCCTCGCCCAGCGCGCTGTAATATGTCGCGTTTACCTGATAATACACATTTTTCTGCCCGTGCAGATTTTTGACATAGCCGCCGCGGGAGACAATCACGTCGATCAGCTCTAAGATCTCCTCCTCCGGCAGGAACCCCTTTAAATCCAGCAGAGGAATGCCGTCGTGGCAGCCGAGCATATTGACGACACGGATCTGTTTCTCAACGAGCTCCTTTGCCCAGCGCACCAGCACATCGCCGCTCTGATGCTCGATCGCATAGATCATCAGCCCGGGCAGGAAAAAGTCGTAGGTCATATAGCCTTTTTTCGCCAGAATCTCATAGATTTTTTCCCCGTAGCCGGCGTGAATCTCCGGCAGAAGCGATACCTGATACCGTTCGGCAAGGTTCTGCACCTTTTCCAGAAGCTCCCAGGTGCCCGGCTCGTTCAGGAAATTTTTCTCCCCCGGCTCCTTCGGCGCATATGCAAACGCATCCAGCCGGACGATATCCGCCCCGTATTCCGCAAGCCGGCGGAGCGTCCGCTCATAATGCTCCCACACCAGCGGAGACCTGATATTCAGATCCATCTGTCCCAGATATCTGCGGTTTGATTCCAAAAAGCTCACACAGTCGTCACGCCATGATTCAAAGCCCGTAAAGTCCATGTTTTTCGGGAGAATTCCCTCGTCAGTCTGACGATTGATGAGCTCTGCCAGTTTCTGCGCCGTCGGATACTGCATCCCGCCTGCGGACATCAGATCCTGCTCATCCACCTTCCGGTAAATCACTTCCTGATAAAACGTATTCCAGTACGGCACTTCTGTTCCGTCCGGAAACCGGACCATCAGGATCGGCAGCCCCGGTTTGCGGAAAAACATGTGCTTTGTATAGCGTTCCTCCGGGATGATCCAGCCGTCCGGCCCCATTTCGCCGCAGCCCTCCCAGAATGTGTTCCAGTTGATAAAAAAGTCTTTATACTCCGACGCTTCCCCGTTTCTGATGATGTCCTGAAACTCTTTTGAGAGTACGGATGCATGATTTAAGATAAAATCCAGCTTTAAGCTGATGCCGAGCGCACGCAGCCGTTCCAGGTCCTCTTCTGTCGCAAGCTGTTCGTTCAGCCCGTAATCGATCACCGAAAATCCGCGGTCGAGATCCGTGTGAAAAAGACTCGGCAGGATATAAAAAGACGCAAATGTCTGGTCAAATTCCGGCATTTCAAGCATATTCAGAATATCCTTTAACGTCCCGCCGATGCTGTCCGGGTACGCGTTTAACATAGGTCCGTTCATTCTTTTGTCTCCTTTCCGCTCTCCATCTGACGGCAGTACGCTTCGTAGCTTAAGAGCTCCCCGCTTTTTGCCACGATCACCTTTGCCTTGTGCGCCTGCGTTTTTAAACGCTCCTGCTCGATTTCAAGTACAAGTGTCGTAAACGGGCTGTCCGTCTTTCCGTCGCGGTTGCGGGATCTTCTGTGCGCAAGCGTTTCCTCCGGCGTGCTGTTTAACAGCACCGGAATATCGATCCCCTCATAGCAGTCGCTGTTTCCGTGCGTCCACTCGATGATCAGCACCCGGATCCCGGAAAAATCCACCGGCTCATACCAGAGCTCTGTTTCGATTCTTCCCATGCGGCGCAGCCAGATGTCCGTTTTTCCCGCGTGAAACGCGCTCACGATCTGCTCTACTTCCTCAAAGTCACTTTCGCGCTTTGTTCCGAGATAGCCCTCGAGCGCTTTTCTTCCGCCGGAAAGATAGCGTTCCATCCAGGGGTAATCCGCCGTGTGCGCCGGATCCGCGTCGCTCTCCTGCTCCTGAAACTGCCGCAGCAAAGTCCGGTTTTCCTCCGTGAGCACGCCGTCCGCCGCCATCTGCCGCACACCGCCCTCCCGGAAGACCCAGAGGCGTTCCGCGTCATTATATTTCGGAATCCGGTGCGGGTAGTTGTCTCCCGACATCACATAAGCGCCGATTCCTGCTTCATTGAAAAAATATGCGAGAAGCGATGCGATCTCGGATTTCCCGACGCCGGAACCACCGCATACCGTGATCGCGATTTTCTCCTGCCCCGTCTCCAAAATCCGTTCCATCTCCTCTAAAAGCACCGGGAACACGGTTTTTGCCTTCGCGATATGTTCTTCCCCTATCTCAACCTTATCCCCCGGCATATCTCCGTGCGGGATCTCTTCCGGCAGAACCGGCTGTACCCAGTTTTTCCTGATCTGTGCGATATCCTGTACCATCTGTTTTTCCTCCTGCTTTCCGATATTTTCCTGTCTCCCTGTTTAGCGCGTGTCTGAAAATCATTCCCACCATCTGCACGCCCCACTTTGCGCGAGATTTGCGCCAAATTCAGGTTACATAGCCCGATATGCGTCCTTCATTTGGCGCAAATCTCCCACAAATTGTGACGCAAATCTGACAGAAAGCATTTTTCAAACACGCTCCAGCCCGATTATAGAACGCCGGTTTCCGCTTTGCAAACGAATTTCAAAAAAACGTGGTTTTCCACGGAAACGCACTGCCAGTTTGTCTATTATGTCCAAAAAAAGATGGAACAAACTATGTTGTTCCACCTTTCTGAATCTGCACCGGAATCAGGTATCTTTGCTCCGTCTCCCGTCCGTCCATTCTTTTGAGCAGCACCTCCACACTGATCCTCGCCAGCATCGGCATGTTCTGGGCAATCGTGGTCACCTGCGGTTCAATCATCCGCGTAATCTCGTTTCCGTCATACCCCACAATTTTTAAATCTCCCGGCACACGGATCCCCCGTTTTTTTGCCTGTGACAGCGCACAGTACGCCTCCACATCGTCCGTAAAAATTCCGTCCACCCAGGGATAGCGGTCCAGATACTCGGAAATCAGCTCACAGCAGCTCTGAAAACCGTAATCCTCACCCGCGATCTCCACCCCGGTGACCGGAATCTTCCATTTTTTTAACATACTGCGGCATTCGTCAATCCTGATGTCCGCATACACCGGCGTATGATGTCTCGCGCCGATGATCATCACATTTTTGCAGCCCGAGGCGATCAGAAGCTTCGCCGCCAGCCGGCCGCCCCTTTTGTGATCGGAGGCGACAAGCGGGATCTGTGCTCCCAGCATGCGCTCAAAGCTCACCACTCTTCCGGCATCCGCCAGCGCCAGTTCCTCCTCCGTCACGTCCGCATTCACAATCAGGCCGTTCAGCCGCTTCTCCGAAAGCATTCGAAACGTCTCTGCCACGCGCTGCCGCTGTCCCAGCGTGTTAAAAATCATTGTGCGGTACCCTGCGTTTTCCAGTTCCAGCTGCACATATTTCAGATAGTTTCCGTAAAACGGGAGCGATACGTCCGGAAGCACCACGCCCACCGTACCGCCGCTCTGTCTGCGTACCGCCGCCTCCCTCGGCACATAGCCGAGCCGCTCCGCAGCCGCAAGAATTCTCTGTTTTTTTCCCTCTGATACATATCCCGATCCCTTAAGCGCCCGCGACGCCGTCCCGACTCCCACGCCGGCCTGCTCTGCGATCTCCCTGACTGTTGCCATGCGATTTCATCTCCCGCTCTGCTGCAAATGCTGCTCTCTGCTTACTGCACGGTCTGTTTCCGGACATCTGATATATTCCCGTGCCGTCAGCTTAGTATACTATCACCCCTCTCTGATTTCAAGGTCCCCGGTATGATATCACAAACGAAAAGCCTGCAGCCGCGGCTTCAGGCGCCTCATCCGTCACGTATCGTACAGATTCGTCCCCAAAAAGTCCACCTGATATCCCCATTTTTTCAGATACACATCCGCGGGCAGAAGTTCATCCCCGGCTTCCCGCATCACATGACAAAGGATCTCCCCGAGCCGTTCCATAAGCTCCCGAAAGCCGCCTTCCTCCACGAGATTGCGCAGCTGATACGGATCCTCCCGGTTGTCATATAACAGCCACGGCCCGTTCAAATCCCGCACATAGGTATAGCGCGGCGTGCGGATTCCCCGATATGGTCTGCCGCCCTTAAATTTGTGCCATTCGCCGCTCGGGCTGATACACTGCAGCAGAACCGCGGGCAGAAAATCACCGCGCTGCGCTCTTCCGTCCGCCGGGATTTTCCCGCAGTCTCCCTCCTCTCTCCCGGGCGCCAGAATCTCCCCGGCAAAGCTTTTTCCGTCCACCGTATCCGGAATCGGGATCCGGCACAGGTCAAGAAGCGTCGGCATCAGATCCGGGCTGTTTACCGGAAGATCTGTCCGTCCCGGATCGCGGCGTCCGCGCGGATAACGGATCAGCAGCGGAACACGGATCGACTCTTCCCAGGGTTTCTGCTTCAGGCACACGCCCTGGGAATGCAGCATATCTCCGTGATCCGACGTGTAGATAAAAACAGTGTCCTCCCAGATCCCGCAGTCTTTTACCTCGTTCATCAGCCTTCCGAGACATTCGTCGAGTGCGGAAATATGGGCATAGTACCCGGACAATTCCTCCCTGGCCGCCTTTTTCTGATACTCCGGAACATTTTCCCGCAGGGTTAACGATTCCGGCGGGTACATGGCGCGAAACCGCTTTGGCGCCGTATCATACGGGTCATGCGGCGGCCCGAAGGAGAGCACCAGAAAAAACGGTTTCCCCTCCTGTTCCGCTTTACTGCGCCCCCGCACATACTGTATGGCATCCTCTGTCTGCGCCGCCGCATCATAGCCCTGCCAGTAACGCATCCCGGGATCCTCCCCTTCATAGTAACCGGAACGGTGATAGTCATGTGTGCATTCCTGCACCTTCCAGTACTCAAATCCCAAATGCCGGCTGGCCGGGATCGGTTTTTCTCTCCCGTGCCCGTACAGATGCCATTTCCCGATATAGGCCGTGTCATACCCCGCCTCAAGGAACGCCTGTCCGATACACTTTGCATCCGTCGTCAGGCACAGATCATTTAAAAACACGCCGTGGTGATGCGGGTACTGTCCGGTCATGAACGCGGCCCGGTACGGACAGCAGACCGGCATCCCGGATATTGCCGTCGTAAAACAGACTCCCTCTGCTGCCAGCCGGTCCATGGCCGGCGTCTTCACATTCGGATCCCCGGCGTAACCGCATGCCTGCGCACGGTGCTGGTCGCTGAATACAAAGATCACATTCGGACGCTTCATCTGCTTTTCTCCTTAAACATAAATGTCCGTTCAGCACGCGCCATTCGCAAAATCGCGCTTACAGCGTAAATGCCACAAGCTTATACGCTGCTCTCCGCCGCTTCGCGACTCATTTTGCTCACAAACGGGCGCTCCGCTCATGCTTCATGGCTGAACTTTTATCAATAAACTCATACACCCCCGACGATTCGTCAAACTGGCGGATCCTCATCTTCGGACGCTCCTCATAGGGAAATTCCAGAAAGCCCGTCCCGGCAAGCGCCTGCCACAGTCCCTCCCTGCGGCAGTGCCGCTCTGCCGTCCGCCGCAGCTGCCGCAGGATGTCGGGCCGGATTTCGTTAAACAGCTCGTCCTCGCGCCGGTGCTCCGAGAGGTCAAACAGCTGCTCTCTGCCGCCGTTTGCGAGCCAGATATATTTCCACGAACCGCTTCGCACCATGCACTTAAACCGCGGCGTCCCCGGTCGTCCGTAGCACGCGAACAGATACTCGCGCCTTATCTCCTGCCCGTCCAGCACGCGGATCACCGGATGACCATCCCGCAGCTCTTCATCTCCGGCCGCCGCCGTCGCAATTCCGAACAGGTCGGTCAGGCAGACCAGCTGATCGCAGACGCCCGGCTGCCACCGGGCCGGCCAGCTTAACAGAAACGGGACATGGCAGGACGCCTCAAAGTAACTCTCCTTCTGCCATGCGTGATGATCCCCCAGGTGATCGCCGTGATCCGAGAAGAAGCAGATCAGCGTATTTTCCGCATTCCCTCCCGCCTCAACGGCGGCCAGAATCCGTCCGATGCAGTCGTCGATATAGGTGATCTCCCCATAATACCTGGATTTGAGATTCTGAATCAGAAAATCGTTCATTCCGTCCGCCCAGATCAGATGATTCATCCACGGGATCTGCTCATCCATATGATCGATCGCAGCATCCGTCTCACGTGGCAGCGGCATCCGGTCCGGATTGTAATACCGGTTGTAGGGTATGGGCGGCGCACAGGGCGGATGCGGCCCCACAAAGGACACAAACCCGAAATATGGTTTTTCCCTGTTTTTTCCGATCTGTTTTACCGCCTCCTGCGCCGCAAAGCGTTCCACGGTCAGCTCCGCCGGGAGCGGGCTTTGCTGCGGCATATAATACATATTGGTGCGCTCGCCGTGCAGCTGCTCGATGTGGCTGTATTCCGGGTGCTCCTCTGCGATAAAACGGGCAAACGCATCTTTTGCCCGCTCTTCCTTTGTCGCCCAGAGCTCCTCTGTATTCAGCTGAAGGTCGTAGCCCAGATCCTCGTCAAACTGCGGCATGGTGTGAAACTTTCCGATCCCGAAGGTCTCATAGCCGCGCTCCCGCATGGCCTCTGCCAGGTACGGGCCGCAGCGCTTTCGCATTTCCTTTGGCTGTCCGTCCATCGCCTTCGGCGTTTCGTTTTCATAGCATCCCGTGTGAAACGGTTCGCATCCCGTGCGCGCCGTATAGCGCGCCGGGACACAGACCGGACAGGTCGAGTACGCATCGGAAAAGGTCAGCCCGCGGGCCGCAAGGCGGTCCAGGTTCGGAGTGTCGATTCCTGCGTTTCCCAGTGCATGAATGCAGTCAAAACGGAACTGATCGCACATCAGGAAAAGAATATCCGGTTTTTTCATCGCAGTCTCCTTTATTCATCTATAATCTGATAATTATTTTCCTCATTCCAGTCGTTCGTGTCTTTCAGCCGCTGCGCCATATCCTTTAAGGATGTCTGCATCTCCTCTAGATACTCGTCCAGCCCGATTTTTCCCTCGAGATAGAGCTGCCCGAACATCACGCTGTCGTCGGAAAACTGCTGATCGACCGCCGGGCCGTACAGATTCAGCTTCACCGTCCTGCCCTCCGGCGCCCAGCCGTCCAGGGAATCCGTCACCGGATCCGCCGCCGTGGGCATTAAGTACAGCAGGTCCGCCGTGAGCGCCATCCCTTCCGGCGAGCCCAGAAATCTCAGGAAATCGACCGCCGCCTCCTGTTTCTCCCCTTCGACATTTGAGGGAATACAGTACACTTCCGTGACATTTGCCCCCATCTCATAGCTCGCCTCACAGGCATACTCACTGTTCGATTTTGTCAGATGCGGAAATGTAAACACACCGTACTCAAAGTCCGCTCCCATCTGCCTCATATCCTCCACCGTGCTCGGAAAGCCCAGCATCATCGCGGTCTCCTCCCGTATAAACATCTGCTCCGCCGTCAGATCGTCAATCGCGTTATAGCCCGGCGCCCAGTACTCGCTCCAGTCCTTTAAGAGCGGAAATACATCCGCAAACGGGGATTTCGTGATATTGATGACATCCAGATCAATTCCCCGCACGATCTCATTCGTCTCGATCGTCCCGCTCCCGTTGACATCCAGTTCCGGGAGAAGATCTTCCACCACCTGATATGTCAGCAGACGCTCACACCAGTTGTACAGATTGTCCGCCGGCTTGGAATTCGGGAAGGAAAACGGCGCGCAGCCCGCATCCTTTAGCTTTGCGGACGCCTCCATAAATTCGTCCCAGGTCTTTGGCAGCTCCGTGATCCCCGCGTCGGCAAACATATCCTTGTTGTAAAACAGCTTCACAATGCTCATATAATTGCAGACCGAATAGTAGGACGGCGAAATAGCCTGCATCTGCCCGGTCACCATCGGCGCGTAAAATTCCTCCCAGGTCGCGGTCTCTGTATACGGATTGGGTGAGCGCAGGATATCGGTCAGATCCATGATCAGTCCCTTATTGTAGTCATCTGTCGCCCAGGACAGCTTCGAGTGCACTACCTCAGGCGCCGTACCCCCGGTCAGCTGCATCGTGAGCCATGTCCTGTGGTTTTCCCAGTCCACCGGCACCAGTTCTATCTCAACATCCGGCTGATGCACGTTATACGCGGCGATAATCTGATCCCACGCCGCTTTTTTGTCGTCCGTGGAAGTCTCGTTTGTCGCAAAACGAATGCTGACCTTTCCCTCCGGTTTCCAGGCTCCGCCCGCCGTATCATCCGCGGCAGCGCCGCCCTGTCCGCTCTCCGTCGGGGCGGCCGCTCCCGCGTCAGCGTTTCCGGACGCCGCACCGCCCTCCCCAGCCGTCGCCGGATCCTTCGCCCCGCAGCCCGAGAGCAGAAGCGCCGACAGCAGCAGACAGCTCACCGCCTTCTTTCCCGTTCGTTTTGTCCACAGATTCTTTCTTTTCATCCCACATGTCCCCCTTTTCTTTTTTATGCCTTCACCGCGCCAGCCGTAATTCCCTGGATAAACGGCTTCGTCGCCACTGCAAACAACAGTATCATCGGTATGGAAGCTATCACATACCCCGCCAGTACCGGCCCCATCCCCTCTTTTGCATTTTCCGAGATAAACGAAAGCTCCAGAATCACCGGCATCAGTTTCCGATTGCTCACCGACACCAGCGGCCAGATGTAATTATTCCAGGCCCGAAGCCCCACCATGATCGCCACTGTCCCGAACATGGCTTTTGACAACGGAACTACAATATTCGTAAATATTTTCACATCCCCGGCGCCTTCCACCTTCGCGGCCTCAAACAGCTCCCCCGGAATCCCCTCAAACTGTGTCCGGAAAAACATCACCGGCATCACTGCAGAGGTCGCGATCACCGGCAGGATCAGTCCTGCCCTTGTGCCCAGAATCCCCATGCGCTTTACCAGCATAAACTGCGGAATCAGCGTCACAAATCCGGGAATCATGAGAAACATGATGACGCCGAAATAACAGATCGTCTTTCCGGGAAATGAAAATCTGGCAAACGCATACCCCGCAAGCGATGAGATCACCATGGTCACAACCAGAATCACCGTCGTGTAAAAAACGGAATTGAGCATTCCCCGCCAGATCTCCCGAAATGCCGTCAGATAATTGTCAAAATGCATCGGCAGGTCAAAAAACCAGATACTCTCGATAATCTGAAGATTGTGTTTCAGCGAGTTTACAATCGTCAGATAAAACGGAAAGATGGTCAGCACCCCGAGAATACCGAGCACCGTGATCAGCCCCGTCTGTCGTTTCTTCATACGCTCCTCCTTATTTACCGTCTGCGCACCGCAGACGTCACTCCTCCGTGTTTACGTATTTGTAATTGATCACCGTAAAAAACAATACGATCAGAAACAGCACCACGCCGATCGCGGAGGCGTATCCCATCCGGTTATAGGTGAACGCCTGCTTGTACATATACAGCGCCGGCACGATCGTGCTCCTTCCCGGCCCGCCGTCCGTGAGCACCAGCACGTTTTCAAACAGCTGCATGGAATCAATGATGGCCAGCATCAGAAACATCTTAAGCTGCGGCTTTAACATCGGAAGCCAGATGTAGCGCACTTTCTGCAGCGGCCGGATCCCGTCGAGCGTCGCAGACTCCATGATCTCGATCGAAATATTTAAAAGCCCCCCAAGGTACACGAGAAACTGCAGCCCGAACGCTCCGACAAACGGAAATCCGATCAGAATGATCGCCGCAAGCGCCGTCCCGGATTCGCCCAGCCAGGAATGCGTAAGTCCCTCCAGCCCGGCGGCACGCAGAAACTGATTGATCGCTCCGGTGTCATATGCGTATATCCATTTCCACATCAGATAAACGACAAGCGACGGCACTACCATCGGAACGATATAGAGCACCTTGAAAAAGTCCGAGATCCGCTGGTTCTTACAGGAATAGACCAGCATGGCCGCCCCCAGCGGGAAGGTCAGCGCAATCACCACATTGCACAGCGTCATGATCGTGATGTTGACCATCGACTGCCCGAACGCACTGTCCGAACACAGCCGGATAAAATTGTCGAACCCCACGAATTCATTGACATTTGCCCCGTTCCAGTTAAAAAATGATTCCGCGACCGCGGTAAAAAACGTGGCGTATTTAAACACAAACAGGAACAGAAATACCGGGAGCAAAAACAGATAGGCATTCCGATTCTCCCAGATCCGCCTGCCCAGTGATTTTTTCTTATTCATGCCGCATCCCCCTCTCCGTTTCCCCTTTCCATCGGGGATCCTGCTTCTGTACCCAGATTATACCGTGCACACAGGCGGGTCACAATGCCGCGGATTTCATGAAACAGGTGCACTATTTTTATCCGTTTCCACCGGCAGTTCAAACGTGACACAGGTATAGCTTCCGGCGCGGCTGTCCATCTTAAGCCCTGCATCTGGTCCGTAGTGGAGCTTCAGCCGGTCGTTCACGTTCCGAAGCCCGATGTGTTTCCCCTTTTCCCAAAGCTGCTGCGGCCGGTTCATCGTCTCTAAGAGCCGGGCCAGCTGCTCCTCTTCGATCCCGATCCCGTCGTCCTGCACCGATATCTTAAGGCGGTCCCCCTGCCGCGTGATGGCGATCCGGATCCCGACCGCCCGGCCAGCCTCCTCCACGTTATAGCGGATCGCATTTTCGATCAACGGCTGCAAAACAAACGGGATGATCCGAAGTTTTTTTGTCGCCTCCTCCACCTCGCAGCTCATCCGGATCTTTTTCCCGAACCGCACACGCTGTATCTCCATATAGTTCTGCACATGCTCTAATTCTTCCCTCACCAGTGCAAGCGTCCCGGCGCTGCGGATGCTGTAGCGGAACATCCGCGCAAGCGCTTTGGAGATCACGCTGATCTCCTCCACCTCGTTTACCATGGCGATGCAGTTCACGGATTCCAGGGTGTTGTACAGAAAATGCGGATTGATCTGGAGCTGAAGCGATTCGATCTGCGCGTCCTTTTCCTTGATCCGGATCAGGTAATTATCCCGGATCAGCCCGCGAAGGCGCGAGACCATATGATTAAAATTCTCCGTCATCTGTCTGGTCTCATCATCCGAGGACGGCTCCACCGATACGTCAAGATCCCCCGTTTCCACCTGCCGCATCGCATCGGAAAGCTTTCTGACCGGGTCTAAGACACGTTTCGCATATACCGCCATGATGACGGCTGTCATGACAAAAACCACGCTTCCGAGCAGCAGTATCTTCCCCCTCATCTTTTCCGCCTCCGCTATAACGATATCTGTAGGATTAATATTAATCAGGTACCAGCCTGTTTTTGAAAACATGCGCCAGGTAACGATGTGTTCTCTCCCTTCAAACCGCTGTTCCAGCGAGCCCTCCGCTTTTCCCGCATATCCTTCCACCAGCAACGCGGGCAGCCTCTCCCCGATCCCCGACAGATCGCTGCTGTAGAGAATCGTCCCGTCCGCATCCGTAAAATAAACCATGGATTCCTCCCCCAGAAGCAGCGGTCCGATCATTTTTGTCAGCTCGCCGAGCTCAATGTCCATCATCAGCACGCCGATCAGCGAATTGTCATGTCTGCTGTTGACACTGCGGGCAACGGAGATGTAATACGCTGTCTTCTCATTTTCCGGATAGCGGACGGGCTGATGGTAGTCCTGCCTGTGCGTGTCCGCAACGATCGTCCTCCCACCTGCTTTCACCGCCTCGTCATACCAGTCGTATTCCGTCAGGTCACAGTTCCTGTCCAGAATCCCGTTCCCCTTGTGCAGGGTCTCGCCGTCCGGATAGATAAAATAGATATCCTGGATCTGTCGGTCATAATCCAGCGAAACCAGCCTTCTGTAATAGAAATTCTGAAAATTCCGAAGCCTGCGCATCGCCGTGATATCCGTCTCCGCATTTGTCCGGGTCAGGAGCATCTGAAGATCATTTTCATAAGTGAACGCCGACACCAGCTCCAGCATGTTCAGATAATCGTCAATTTTTTCCGAGATCAGGCTCAGATTCTTCTGATTGTTCTGGATCTCGTTGGATTTTAAAATCCCGACATTGATCTGATACGTATATCCCATAAGAATCACAAAGGCCGCCGCTACGATACAAAGCGTCGACCCTGTCATTTTCCAAAACAGACTTTTCCGTCTCACGTTTCCCTCTCCCTCCTGCACCCCTCCCGGTATTCCGACGGCGTCTTTCCCCATACCTTCCGGAAAAGCCGCGAAAAATGACGCACGTTTTCATAGCCGGTAAGTTCGGCCGTCTCCGCGATCCCCAGCTCTGTCTCACGCAGGATCTCCGCCGCCCGATCCATCCGTCTGCGGATCACATAGTCGACAAAGCCGTACCCGGTCAGCCGCTTAAACGATGTGCTTAAATAGCTGGGGTTCACGTACACCATCTCCGCCATCTCTGTCAGCGACAGGCTCTGCGTATAATGCGCATCGATATACTCCCGTACCTTCTCCACCGCGATCTGAATATTCTTTGCCCTGCTGCTTTTCACATCCGCGCACATCTGCACAAGAAGCCCCTCAAACCAGTCGAACGCGTCCTGCATGTCCCGGTGCAGAAAATGGCGGTTCATCGCCAGTCTGCACGCTTCGTAATACCGCCCCGTCCCGATGCCGTTTTTCTGCAGCGCGCGGATCAGTTCCATACAGATATAGAAGATATCATCCCAGATCTCCTGCATCCCCATATTTCCCATCGCGTAAAATTCCTGCCGCAGCAGCGAAAGCTCCTGCCGCAGTTTCTGCCCGTCCGCAGTCTCCACCGCAAATTTTACCGCTTCGATCCGCACCCCTGAGGGCAGCCGCAGATCCTTATTTTCCTCTCCGGTAAACACACAGATCCCGTTTCCCGATGAGATATCCCGGTGCGCATACGCCTGCCACGCCTGATGATAGGATACCGGAATTCCGGCAAATCCCGTGACCGTTCCGCCGAGCGCCCAGCTTCCCCTGCTGCCCGTCCTCTCTTTTAAGACATGAGCCAGCCGCCGCGCCCTCTCCTGAAACTGTCTTTTGTTCCTGGAAGAAAAAATGATCACCCACTCCTCCTTTCCCTTCCGGAACAGCTTTGCCTCCATCATCCGGTCTTCCCTTTCCCCTAAAATGGTCTTCAGTCCCTCCTCGCACTCCTTTGGCTCCTTCCCCGGGATCAGCAGCACACAATGATTACAATTGTCGGTTTTTTGTGTTCTCAGTGACAGGGACGCATCGCTGACACGCTCGTCCAGCACATCCATAAGAAAAGACGCCTTCCCGTAATCCGCATCCTTCCGGTTCTTCTGCTCCCTGGTCAGCGCCTCCACTGTCTGTTTCAACACATGGTTTAATTCTTCTTTTTCCACCGGCTTTAAGATATAGCTGACTGCCTCCAGCTCGATCGCCTGGCGCGCATATTCAAATTCGCGGTAACCACTGATAAATATCGCTTTTACCGGGCAGACTTTCTGAACCTCCCGCACAAGCGCCAGCCCGTCGAGCCGCGGAATCCGGATGTCGGAGACGATGATCTGCGGCCGTATCCTTAAAATCTCCTCCCTGGCCGTAAGACCGTCCTCCGCCTCGCCGGAAAGCGCAAGCCCCAGCTCCTCCCACCGGATCATCTTTTTGATCCCTTTGCGGATCCACTCTTCATCCTCCACAAGATATACGCTGACTGGCATAAGGATCACCTGCTTTTCCGTTTTTCTTAGACTATAGCATACGGACGTGCAAAGAGATATGACATATTTTTTCCAAAACGGTGCCGGATCTTTCAAAGACAGTATAGGACGGTGCGGCCGATCAATGTTTCCGCTCTATCAGGGATTCGTATGAAAAATCTCGATGCACTTAGAACATCATATGAAAATAGATTGTAGCAGATTATTTTTCGTGTAGCATGTTTATTTACATATGTAGTCAGAAAACCGTTAAAACCAAACACCATCACACTTCCCGGGCCGGCTTATCATAATGAAAAAGACTGGGAAAACCGGCCCGTTTTATCATTTTAAACTGTGATAACCTTTCCTCATCATTATCACCACAGCAGATGACAGATCCTTTCACTGCTCCATCTGTCTGCCCAGAAAACCCGCGGCAGCAGCCACCAGCTTGCTCTCCGTCTCTCCCATCTTCTCCTTCTCATCCCGGGAGCATAAGATCACCGCTCCGATGGCGTCTCCCTCACAGATGATCGTGCTGACCGCCTGCTGGCTGAAATCACCCGAATCATCCAGCGTCACACGGATGAAAGAACCGTCCTCCTTCGTCGCGAGAAAATTCTTCCGTGCCCCGATCGCCTCCTCCAACTGTCCGCTGATCGGCTTTCCCTCAAAATCCCGTTTCCCGCCGCCGGAGGCCGCCACGACGCGGTCACAGTCTGTGATTAAGACAAGATGCCCCGTCGTCTGTGCCAGGCTCTCCGAATACTCCCCGGCAAACTGGCCGAGCTCCCCGATCGGGGAATACTTTTTTAAAATAATCTCTCCCTCGCGGTCGGTAAAGATTTCCAGCGGATCCCCCTCGCGGATCCGTAAGGTTCTCCGGATCTCCTTTGGCACTACAATTCTGCCAAGATCGTCTATTCTGCGAACAATTCCTGTTGCTTTCATAAATAAAAAACCTCCGTTTATCCTCTGATTCCACCGCACCTGCCGCTCTGATGTCATAACCCGGTGTGTAAAACCCACGGCAGTCTGTGCGGTACAATCCTAGTATCTGTAAACGAAGGTATTTTATACCTTGATCAACTATAATGAAATACTTTCATCTCACTACTGAAGTCTGCACCGTAACGCTTTCAATGTTTCCCTGCTCTCTCTCAGTCCTTATACCGGTAAAACAGTCACAGCTTCCTCCTCTGAATCTCCCGCAAAAACGGTCAGGCATTTTTTACGGATTTTAAACATCATCGGCGTCGGAAAGAGCGCGCAGCATCCCGGCAATCTCCCGCATCCGCACCGGATCGACTTTGCACACGCGTCTGTCGTACGTATAAAATCCGTTAATCTCATCCTCCACATCGCTGACCTGCGTGTACACGCATCCGCACAGTCCCTTTTCCACGATCGGATACAGCAGTTCCTCATACCGCGCCCGAATGCGCTCCATCAGTTCCTCCGTATCCTTACAGACGCCGTACCCGTAGCTGCTGTATTTCGCATAGCAGTGCTTTGGCGCCGCGTAGGAAAATCCGCCGAACTCCGACATCAGCATCGGCCGCTCCCCCGGCACGGGCTTTTCCTTTCCGAAATAAACGTGATAGCTGTCAAAATCGCTTTTTGTCTGCGCAAACCATCCCGAAGTGGCATCGTATAGCCTGCCGGGATCCGTCTGACGCGCCAGCTCATACATTCGGTCGCTCTCAAACTGCCCCCAGCCCTCGTTAAAAATCGTATAGGCGATGATGCACGGATGATTATACAGATGCCGGATTTCCTGTTCCATCTGCTCTTCAAAAACCCGTTTTACCTCCTGCGGCACACGGTGTTTCGTGTCATCCCGCCTGACCTGCCCGATCGTCGGCATCGCCGTGTCGCGCAGGAAGGAATACGAACCGTTATTGACGATATCCTGCATCACCAGCATTCCGTGCAGGTCACAGTAATAATAGAAGCACTCCGGCTCCACCTTGATGTGCTTGCGCAGCAGATTGATGCCAAGCTCCTGCATCCGCAGAATGTCGCGCTCATACTCCGCCTCCTCCGCAGGCAGATAGATCCCGTCGCAGAAATAGCCCTGATCGAGTACGCCGTTTAAAAAGACCGGTTTCCCGTTCAGACAGACACGGCTGACGCCGTCCACCTTCCGAATCCCGATCTGACGCAGCGCAAAATACGTCTCCGCCCGATCCTCTCCCACCGTCACCGCGGCCCGGTACAGATACGGATCCTCCTGCGACCACTGCCTCGGCCTGTGACGCGTCCCGTCCGGCAGGACGATTTCGCGCAGATCGATCCGGACTGTGCCGTTTGTGAGCGCCGTCTCATAGCAGCCGCCCTCCGGCAGACAGATCGATACGGTTCCCGACAGCCCTGTCTCCCCGAAGCCGTCACGCGTGCCGGTTTCCGCGCACGCTGTCTGGTCCGCACACGAGACGCTCTCTCCCGCATCGGCTCCCGATACGACCTCAGCCTCAATCCGCACGGTCCACGCATCCGGCGTGATCCGCAGATTCCTGATATAACGCTCCGGAACCTCCTCAAGCCACACGCTCTGCCAGATCCCGCTGACCGGTGTGTACCACATTCCGCCGCGCCGTTTCCGCTGTTTTCCGTAAGGATACACATGGGAAAGCGTGTCGGTCACGCACACACGCAGCTCCTGTTTTATACCCGCGCATCCGCAGCCAGCCGACGCGTCAGCCCTTACTGCGCTCCCGGCTCTCTCATATTCCCCGACAGCCAGCGCCTCCGTCACGTCAAATGTAAACGGCAGATATCCGCCCTCATGCCGCCCCAGCCGCTTTCCGTTTAAAAACACCTCTGCGATCTGATCCACCGCGCCGAAATGCAGCAGCACGCGCCTCCCCTCCGCAGGGCGGCTGCACATAAATTCACAGATGTATTCCAGCTTTGCTCCGACACGTGCTCCATACCCCGACAGAAGGGACTGCGGCGGAAACGGTACACAGATCGCTCTGCCGTTTAAGCGCCAGCCCTGATTCAGGTTTGTCCACTCATCCCTGCGCAGCTGCGGGCGCGGATAGGAATCCCAGCTCTGCCCGCCGGAGAGAATGCGTTCGCCCGCCTCGCTGACCAGCGTGCGGTGGCCGTGCTTCATCATATAAAAAATCGCATACAGTGCTAGAAGAAGCACGACTGCCGCGAGAAACGCCGCCGAGAAAATCCGCTGATCGGGAATAAAGGACATCGTACCGTCATTGTTAACCGCCACGTCCGCGTCATGCAGCACCGCCGCACCGATCGCCGGCCCGATCATCCCGGGCAGAAGCACCTGACCGATAATACGAATTCCCTGGAACTGCCCCGCCTTCTGTTCTGGAATATGATTCCGGATCATGGCTCCAAACACCGCCATTCCGGTGAGATACCCGCTCATCATCAGAAGCGACCCGACAAAAACCACCGCAGTCGCACGACCGTAATACAGGATGACATAACCGGCCATCAGCATCCCGACCGACGGCAGAACCGAGCTTTGAAAGCCCATCAGATCAAACAGCTTTCCGTAAAATGCCGTGATTACCGCAGCGAGTATGATCGCCGGCGCCATGACGATGACATAATCTGCCATGCCGAGCCCTTTTTCATAATAGAGAATCAGATACGGCATATAGATATTGATAGAAATGTTAAAGAGCGCAAACGCGCCGATCACCGCGTACAAAAGCTTATGCTCCGCAAAAACCGACGGGCGGAAGCTGTAAAGCACCGCCTGCCAGTAGCCCTGCTTTCCCCTCTGCCCGGAAAGCTTTGGCCGATCCTGCACAAGGAACAGCCCCAGCACGCCGATCGTGAGCACCGCACATCCGATGATCACAAAGATTGCAGCCCAGCTCGTATCCTGATCCAGGTCAAACGCCATAAATCCGCCAAATACGACAAGCGTCGCAACCAGTGGCATCATCGCGTTGATCCCCTCAATCCTCCCGCGGCTGTCCCCGTCGCCCCAGTCCGTCATCCACGCGTTAAACGCCGCGTCGTTCGCCGTGGATCCCAGGAACGTCATCAGACAGTCCAGCGCGATCACAAGACTGATCCCAAGGGAAGCTGCTGACGCCGCGCTCCCCATAAGCGGCGTCAGCGTATCCATGCGCACCAGCGCAAAACCGAGGATCGAGATTCCCCACAGGATATATCCGCCGCAGATCAGACGTTTCCGCTTTCCGACATAATCCGAATACGCGCCCATCAGGATCGTGGTGAGCGTCGCAGCCACGGAGCTCGCCCCGACCATCAGGGAGATGTCTCCCGCGGAAGCGTGAAACATCTTATAGATAAATACATTCAGATACATATTTTCGACGACCCATGCGATCTGCCCCATCAGGCCGAAGACCGCAAGCGCCGTCCAGAATTTCTTTTTCGTGCTCCCCTTCATTCCCCTCTCCATTTCCATGAACGCCGGTATCCGGTCCTCCTTCGCCACGCCTCTAAATGCTCCGGTATCCGGTCCTCCTTCGCCACGCCTCTAAATGCTCCGGTATCCGGTCCTCCTTCGCCACGCCTCTAAATGCTCCGGTATCCGGCTCTTCCTGCCACGCCTCTAAATGCTCCGCCGCGCAGATCCAAACCGGCTCCCCGCTCTCTTATCCCAGATACTCCCACAGCTCCGCCGGCGTATGTACAAAATGCTCCGCTCCGTGTTCCCGCAGAAACGCCTCGTCCCGAAACCCCCACAGTACCGAAACACACTCCATCCCGGCGTTTTTCGCCGTCATGACATCCACGTCCGAATCACCGACATACAGCGCACGCTCTGCATCCACGCCAAGCTCCCCCAATGCCGCCCGCACCGTATCCGGCGCAGGTTTTTTGGCGACTCCCTCCTTTTCCCCGGTCGCCGCCGCAATAATCCCCTCAAAATAAATCTCCGCCAGCTCCTTTACCGCAAAATCCGGCTTGTTGGACACGATCGCCAGCTGATATCCCTCACGCTTCAGCCCGCGCAGCAGCTCCATCACCCCGTCGTAGGGGCGGGTCTTCTCGTTGCAGTACAGGCCGTAATGCTCTTTAAACGCCGCAAAAACCTCCTCGAACTGCGGATTGGCAAATCCGTCCGGCATCGAAAGCTCCATCAGTCGCCTTGCTCCGTTTCCCACAAAGCGGCGCACCTCGTCGATGGTTCTTGACGGCATCCCGAACGACGTCAGCGCGGCATTCGTCGCGTCCGTGAGATCCTCCAGCGTATTTAAGAGCGTTCCGTCCAGGTCAAATAACACCGCATCATACTTTTTCATATCATCCTCCCTGCCCGTAATCCGGCTTATCGCCGGGCCGATTCACGGTTCTTATCACACTTCCACTTCACCGGCAAGCACACGTTTGTAGTCTTCATAATTTTTTACGAGCAGCGCAGGCGTATCAAGCCCGTAGGGGCATTTATTTTTACACTGGTCACAGTGCAGGCAGCCCTCGATCTTTTTCATTTTCGCCTGAACCTCCTCCGTCAGCTGCAGCTTCGACGGGGAGCGGCGCAGAAGAAGCGACATCCGCGCACAATTGTTGATCTCAATCCCGGCCGGGCACGGCATGCAGTAACCGCAGCCGCGGCAGAATTCTCCGGCCAGCTGTGCTCTGTCCCGGTCAATGACCGCTTTTAACTCCTCCGTCATCGCCGGCGGGCTGTCGATATAGGAGATGAATTCATCCAGCTCCGCCTCCCGCTGCACCCCCCAAATCGGCAGTACATTGTCATACTGCGCCTCAAACGCATACGCGGCAGCGGAATTGGTGATCAGTCCGCCTGAAAGCGCCTTCATCGCGACAAATCCCACCCCCGCTTCCCTGCACATCCGCACGAGCTCAAAATCCTGCTCACCCGCCAGATAGCAGAACGGAAACTGCAGCGTCTCGTAAAGCCCGGACTCCACCGCTTCCTTCGCCACGGCAAGCCGGTGATTCGTGATGCCGATGTGCCGGATTTTTCCCTGCGCCTTCGCTTCCTCCATCGCCTCATACAGCCCGCTCCCGTCCCCGGGCTTCGGACAGAACGACGGATTGTGGAACTGATAGATATCGATGTAGTCGGTCCGCAGATCGCGCAGTGAAGTATCAAGCTGCTCCCAAAATCCTTCTGCCGTCGTCGTCATTGTCTTGGTCGCAATGAATACGCGCTCCCGCATTCCCTCAAATGCCGCTCCGATCTTTTTCTCGCTGTCCGTGTAAAACCGCGCCGTGTCAAAATAGGTGATCCCCGCATCGTAAGCTTTTCTCAGCAGATGCACCGCGTCCTCTGTGCTGATTCTCTGAATCGGAAGCGCCCCGAATCCGTTTTTATTTACCGTAATCCCCGTTGTTCCCAGTGTTACCATTTCCATCTGTCTGATTCCTCCTTTTTCTGATTATCCGATCATTCTGCTCCGAATTGCGCCAGATCAGATTCACGAAAAACGGCACGTCCCTCCTCCGGAGACATGCCGTTTCATATCCGCTCCCTGCTCGCTGGCCGGTCATGTTAATAATTGGATGCACTGACCTCAAAATACGCCTGCGGGTGTGCACAGACCGGGCAGATCTCCGGCGCTGCCATACCAACAACGATATGTCCGCAATTCCGGCACTCCCATACCTTTACCTCGCTCTTTTCAAATACCGCCGCTGTCTCCACGTTCCGAAGCAGTGCGCGGTAGCGCTCCTCATGATGCTTCTCAATCTCAGCCACTGCACGGAACTTCGCGGCAAGGTCCGAAAAACCCTCTTCCTCCGCTGTCTTTGCAAAACCCTCATACATATCCGTCCACTCGAAATTCTCTCCGTCCGCAGCTGCGCCAAGATTCTCCGCCGTACTGCCGATGCCATCGTTTAATTCCTTAAACCACATCTTCGCGTGCTCTTTTTCATTGTCCGCAGTCTTAAGAAACAGTGAGGAAATCTGCTCAAATCCCTCTTTTTTCGCTTTGGACGCAAAATACGTGTATTTGTTCCTCGCCATCGACTCGCCGGCAAATGCAGCCTCCAGATTCTTCTCCGTCTGCGTCCCGGCATATTTACTCTTTCCCATATTCATCACCCTTTCCTTTACAGATCCTTTTCTTTGTATTGTTATATTATAACAGAACTGACATTCTTTTGCATCTGTTATTCCTCCAAATACGGAAAAAATATTTTGCTCTGCTCTTTTCCCCCGAACATATTATTATATTGAAGAATCTCGTACTCGCGAATCCGCTCCGCCTCTGTTCCCGCCGCCTCGCTTTTATGCAGAAATCCGCCCTCTGTCTGCGAATAATATCCCCTGGAATTAATCGCCGGAATCTCCTCCATCAGATCAGATAAAAAGCGGTTGTATGCGGGCAGCGGAATCCCCGCCCGCTCAAGCGCCATGGTCGAGAGATAATTCAGACTGGTGATCTCCACCTCGCCGGCCTCGCTCTCATAGTTCGTCCAGATAAAAAACGGCACGGTATAGAGCGCTTCCAGCTCATCCTGCGTCAGACCGGACAGCCCCTTCCCGTTCAGATGCGGATAAAAACCGGACGACAGGCTCGGCTGATGATCCCCGAAAAACACGATCTCAACCGGTTCCTCCACCTGCTCAAAATAAGTGATCAGATACTCCAGCGCGATATCGCTCTCATAGAGAAGGGACAGATACTGATTCACATCCGGGTAATTTAATCCCAGCATACGCACCGGCTCCGGAAAATTCTCGAATTTATCCGTATATCCGCCGTGATTCTGCATCGAGATACTCATGATAAACAGATCCTCATTCGCCGCGCGGCGCTCAAACCGCCGGATGATCGTCTCATAGAGCTCCTGATCCGAGATATACTCCCGCACCATCTGCGTCTTGTCAAAGTCATCGATAAAATACATCTCGTCAAATCCCATATCCGGGTAGACCATATTCCGGCTCCAGCCCGTCTCATAATACGGATGCATCGCCACACAGGTATAGCCCTCGTTTTTCAGATTCGAGACGATTGACGTCGGCGTATCCGTGATGTACTGCTGGTACACGACCGAACCGCTCGGGAGAAATGCCATCGAGTTGCCCGTCATAAACTCCCACTCGGAATTCGGCGTTTTCGCCCCGAACACGGAGGATAACGCATAGCCTTTTACCGTGTTCTCCGTCAGCGAATCATAAAACGGTGTGGCATCCATATTCGTGCGGAACGTTCCCACCACGCCGAGATCCGCGTAAGATTCGCTCATCACAACAATGATCGTCGGATGTTCTTCCGGACCTGCATCCCCGGTCGATGCCGGCGCTCCGGCTTCCTGCGCCTGATTCTCACCTCCGGTTTCCAAGCCGCCTGTCTGATCCGTGCCTCCTGCTTCCGGCTCACCCTTCTGCCCGAATCCTCCGGCTTCCTGCCCGCCCTCCGCCGCGTCCGGACCGGCGGCGTACCGCTCCTCGAGCGCGGCAACCGTTTCTGCAGAATAGCCCTCCGGCTCCCGCACGAAGCTGTCCCGCACACTTAAAACGAAATTTAAGATATATCCGTTCCGATAGCTGCCCTTCTGTTCCCAGGTCTCGGTCACGACAAACTGCGTCTTCTCCCCGACCCAGACAGAGCCGAGCACGGCCAGCGAAAACCAGACGACCCCGGCCAGGATCCGTTTTGGTGTCGTCACGTGCAGCTTTCTCATGAGCGCGATGTAGAGCGCCGACAGCAGAATCACATACCGCGCGCGGTCGTCGATCACAAACTGATAATTTCCCGCCACCGACAGCCCTGTCTGAATCGATTTTAAATCACTGAAAATAAATTCGTTTCCGCGGAACAGATAGACAAAATAATTGATTCCCGCCACAAGCATCAGAAAGGTATGCGCGATGATACAGCTTAATCCCGCGCGGTTCGTAACGATCTGCACCACGAGAAACACCACAAGACAGCAGAGGATATTATAGATCATCTTTTCCCTGGTGATCCGGCTGCGCAGCTCTGCATCCAGGAGCAGATACTGGATGTGATACGCGGTAAATATGCTCCCCGCAGCCGGCAGCACGGCGCTTAACACCCACGATGACGCGCCCTCCTGCTTCACCTCTATCGTCAGAGATTTTATCAGAAAATAGCATCCGCCGAACGACAGCAGCACAGCGACGGCCCGACCGGCGTCCGCCGCCGTCACCGGCTCCTGCCGCAGCATAAATTTCTGCACAAACAATGCGGCCGCAAAAATCATCGCGACCGCCAGTCTGAAACCGTTTTTCTTCTCCAAACACAATCCGACTCTCATGTCTTCCCCGTTGTCTTTCTACTATATTTCTAATATTCAGGCATATATGATTTACTAACGTTATTTTAACATGACAGTCCTGTTTGTCAATTTGCGTATACTTAAATTTTTCTTAAACAATTCAAAACCTCTCCGCTCTTCGCGCACGCACCCGCCGCGCAATCACAATCACCATCCCGATGAGAAACGGAACTACAAACGTCCCAAACCGGTATAAAAGCGATGCGGAGCCCGCGAGCGCCGTACCCGCAATCCCTGAAAACAGCGCCGTAAACACGAATTCCGTAGAGCCGATCCCGGCAGGCGCAGGCAGCACCGCCGCAAGCATCACCGCAAGCGAGGTCACCGCCATTGTCTGCGGCAGGCTGATCTCACACGAGCCGCGAAAGACCAGATACGGGATGCCGTACCAAAAGCAGTTCCTTATCATGCTAAGCGCGATCAGTCCCGCCACCAGCAGCCGGTCTCCCATAATCTCACGTGATGCCTCCTCCAGCATATGGCACTGTTCCCGCAGCATTCCGACTGAAGCCTCCATCCTGCCGCGCTGTTTTGCATTCAGCCAGTCCAGGAAACCAAACGCCCTCCGGTGAAACTGTCTGGAACAGCAGAAAAAAATCAAAAGCAGCGTAATCACAAGCGTCAGGACATAGCCCGCTGCAAGCAGCCACTGATAAGCGGCAAAACGTGCATACATGTACGACCGGCAGACAATCAGCAGAAAAAGTGAAAAAATCGCAATACTGATCTTGTGAAACGCATACTGAAGCATATAAAGCCCAAAGCTCTTTGAATAGCCGACGCCGTGCTCCCCCAGATAAACGATCGCCGCCACACCGGCTCCGCCTCCGAGCGTTGCAACCCGGTAAAACGAGCAGAAAAACGCATTTGTCACGCCCATCTGATAAGTAAAATATGGATTATATTTCTTTGCCAGTATTGTTGTGATCATTCCCTCCGCCACATGGTACAGAATCGTCATCGCACAGATCCCCGCGAGTACTCCCGGCGTCGTTTTCTTCAGTTCTTCTAAAATCGGTCCCGCCTCATCCCGGAATGTATACACAATCGCCCCGATGAGAATGCACACAATGCCCAGTCTTAGCATCTGTTTTTTCGTCTTACTGATAATAATCTCCCCTTACTTTTTCTTATAGTTCATATCGCCCGGCCCCTGTTCTTCCACGTCCATAAAACAGTGCCTCTCTCCTGCCATCGCCGGCAACGTTCCGCATCCTTTCGGATCAGTCGGTATTTTTACGAGTATAGCACACACTGTTTCCAAAAATCAATCCGTTTTTGCTCTCTGCCGCCCTCCCTATACATTTCTCTCCTGCCTTTCGCCCTTCCCGCATTTCACAGTAAATGATTATATTTTTCTTACCATTTTCTTAATTCTTGCTATATTTACTTAACATCATGCCCAAAAGCGGTTATACTCATGAAAGAAAAAATCGGATCAAAAAAGGAGGCCCCTATGCCCGGATTTGTTACACACTACATATTTGGAACGGAAGCTTACCGCAGGCAGAGCCATCCCACGCTGAAACGAACTCTTCACACACACAATGCAGCCTATGCGCTCGGTCTTCAGGGACCGGATATTTTCTTTTACTACCTCCCGTCTTATGTACTGCACGGACACAATATCGGAGCGCTCGCGCATACCAGCGGGACAAACGCGTTTTTTCACGGACTGCTGCATGGTTACCGGCAGCTTTCCGCTCCGGCGGACCGCCGCATCGCGGAGGCATACCTGACCGGCTATCTCGGACACTATCTCCTTGACACGACCTGCCATCCTTATATCTACGCCATGACACACTTTACCGGCCGGACAAAGGATTATTTCTCCCGGCACGCCTACTTAGAGACGGACATTGACACGGCGCTTCTCGCGTTAAAGCTGCACCGGCGGCCCGGCAATTTTTTTATCGGCGATACGATGCGCCTGACGGCCCGGCAGAAGCGTGTCATAACGGATCTGCTCTGGTACGCTTATCACTACGCGTTTCCGGAGTACCGGCTGCACCGGTTCACCATGCGGCTCGGCATTTTTTCAATCCGGCTTGGTTTGCGGATCCTGCGTGACCGCAGCGGACAGAAAAAAGTGCTCTTCCGCTTTCTGGAAAAGCACTTTCTCGGCTACCCTCTGTTTTCGCCGCTGATTGCAAGCGATACGCTCTTTTTCAGGACAGACCCGTTTAACCTGCGGCACGCGTCCTGGACAAACCCGTGGGACAGCAGACTGGTATCCACGGAAAGCTTCTTCGATCTCTATCGCAGGGCCATGCGCCGGTATGTTGCCATGACGCAGACACTGCATGATGCGCTTTCCGCAGAGGGGGCGGATGCGGCCCGAAAGATCCGCGCCTTCCTGGAGGAATACCAGAACCTCTCCTTCCACAGCGGGCTGGACGTGTCGATTCCGAGCTGATCCGTGTGCCGGTTCCGGGTTCCCCTGCGTCCCGGTTCCAGGACCTCTTCCGATTTCAGCCTCCGGTTTCAGGGCCGCTTCCTGATTCGGGCACACCGGCCATGACCGGAGCCGTTCTCAGACTCATTTCTCTTTCGTCTCTCATATCGCCCCGCCGGCTCCGATAATTAAAATCAGCTTTAATTTTTCTCCGTCTCTTTTAAAAACGCCGCGACCTGATCCGTCACCATCTGCATCAGCCGGATCCTGGCCTCGAGGCTCGCCCAGGCGATATGCGGTGTGATGATCAGACGCTCACTGTCTTTGATTTCTCTCAGCGGATTGGTACTGCTCATCGGCTCCACGCTCAAAACATCCAGTCCTGCAGCAGAAATCAAATGTTCTTTTAACGCATCGGCGAGATCCTGCTCCACAACAATCGGCCCCCTTCCCAAATTTAAAAGGATCGCCGAATCTTTCATCTTCTCAAACGCGCTTCGGTTCATCAGCCCTTCCGTGTTCTGATCGAGCGGTGCGTGAATGGAGATAATATCAGATGTCTTTAACAGCGTCTCAAACTCCACCCGCTCATATCCCTCCTGATTATTTTTGCCGGAGGTCGAATAATAGATCACATGACAGCCGAACAGCTTCGCGAGATCCGCCACACGGCGCCCGATTGCCCCAAGGCCGATGATTCCCCAGGTTTTCTGATCCAGCTCATGGAAAACATTGGAAAAATGCGTGAACATGGTGTCCGCGATATAGCGCTCGGACTTGACATAGTCGTCGTAGTACGGCAGCTTTTCCAACAGATAAAAAAGCATGGCAAACGTGTGCTGCGCGACCGTCTCCGTCGAATAGCCTGCAACGTTGCGCCATTCGATCCCTCTCCTGGCGAGATAGTCCTTGTCGAGAATATTCGTGCCGGTCGCCGTCACACAGACCAGTATTATCTTCGGCGCATCGCCGATCGTCTCCTGATTGATGGAAACCTTGTTTGTTATGACGATATCGGCATCTTTTGTCCGCTCCTTTGCCTGCTGCAGTGTAGAAAAATCAAACAATTCCAGCTCCCCGAGCTCCTTAAGCCCTGTCATATCAATGTCATCCCCGATTGTTTTTGCATCCAGAAATACGATTTTCATATGTCTCTCCTTTCATTTGCCGTGTGCACTGCCGGCACAGACGTTACCGATTTTTCCGCCATGCCGTGTAATGTTTCAATCTTTACACCTGCTGCTCTGGCTCCGTCCTCCCCAGATATCCGCGCAGCGCTTCCATCCGCTCCTGCGTGATCCGCACCCCTTCATCGTAGAGTCTCCGCAGCTTCACCGTGTCGTTCTCCGTCCTCCCCACGCCGTATGTGCTCTCCGGCGCAATCACAAAGACGCGACCCTCGTCCTCAAGCCGACGCAGGCGCTCCATGGACTCATTGTAGCGCTCCGCCCGGTGTTCCATATCCTCCACAATCTTCGGATATTTCCGATAGAGCCGGTTCGTCAGCTTCACCGCATTCTCGGTCTTTCTCACGAATCCGCTCTCCCTTGTGAGAACCACAATCACCTTATCGCATCCCACTGCAAATGCGCGTTCATAGGGAACCGAATCCGAGACACCCCCGTCCAGATAGTAGTGTTTTCCCACCTTCACCGGCTGAAACAGCACCGGAAGCGCACAGCTTGCCACCAGTGTATCCCGCATCTCCTCGCCCCGGGCTACCGTGAGATATTCCGGCTTTCCGGTGTGCAGATTGGTGACCACAGCCTCCACCTCGCCCGGATAGGCCGCAAACGCCTCATAGTCAAACGGAAGCAGCTTCTGCGGGATTTCCCCGAATACAAAGTCCGTGTTGTAATACGTGCGCTTTTTGCGGTTGAGCAGGTGGCGCATCCCCATGTAGCGTTTATCGCTCATATAGTTTTCCATCAGTTTTAAATTCCGCCCCTGCTGCCCTGAAAGATAGGACACTCCGAATGCGATCCCAGCCGATACCCCCGCGTAATAATCCGGCATCAGCCCTTCTTCCAGAAAAACATCCATCACGCCGCAGGAAAAAATCGTGCGGTTCGCTCCTCCTTCAAATACCATTCCTAACTTCATATATCCTCTCATTCCGCCGCATGCTGCGGCACTGTCTTTTTTACATTCCTACTTAGTATAGCTCTCCCGCATCAATCTGTCCAATGTTTCCTTATTCTCCGCTGCCCACATTGACCCGGCAGAAAATTCCTGCTATGATTGACCGTGGCGCCGGTTCCCCGGACGGATTTTTCACCCGGCAGCCTGCTATAAGACAAACAGGAGAGTACACTGATATGAACAAAGATCTGACAAAAGGACCTGTCTTAACCTCTATGCTGCGCTTCGCGGTCCCGATGTTTCTCGGGAACCTGCTGCAGCAGTGCTACAACATCGCCGACACGCTGATCGTCGGACGCTATCTCGGCCCGAACGCCCTGGCCGCCGTCGGCTCCGCCTTTACCCTGATGACGTTTCTGACCTCCATACTGCTGGGGCTTAGTATGGGAAGCGGCGCCGTCTTTTCCATCCGTTTCGGCGAGCGGGACGAGGAGGGGTTAAAGGAGTGCATCTGCACCTCTTTTGTACTGATTCTTTCGCTTACCGTTGCCTTAAACATCCTCGTGTTTCTGCTGATCGATCCGCTCCTCGCCCTTCTTCAGGTCCCGGCGGGCGTGTGGGATCTGATGCGCGAGTACCTGACTGTGATTTTCTGCGGCATTGCCGCGACCTTCCTCTACAATTTTTTTGCGTCTCTGCTGCGCGCGCTGGGCAATTCCGTGGTTCCCCTTGCCTTCCTTGCCATATCCGCCGTACTCAATATCGCGCTGGATCTGTGGTTTGTCACCGGTCTGAATCTGCATGTTTCCGGCGCAGCAGCCGCGACCGTGATCGCGCAGTATGTCTCCGGCGCAGGCATCGCGCTCTACGCCCGGCTCTGCGTCCCGCAGCTTCACGTCCGCAGGCGGCATTTTAAAATCCGCGCCGCGCGCGTAAAAGAAATCGCCGGATTTTCCCTGCTGACCTGCGTCCAGCAATCCGTGATGAACTTAGGGATCCTGATGGTGCAGGGGCTTGTAAACAGCTTCGGCGCGACGATCATGGCCGCGTTTGCCGTCGCCGTAAAAATCGATGCCTTCGCCTACATGCCCGTGCAGGATTTCGGAAATGCATTTTCGACCTTTGTCGCGCAGAATTTCGGCGCAAAAAAAATGGACCGCATCCGCGCCGGTATCCGCGGCGCATTTGCGACATCCATGCTGTTTTGTATCGTTATCTCGGCGGGCGTATGGATTGCCGCACGCCCGCTGATGCAGATCTTTGTCAATGCGGGCGAGACTGCTATCCTGACCGAAGGGATCCGCTATCTGCGCATTGAGGGGAGCTTTTACTGCGGCATCGGCTGTCTGTTTCTGCTCTACGGCCTCTACCGCGCTCTCGCGAAGCCGGGAATGTCCGTCGTGCTCACCGTGATCTCTCTCGGTACGCGCGTCGCGCTCGCCTATGCGCTCTCCGCCGTCCCGGCAATCGGCGTCGCCGGGATCTGGTGGGCAATCCCGATCGGCTGGTTTCTCGCGGATCTCACCGGAATCCTTTATTACTTTATAAAGATCGTCCCCGCCAAAAAAACGGGCCTCCCCGCCTGATCCAGAAAAGTGTCTGACGCGTTCCCGCCCCCCGTTTACCGTTGCGGCATGATCGGACTTTCTGCCACGTACATAGTCACACCGCGGATTTCCTTTACCGTAACAATCGCACCTGCTTCAAAAATCCGTTCTTCCTCATATGCACGGGCCGTCCATTCCTGCCCGCGGTATACAGCCGTCCCTGTGCCTTTCAGGTTATCCACCGTCTCGGTCAGACAGACATTCTCACCGATGACCCGCTCGTAATTGGTCCGGATCAGATGGGGCTTTAAGTACCGGAGCGCCCATGGTCTCGTAAAATACAGCAGAATCAGCGATACCGTCACGAACGCGAGAAACTGCCAGAAAAAACCAAGTCCTGCCGCACAGCAGAGCAGCGCCGCCAGCGCACCGCCAGCAAACCAGATCGAGGTCAGACCGACAGTGATGATCTCAGCCACTGCAAAGCCGATGATCAGAACAATCCAGAGAATTGCTTCCATACAGACACCTCCTTTGATAACTGTTTCCATGATACCATACTTTCTTTTCTTTTACTACCGGTTAATATTGGGGCGCATCCTGCCGAAATATAAGATAAGTATCAGATTATCTCAGGAGGGATTATTATGGCGGTAAATCCTGCTTTTAACGGAGCCGGCACCACGTTAAGTTCCGGCTATTATATCAGAAATTTCTACTCGGCAGCGCGGAATGCGCGCACCACCGCAGGACGGCGGGACATGAGCAATCCGGAGCTGACACAGGCGGACGGAGCTGCGCTCCGCAGAGCGGTGCGCAGCCTCTCGCGATCCGAATTCACGGAGACACAGGACGAGGATATCCGCAACAAAGCGATGGCTTATGTCGAGACATATAATCATATGCTCGCATCGGCATCCGAATCCTCCGACGACCGGATCCTGCGCTCTGCGAAGCAGATGAAGGCCCTCACGCAGAGTTATGCCTCCGAGCTTGATAAAATCGGCATCACGGTAAACGATGACGGCACACTTGAAAGCCGGGAGGCACGGCTGTCCACCTCTCCGCTCTCAAAATTGGAGAAGCTTTTTTCCAAAGATTCCGGGTTTATGCAGAAGATCTCGGCTCACTCCAGAAAGATCGAGCGTCAGAGCGACGCGCTCCTGACGGAAGAGGCGCAGCGGCGGGCGGCAAAGCGAACGGCCTCACAGGGAACCGTTACCGATCCGGGTTCTGCCGGCAGCACGTCTTCCGGCGCCGCAGGTTCTTCCGCGGCAGGTTCTCCGGCGACGGCAGCCGCACAGATCGTCTCTGCGGCGATGGATCTGGATATGCTCTCCCACACCGGGATCGGCGGCCATATCAATCTCACCTTATAATCTTATATCGCAAAGCTCAGAAGCTGCGGCAAAATTCCCGGATTTTGCCGCAGCCCCTTTTTACACCGGGACGGCTCTCTGCCGCATGTACCGTCCGTTCTATATTTTCTCACTATAAATATCTTTGTATCCCTCCCCGTAAATTTCCCCTGCGCTGCTGACAATCAGAAACGCCGCCGGATCGATCCGTTTTACAATCTCCTCTAACTGCGGATACTGCTGCTTTTTGATCACACATAAAATCACTTTTTTCTCCGTCCTCGTGTATGCGCCTTCCCCGTGAAGGTAGGTCACGCCCACCTCAAGCTCCTGTAAGACGGCTCCCGCAATACTTCCGGCGTGATCGCTGATGACAAAAACCATTTTTGCCTCGTCCCTGCCATAGAGCACCACATCCAGCACAACCGCATTCACAATCACCGCGATACCCGCGTAGAGCGCCTTATCAAGATCACCGAACACCAAACCGGATATGGCAACAATCAGGGTATCCGTGATCAGAAACAGATTGCCCGTCTTTAAATGACGGAATTTATTCCGCAGCAGCTTTATGATAATATCCGACCCGCCGGTTGTCGCCCCGGCCTTAAATATAATCCCCATACCGACAGCGACAAGCGCGGATCCGGCCAGCGCCGCCAGAAGCGGATTCCGGGTCAGGGCTCCGGTGGCTGCAAACAGATTCGTAAACCAGGAGATCACTGCCACTGCGTAAAAGGTGGATACAATAAATTTAAATCCAAATTTAAAAAATGCAATCACGACAAGCGGAATATTAAAGAGAAAAAACCAGGTTCCCGTCTTCACCTGCGTCAGGTAACTCAGTATGATTGCAAGCCCCGATACCCCGCCCGGCGCCAGGTTATTCGGATCCAGAAACAGGCTGATTCCCGCGGAGTACACCGCCGCCCCTGCCGTAATCCACAGCCAGCGATTCCATATGCCGGCAGCTGCTTTTCTTTGTTCCATTCAGACTCCTCCTGACCGTCGCACGGATTGTTATGCCCCTGACCTTATGTTCTCCCCGCCGTATTCCCACGCCCCGGCATACTGCAGTGTGACGCTGCTGCAGTCCGCCCCGCAGCGCATACACTCCGCCAGATTTCTTCCCTCAGGCAGCGCGGTCAGAAATCCGGCGATGCAGCTGTCCCCGGCGCCCATCGTGTCCGCTCCCTCACAGGGAACGATCCCGTACTCCGCAAACCGATCCCCGTCATAGCGATCTCAACATACGAAACCGCGGTCTTTCCCTCTTTCTGCCTCAGGCGGAAGAGATGACCAGGCAGGAGAGACCTCACCGATAACCCTCGCTGATCCCCGGCAGACTTTTCCACCTCCGCAAGATCCCTTGCGAGATATCTGTCTAACCGTTCATAGTACCTGTCATAAACCGGAATTCCCCCGCCCGGAACATAACATTCTGATCTCTATCTCATTCCCCTCCACCGTCACTGCCGCATAGCTGCCGCAGATCAGCGGCATCATCGGCGGGAGATGGCCGAGATCCACATCCATGATCACCGGAACGCCGTATTCCCCCAGCAGGTCGCACACCGCGTGATACTGATCCAGCCCCATCAGCTCCTGTCCGAACACCAGCGGCCTCCCGATCAGAAATCCCTTTACATGGGAAAACCAGCCCGCGTTCTTCATCTGCCAGACGGCCCGTCGGATCGCCATCACATTCAGATCACACGACTCCAGAAACCAGAGAATGCCGTCTTCCTGATAGCGCTCTGTGAACTCTTTTACCCTGTCATATCTGGTGCCGGTCAGATTGACGAGACAGTCCATACAGCCGCCAAGCAGACGGCCCTCCATCCGAACCGCTGTGCACGGCTCCTCCGACATCCTGACGCGCTCCCGGCTCTGTTCGACCGCTACGCACGGTTCCTCCGGCATCCTGACACACTCCCGGCTCTGTCCGACCGCTGCGCACGGCTCCTCCGGCATCCTGACACACTCCCGGCTCTGTTCGACTGCTGCGCACGGTTCCCCTGGCATCTTCCCGCTCTCAGAATGCACCTTTGCCGCACGCATCTCACCCTTCATGGCCGCAGATTCCGTGTCCTCCACCCTCCTGCGACGGTCCTCCACCGAACGGTCCGGCAGAAACACACGCAGCTTCCGCTCCTCCGTCACATGATACGGCGCAAGCGGATGCTCCTCATCCTTTAGCCCTTCCCGCTCCCACATCGGATAGCCGTGCACGCGATCCGTCTTACCGCGCAGCAGTGCATACGCATCCGCAAGACTTTCATGCCACGGCTCCATTCCGAACGCCGCCGCGCACGGCCCGTAAACAGACGCCGTATCACAGAGCGTCGCCAGCAGAAACGTCATATTCGTGTTGTCGGAATACCCCATATACCACTTTGGCTTCGCCGCCCCGATCCGCTCAAAGTCCACATACTCCAATATCTCGCACATCAGCTCTCCGCCCCCGCAGGAAATCAGAATATCGGCCTCATCGCCGCAGTAGTAGTCGGTCAGCTCCTTCCCGCACGCCTCCGGCGTATTACTGATTCCGATCCCTTTCCCTTCATAACAATTCGGGCCGGCCGCCAGCCGGTGTCCGAGCGCGCGAAATTTTTTCTGTGCGTTGTCAAATGCGCTCCGGTAAGGTTCGATATTACATCCGAACGACGGTGCAACAAATCCGACTACGCCGTGTTCCGGCAGAAATTCTGGATATTTCATGAAATTTTCCTCCTTTTTAAACAACTATAGCATAAAAATTCCCAGATTTCAAAAAAACGCTTGCAATCTGTTCCGTTCGATGTATAATAATAGATGTGCAGACATAGTACATCGGTAGTATATCAGCTTCCCAAGCTGAGGAGGCGGGTTCGACTCCCGTTGTCTGCTTTGTAAAACCCCCGGTATCATCGGTACGTCCGATTCACCGGGGTTTTTCTTTGCGCAAAATGACTGCAAAATATGTTTTATGTGGTGAAATTGCCGTTAGCGGCGCACGGTACAGACTGTCACGGCGCACCGGATCTTATCATTGAAACTGCTTCGCACGGCAGGTGCAGAATGGACGATCTGCTTTCACAGATCATCTGGTCAGAGTCGGCAAACCGATCCTGTACGAAAAATACCGCGCATCACGTCTCCTGTCGCTGCAAAAAAGGTCCTGAACGGAGAAAACGCCCCTGCTTTTGGCAGGAGCAGGAGCGTTAGGTCCCATCAGGGACCTGGTTTCTGACCACCTTTATTGTACCATTTTACGGAAACTATTTCAAGTATTTTTATTCGATACTCTTTAACGCCTCCACCGGATCGATCCCGTCTAACATCCGGTCCGTGATCAGGTTGACGATCATCGCAAATCCAAACGACATCCCGGCCGCCATCGCATAGATCACGGGGTGCAGCGACACCGCCAGGTAGATGGACGGCATGTTCAGCACATAGGTGAGTGTCTGCGCAAACCCGTATCCCAGCGGCACTCCGAGGACGATTCCTATCAGCGTCAGGATCAGCGTCTCCTTATCCACATACAGATGCACCTCCCGGTCATAAAATCCAAGCACCTTGATCGTGGCAAGCTCCCTGTTCCGCTCCGAGATATTTGTCGTCGCGAGCGTAAAGAGCACGGTAAACGCCAGGCAGGCCGACATCACAATCACAATGTATACTATCATATTGATCAGCGCAAACGCACTGGAAAATTCCCCTTTCAGATCCTCCGTGCAGACCGCGGAGAGTACGCCGTCCTGCCCGCCCAGCCATTTTGTGCACGCGGACGGATCCGTGCACTGTTCCGAAAAATGAACCAGCACGCCGTTTGGCCTGTATTCCCCGAACAGCTCTTCATATGTCGCCTCTGTCAGGTAGACAGTGTTTCCGAGATAGTTTTTCACGATCTCCGCCAGGGGAAGTTCCGCCTGCTGTAAATCCATATCCTGCAGAATTGCCGTATCCCCCGGTGTAAGCTCCAGAATATTTGCGGCATTCTGCGTGAGGTATAATCCTCCGTCGGATAACGTCACCTGCCTGCCCTCCGGGTTCTCGAGATAAATGTAATCCTTCAGATCCGCTCCCTTTGGAATCACAAACAGCTGCAGCTTTTCCGCCCTGGCATCGGAATTGATCAGTTTTACAGATATAATCATCAGATTCAGCACATCCTCTGTCTGATCATCCTTTGTCACATAGGATAACAGCGCTTCGTTGTCCTCCTCCGCCGCTGCAGCCATCAGGTCATAGTGGTACACCTGCTCATACTGCCTGGGCATCAGATCCGTCACGGAATCTTTGATTGCAAAACCGAACAGCAGGAGCGCCATGCAGCCCATAATACCCGCTACGGTCATAAACAGACGCTTTTTGTAGCGGAACAGGTTGCGCGCCGTCACTTTATTCAGAAACGAAAAACGGTTCCACACCGGCGTGATATATTCCAGCAGCACACGCGAACCGGATCGCGGTGATTTCGGGCGCATCAGCGCCGCAGGCGTCTGTTTTAACTCCGCCCGGCAGGCGAAAAACGTCGCCAGCACATTCCCGCCGGCGAAAAGCACGGATCCGGCAGTTCCGGATACCGGATTCACCCGGACTGCATAGTCCGACAGCAGATACATGATATCGAAAACCTTAAAAAGAATATTGGAAAGCACCACAAAGCCCCCGAAATTTCCGAGCACGCATCCCGCTGCTCCTGCCAGAAGAGCATAGCGCAGGTACTTCCTGCGGATTTCCCTGTCCGTAAACCCAAGCGCCTTATACGTGCCGATCAGCCCGCGGTCCTCCTCCACCATCCGCGTGATGGTCGTCAGACTGATCAGAACCGCGACCACCAGAAACAGGCTCGGAAATACCGTCCCGATCGCCTCGATCGAATCCGCGTCGCTCTCGACATTGGCATATGCGCTTAACGATGTCCGATCCTGCACATACCAGCGGGTCATATCAATCTCTCTGATTTTGCTTTCGGCATCCGCAAACTCTTCCTCCGCCTCCTGCCGGCTTTTTTCATACTCCTCCCAGCCTTCGGCAAGCTCCTCCTCCCCGTCGAGAAGCTCCTGTCTGGCGTCTTCGAGCTCGCGGTGGCCATCTCAAGCTCACTGCGGCCCTCCTCAAGCTCCTGTTCTGCCTCCGCGGCCTTCTGCTCCAGCTCCGCTTCCCCTTTTGCAAGCTCCTCACGCGCCAGAAGCAGAGATGCGTAACCGCTGTCAATCTGCTGTTTTCCCTCGAGAAGCTGCCGCTCACTGTCCGCAATCTGCTGCCATGCCGCCGCAAACTGCTCCTGTGCGCTCTGCTCCTGCTCCGCCAGGCGGGCAAGCTGTGCGTTTAACGCCTGGCGCGTTGCCCGTGCCTGTCCGAGTCCGAAGGCCAGCTGCGGCAGTCCTCCCGCCAGCTCATCCAGCTGCTGTTTTTGCACGTTTAATATGGCAATCTGCTGCGCCTCATCCGGGACATTCGGATCCAGCATGGAAATCTGCTGATCTATCCCCGCTTTCATCCCGTCCGTCACCCGGGAAAGCGCCGCAAGAAACGCCGTCTGCGCCGCCGCCACATTTTCGGGCAGCTGTGCGGGATCCGGCGCCTGCGCCGTGCCGGTCTGCCCGGCTCCGAAGCCCCCGGCTCCCGGTTCCGCTCCGGCAGCGTTTCCGGCTCCCGCCCCCGATTCCGCTCCGGCGGCACTTCCGGCTCCCGCTGCCTCCGTTTCCAGCCGGTTTTCGATCACGGGCACATACATCTCCGTCACTGCCTGCACATAGGCATCCCACTGTGTCTGCGGAAACTGTGCCCCGAACATTCCCGTCCGCCATTCCCTCAAGGTATTCGCCGAAGTCGCTCGTCCATCGGTAAAACCG
>CAJUNX010000033.1 GCA_910587865.1 uncultured Roseburia sp.
AAAAACCACAGAAGCACCGCCGCGGGAGTCCATGAGCCTGCAAGAGAAGTTTGTCGACCGGCATTATCCCGACCGAGTGCGGGTGCGGCCAAATGATCCAGCTTTTCCAGAAGCTCGGAGCATGGCAGGAAAACGACGCCCACGTCCCGCAGCCCGGCGACGTCATTTTCTACGACTGGGACGACTCCGGCGTCGGCGACAATACCGGCTGGCCGGATCATGTCGGCATTGTGGAGAGTGTGACCGGCTCCGACATTAAGGTGATCGAGGGCAACATGAGCGACGCGGTGGGCCGCCGTACCCTGAAAGTGAACGGCCGGTACATCAGAGGCTATGGCGTCCCGGCGTACAAAGGCAGCAGCACGTCCGGCAGCTCCAGCTCCGCAGGAACCGGAACCCCCGCCCCTGCTCCGTCTGCTGGCAGCTCTCTGGCCTTCAAGGTGGGCGACACGGTGCAGTTCACCGGATCCACCCACTACACCAGCGCCAACGCCACCAGCGGCCCGTCCTGCAAAGCAGGCAAGGCCAAAGTGACGGCGATCAGCCCCAACGGAAAGCACCCGTACCACCTGATCGCAGTTAGTGGATCCGGCTCCACCGTTTACGGCTGGGTGGACGCCAGCACGGTGCAGGCAACCGCCGGAGGCGGCGCGATCAGTGTCGGCGACACGGTGCAGTTCGCCGGAGGCCCTCACTACACCAGCTCCAACGCCGCCAGCTCCAGCAGCAGACCGAAAGCGGGCCCGGCAAAGGTGACGGCGATCAGCAAGGGAGCCAAGCACCCGTACCATGTCGTACACACAAACAGGCAGTCCTCAGTCTATGGCTGGGTGGACGCCGACAAAGTAAGCAAATAAGGGAGGAAACACCATGAACGAGACAATGCAGCAAATTGTGAGCGCGTGCGTGCCCGTCCTCTGCCTGCTAATCACGGCGGGCGGGGCCTATGCCGTAGCGCTGCTCCGCAGGGAAACGGCGAGACTCCAGAAGGAGATCGACAACGAAACCGCGAACAAATACATGGACATGGCCGTGGACGCGGTAGAGCAGGCGGTGGCGTCTACCGCCCAGACCTTCGTTGACGCCCTGAAAAGCTCCGGCGGCTTCACCAAAGAGAAGCAGCTCGAAGCCTTCCAAAAATCCAGAGACAAAGCGCTGGAGATCCTCGGCGACACGGCCGTGGCCGCCCTTAATGAGATTTACGGAGACTTCGACGCATGGATCGACACCAAGATCGAGCAGGTATGCCGCGACCTCAAACGCCCGGACAACGGGGAGGCAGCGACAACAGCAGCCACCACGGCAGCGGCTACCGCGGCCAGCGTAGCGACCACGATCGCAGCCACTACGGTGCAGCAGCTCGCTGGCGAAGCTCCGGCCACCGAAAGCACGGTGGAGGTGGAGATCGAGGAAGGCACCGGCAAGGAATAGCGAATAAATGCCCCTGAGAGCCCCGCACGAGCCCTCAGAGCGCACGAAAAGAGCCCGGCGGGTAGTTTATACCCTCCGGGCTTTTTCTGCGCCTTCTCGGCCTCTATTTTGAGAATTTGAGCACAACGGCCACCACCTTCTCAAAGAAGTGGAGGATCCGTTTCGGTGTGTTCAAATTCGCGCCTTCTGGTGCAGGAGATGGGACTTGAACCCACACGGTATTGCTACCACAGGCACCTGAAGCCTGCGCGTCTGCCTATTCCACCACTCCTGCAGATCTCTCACGAAACAGCTGATCACTGAATGCGGAAGATGGGACTTGAACCCACACGATGTAACCATCACAAGATCCTTAGTCTTGCTCGTCTGCCAGTTCCGACACTTCCGCATAGCAGCCACTCTTCGTGACGACTTAGTTAATATAACAAATTCCTCGAATAATGTCAAGATGTTTTTTCATTTCGGAGAAACTTTTTTTTCATTATGTCCGGCGTCCGCAGAAATCCTTGTTATTCTGCGGTTTGCTCCGTTTTTCTGCTCCAGCGGATTCCACGTCCCTCTGCGGTACGTGATAAAAAACAGGACGAACAGCAGCAGATTATGTCCGATCATACAGGCCCAGGCGGAAATCAGTCCGAAGCCGAGCAGCTGCGTGCAGAGAAAGGTTCCCACGATCCGCACAAGCCACATACCGGTCACATTGTAGAGGAACGGCAGCTTCGTTCTGCCCACGCCCATCAGAAAGCCCTCGATGATGATGGAAAAACCATAGAACGGCTCCGAGACCGCCACCATCCGCAGCACCGTCGCTCCCAGCGAAATGACCGTATCGCTGTCTGAAAAAATGCGCATCAGTCCGGGCGCCGCGAGAAACAGACAGGCGCCGGATCCGATCATCAGCGCAATCTCTAACGGGATGAACATGGCGGCCAGACTTTTCATGCGTCTTTCATCCTTCGCGCCGTACGCGTTGCCGGCAAGCGTCGCGGCCGCAGTCTGCATGCCGTAGCCGGGGATATAAAATGCGGATTCCACGGTGTTCGCAATCGTGTGCGCCGCCGTCGCCACCTCGCCGAGCGAATTGATCATGGAGGCAAATGCCACATAGCCGAGGGAGGTTCCGAACCGCTGCATCATATTCGGAAGCGCCACCTGCATACAGGGCCGCAGAATCTGCATGTCCGGGGAAAACTTCTGTCCGCGCGGAGTGACTGCCGGATGCTTCCACAAGACATGTGTAATACAGACCCCTCCGACGGTAAACGCGACCGCACTGGCCGCCGCAGCGCCGATCACGCCGAGTCCGGCTCCCCACACCGGCAGTTCCAGAGAGAAAACGGATACCGAACGCGCCGGGTAAATCAGCAGAAAATTTAAGACCACATTGATCAGATTCACCGCGAGCCCGATCTTCATCGGCGTCTTCGTATCGCCCGCAGCGCGGAGCACCGTGCCGAAAATGATACTGGCCGTGCGCGGCAGCATCGGGATGTATAAAACCAGGAAATACCGGGAGGCCAGCTGCTGTATCCCCTCATCCACCTGCATCCACACGGGCACATATCCGCTCACGGAGACCGTCAGCAGGGTAAAAATCATCCCGACCGCCACCGTCGTCGCAACCGCCTGCGCCGTCGCCCGCTTTGCGTGCTCCGTCTCCCCCGCCCCGAACGCTTTTGATATATAGGAAAGAAACCCGACTCCCATCGCGGAAATCGTGCTCCCCACCAGCCAGTTTACCGTGCTCGTCGCGCCCACCGCGGCAGTCGCCTGCGTCCCGAGTGTCCCTACCATCGCCGTGTCAATATACTGTACCGCCGTCTGCATCAGCTGCTCTAACATCGTCGGCCAGGCAAGCGCCCAGATCACCGTCAGCATGCCGCGGTCCCTATCCTCCTGATTCCGTTTCATCTCTGTTTTGTTTCCTTCCTGCGGCAGTGTATCCCGCTGTTTTCCCCGTATGACAGGATGCCGGGGCCAAAAAGATCATGTGCTTTCTGCCTGCGTGATAAACATGACTTTGTGACCCGGCAGACATGAGAAAGCCCCGATATCATTATAAAAGAACACTGCCGCATTTCCAACTACTTTATGGAATTAAAACAGATTTCTTCCCAGGAGCGAAGGTCTGCCGCCTCCTCGAGGATTCCCCCGTAAGCCGCCTGATACCTGCATTTTTTCAGATACTCCCGCAGATTTTCCCGCTGTCCCGGCACTGCCATCGTATTGGTGACGACCTCCCGCGCGAGATCCGCCTCCACGACCAGATGCGACGGGGCAGAAAACAGCCGGTGCAGCACCTCCCCGGTCGGCGAGACGAGCCCGCTGTAGGCGACATCCAAACGATCGTCGATCTGACAGGACGCGATATGAAGACAGTTGTCGATCGCCCGGGCACGCAGCTTTATCTCCCACTGCGGCAGCAGCGTGTCCCCGTACAGCGGATACAAAATCAGTTCCGCACCCTGGTTGCCTAAAATCCGGGCGGACTCGGGAAAATAATTGTCAAAACAGATCATGATACCCACCCTGCCGAAATCCAGGTCGAACACCGGAAAATCCTCCCCGTGCGAAAGCCCCGCCGCAAGTTCGCTTCGTGTGAGATTCACTTTATGAAATCTCCCGACCTCCTCCCCTGCCCGATCAAGAATATAAGAGCTGTTACAGACAGTCCCCTCCGGCGTGACCTCGTAATCCCACGGGACGAGATACGCGTGATATTCCCGCGCAAGCGCCCCGCAGCGCTCCTTCCACGCGTCATATTTTTCCCTCAGCTCCGCAGGACGGCGGATGATGCTCCGGTCGGGCACATGCTGGTATGCCTCCGGAAAAAAGACAAGCTCCGCCCCCTCCTCATAGCAGCGCCTCGCCATATCCTCCAAAATATCCAGACGCCTGCCGTATGGATCTTCCTCCCTCTGCTTTACCTGTATCAGACCGATTTTTACCATTCTTCCCATGTTATACCTCCTCTGTGCAAAGGAATCTCATCCGTTCCTTCCCGCCGTCACATCCACATTTCTTTGGATCTCCCCGTATGTTACGGAAATGACGTTCCCGTTCCATGTGATGACAGGCGCGTTTTCCGGCATCATCCCGTCCGTGACATAATATACGGTCACCGCGGACACATATTCTCCGGCCGGCAGATCCCCCGTCTCATAACACGGACAGATCGACCGCGGCGCGAGCAGATGCATGCCCGGATGCGCGGCCTTACTGCTCTTTTTTATCGCCGGACGGATCGGTTCTTCGCCCGTAAGCCTTCTGAATTCCGCGTCGATCGCGCTAATCTGCGCTCCATAGCAAATCACCCCGTCCTCCGCGGTAAACCCGTCGTCCCGCAGACCGATCGAAAAGCCTCCCTCTGTGACGCGGTAGCTCTGGCTTAAACAGAGTCTGTGAATCCGCACATGATATCCGTCCGCCAGCGGCAGAAGCCAGGTCGTAATTCGGGTCTCTGGATCATTGGAAAAAGGGATCTGCCCGGAGATCAGAAGCTCCTTTGAAGTAGCTATCGTTTCGATGGCCTGCCGGTGCGACGTCATCCGACCGTCCGGCGTGCCAAGCGAAATCATATTTTCCACGGAAACCATATCGCGTGTCGAGATGCTGTAGCCGGATCTCGAATTGTAGGCAAATTTACTGTAATATCCGGCCATATCGTTAAACCGCCTGTCAAAATACTGCTCCTGGTAATAGTGAACGGAATTGTTAAACAGTGTGATCCCGTTGCGCCGGTTCCCCTCAAGCACCACGCCGATGCCGTCCGCAGGACACTGCACAAGAAAATTTCCCCGCTCGACTGGCAGATCCTCCTCCCCGCTCTGCCACAGCGGACTGTTTTCTTTATTTAATAGGGCGAGAAATCCCTGCGTATAGCAGTAAGCGGAACCGTCCGACGTATAATTTTCCACAAAGGGCAGCGCCTCGTAGAGATATCCCGGCGGAAGAACACCGTCCGCGGTCGGAATGCTGTTGTCAAAAAAATAGCTGATATTTCTTAAAATCACCCGCTTCGCCAGGCCGTAACGGATCCGGCAGCCCGCCGCTGCGGCCAGTCCGTAGGCGCCCACTGCCGCAAAGCGGTAGCTGACGGATCGCCCGTAGGCGCACATGCCGCCGTCACGGTCAAAATAATGGAAGAAAAATGCAAGAAATTCCTCCGTCCTGCGGCGATAGCGCTCACGGCGTTCCCGGTCATCCGGGCGGTCTCCTTTGCTGATTAAGATCCACAGCATGGGATAGGAAAAACCTGCATGGTCAATCCGGGTCGGCACCTCGCCGCTGTGATAGCGGCGGGCTGCTTTTTCAAGAAGCGGAAGATAGAGGGCAAAAGCCCGGTCAAACAGATCCTGTCTTGTGCGAAGCATGTCACACCGTCCTTTCTTTATGAAATCAAACTTTAATTTTATCTCATCATCCGTCCGTGAAGCTGTCGATCGGGAAGCATTCTTCCGTCTGTCTGGGCGGATGGCAGATGAGCACATCGCATCCGCAGAGCCGCACCGGGGTATTGCACGGAATAAAATACTTCTCGCCCCGGGTCAGCGGAACCCCGCGCACTTCACCGGCCGCACTGCCCGCGGAACAGACAGCACCCGCATTCCCTGCCGGATTCCACGCCGTCCCCCAGCCGTCCGAAAAACTTCCGTCGGAAAGAGAGATCAGCGTAACAAAGGTATCCTGGCAGATCACGGCGTTCCCCTGAATGCGTGTGAGCGCAAAGCAGGCGGTGTCGTCATAGGTGACCAGCTCCGTCCGGATGCAGCCGGACGTTTGGACCGCGGGATGCGATAAAAAGTAACGGTTCTGAATCCGGGTGCGGGTGCGCGGGGTATAGTCAAAGCATTCCAGCATCGCTTCCTCGCCGATGCCGTAATGGATCTGCTGCGGCGTCAGCCGTTCCCCCGCCGCCGTCGTCGTCTCCGCACGCAGGGTGTAATCGGACGGCTGCTGAAGCTCTAAGAGAAAACAGCCTGCTCCGATCGCGTGGGGCATGCCGCCCGGCACGAGAATCGTATCTCCCTTCTGCACCTCAAACGCGTGCATGGCATGGAGCATCCCGGCAATATCCTGCCGCCGAAAAAGATCACGCCAAATCTCCCTTGTCACCCATTCCCGAAATCCCAGGTATATGAACGGCTTTCCGTTCGGATTCTCCCGCGTGTTTAAAATGTGCCAGCACTCGGTCTTACCGCAGCGACTGCCGAAGAACCGGCCGGCGCATTCATCGTCGGGATGCACCTGAATCCCTAAGCGCTCGCCGCTGTCCAGCAGCTTCACCAGCATGCCGGGGCTTTTCCTCCCCTTCCCGAAGTCGGAAGTCCGGATCACATCTGTGATCAGACATCCTCCCTCCGTGCGGGTGATTCCTTCTTGTTCTATGTAGATTTTATTTTTTGCCTCCGTGAAAGAAGAGACCCAGTCCTCGGGGGTAAAACCGTCCTGCGGGTGTTCGTTTCCCAGAAATTCATCCAGCAGGAGGCCGCCGCGGTAGGTGCGGTTCACACGGGTTTCCAGTTCTCTGATCGGCTGTCTCAAGCTTCTTTTCCTTTCTTTTCTGCGGTGTGCTTCCCTACGGCGCTACGTATACCGAAAGAGGTTCACGTTAATTGTTTCACAGCCGCTTCCTGCGGTGCAACGACAAGCGCGATTCTGCGGCCGCCGTCCGCCTCGTACTCTGTCTTCTGTTCCTCCCCCGTATAGTTAAAGGCAAACAAGACCATCCCCTGCGCCCCCTTACACAGCTTTAACTTCACGGCAGGATTTGTCCCTCTTCCCCTCACGCCCAGTCTCCCGAGCAGTGATTCTGCAAAAGCCGCCTGCACCGGATCTTTTGTAAGAGCATACCCGTACCACAGAAACGTATTGATCATGATGACGCATCCCCCTTCACTGCTTTCCTTCATGGTGGAATTTCTGTCATTCATTTCCATCGATGCAGGATTTCTGTCATCTACATTCCGGACAGATATGTGTGATCCGTCTCCTTGTGCAGATGCCGACGGCAGATTTCCACGCGCCACAACGGCCGGGTATCCGTCCTCAAACCTGGCCAGCGCCTCCCCGTCCGTGACTGCCATAAGCTCCCTGCCATAAAACCCCTTCACGTCGATCAGAGACCCCTCTCAGATCGTCGATAAACGCCACCGCGATATAGGAGATAAAGGTCGGCAGAATCATCATGCTCTGAAAATATTTCGCCGCACGCTTAAAAACCATCTCGTTGATGCCGATGGCAATCGCAATATTTCCGATCGTCCCTGTGACCGTGAAGATCAGATAATAGCCGATCGTGTTGCGCGTCAGCCGCCAGGCCGTATCTCCCACCTTAAAGAGGTAGCCGAAGTTGGCAAATCCGTTCCACGGACTTTTAAACAGTCCGTCCGTAAAATTAAACTTTTTAAACGCAACCACCAGCCCGGCAATCGGCACATAGTTGAACACAATCAACAGGAACGTTTCGGGGAGAACGCCTCTCAATGGTAATTAATGTGCATTTCCTGTAATTTTTAGGAAAGATTTATGATTTGTCCGACGAAATGTCAAAAAGAAAGCGGATCTCCCGTTTTCGGTAAGATCCGCCTGATTTATCGCATCCTGTCTGACAGACAGAAGCCATTTTCTTTTTCTCTGTAATTTCCCCTAAAAGGCCAGCATCGGCGCCTTCCCGTCGAGCTCATCCGCCATATTTAAGACAAGCACGTTCCAGTTGATGAATCCCCCGTTCATCACCGGCTCCCCGTCAAACGGATTGTAGTACTCGTGCAGGCTGCCCGTCTTAATAAGATCCCTGCCGAGCAGGGTGAGCGTGCGCTCGTACATCAGCTCTGCCTCCTTTCGGTAGCCGTAATTCATCAGCCCGCGAAACGCGACATAATTTGCCACCAGCCACACCGGCCCCAGCCAGTTTGACGGGTTGTTCGTCGCGGAGAGGTCGAACATCTTCTCGTCCTTCGCGAGCGTCGTAAGTCCATAGTCCGTGCCGAAGGTCTTCCCGTCAAACATATGCCGTACCATGGCGTCCGCCTGCTCCTCTGTCGCAATCCCCGCATACATGGGAATAAAACCGGACCACACACGGATCTTAATCGGCAGCGTCTTCCAGAATACGCCCAGACCCTGGTGGAACCAGTCGAACTGACGTGTCTTTATATCTACATCCGCCGAATAGAAAAACTGATCTCTCGGATCCCAGCACTCGCTCTGGATCGCCGCGATGAGCGCCCCGCGCTTCCCCTCATAATACCGCGCCTGCTCGTTTTTCCCGAACTGCCGGAAAAGCTTCGCCGCAGCCTGAAACTCGGTGCACAGAAAGCTGTTCAGATAAATATTTGCGGTCGAAAATTTCGGTCTGCCGAATGTCGCCGGGTCATTGTCCATCCCGATCATGATATCGTCGCACCAGACATACAGGCCGCAGTGTTCAAAATAATAATTCCTGTCATAGCATTCAAAATATGTTTCGATTCCGGTGAGAAATTCTTCCGCCCACGTATAGTCGCCGGTGTAATCGCTGATCAGGCAGATCTGACTGCACAGGAAAGGCTTGTGCATGTTCATCAGCACGCCCTCCTTATGCTTCATATTCAGATACGGCTCCGGCCAGTCCGCCACCTCGATCATCATCGGGATATAGCCGTCCGGGAGCTGATGATCGAAGAAATTGCGGATATTTCCCTGCGCATGCAGGATCAGCCGCTCTCTCACCGAGGCGTCCTCATACCGGTCCGCGAGGTTTAAAAAACCGTATACGGACCAAAATGTGTCCCAGTCCCATACATTGCCGTCATAGACGGATCCCGGATCAATAAACGGATAGCGTATAAATGATCTCGGCTGTTTTAACACATCCTGCGTATGTCCCATGACAAACGACAGCAGCGCCTGTCTGTACTCTTCTCTTTTTTCTGTCTGCATACTCCCTCCATAAACCGCAAAGAACGCCGGTATGGCGTTCTTTTGCATCTGTCCTCTTACATTTTAACCCTTGACCGCTCCGGCCATCATACCTTCCATCAGCTTCTTGTTCAGCACTGTGTACAGAATCAGCATCGGGAACACACTCATCGATACCGAGGCAAAGATCGCGCCCCAGTTCTTTGACCCGAACTCATCTGAGAAGTATAACAGTCCCGTCTGTATGGTCTTTAACGAGGAATCGCTGATAAATGTCATTGAAAACAGCAGGTCGTTCCATTTGAAGAAGAACTGTAATACGAGCACGGTCACGATCGCGTTTTTCATCAGCGGCACGACGATGTGCCACATCATCTTATAAATCCCGCAGCCGTCGATCACGGCCGCCTCCATGATATCGTCCGGGAAGGATCTTAAGTATCCCTGCACCAGATAGATCGACAGCGAAAGCCCGAATGCGATATAGGTTAAAATCAGGCAGGCTCTCGTGTTTAACAAATGCGCCTTATTGTAAATCTGAAACAGAGGGATCAGGGCGACCGCAACCGGAATCATGATTCCGAAGGTAAAATATTTTGCAACCGCCTTCCGCAGTTTCCACTGCATCTTCGTCACCGCAAACCCTACCGTGACCGAGAAGATGACAATAAATACAAGGGAAATCAGCGTGGTAATCAGACTGTTTTTAAAGAACACGGCCATATTGCCCCTGGTCCAGGCATCCGCGTAATTCTGAACATAAAACCCTTTGTTCAGCGCATATGCGGGATTCTCGCTCCACTCATGCTGCTGCTTTAAAGATGCCGTCAGCATCCAGAACAGCGGGTAGATTTCAATCATACAGATCAGTACAATGATAAATCCCCGGAGTCCTCCTTTTACTTTTCTCATCGTCATCTACCCCCTCAGTCATCTCTCACATCAAACTTATTGATAATCGCGGATCCGCACACACAGATTAAGAAAATCACAATCGCGATGACGCTTCCGTATCCGACCTTATTAAATGTAAAGGACACGTCGTACATGTACATGGACAGCGATTTCGTCGCCGCGCCGGGACCTCCTTTTGTCAGCGCCAGCGCCGACTCAAACATTTTAACCGTACCCGAAAAGCTGAATACCAGGCTGGTGATGATCATCGGGCGAAGCAGCGGAAGCAAAATCCTGCGGAACAGATTAAAGCCGGACGCCCCGTCGATGTGCGCTGCCTCCAAGATATCGTCCGAGATATCCAGCAGCGCCCCGTAAAAGATGACGGAATAAAATCCCATCGCCACCCAGATATCCATCACACACAGCGCCCACAGCGCGGTGCTCTCCTGTCCGATCCAGGGCTGCACGAGATCCTGCAGTCCGACTGCGCTTAAAAAGCTGTTTAACAGGCCGTAGTGCGGCTGGATCTCATAGATCTTTGCGAACAGCTGGCCCACCGCAACCGTCGGCAGAACCACCGGGAAGAAGACCAGGGTACGCACAAATGATTTGCAGTGCTTTAACCAGAATTTAAACATCAGCGCCAGAAGCAGCCCCAGGCCCACCTGTCCGACTGTAACCACCGAGATATATTTAAAATTGACCATCAGCGCATTTCTGAAATTTTTATCCCGAAACAGGTCCAGATAATTCTTAATCCCGACAAACTCCCATTTTAATCCCGGACTTCCTGAAAACAGCGAGTAATAAAGTGACCAGATAACCGGAACCATTACCAGCGCCGTATACAGAATCAGTGCGGGGACGACAAACAGTGCGATTGCCGCTTTGTTTCCCAATACTTTCTTCATATCGCCCGATTTTCCTCTCTCATTTTTGACAAAAAAGGAGAAATGTCCGGGATGTCATTTTCCGATCTGACTGACGACATCATCCAGACACTCCTCCTTTGATACCTGCGGGTTATGCTCTTCTGTCTTCCGTTACCGGTCGAAAAGACCTCCCCTGAAACCTTCCTGCTCCTTCATAGCCGCGCCATTCGCAAAACCGTGCCTGCGATGCCTGCCGCTCTGCAGAATATGCTCATTCATGCGGGTATGATCCGCCCGCTCTGCGATGCATGGCAAAATGTTTACTGCATGTCATGTACGTCCTGAATGGACTGCATATACTCCTCACCGGTCATATCGCCGTTTAACAGAGGCTGTACGTTCTCCTGCGCGGTCTTGCTTACCTCGCTGGACATCTTTGCTTCCCACCATGCAAAACCTTCGGTGGACTCGTTGATCGCGTCAAGCACCATCTGTGTATACGGATCCAGCTCAGCGGATGCGGAATAAGTGTAACCCTTTACCGTAGCCATCTCGTTCATCGCAAGATCACCCATGTTCTCGCAGAAATACTTTAAGAACCATGCGGTCGCCTCGTCGTATTTGCTCTTATCCATCGCAAGGATATTACCGCAGTTCATGGAGTAAGAAGTTGCGCTGCTGACAGACTCATCGGATACCGGAATGTTGAAGAAGCCGATTCCGTCCTTGCCTGCCGGGTTCTGGCTCTCGTCCGCCAGATTCTGTGTAAACCAGGAACCGTTGTATAAGATCGCCGCCTTGCCGTTCATCAGCATGGAACCTGCGGTGTTCATATCAACCGTCGTGATGCCTTCGCCGAAGTAGCCCTTCTCTGCCCATGCCGCAACCGTATCCGCCGCTGCCACAAGGCCTGCATCCGTGTACGGTGTCTCGCCGTTCGCCGTCTTTGTCATGATATCGTTGCCGCAGGTTCTCACTGCCACCGCGTTGATCAGACGGGTTGCCGGCCACTTGTCGGAACCGCCGGTCACTAACGGCTGGATTCCTGCCGCATCTAACTTCGTCAGTACTTCCTCGAACTCATCCCATGTCTTCGGAACTTCGCATCCTGCCTGCTCAAAGAGCGCCTTGTTGTACCAGAAGCCCTCTGCGTTTAATCCGAGCGGAAGATCGTAGAGATCCTCGGTTCCGGAAAGGCCTTTCATCAGCTCTGCTGCGCCTTCGTTTATGTACTGGGTCGCGCCGATCTCCTCAAGCGCTTCCGATACATTGACGATCTTGTCTGCCTCAATTAACGTCACAAGCGGTGCGCCTGCCTCATAGGCAAAGAAGTCCGGAAGATCGTTGGAAGCCGCCAGGGTCGAGATCTTCTGCTGCAGCTGATCGGCTGCCACCATCTCGTATTCCCACTCGAAATTCGGGTTTACCTCGTTCTTGTAATTCTCACAAATCTTGTTTAACAGGATACCGTTGTCATTGTCCTCCGCCCAGATCGTTAAGATCTTGACTTTCTTCGCCAGCTGGGGATCCTCTCCCGTGAAGTCCGCTGTACCTGCCGCGTCGCCGCCCTCATCCGGGGTCTGTGCGTCATCGCCTGCATCGTCTCCTGTCTCCTCGGTAGCCGGCGCTGCCGTTCCTGCATCCGGCGCCGGATTGCTGGCGTCAGAGCCTGCATCCGAGCCGCCCTTGTCGCCGCATCCTGCCACAAGACCGGTCACCATAAGTGCTGTCAGTAAAGCTGCAATTACTCTTTTTTTCATAGTCGTCCTCCCAAATATGAATGTGATAGCCAGCGGACCGTCCGCTGATGTATCCCGGCCGGGATCTTTGTGCTAACTATAGTGTAACATTTCGGGAGCTATTTACCAGTGAGTATTTTTTTATATTTTGTATGATTTTTTTATGTATGCCTGTTCTTTTTTAGTAATTGTGCTTATATTCGTTCGGGGTCAGCCCGACATGTTTCTTAAATATATCACAAAAGTAGCGGTAATTATTGTATCCGACCAGCTCACTGGTCTCGTTCACCCTGTGCCCGTCGCGTAGCAGCTTCTTGGCGTGCCTGATCCGAAGCTCCGTTAAATATTTCACATAGGAGGTTCCCACCTCTGACTTAAACAGCACGCTCAGATACGCCGTACTCATCCCGGCCCGCTCCGCCAGCTCATTTAAGCCGATATCCTCATTATAGTGCTCGTCGATGTATGCCAGAAGCTCCAGGATCGCCGCATGGCTGCTTCCCGTCTTATCCGCCTCGATGTAGCGCGCGATGTCCGTCACGATATTTCCCGCATATTCCAGGACCTCCCGCTTCGTCGTTTTGCGCTCCATCTCCTGGTACGAGATCAGCGCGTCACGCGACACCTGGGGCTGGCGCTCCGCCAGAATATCGCTCTGCACACAGAGCCATTTATAGACCTCCCTGCGAAAATCCTCCGGCGCGTCATAAAGCTTCTGCAGCTCTCCCAGCGCCTCCTCCATGTGCTTTTTGAGCTCGCCGGCATCCCCGCGCGCCATCGACGCAACGGTGGCGTCAAACAGCCTCCTGAGCCGCTCCTGCCCGGCACGGCTTTCCTGAAGCGCCGTGCTCTCCTCGCGCGCCGAGAAACAGTCGCGCTCCACCCGCGTTAAGACTTCCTCGAGCTTTGCGATGCTGACCGGCTTGTCGATATAGCCTTTCACTCCCATGGACAGGGCGCGCCTGGCATATTCAAATTCCGTATAGCCGCTTATCACTACAAATATCGTTTCCGGACACGATTCCCTCGCGGACTCTATCAGCGATAAACCGTCAAGCCCCGGGATCCGGATATCCGTAATCACCAGATCCGGCTTCTCTCTCTCCACGACCTCCAGTCCGCAAATCCCGTCATAAGCCCAGCCCACCACCTCGTACTGAAGCTTCTGACGTGCTATCATCGCTTTAATCCCCTCAACCACAAGATACTCGTCATCGATCACTACCAGCCGGTACATGATTCTCACCCCTCTTGTCAAACGGCAGTACAATTGTTATTTTTGTTCCCTTCCCCTTTTCGCTCTCCGCGGTAAATCCGTATGCCTCCCCGTAGTGCAGGCCGATGCGCTCCCGTACGTTGCGGATCCCGTAGCCGCGCTCCATCACACACAGGTCCTCCATTCCGACTCCGTCGTCCTCGACGGTAAACACGAGCCTCTCCCCCTCGAGCCAGCCGCGCACCCAGATATTTCCCCGTCCGACCTGCGGCTCTAACCCGTGGTAGAGCGCATTTTCCACAAACGGCTGCAGCAGAAACGTCAGGATCTGTTTTTTCCTGGCCGCCTCCTCCACCTCCACATGCAGTGTAAATCGCTCGTTAAACCTCATATTCTGAAGCTTCATATAATTTTCGATCTGCCGGATTGCCTCGTCCACCGTGTAAAAGCGTTCCCCGTTGTTCAAAGAAAGCTTAAAATTGTCCGAGAGCGCCAGTATCATCTCCGCGATCTGATCGTCCCCGTGTATGATCGCCACGCAGTAGAGCGAATCGAGCGTGTTGTAGAGAAAATGCGGATTGATCTGCGCCTGCAGCAGCAGAAGTTCCGCCTCGCGCTCCTTTAATCTGGCATTTAACAGGTATTCCGAGAGCTCCAGATTGGTATTCACCATCTCGCGGAATTTCTGCCCGATCCGCCCGACCTCACTCTCGTCAAACACCTCCGTGATGTGGCGCTCCCCTTCGCCCACCTTTTCGATCACCTGCTCAAGCTGGCTTAACGGCTTTGTGATCGTCCTGGAAATCGCCATCGCGAGAAAGAAGCAGACCCCCGCCAGAAGACCGGCGCACAGAAACACCGTATTACGGATCAGTTTGCTGTCCGCGCTCAGCTCGTTGCGTTCAATGACATTCACCAGCTCCCATCCGGTCGTCTCGTTTACTACGCTTGTAAAGAGATATGTTTTCTGACTGTCGCGGTTCCGAAACGCCTCCACAAGCTTCTCCGGATTCTCCAGCTCCTTTGGCGCGTAGACCAGCTGGCAGTCATTTCTCCGGTCAATCACCATGTATCCGTTGGTCTCATAGCCCTCGTTTCCCGTCACGAAGGAACGCTCTAAAAACGAGAGGCTTAAATCCACGACAATATAGCCCATCGGCTCATTGGTGACCGGATTGTTCAGGTATTTTACGAGACTGCACCCCTCGTTCCAAAGCCCGCCGAGCACGCGGTCGCCGAAAAACACCTCCCTGCCTCCCGCGTCCCGCGCCGTCTGACTCCACTCCGTCTCCAGGAAATCATGTTCCTCGTAATACTGAAAAAAATCATAGGATCCGCGGTTGATATTGCTTAACAGATAATAATGTCCGTACAGATCGATAAAAGCCACATAATTCACCCGGCTTTCCTGCTTCGTCAGCCGCTCCGCGACGCCTTTTAACACGCGCTGCTCCGCCATGGTAAATGACCGCTCCCCGTTGTCTGTCTGGCTAAGCAGCACTTTTTTAAACTCCGCGTCATTTAAAAAGGAACGGATCACCTCGATCATCGGGTCTAAGTTCATATCCAGCACCTTCCCCGAATTCTTAAGCGTTGCCTCGTGGGACAGGCGGAAGTTCCGCTCCACGGTATTCCGCGAAATCCGGTATGCAATCCCTCCGAGCGATCCGATCCCCAGTATCGCGACAAGAAGCAGGGAGAACAGAATCTGCTGCCGGATCCGCTGATTGACCCACCACTGCCGGATTTGCTTCAGACACTTTTTTCCCATACGCTCCCCCTGCTTTCGCTGCCTGCCGCGTCCTTTTTATGCTTTCTTTTTATACCGGATCTCATAGGATCCGCTGCCGGCTTCTGCCGTGACATATCCGTCGCCCGGCACAAACGTAAGTCCGTCGGCTTTCTCCACATGTTCCGCCTGGTCCAGACGGATCTCCGCGGTCGTGTTCGCCGGTATTTTTACCGTGAGCGTGATCGTATCATCCTCCTGCTCCCAGCGCACGTACTCCTCGCCGTAAACGGAGTGATACCGGCCTTCCACGTAAGCAAGCCCGCCGCCCGGTCTCGGGTAAATCAGCGCGTGTGCAAATCCGCTCTGCGACTCGTCCGTCTCAAGCCCTGCCATCACGCGGTACATCCACTCCCCGATCGCGCCGTAGGCGTAGTGATTGAACGAATTCATATCCGCGCTCCACATCGTGCCGTCCGGTTTTAATCCGTCCCAGTGCTCCCAGATTGTGGTCGCCCCCATCTTCACCTGATACAGCCAGGACGGGAAATCCTCTTTTAACAGCAGATCGTACGCCTCCTTCACGCAGCCGTTCTGACTCAGCGCGTGGCAGAAATACGGCGTTCCGACAAAACCGGTCACAAGATGGCCGTTTTCTTTCGCAAGCAGGCGTTTTAAGCCCTCCACGGTCCGGGAAATGTATGCCTCTGGCGTCAGCTTAAAATAGAGCGCCACGATGTGAGCCGTCTGTGTCTGCGCCGTCAGATCCCCGTTTTCGTCAAAAAACGTCTGCTGGAATTTCTTCACGATCTTTGCGTACAGTTCCTCGTACTCCGCGGCCTCCGGTTTCCCAAGCACACGCGCCGCCTTTGCGAACAGCCCGGTCGAGTAGGCAAAATATGCCGTGCAGGTCAGGTCGTTCGGCGTCGCTCCGAAGTAGCTGCCCTCCTCCGCATCCAGGGCCACCCAGTCCCCGAACTGAAGCCTGTAGTTCCATATATAGTCCTCGGAGTGCTCGCGCATAAACGTAATCCAGCCTTTCATGCTCGCGTACTGCCGCTCTAAAATCTCTTTGTCGCCGAACATCAGATACATCGTCCAGGGCATGATCACCGCAACATCCGCCCAGGCAGCCGCGGAGTGCGGTCCCTGGCTTAACAGCCAGTTTCCGTCCGTGCGCCCCTCCTCGATATTCGGGACGACATGCGGTACGCCGCCCTCGGGCGTCTGATCCGCCTCCACGTCGCGCAGCCATTTTTTAAAGAAGGTGTACGTGTTGCAGAGATAGCTTGCCGTCCGGCAGAAAATCTGCGCGTCGCCGGTCCAGCCGAGCCGCTCGTCGCGCTGCGGGCAGTCCGTCGGCACGTCGAGGAAATTGCTCTTCATCCCCCACAGATAGTTGTGGTGCAGCTGGTTTAACAGCGGGTTCGAGCAGGTGATACTGCCGATGCGCTCCATCGAGGAATGCAGCGTATGCGCGGTAAAGTTCTCCTTTTTCACTTCTCCCGGATACGAGATCACAAGCGCATAGCGGAATCCCATGTAGGTAAACCGCGGATGCCAGGTCACGGTCTCCTCCCGCGCAAAGATATATTTCATCGTGGTCTTTGCCTTCCTGAGATTGTCGAGGTAGACATTTCCCTTCGCGTCGAGCGTCTCAAAACAGCGCAGCTCGATCACGTCGCCGGGCTTTCCGGACGCGGTCACATGAATCCGCCCCGCAAGGTTCTGCCCGAAATCAAGCACCGTATCGCCCTCTGGCGTGCAGAGAACCTCCCGGCACGGCAGCGTGTCCATCATGCGTACACGCGCGCCGCCCTGCGCGCGCAGCACCGTGGTGTCAAAGGGCACCGTGACGATGCCGTGCCACGGATCTTCCGCGCCTGCCTGCATTCGCGCGTCTGCCGCATTCAAAGTCTCCTGCGGTTTTGTCCCGGCACATACGGCATCCGGCGGTTCCGATCCGGCCGCACAGGAATCCCCCGACTGCCCCGCGTCTGCCGCCCAGCCTGCAATCTCCTTTGCCGCGTCATATGTCTCGCCGTCGTAGATCTCGGAAAAGATCACAGGCGAATCGGCTCCCTGCCAGTTTTCCCCGGTGCAGACCGCCTCCTGCGTCCCGTCCTCGTAGCGCAGCAGCAGATACATGGCAAATCCGGTGCGGTCGCCGTAATTGTTCCGCGCCTTCGTCAGGCCCATCACACCCTTGTACCAGCCCGCCGCGAGCATCGCGCCCGCCGTGTTTTCGCCCTCTTTTATGTACTCCGTTACCTCGTACGTCTGATACAGCAGATGTCTCTGATAGGAGGTCCAGCCCGGCGTCATCTCATCCTCTCCGACCTTTTTCCCGTTTAAGAAAAAGCTGTAAAGCCCGAGCGCCGTCGTGCAGGCAAACGCCTCCTTTACCGGTTTTTTCACGAAAAATCCGCCGCGCACATACGTGCCCTTTGAGCACTCCTTATAGGAATCGTCATTCTCCGCAGACACAAACGGCGCCTGCCAGGGCTCACCGTTTGTAAAAGCCGTCACAAACCATGCCGGATCCGAAAACGCGGTCTGCTCCTCTCCGTCAGAGATGCGGACACGGGCATAATATTTCGTCAGAGACTCATAGCGGAATGCATTCCCGCCGGACACATCCGCCGCGGATCCGCCCGCAGACCTCTCCGCATTCGCCGGTTCCGCAGCAGCTCTCACATGCGCCGGCTCTGCCGCAGATCCGCCCCCGGACACCCCCTTATACGCCGCCTCTGCCACAGATAGCTCCGCATGCGACGGTTCCGCTGTCACTCTCACATGCGCCGACTCTGCGGACATGACCTCACCGCTGTCATATACGATATCTGTAAATCCGTTATCTTTCGCCAGCTGCAGCTGGTAGGATGCCTGGCGCACATTCCGTTTCTCACTCACGATCTCCCAGCCGAACTGCGGTGATCCCGTCACTCCGGCAGGGTTCGTCTCATAATCGATATGAATCCTCTCTATCTTAAGCATCCGCACATCCTCCACGTCTCTGTAAATGCAGAATCTCCCTCGCTTCCATCGGCGTTGCCGGTTCCAGCCCCATTGCGCGGATCAGTGTCACCAGCTTTTCCACCACCTGATAATTGTACTCCGCCATGCGGCCTTCCTCCAGATACGCGCTGTCCTCAAAGCCGATCCGCACAACCGTCGCCCCCATCGCGATTGCCGCAGCGAGGAAGGTCCAGTTGTCGCGCCCGAAATGGGTCACGCCCCACAGGGCGTCCCGCGGCACGAACGAACGGAAGGCCGCAAGCATCTCCGGCGTCGGCTGCATGCCGCCCTTGTGCCCGAAGACCAGGTTAAACAGCTGCGGCTCGGCGAAGGGCTGCTCTTCTGCCACCAGCTTCATATTGTGCAGCATTCCGATGTCAAACACCTCCGTCTCCGGGAGGATATGACGGCGGTACACCGCGTCCGCGCAGTAGCGGATATCGTCGAACGAATTGATATACACATTCTCGCCTAAGTTCGTGCTGCCCCCGTTTAAGGACGCGCTCTCGACTTTTTCATAGTCCAGCGGATTGCATCGCTCTCTGATATTCATCTCCGAGACGCCTCCGGTGGACGCCTGTACCACGACGTCCGTCCGTTTTAAAATCTCCTCAAAACAGGTGATCATATAGGAGGTGTCCGGCGTCAGGCTTCCGTCCGGCATCCGGCAGTGCAGGTGGCACATCGCCGCTCCCGCCGCCACGCTTTTTTCCACATCCTCCGCCAGCTTCACCGCGTCCACCGGCGTGCCGGCCGCAACCGGCGCTAACGATATCACCACTTTTCTCATTTCTGTCTCTCTTTCTGCACGGCTTTCCTGCATACCGGGTCTGCGAATGCCATGCCGACACACACCCGGGAAACATTTTTCTGCTCCGCTCTCACACGAGTTCTTCCACGATCTGGCGCAGCGCCGTCTCGTCCCCGACATTTCCCGGGAAAATGATATAGGGCATGCCCGGGAATTTACTCTCCTCCCCGGTCATCCACACCGGAATCCCTTTTAACACCTGACCCATGACCGTCGCCTTCTTCACACGAAGCGCTTTTGTGCCTACATCCGACGATGTGATCCCGCCTTTTGCGAGGATAAACGCCGGCTTCACGGACAGATTTCCGATCACAGCCGTCACTGCGTCCGAGATCTCCACCGACACTTTTAAAATCTCATCCCTGTCCGCGGTATCCGGCACGAGCAGCTTCCTGCTGGTATAGACAACCGCCGTTTTTTTGTTCTGAATGGCTGCCTCCGCCTCCGCGGTGACACGCGCCGTCTCCGCCGCAAGTCCGCCCGGCACAAAGCAGGTATTGACGTCAAATTCGATATAGGAAAGCGCCGCCTCTGACTGCATCAGGCACTCTAACTGCATGGTCGTCTTTTTCACATGGGAGCCGACAAGCACGATTCCGCCGCTGCCGCTCTCCGCGATCAGCTCCTTTCTGCCGAGCAGAGGCCGGTCCGTCACCCCGCCGAGCACCTTCGGGAATGCGGCCGCCGTCCGCGCGAGAAACTGTTTTCCTTCTTTTACGGCGTCGAGAAACGCCGCGCAGAAGACCTTCAGATCCTCGTAGGTCATAGCGTTCACAATAATTTTCGCAAAATGCTCCGCTGCCATCAGCTTTTCCTTCACGGACGCCACATCATGGTTGTGCAGTTCGTCAAGTGTAATACAGATGCAGTCTTCTTTTTTATATGCGCCGCCGGTCTTCTCCTCCACATATTCCGTCAGATCCGACGACTGATATCCGAAGCTTTTATCCTTCGCAAATTCCGTCATACCGGCCGGGATAAACACGCTCTTTTCCTTCACATAATGGACATTCCCCATCGTAAAACGGCCGCCCTCCGGGAAGAACGGGCAGATGATCTCTCCGTCCACCGCCCGGTTCGTCTCCGCCTCAAGCGTCTCGCAGAGCGTCCCGGTTTCCAGCGGGTAATGGCCGCGCAGCGTCGAATCCCCGCGCGAAATCAGAATAAATTCCTTTCCGCTCTCCTTCGCGGCCTGTGCGACGCGCTGTGCGATCAGACGGTGCACCCGTGCCGTCTCCTCCGCGGAAAAGCTGCGGGAATTGGTCAGGATAAAAAACATCGGATTCTCCTCCGCAAACCCGCTGCGAATGGATTCCGTCTCCCAGTCCGTGTAGACGGACACGTCGTGCACGGTCTGGACACCGGTGGGATCGTCGTCGAGCACGACAATCTTGTGCGTAAATCCGGACAGACGCTCCGCCAGCAGCCGGTCGGCTTTTTCTTTGTCCGTGCCGCAGTCCCTCGGGGCGCCGCCGGATATCTGCCGCACTCCTGCCGATCCCGTCATCCCGTCATCCGTTTTTTTTTCCGTCTCTTTCGTCCCCTGACACGTCACATACGCGACCGGGAACCAGATGCGCATCTCGCCGAATTCACGATTATCCCACGCGAAATACGGGATAAACCGCACGGTCTCTCTGTGCATGCCGCGGTAGGAAAGCGTCTGGTAGAGCGCCTGCCTGTCATAGCCCTCCCGGTTCATGCAGTATTCTTCCGTCTCAAGCGCCGTCACCGTGCGCCCCGCGATCTCACAGGATACCGGGCGGTATACGGCGTCAGGGTCTAAGTACAGATCATCCAGCGTCTCCGCTGCCGTATCCACGCCCTCGCAGCAGTATACGAGCGGCCCGCGCTCGATCGCGGCCTGTCCGCACACCTCCTCGACCATGTTGTGGGCTATCGTGCAGCGAACCTCCATATCCAGATTCAGAATCACCTCCGTCTGTGCCGGATCCGCGATCTCCACCGGACAGTACGTCCCCGCATCCGCCGGTGTAAGCTTTTTCTCTGTCCCGTTCACACAGACGCTTCCGCCTGCCGCCCAGCCCGGAATCCGCAGCTTTAAGGTAAAGCGCTTCGCGGCGCGCACGTCCTCACAGGTAAAGCGGATCTTCCCGTCATACGGATATTCCGTCTGCTGCACCAGCGTAAATTCCGCTCCGTTCTCCAGCGCGATATGCGCGCGGTTCGCCCCGTACATGCCGAGCCACACCGCGTCCTCTGACACCGTATAGGCGTATTCCACCGACTGTGCGATTGTGCGTGCAAGATTCGGCGGACAGCAGTAGCTTAAGATATACTCGCTGCGCGTCAGCGGCCAGACCAGCTCATAATCCAGCTGTTTTGCGCGCCGCAGCATATTTTCATAGAAGAAACGCTTTCCGTCCATGCTGAGCGCAGCGAGATTCGTGTTTAACATCATCCGCTCGATCACGTCAAAATATTCCGCCTTCGGCTCAAGCTGGAACATGCGGTACGCCCAGAACACGCCGCCCAAGGACGCGCAGGTCTCATTGTAGGCCGTGATATTCGGCAGCTGATACTCATAACCGTACGCCTGGTGAACCTTCTGATCCACGAAAAAGTTGCCGTACGGTGAGACGCCGTTATACAGCGCGCCGCAGCCGCCGGTGATATAGATCTTCTTGTCGATCAGGCTGCGCCACACCTTCTGCAGCACCGCCAGGTATTCCTCATCGGTCTCCTCCAGACACAGATCCGCCACGCCCGCATACAGATAATTCGCGCGGACGGCATGGCCGATGATCTTATCGTGCTCTTTTAACGGCAGACGGTCCTGATTGTCGTCCAGGCCGTTTTTTACACTGTCGCGCAGTTCGATCGCCTGTTTTGCCAGCCGCAGATATCTTTTGTCATTTGTCGTGCGATACATTTCCACCAGCCCCATATAGTGGGACGGGCAGACTGCTGTCTGCACCTCGCCGGTCTCTACTGCCTTCGCGTAAAGCTGCTCTAAATAATCCGCCGTCTTTACCGCGACCGCCATAAAGCTGTCCTTTCCGGTGATGCGCTTATGCAGGCACGCCGAGGTGAACAGATGCCCGAAATTATACACTTCAAAATCATTGATATCGCCCATGCGGCTGATCCCGTTCTGCTGCATCTCGCCGATGATCTGCTTTGTGGAAATATAGCCGTCCGGCTGCTGCGCCTTCGCGATCAGGCGGATGTACTCCTCGATCTGATCCAGAAGCTCCTGATTGCCACTGCGCGCCGCCGTGTAGACAGCCGACTCCATCCATTTATAAAAATCACCGTCCCCGAATACGGTTCCGTCAAATTCCCCCTCGGCCTCACCCGCGCAGATCTTAAAATTTTCGACCACATGGCTGATATCCGCGGAATCAAACATGTGCTTTAACTGTGGCACCGTGCTGTCCGCACAGGTGTCAAACCGCTCCTTCCAGAGCCCTCCCGTCCACTCGACATCCAGCCCGTCCACCGGGTGCACCTTCGCATTGACGGATCTTCTCGTATCTGTTAACATTTTTTTCCTCCATGCCGGAGCACTTCTGCGAAGGCCGCGAGCCAGATATCAGATCCGGCTCTGCGATTCCGGGTTTGCGGCTCCGGCACAAACCCGCGGCTGAAACAACGGCACATCAGTGTGATGTTTCAATCTTCCTCCTGAATACAGTCTGCCTGCCGCTCTGGTCCGCCAGACCGGCACGGCTCTCCTGTCCGCCGCTCTCCTCTAACATTATGCCGGCGGCTTCACAGCAGTCCCTTCTGCTCCATCGCGGCGCGCAGCGCCCGTGCGCCGAACCGCGGACTCGAGACGACCGGTTTCCCGGATTTCTCATGCAGATATTCCTCCGCATACGCCATCGATCCCTGACACAGCAAAACGACATCCGTCTCATTCATGATCTCTTCCGTCTTCGCCCACAGCATCTGCTTAAACTGCTCCTGGTCGATCCCGAACGCCCCATCGATCAGTCCGTCCACCAGAACGACCTCACGGTTCATCTCACGCGCCACGCGCTTTATCGTATTCTTCGTCGGCTCTAAGGTCGTCGGCAGCGTGGCCAGTACGCCGATCCGCGCGCCCAGGCGCACCGCCTCACGGCACATCTCCTCATCGATCCGCACAATCGGCACGCCGGTATATTTTCCGATCGATACCGCAGCGTCCGCCACCTCACCGACGGAGGAACAGCAGTTTAAGACCGCGTCCGCCCCGTCCGAAGTCGCCTGCATAAACATCGACACCAGCCGTGCCGCAGCACCTGCGGTCACATGTCCCGCCTCGCGTACTTCCGCGAGGATTGACGGATCCTCGTAGCTCGCAATCTCCGCTTCTGCCCCAAGCTGCACTTTCACCTCACGGTTTACCAGCTCGATTAACTCCGGTGTCGTACTCGTGTACACAATTCCTGCTTTCATCTCATATCTCCTTTATCTGTGTCTTCTCTATTCCATCTCCCTTTTCAGGGCTGATTCCTCTGTAAAACGCCTGCGGCGCCTCCCTGCCCCCGGGATGCCATGCCGGCTCTCACTCCCGGCGCGCACGCAGCCGCACCGCCATATACTCCCGTCCCGGCAGCTCCACGCGAAACGCCCCTTTTACGGTTCCCCGCGGCTCGATCGTCATATTCCAGGTATCGATCACCTCGACCTCAAACTCCGTCTCATCGTCAAAATGATATTCCTTAAACGCCGGACAGGTAAACCCAAAATAAATCAGGTAATAGCTCTTCACCGGGCGCATCCACTCCTGCTCCGGCACCGCGCAGACGCAGTCCCATTTCAGATCGTGAAAAGCCAGCCCGTGTCCCGGCGTCTCACACATGATATCATACAAAAACCCGAACCGCTTATGGCTCTCGCCGCGCAGCACGCCGCCGTGCGACCACCACAGCGCATTCTCCGGATTTAAGATCGTCTCGCCGTGACCCGCATAGCCGCCGCGGCATGCCGCCTCCCAGAACCGGCGCACCAGCTCTTTTCCGCTGATATTTCCCCAGCCGAACTGGATATTTCCCTCATAGCAGATCTCGTCGAGCACAACCGGCTTTTTGTAAATCTCACGCCATTTCGTGACGTACTCCGCAGACAGATACGGCTCCTGGCGCTGGATGCTGCAGTGCGTCACCCACGGGCGGCTGTAATCGTAAAACGGATGGCAGTTGTGGATCGAGCGCAGATGATGGTACGGATCTTTTTCACAGATGATCGACGCGTAGCGCTCCCAGTCCTCCAACGTCTTGTTCGTCATCAGATCATACTCATTCGCCAGCGACCACCACACATTGCGGTACGCGGAAAACCGCGCCAGCACGTAACGCCAGTAGCGGTCATCCTCCTCCGGCGTCATATCCGAAAATCCCCACCGGTCGTACGGATGCATCACAATCAGGTCCGCCTCAATCCCCCGCCGCTGCAGTTCTAAGATGCAGCGTTCAATGTGCCGGAAATGTTCTGGATAAAACCTGGTAAAGTCCCAGTCATTTCCTTCTTTTTTTCCCGTATACTGACTGAAATTCTCCCTCGTCAGCACACTGCCGTCCATCGGCGTACCCTCAAACGGGTAGCTCCGCGGCTCCCCCAGATTGTAGTCGTAATGTTTTGGAAAAATACAGAATCGGATCTTATTAAACCGTGCCTCCTCAAGACTGCGCAGCGTCTCTGCGATCCGTTCGTCGCTCTGCAGCTCCCACACATAGCAGGTCGTGCCCACAGAATAATACGGCGTTCCGTCCGCATAGGCAAAATGATACGTCCCCGCCACATGCACCGGCCCGTGATTGCCCTCCGACGCCGGAATCACCTGAAACGATCCCCCAGGCTCCTCCTCCAGAAAACTCCCCTTTAACACAAAGGTGTAAACGCCCTCAAACGACGGCATGAAACGTACTTTGTAAATACCGTTCCCGTCATAAAAACCATCCGTCTCCACCGTTTCATTCCCGCAGGAAAATATTCCGCGGATATACTGCTCCGTAAACGGATTGCCTTCTGTCGGGCCATGACAGACAACTTCCGCCACACCCCAGCGCTCGACCTTCTTCTCATACGCCGCACTGCTCATCCTGATCCCCTCTCCTTCTGCAAATCCTCTGCTTTCCTGCGACCGGCCGGTCTCCGCGATTCTGACACCTGCCGCTTACCCGTGCCCCCGCGGAAATGCTGCACTCTCCTGCGACCGGCCGGTCTCCGCGATTCTGACGCAGCAACGCATCGGTAACTGTTATGTACATCTTAAGTGGATCACCGGTTTCTGTCAATCGGCTTCGACTCTGATTCTAAAGAATTCAGACACTTTCGAAAGAATTTCTACATGTCCTTCTGTGCATCTGATCAAGTGTCATTTCCTTTTATTTCCGCGGATTCTGCAGGACCGCTCCCCGCAGAACGGAAATAAGCTTCCAGCCGGTACACCGCCCCGTTCTCTTTCGCTTTCGGCAGACAGCTCCCGAAAATATCCCACGAATAGTTCCCGAGAAACGGGATGGTCCGGGCCGCGGGATACTGCTGTCTCGGAAAATCCGGGGTGACCGCAAGCCCCTGCTTTTGCATGCACATCCACCGCAGCGTTCCGCCGTCCATCGTCTTTGCAATGATCTGCGGCGTAAATCCCTCCACCTGACACGCCGCGATAAAATCATGATAGATGCGGAACTGCTCATTCATGACAATCAGCTTTTCGTTTTTCAGCATCGGAAGACTGATCGCCTCCTCCCCGTAGAGCGGATGTCCCTCGTAGACCAGAAGGACGACCGGACAGGTACACATCAGGGACTGAAGAAGCCCGGCGTCCGGCTGTCTGCCCACCACCAGGCCGTAGTCAAGCTCCGCCTCGCACAGCTTTTGGATCAGCACATCGTTCTCATACTCGCACCACTCCACCTGCATGTCCGGATTTTCCCTGATAAATCCGAATAATGTCCCGATGGGAAACAGCTGGAGCACGCCGTTCGCAAAACCGACGTGAAGCCTCTCCGGCTTCTCCGCCGCGCGCCGTATCTGCTTTTTCATCCGGGCAAGCTCATCCCCGGTCTTTGCGCACTGTCCGTAAAAAATCCTGCCCGCCTCCGTGGGGATCACTCCTCCCTTTCCCCTCACAAAAAAAGCCGCGTCAAACTCCTCCTCAAGACTCTTTAGGATCCTGCCGAGTCCCTGCGGCGAGATGAACAGCTTTTTGGCGGCGGCATGGATGCTGCGCTCCTCATAAACTGCTTTAAAATATTCCATGTGCTTTGTGTCCATCCGATCCCCCCTCCGGCGGCCGCGCCAGCTTTTTATCAGTATATCATATCTCTCCGAGAAGAAAAAGGGGCGCCCTCCGCCCGGAAGACACCCCGTCATTCTTAAATATGATTCGCCACTTCAAACGCATCCCAGATCGCGTACATGATGTTCGAAACTTTTTTTGCATCCCCGAGCAGATGAATCTCGGGCACTTCAAACTCCAGCTCATGGTAGAGCTCGTTTTCTTCCTGATAGCCGACCGAGAGGATGACGCTGTCACAGGCGAGCTGCTTTTCTCCGTCCGCTGTGCTGACCGAAAGCCTGCCGTCCCGATAACCGGTCACCTTCGCGCCGGTGACGATCTGAACCCCGTCATACGGGAGCAGCGCCGCCAGCATGTCTTTATTTGCATGGCAGAGCGGGCCGTTCACCGCCATGATCTGATCGAGCGCCTCCACAACCGTCACCTTTTTGCCGTGACGCGCCAGCCACAGGGCCGTCTCACATCCGACCAGGCCGCCTCCGACTACAACAGTCGTGTCTCCGCAGTCCTTCTCGTTTAACAGTACCTGTGACGCCGTGTATACATGCTCGTCATCGCCCAGCGTAAATACCTTCGGCGTGGAACCCGTCGCCACGATCACGGTGTCCGCATCCGCGCGCAGCACATCGTCCTTCGTCACCTTCGTATTCAGATGCACCGGAACGGACAGACGCTCTAATTCCCTCGCATACCAGTCCGCCAGCGCGATGTCGTCCGCCTTGAACTCCGGCGCGCCGCCCGGGATCAGGTTGCCGCCGAGACGGCCGCCCGCTTCATAAAGCTTTGGCCTGTGTCCGCGGATCGCAAGCACCCGCGCCGCCTCGCAGCCCGCAACGCCTCCGCCGATAATCATGACCTTCTTCGCGGCCAGTATCGGCTCATATGCCGTCACGCGCTCCCTGGCAGCCTGCGGATTCACCGCGCAGTTGAGCAGCGAATACTCCGCGACACGCCCCATGCAGCCCTCGTGACAGGAAATGCACGGGCGGATCTGACCGACGCGTCCCGCGCGCAGCTTGTTGCAGTAATCGGGATCGGCCAGCAGCGGACGGCCGAGGTCGATCACGTCGCATACGCCGTTTTTAACCGCCTCCAGCGCCATATCCGGGTCATCCATACGCCCCGCGCAGAAGACCGGGATATTTACCACTTCCTTCACCATCTTACAGTAGGTGCGGTAAAGCCCCTTCTCCTGATACATGGGCGGATGATTCCACCACCACGCGTCGTAGGTCCCGACATCCGTATCCAGCGCGTCATAGCCGTAGGACTCTAACAGCTTTGCGGCCTCTAGTCCTTCCTGCGTATCGCGGCCCTTTTCCTCAAACTCCTCGCCCGGAAGCGCGCCGACTCTCCAGTCTTTTATCATGCTCTTCACAGAAAAACGAAGGGTCACCGGGAAATCCGCTCCGCAGCGGCTCTTGATCTCCTCCACGACCTCTCTCGCAAAACGAAGACGGTTCTCTAAGGATCCGCCGTACTCATCGGTCCTCTGGTTAAACATCGAGATCGCAAACTGATCCATCAGATAGCCCTCGTGCACCGCGTGGATCTGCACGCCGTCAAAGCCCGCGCGCTTCGCGTGAAATGCCGCTTCCCCAAACTGTTTTACGATCGCATGAATCTCGTCCACGGAGATCGCACGGCAGGTCTTATCCAGCCAGCGGTGCGGAATCGGGGACGGCGCGACCGGCGGAATATCGCCGACGTTTGTCGGTATCGTAACACGTCCGAACCCGCCCGAAAGCTGCAGAAAAATCTTACTGCCGTACGCGTGCACGCGCTCCGTCATCTCACGGCTTGTCTTGACAAAGCTCACCGGCTTATAGAGCGGATTCGGCACGGTTGACGGATCCTGCTTCTCCACCACCTGGTCAAAAAAGGTCACCCCCGTGATGATCAGACCGGTGCCTCCCTTTGCGCGCTCCACATAGTAATCGATCCCGCGCTGGTTCCATCCGCCGTTTGCGTCCGCAAGACCCAGCGGCCCCATCGGAGCCATCGCAAAACGGTTTTTGATCGTGATGCTTCCCACCTTTACGGGGGAAAACAGTTCCCTGTACTTCATGTGTGCTCCTTTCCAGACAGGATATCACGGCGCAGAACCGGCGCCTGCTTCCATGCCTGATACGTCGTTTTCCGGTCCGGCCGCAGCCTGTGTACAAAATGCGTACCGGACACTGATCAGATGACATGATGCCGGAATCACAACGTCTTTTTCGCGCAAGCGTGAACCACATGACCTTTTGTCCCTGGCATCATGACATTATCATAACACACACGCCAAAATACGGATGACAGCAGATGCTTGCCACGTGGAAACAAATACCATTTCTCACTGATACTGTATCACAAACAGAAAGAATCCCGTCTTCTCCCTGATACAGTATTCCTCCAAAAGCCGGTAATCCTCTCTCAGCCGGAGCTGTTTTTTTACAAATCCCGACTCGTTGGAATACATCACAATCACACCGCCCGGCGCCAGAATCTGCGCTGATTTATCAAAAAATCTCTCGTAAAGCGCATCCTGCTCTTCCTTTGTCTTCTTCCCGCGCATGGGCATATCCGTGACGATCTCGTCAAAAAGCTCATCGTGCCGGAAATCAAAGTAGTCACGGTTGATAAAATTGATCTGCTCCCCCGCGGCCGCCGCATTTTCCCGCGCCATCCGCACCGCGTCCCCGAACGTATCAATCCCGTATTTGTCTCCCGCCGGTACGCGGATATCCCGCTCGATTAACATGGTTCCGACCCCGCAGAACGGATCGAGCACCATGGCATCCTCTTTTAAATACGGCTCCGCGAGCATCATAAACATCGCGGCCGCCGCAGGGTGCACCGAGACGGGCAGCGCGTGCTTCCGGTAGGCAAACCGGCGCATGGGAACCGTGAGCAGCTTTATAAACGCCGCATACCCGCCCTCTTTTTTCTCAATCAGGCGGATCTCCACCTCATATTCCCGCACGGAATTGATCAGCCTCTGCCCTGAAATCCGCGCGAGCTCCGCCGCGAACCGCTTTGCAAACCGCGCGCGCTCGTTAAGCTCCATCGTGTTTTTTACCTCAAGCCGGTAATAGAAAGCGCCCGCCGGATCATGGCATTCCTCCAGAAGTTTTAAGACGCCCGCCTTCCAGACGGCAGCCGCGGCTGCAGACGGATTCGATCCGATCCCCTCCGGTGCGGGCAGCAGAAGAAGAATCTCCCGGCAGGTCCGAAGCAGCGTCAGCGTATTCATATTCTTCGTGCGCACACGCACGCCGAGCGGATGCTGCTCCGCGGTCTTTCCCAGCTCTTTCGAAAGCTCCGCCGCCTCATCGATCGTCACCTGCCGCTGTTCGCGGTTTGTCGTCAGTACAAACGTATGCTCTTTCTGAAACCGCGTAAACGTGTGATGCGTGATCCCTTCTACCTCTGTGATCAGCCTGTCGAGCTCTCTTAATTCCTCCGCGACATGCTTTCTCTCCTCCTCCGTCGTCCTGCGCGCCGCAAGCGTATTCCGATGTTCCTTTAAGGCATCAAAATAATCCCCGATGTCCAGTCTTAAGAGCGCAGCCGGATAGGCGCTCCGGACAAACAGCGTCTCCTCCTTCCGGTATGCCTCATACAGCGCTGCCGCCGCCCCGTCAAGCTCCAGATCGCCGATCAGGAGCGCAGCGTTTCTGCGCACCTTCGGATCATCATGCGTCAGAAAACCGCACAACAGCTCCTGTATGCCGTTCTGCTCCCGCAGCGCGGCGCGCGCTTCCCTGTCTCTGACTGCACTTCGCAGCAGGCTTAAATTCTCTCTCGGATTCTGATTTTTCTTTAATTCCCCGTAGTATTCTTCCAGCATATTCCCATCTTTCCATGCGGTCCGCCGGCGTCCTGTTCCCTTTTTCTGTCGGAACCTGCAGACGCTTTCCCCTGTGCCATGCATTCTCCGGCTCCGTCTGCCGCATCGTTTTTATGCTGGTATTCTACCTGATTTCCTCCTCTTTTGCAATACCGTTCGCTTCAATGTAGGCGAGCAGATCTGTCTTAAATGCAAGCCACGCGTCCTCATGCTCCACGAAATATTTCGGGCAGTTTTTGCCGTTTACATCATAGTGCCGAATCACGTCGTCTGTAGTCAGATTATACCGCCCCATCAGCCAGGTCACAAGACGTACCAGAGACTGATACGTCGAATCCGCAAACTTTCCCGTATCATCCGGGATACAGCACTCGATAGATACCGTATCAATGTTCCTCTCATTCGACGTGTAGGCAATCTCATTGCACGGAATGCACTGAATAATCTCCCCCTCAAGTCCGATGATAAAATGGCTGCTGGCATAGGTCTCCCCCGAATCCTTCAGGCCCTGAAAAAAATCACGGTTATTCTTTGCTGTCGTCTCCGGATTCGCCGTATAGTGAACCACAATCCCCTTCACCTCCTGCAGCGCCGTCCCCGGGCGTGAGTATTCGTTATAATCCAAAAGATCCACCGTATAATCCGGCGCTTCCGCAACATACTTTACATCATATGCCATCACCGGAACATTCTCCGGTTCCCGATTCAGCCACACACGGCGGCCCGTAAGCAGCACGGCGAGCACCGTCACGGGAATCGCCAGACATACCGCCAGACGGATCATGCGCCGTCTTCTGACCCTCGCCCTCCGCCTTCTCCGCCGCTCCTCATATCGTCGTTTTTCCTGCAGATCAGGGGCGCCGTCAAAGCGCTCTGGCCGGTCTTTCGGACGCCTCCGCTCCCCGTTTTTTCTGATTTCATCTCTGTACTGCATCTGACTCTTTTGTTCTCCCTCATTCCGTCGCGCTGCATCTTTGGAAAAAAGTCCGTCTTTCCTGTTTTTTCCGCCGCAGACGCCCTTTTCTCCCAGAAAGATTGTAGATAAGTTCAAAATTTCACCGGTCTATGCCGGAAACTTTATTCAGTTTGGGTATAAACCTCTGTCTGTGCACCTCATTTTCCCAATGTATTCCAACAAGTAATCTGTTAATTCTGGATATTCTGCCCACGTTTTTTATTTATCTTTACTATATTCACTAATTGTCCACAAATCTTTTACATGGATTTTATTGATTTCATTCTTTTGGAATGATATACTCTTTCCAGAAACAGGAAGCAAAGGAGGCATGATATATGACGTTTACGATTGATCCGTCCATGAGTTTTAACGAAGTTGTCGCATACTATAAGCAATATCTTGCTGCCGCCAAAGAACGGGGAATTAAGCCTGTGTCGTTTCTTCATTTTCTCACAGGAAGATCATAAAGCCGGCTGACAGGCTGTTCGCTGTATCACAGTGAACCGATCCTGTCATCCGGCTTTTTCTAACCGCCATGCCGTGATTCTATCTTACCGCGGCATCCGTTCGGTGTGTTTTAAAGTTTTCTTAATTTTTCAAAGATGCAGGCGGGCGCAGATGCTGCATTTGCGGGAAATGCTGTCACTAGTACGTCACTAATAAACAGAAGCACTATGTTTAAAATTGAAACGACGGGCGTCCTGTGCACTGAAACTGTTCCGCATCAAGTCTTTTTATGATCTGAAACAATGTATGCCCATCACATTCCGCCGTCACATTAATATTGATATCGCCTGCAGCTGATCCTACGCCTGTCAGTCCAAGCCTGGAAAAGACTTCCATCATGGATTCCATATTAGCCTGTTTGATGGTAGACAGAGGGGATACTATTTCCGTTTCCCTGGTATTATCTCCCAATATTGCCAGGTGTCGGCCCATCGACCGCGGGATCACCTGACCGGTAGCATATCCAGGTATTTTTGCCTCCGCAAGCTGTACCGCAACAGAGGCAGGAATTGCAGAGAATACTGATCTCCCACCTATCGTTCCCATACCGGCGTTTCCAATGCTGGAAAGCGCGCCTCCGACGTTTCCGATTCCACTTCCCCAAAAATCTTTGACAGACTGAATGGCAGCGCCAATCTTTTCGATAAATCCGGTAATTTTTTCGATAATGGGGTTCACGATATCAAATATGGCATCTCTGATTCCCTCAAAGATCCCGACAATTCCATCCCACGCCTTCTGCCAGTCTCCGGTAAATACACCTGTCAGGAATTCTACAATGCCGCGTATCACATCGATTATATCGCTGATTACATCAGATATTATTCCAAACATCTGAAGAAATCCATCCACAATATCGTCCATCACAGGAAGTACGACGGGCAGGATATGTTCAATCACCCATTCGATCAGCGGTTTCAGAACATTATCCCAAAACGCCTTCAGCATATCCGCAACGCCGCCGATCAGCTCAATAAAGTTATTCAGCATCGGCTGAATATGTTCTGACCAAAGCACATCAAACTTTTCAGCCCACTTGTCAAGAAGCGGCTGAACCGATCCGTTCCAAAATTCCATGAACTTACTTACGATATCAGACAGTCCCAGTGCTACAGAATCAAAAAACGGCTTAATATGTCCGTCGTAGACTTCATTCAGTTTGTCAATGGTCTCATCTATTCCTCGTCTGATCGTTCCGGTTACAGAAGCTAAAACCGATAAAATGCCTTCCAATGCAGTTTTAAATTTGTCCGCATTATCGATGACCGGCTGTGCAAAAATGTTAATAACATCCCTCGACAATTTTAATGCTATTTCAGATATTCCCATAAGGGTATCTAAAATCATTCCTAAGATATTCGCTGTAAGCTGTATACCTTCAGAACCTGCAAAAGCTTCAAAGATGTATGCAACAGACTGTGACAATTCCGCAATGGTATTATTTATTTCAGCTCCTATTTCAAACATAGAAACCATATATCCTTTTATCCGTCCGCTGCTCTCCTCGAGATATCGCGCAATACCGCCAACAAGGTTTGTGCCGATCGTAAGCCCGATACTGGCAACGGATCCGGCAAGACTCCCCAACGCATAAAAAACAGACTTTATCCAGGAATCAGCCCCCGAAGTAACCGCAGGATCGGTCCATATACCAATCAGACTGTCTTTTATAGATCCGATACTGTCTTTTATGGACTGCCAGCGATACTCCCAATCTCCAAGCCCGTCCCAAAAACCCTGCGCAAAGACATCTTTAAGCATTTTGGCGTATTCTGCGATCTTTTCAAAATAAGACGGCACTTTAGGGTCAACTGGAACTTCCTCAAACATTCCTGCTGAGTTCGCTCCGCCGCCTCCTCCGCCGGAACTGCTTAAATTGTTCAGCTTGTCAAGGCTGCTAAGCTGCTTATTCTGCGCTTTTGTCTGTCCCTCTATCGCTGCCGTAGTCTGTTTGACCGCTTTGGTGTATGTCTTCTGCCCAGTAATCACCGCCATAAATCGCCCGATCACATTCATCAGACCTGAAATAGCCTCCATGGTTCTTTGTATATATGGTATCGCTATCTCCACCAGGGGACGGAATGCCGCCGCAAAAGAGTTTTTCAGCGTCAGGGAGCTTGCTTTCAGCCCGTCCACAGCAGTTTTAAAAGCGCCGACTTCGTTGTACAGGTTCCCGAATCCCTCTTTCATGCCGGAGATCATAGCATTAAACGCTTTGCTGATCTGATTGAATATCAGCAGAGACAGTGTCAGTCCCTTAAATCTCGAAGCAAGCGTTGACATCATTCCGCCGGATTTTTTCATTGACTGGTCCAGCCCTCCAAATGATGTTTTTGCTACTTCCGAAAGTTTTTTATATTTCTCTCTGACAGATCCAATGTTGTTACCGTACTCCTTTATTTCCTGATTCAGCTCTGCCAGCTCCTGCTTTGCAGCATCATACTGCTGATATCCGGCCCCTATCCCGGCGGCCTCCATGTCTTTGATTTCCTGCAAAAGCTGGCGCCGGCGTTCTACAGCTTCAATAATGCGCTGGTTACCTACAACAGAGTTATTTCTGATCTGTGCAAGTCGTTCTTCTTCTGCTATCTCTGCCTGGATCGCAGATGCTTCTTTTGCCCGCCTTGCCTCTTCCTTTGCCTGGAGCTTTGCTTCGTTTTCTACTTCCTTCTGTATTCTCGCGTTTTCCTTTTGCAGGTTTTTTTCTGCTTGTTCGGATATTCTTCTCTGACGTTCAAACTGGCGGTCAGCTTCACGCTTTGCTTTCTCTGCCTCTTTTGCCTTTCCGGCCTCTGTCTGCTTGTTAAGTTGTGCCTGATATTCTTTTACGGCATCTGTAGCATTTTTCCACGCAATGTATGTTTCATCATACTCCTTATACCCCTCTGTTACATCGGCGGCTTCCAGTTCTGCCAGTTTGGATGCAATCCGCTCTCTCTCCTCCATCAGGTCAACCATTTTCTGATCTGCAACCGTGGATTTTTCCTTTATCTCATTCAGCTGTTTTTCATTCGATAAAAGTGCTTTATAGTGATCGCCTGCCTTTGTGATAGCATCTTCTTCATACTGGATCTGACGCTCCATTGCCTTATACTGTGCAGTATCCTGTCCAAGAACAAAATCTTTTCCATCATCAGTGAGCTTCTGCATCTTTGACTTTATCAGATCAACCTTATCGCTTGCCGTCGCAATTTTTTCATTGAGAGAATCCCATGCGTCACCCGTGGAAATTCCCAACTTCTCCCATTCATTCTGTTTTGTAACCAATCCGGATAATTCTTTTTCTGCATCAGAAAGCTTTTCCTGCAAATCTTTGTAATCTTTTGTTGCTATTTTCTGATCTTTCAGCGCATCCATTTTTGAGCGCAGTTCATCTATGTATTTGGCTGACTTTTTAATCTGCCATTCAAGGCTCGCAAGCGACTCTTCCGCATCCTTCGTAGTTATTTTGGTAACGATCCTGATTGATCCATCATATTGCGCCATAAAAAAGACACCTCCACATAAGCAGAGATGCCTTTATCCCTGCCCGTAACTGTTTGGGTTAGCGATACGCCCCATAGCGTACCGGTACAATAATCCTGTTATTCGTTCTAACAATGCGCCTGTTATTTTGTTTTCCTCTGCGGTCTCTTATGATTCTGCGGCTGGTACTTTGCCATCCGGGCCTTGCCGGCCTTCTGCTCGCGCTCAACCTTACAATCAAACAATTTTTCAACAACTGGCACAATCTTCTCAAAGAAATCAATAATGCAATTCGCATCCGGCAGGAAGTCCGGGATCACTTCATATATATTTCGAAAATACTTCTTCACGGTATCCGCTCCAAAAATTCCGTCAATGACAGACACAGCTTCTTTTGAAAAGTCCACATTCACACCGGACATTTCCAGCGCCTTATCCATGGCCGCCTCAAAATCATCCCGGTTCTCATATTTCTTTTGGACTTCTTCCAACTTTGCCGGAACTTCATCCGCCATATCTGCGATCTTCTTGTACCCGGCAACAAACTTATCAAAGAATGTGGAGTTATCCGGTGATATAGTTATGTAATCGCCAAAATTATTCAACTCGATTTTTATGAGATTCGTACTCTCTGATCCAATCTTTTCCTTTTCCATATTAACGCCCCTTCCTCTCCTTCAATGCAACATCCAAATAGTAGAAGAACAATCTCCTGGCGCCGTAAAAATCTGTTCTGCCAAGCGGGCAACGGCCAAGCCGGTCATGAAATTCCAAAAAGTCGTAGCTGATACCCTTCGTTACCGACAGGGCAATGTGTCCTGCGGCCTGCCTGTCAGCCTTTAAAGCCGCATCAAGCACCATGTCAGCATATTCGTCAGACTTCGCAATTTCTGTCAGTTCTTTGCGTCGTTCCGGCGTGATGCCATAGGCCAACCAGGGGAGCCGGATATTACCGGCTCCGGCCTTCCGCTCCCAGTACTTCCTCTGATACTCTTTCACTCTGTCCAAATTCTGCGCGCGCCATTCCCGCTGCCTGGCGTTGATTGCGTCCCGGTTCCTGCTCCTGTACTGCCGCATATAGGCTTTCCTTGCTTCATATGCTTCTGCTGTCATAGCCATATTTCCCCATCCTCCTTCCAGGTAGATCTATTGTACCGCACTAAAAAACTGTGCAGCTCTGTTTTGCCTGATCAAATCCAACCGAGAAGTCAGCATCCAGGCTGTCAAAACTTTCACCCTCAAACGGCTTCATTGATTTGAGGGAATCTTTCGCCAAATGGTTCCAGTAGCTTGTGCGTGAATCAAAATCCGCGCCGCCGTATTTAGGCATATAATCGCTATTGACCGAATGGGCCAGCGTCCTGACAAACGAACCAAATACCTTTTCACGGTCTGCCGGAGTCTGTCCGAACTGTACTATGGTAATACCAGTGCCTTCTTCCGCTGGGCGGTTCGCCTCATATCGCTCTTTTAAAATCCTGCTCATAATGGCGTTATCTGCGTGCTTATTTGCCAGCTCCTGCCAATCTGCATGGGTAAGATTTATGCCGCTGTTCAGCAGCTTCATGGTTGCATCATCAATCTTATCGCCGTCCAGTCTTGAAAGCTCTGCCATCTCTTCGGAATACGCATCGGCAACGTTCAAGACAAGCCGCTGTGCACTCTCGATCTTCTCGTTCATCTCAGCTTTTGCGCTCTCGATCTTCTCGTTGTACCCAACTTCACCCAAAATACCTTCCGAAAGATCATCCTTCCATAGCTTATCTTTGCGTTCGTAATCCTCTTTTGCCGAGATGATGGAAGCCCTCGCGCTTCCTGCCTTTTTAACCGCCTCTTTGTAAAATTCGATATTACTTTTTTTCATGGTAAAATCCTCCTTCATAATTTTCATTCATAGTCCTCAATATTCCTGTTCGGTGCCGGATGTCTGATGATGTCGGCAAGGGCATCCATATTCTCCAATATCTGATCATTCAACACCGTCTTCCCCGGCTTCACATAATGATTTCGAAGCTCCACCTGAAACAGTGGTTCCCCGCGGTCTTCATGGTATTTCCGAAAATCAGTGTTAACCTCACTGATCGTAAAATACGCATCAATCAGACGATTCCACTGTGTCTTATCCATTCCTGTCAGGCAGTGCGGACACACTGGCGGTTTGTCGTCGTGGTTCATATTGCGGCTGTAAAGCTCAAATCTGCCGCCACAGTGAAAACAATGTACTTTCAAATAATCCATAATCCTCTCCCTTCCTATGCCTGCGACATTCTCCGCAGAAATACAGGCGATAAGCTGTAGCGCAGCGCATCCACAAAGTGATTATCATGGTCGGGGTAACCCGACATCACATTCCCGTCTTTATCCCTCTCGTACTCATACTCTGTTATCTCTTTGAGTGCGTGGGGCGTTCTCTTTGGGTCTATGACGATTGTCCGGCATTGCAGCCATTTCATACCGTATTCAACGCTTCCTGGCGGCTTATGCGCTGCCCTTGCGTTCCACACGCCTAAATCCTTGTAATCTGCAATAGATTTTGGTTCTGCACTGTCGCATATCGTCCCATATGGCATGGCGTGTAAATCCTTTGCATGATTATCCAATATCCATTTTGCAGTATCTTTGTTCGCTGTCTTTTGCCTGCGTTTTTCATCAATCAGATATATCTTTTCTTCCCTCGGATTGTAATGATCTAAGATAAAGGCGTAAGGATCGGGATACCAGCCCCAGTCAACACCTGCATACAGCCTGTCCATTCTCCCGACTTCTTTGTCCGTAATCTCCCGGATTTCCAGGAACTCAAATATGCTTGTCCCCAGGCCAACAGGAATTCCCAGATACTCATGTTCATAAGCTTTCGGATTGGTTTCTTTTAAGTGTTCTGCATCATCAAGGAACTGCTGCCCCAGCCACTCCGGCGGTGCATCCAGGTAGCAGCTTTTATGCCGGTAGCTGTCACTGCGCGGCTCATTGACGTACTGATTCGCCCAGTTCGCATTTGTGATAGGTGGATTAAAGCTCTTGAACACAACAAACTTACTTCCGCCACGCAGAACCGATTGCTGTACCGTCCGGATCTCCTCCGGTCCCTGAAACTCGTCAAGCTCCTCAAACCACAAATACTTGAAATACCCATGCGATACCTTGATAGACTTCGTCTTCTTTGCCTTGTCCAGCCCGCGAAATATAATTTTCTGTCCTGTGGGGCGATAAATGCACTGCATAGGGCTCACATTCGACTCCCACAGATGTGACACCCCCAGTTCGTCTATCGCCCAAAGCATCTGCTCAAATACTGACTCCCGAAGCGTCACCCCGTATTTACGGAATATGACTGCATTGGACAGCGGATCCTTCATCATTCCAAGAACGATTTCCAGCGATATGAACGACGATTTCAGACCGCCCCGGCCACCATAAAGATCGTAGTAGGTATGCCCGCCCTTTAAAATATCCCGGTGTACCGGATAAAATGCGGGCGCAATCAGTTTTCCAAAATCAATCACTGTCTCCGATGCTGTCAATAATCTTTACTGCCTCCGTCAGATCCACCTTATTTTCCTGTTTATCCCGCCACTGCTCCGGTTTTCTGTTTTTCAGCCAAAAGATCTGTGCCGTCGTATCGGGTGGATAGTATTTCTCCACTGCCATTACAATCGGTTCTGTAATTTCCCTGATCCGCTTACCGTCCTTGTACTCCACGACCTTCCGGGCGGATACACTCTGCTCTGTTTCCCGGAACCCAAGTGCCTTTTTACGAAGAGCGTTCTCAACCTCGATATCAGCGACTTCCTTCCCCTTTTTTAAGGACTGAAATATCGGCTCACTCTTCCTTTTCCAATTGTACAGCGTCCGAACATTGATCCCCATATTTCCCGCTATCTGCTCGTCTGTCAGCCCATCCCTTGACCAGGCTTCCAGCAACAGTAACTGTTCCGGCTCTTCCCATTCTGATTTTGCGACTCTTGCCACCGATATCACACTCCTGTCTTTTTCTTTCCTCTCTTTCTCATTATCGCATATTACAGGATGCTGTTTGTACCAAGTTAAGCGCCGTTCCAGGGCTTTAGACAGGACAGGCGGCCATGACAGCCGCCATGCCTCCCTCTGCTACAGTACGCCAGCCATACAAAGGACAATTACAAGTGCAAGGACAAAGCCCAGAACCTCCGCAACCATCCCGGCGATAAAATAGCAAAGAAATTTCAGTCGTTCGAAACTCATAGGCTCTCTCCTGTTCATTGCACTTTTTAAAATGACTTCATCAATTTCCATGTTCACTTTGTCGCACCTCCCCGTCTCCTTGCCCTGATCACCATTCCAAGCGGTTCCGGCTCATGCGCCGAAAAGCAAGGATAAATCCCTATCGCATCAACAGGTACGTACTCCACATCCCCAGATGCTTCCGCTCCCTGCCGGTTTGCGTCATTTGCATATTCCGCCAAAACTTCAAAAAATATATTATCCTCCTCGTTGTCATACTCTGCACCATACACCTTTTCGCACTGCTCCTTCAGCAGATCCGGCGTAAAGCAAAGGCCTGTCCGCTCCGTTCTCCGGCTTTTCTCATAAATGTTATTTATCACCCTGATAAAGGCCGTGATAAAATCCATATTCATATCAAATCCCGCAGACTGTAACTGCCCTATTGTCAGTGGATATCTCATTTTTTACTTCCTTTCCCCGGCATACCGTGTTACAATAATCATGTATTGGTTACGGTTCCGGCTGTGCTTTTGCCCTGTTGATATTGCAGTATCAACGGGGCGTTTCAATTTGTCATAATGTTGCCTGTGATACATAAAAAACTGTTTTTCCCGTTCGTGCAGGTACACTTATCCAAAGTCTTGTCAATGCTGTCCAGTGTTACAGATGCATCCGACAGTGAATCGCTGATGCTCTCCAGGCTTGCGTTGATGGATTCCAAAGCAACCGCAATCCGGGTCAATAATTCCTCGCTCATGCGCCCTCCTTTCTGACTGATGGTCGAAACTGCTGAACTTTTTCATTCTGCATTTCCTTCTTTGTATTTTCCAGCAATTCCAGTGTATCAAGAACCAGTGGCTTTGTGCCCTCTCCGTATCGCTCCACAATCCTTGTAGCTTCCTCCATACACTCCTGCCACTGCTCGTCTGATTCGGCATCAATGAATCTTTTGAACAGCTTCCAGCAGTCCGAGAACAATGTATATACTGTTTTTAGTTTCTGATTATTCATAAATCTCCTTTTCTTATGGGTGCAGAAAAAACACTTTTTCTCAACTCCATATATATTTTGATATATATCCTCATTTAGCTTTTTTACATATTTATTTGAACTTAGAAATATCTGCTTTTTCTGCACCCGTCTGATCGAATGGTATTTCTTCCTGCACCGGTATAAAATCGCTGTCCTTATACTTAAGTCCTTTAAAATAGCGCTTTCCGTGCGATTGTAGCTCTTTGTACCCCTTGTTTCTCACGTTTTTAAAAAAGCCATTTCGTGTTAGCGGATGACGATCATTGTCTTCACAATATCTGCTATACTCTTCATAAAATCTGCACCTCTCGACTTTAAAATCTGCACCCACAGTCATCTCTTCTGTAAGAAACGACATCACCGTATCGCTCGCCATATACAGCTCCATCACATTATCCAGGCTGTTCTGACTCTCATTCAGTTTTCCCCTCTGATACATCCTCTGTAACGCCATTACTGACAGATAAATAAAGTCGTCAGAAGATTCATTCAGCCGTTCTTCCAAATGATCGATCTCATGACACCGTTTGTCTATTTTGATGATCAGAAAGCGCCGGTAATATGCATTCGTCTTATCGTCAAGTGACACCGGTATCTCATTCGCCGAAAACATCAGCTTCGCATAGCTCTTAAAAAAGAATACCGCCCCGCCCTTATACTCGCCTTTGACCAAATCTTCGCCCGTGATTTTTTTGATAATATCCACCTGCTCCATCGCCTTACTCGAAATGTCTGCGCATGAATTCAGCAGCTTGCCAAAAAGGTTTGTCGCATTAAAGCGTTCATTCAGATCCTGCAACGACAGGCCGCTTATATTCTCCTTCCCCATGGCATTATTGATCAGTCGTATCAGCGTACTTTTTCCGGTTCCTCCCGGTCCGGTAATCACCAAGAATTTTTGCAGACCAGTATCTGTTGTCATACAGTAACCGATATATTCCAGCAGCATTTCATAATCATCTTCATTACAGATAATCCCTTTCAGGAATTCCGGCACTACGGAATCATCCGGAACAATCCTGTCTGTCTGAAAATCATGCGGAATCTGATTAATCGACAGGTATTCCGGGGAATGCTCCATCATTTTCATATTTCTCACATCGAGAAATCCGTTATGAAAATTAATCCAGTCCCTGGGATGCCTGTTTAAATCATCCACATCAACTTTCAGTTTATGATTTGTAATAATAAGCTGGAACACCCGGTTAATTCTTCCTATCGTAATCAGATCTTCCAGTATCATGGATTTTATAAGGTAGCGGAGAATATTCCCATCCTCGTCACTTTTATAAACTCCATCCTTATAAATGTAAGGCTTTCCCGCTATGACGATAATATATTCATTCTCAATTATGTAGTCAGCAATTGCATTGTCCAGAATATCATACGGTTTATCATTCTTACCAATCTTGTGGAAGCCCAGCAGAAAACTGCGCCGTTCTTCTGTCTGCGTTTTTCCTCACCTGCCTTTCATAGTCTCTTTCTATTCTTTTTACCAGCCATTCACCGGCCTCCCGCTCCTGTCTGCTCCAATATTCTGTCTCAAGGCGAAGATACAGCGCATAAATGGATTTTACGCGGTGCCGATTCAGTTCATCCAGCCGTGCATATACCTGTTCTAAAAATGCAGGATCCGCATACTGATAGGCGTACAGATGCCGGCACCAGTCGTATCCGCAGAAGGTATCGCGGTCCAGCTCCAGCAGAAATTCTTCCTTATTTACCACTATTTCTCCTTCCGCTCCTTCCTGTACCGCTCCATGCGCTCATAATCCAGTACATCCTCGCATTTTACACCCAAAGCAGCACATACCTTTCCCATGATCTCCATTTTGACCAGGTAGCCCGCCCGGATACGATAGACAGCACTTGTGGATACCCCGGCCTTCTCCGCGATCTGCCGGGGAGACAGGCAGCTGTTGCACATGATCGAGATCATTTCCTCATACTTTGCACAGACCATTCCCATATAACTCACCGTCCTTTGCATCAATATCCTCTCATCATAAGATTACTCCCGTCCACCTCTGAACGTCGGCCAGCTTCAATTGTTGTTTTCCAATACGCCAATCCACTGTCAGACCTTCTTCTTCGGCTCATCCGGGATCTGTATAATGTTTTTTACATATTCCTCTGATACCATAAGCGGTGTTTCATCCTCTGTGCAGATTGGATTGTAAATCACATCAACGCCGATAGTCACGTTGTCAATCGTCCGCTCCAAGTCTATCATCATGCCGCTGTCCTCCACATTAATTCCGGTGAGAACCTCCGCTACTGTGAACCCCTCTAATAACTTCTCATTTACCTCTGCATAATCTCTGAATACTTTCTTTGCCATTGTCTGTTTTCTCCTTTCTTTAGTCCTCTAAAATTTCAGTTACATCCACGCCAAGAGCCTTTGCAATCTTTCCAAGGGTTTCCGGCTTCAAACTTCTGCCGCTCATTGCCCTGCATAATGTTCCTTTGGGGATTCCGGCTTTTTCAAAATCCTTTTGCCCCATACAAGCTCTTGCCCTGGCAAGCGAGAATTTTTTTCTGTCTAACTTCATTCCCATATACTTATTTCTCCTTTCTTTGCATATGCAAGATTTGTATGTATGATATCGTGCTTTTGCAAGACTGTCAATAGATTTTTAAAATTTTGTGTGCTTTTGCAAGATTGTATTTACATTTGCAAGATTCTGTGTTTTAATATATTGTATAAGGAGGCTGCATAATGGGAATTGGAACAAATTTAAAATTGGCACTTAAAGAATATGATTTAACAGTTGCAGAACTCTCTAGGAAAACTGGTATTTCAACAAATACTTTTTACGCAATGATTAGAAGAGATAATAATAAAATCAGTCCAGAGATGCTAAAAAAGATATGTGATAATACAGATATTACTGTTTATGATTTATTAGATAACTATGATGAATTAGCCGCAAAATACTATGACCCAAAAGCAAGCAAAGAAGAACAAACCATTGGAGACTACATTTTAACGACAATGGGAAATGATGATAACCTAGAAGGTATTATTGAAATATACGGCAAATTAAATAATACTGGAAAAAAAATAGCACATGAAAAAATTTCAGAATTAGAAGAAGTGCCGCAATTTACAGATTCTGATAATAACATTTATATTGACCCAAACTTGCAAAAATTATATGAAGTAGCTATGCAAAAAGCTCTACGCCATGAAGAATTAACGGAAGAAGAGGAACAAGTTATTATTAGCATTCCCGGACAGTTACGTCAAAAAGGTAACGATCCTCTGTCATATGAAAACTCTCATTCCTTTGCCAGTTCAGAGGAAGAACTAAATAGAGTCATTGAGCAACGTCAGAAACAGGGAGAGGAACTTTTAGTGAATGATTACAGAAAACTAAATGAAATCGGGCAATCCGAAGCAAGAAAACGGGTATCAGAACTAACCGAAATCCCCCGCTACACCAAGCCAGACGAATCACCCCAAGACTAACCCCGGAATTTCGGGTCTGTCCGAAAAACGTGCCAACCAGATTATCTACCTTGTCTGGTATAGCGCCTTTTCCGCTCTACCGCTGTTGCCAGTGTGCTCTGCTCCTCCTGAAATTTAAGGTATGCATCAGGCGCATACCTCCGAAAAACGGACAACCCAAAACTGGTGCATCTAATCAGCGGCAGGGGTACAGGAAATTTCCCGCTCCTCTGTCGTGCCCACTTGTGGGGATGACTCCCTGTGTTAGGGAATCACCCGTGGAGCCGGTTATTGCCGGCAGGATACCAAATCGGTACTGCAGGGGTGAAGGACAAATGTCCGTGGGGTACTCTCCGGAGAGGTGCTCCTTATTTTGGGGAGGGGTGCCTGAATCAGGGCAGGGTCTTCATCCTGAAGAAGGGGGCAAATTAGACTCCTTGAAAGGGAATCACCCGGAGCTTCTCCATGGAGCCAGGGTATCCTCATTGGGGGGACCCCTTCCGGGGGTGTTCCATTTCGGAGCAGCAGCACCTCAGACCCAAATGGCTCCCAGTGAAGCCAAAATGGGCTTCACCACTGCCGGCAAAATAGTTGCCAGTAAGCGACAGGGGTGCCGGTAATTATGGGGCAGGGGTAGGACAAATTGTCCCTTTGTCCGGCACTAAGCCCCAAATGGGTCTAGCCACGGGCAAATGGTTGTGGTTGGCAGCTAAAGGACAACTTGTCCCCTTCTTAGGGAGGGGTCTCCCAGGCCAGGAGGTCTCCGAAATGGAACACCTGGCCTCTTTGGAGGACACCATCGACACTGTGTCGAGCCTAAGCTCCTTCCAGGAGCCGGGAGCAAAATTGCGTTGGGGAAAAGGGCAAATTACCTTTTCCGATTTCAAATCGGGAAATTACCGCACCATGACAATATAATATGCTTACTAAGGGAGCCGAAGGGGCGATTACGTCAG
>CAJUNX010000034.1:0-26147 GCA_910587865.1 uncultured Roseburia sp.
GGCGACAGCTTGTTTACTATATCACCTTTGGAAATGTTTGTCAACAACTTTTTTTTAAAATTTGAACAACTCATATTTTGTTAACAGAGCGGAGAAGGAGGGATTTGAACCCTCGCGCCGGTCACCCGACCTATACCCTTAGCAGGGGCACCTCTTCGGCCACTTGAGTACTTCTCCAAAGTTATATCTGTTCATATGATGTTGTTCTGCGTGTGACGCATATCCAATAATACTAAATGATTTTACTTTTGTCAATCCTTAATTTTACTTTTTTTAAATATTTATGTTTCCTGCGAATATTGAAGGATTGCCGTCTCATACAGATTGTTCCCTTCACTGTCTGTCACGACAATCACAGGGAAATCTTTTACTTCTATTTTACGTATCGCTTCTGCCCCAAGATCCTCATAGCAGACGATCTCCGAGGAGACAATGCATTTTGACAGAAGCGCCCCCGCTCCGCCGACTGCGGCAAAATAAACCGCATGATTGCGGACTATGGCGTCGATGACTTCTTTTGTTCTTTTTCCTTTTCCGATCATTGCTTTCTGGCCGAGATCAAGAAGCCTCGGCGCATATTTATCCATACGGGACGCAGTGGTCGGCCCCGCGGATCCGATCGGTCTCCCCTCTCTCGCCGGAGAAGGCCCCATATAATAGATAGCGGCGTTCTCAATCGGTATCGGAAGTTCTTCCCCACGATCGAGCGCCTCGATCATCCGCTTGTGCGCCGCATCGCGCGCAACGTATACCGTCCCTGACAGATATACATAATCGCCTGCTTTTAAGGCTGCCGTTTTTTCTGATGTAACCGGTGTTGTAATATGCTGATCCATTCTGCTCTCTCTTTCTTTAGATTTCCCGTACCACGTGGCGGTTTACATGACAGCAGATATTTACCGCTACCGGAAGACCCGCAATATGTGTAGGATATGTGTTGATACTGACTGCCAGAGCGGTCGTAGTTCCGCCGAGTCCTCCCGGCCCGATTCCAAGACCGTTGATTTTTGCAAGCAGCTCCTGCTCCAGATCTCTGATATACGGAATGTCGGAGGAAACACCGACCGGCCGCGTCAGAGCTTTTTTCGCAAGAACCGCACATTTTTCAAAAGTACCGCCGATCCCTACCCCGATGACCATGGGAGGGCATGCGTTCGGCCCTGCATCCCGCACCGCCGTCAGGACGGACTGCTTTACCCCTTCGATTCCGTCCGCCGGTTTTAACATAAAGATACGGCTCATATTTTCGCTTCCAAATCCTTTCGGCGCCATCGTTATCTTTACTTTATCTCCCGGAACAATGGAATAATGAATCACCGCGGGCGTATTGTCCTTCGTATTTTCACGCAGAAGCGGGTCGCCGACAACGGATTTGCGCAGAAACCCTTCCTCATATCCCCGTCGCACCCCCTCGTTTACGGCATCTTCGATCGGCATACCCTCAAAATGGACATCCTGTCCGATTTCAAGGAACAAAACCGCCATTCCCGTATCCTGGCAGATCGGTATCATCTCATCTGCGGCAATACTAAGATTATCAAGAAGCTGATTTAAGATTTTCGTTCCAAGTCCGGATTTTTCTTCGCCGGCCGCTTTTTTTAATGCATCATTCATGTCTGGGGACAGATAATAATTTGCCTCAATGCACATTTCTCTGACCTGTTTTGTAACTACTTCCGTCTTTATTGTTCTGATCATGGGATGACACCTTTCTTTGTTTTTATCGCGATGCGATTATTTTATCTTCATATTAAAGTGATCTCTGAATTTCTGAAGCGCATCATTGTGTTCTCTTGAAATCATATCAGGGAATGCATTTATCAGGCGGCGGAATCCGGTATTTTTTTCCTCGAACATCTTCTCGTATTTTTCCAGAAGCTCCGCGCGCTGACGTTTCTTTTCCTCGATGGTCTCCCTGTATCCTTTTTTCTTTTCCTCCAGAACGTCTGCAATCCTGTTTTTTGCATTCTCCGGAAATTCAAGTATGGAATCTTTTGTCCCGGACAGTCTGCTTAATAATTCAGGATGAGTTTCCTGAAATTCTTCTGATTTTTCGATTACCCCGGTTACATTTTCATAAATATTTTCACCGATCTCATCGGAAAGATGGTGAATCGAATCCGCCAGGTGGGTCATCAGCTTCAGATGGCGGTTAAACTGCAGCACTGTAGTCACCGTAAAACAGCAGTCCGTAAAAAACATGCACATCAGAAGGCCGAGGATGATCATTCCTGCGACATAAGGGATCCTGATCACCATCCCGTAGATCAGAGGATGGATCAGTTTCATAACAAAAGTGCAGGCCAGTCCCCAGTAAACGGAAAATTTCAGGCAGACATACCCTTTTATCTGAAACGGCTTATCGGAGTAATCCCACCATTTATCATGAAAGATTTTTTCCAGCAAAAATCCTGTCAGGTATTCCAAAGCGGTTGTCAGAATCATTGATCCGGCAAACAGAATCAGAAGATTACCTCTCAGCGGTGTCAGCACGGCGACTACGATGACAATCCCGCACCCGTAAATGGGACAGTAAGGGCCGTTCAGGAATCCGCGGTTTACAAATTTTCCTGTATCCAGCGCAGCGTATGCCACCTCCGTACACCATCCAAGAAACGCATATATGATAAAGATCCACACCAGTTCATAAAAATTCTGCGGCATCTTCTTCCTCCGTTCCGTTTCTTTTGATTATATCCCATTCTTTTTTCTGAGACAATCTTTTTCGACGAATTCATCTTTTCCAAAATACGCTCTAACCGATTTCTCCGTGTTTTTCATAGGAAGTAATCTTTGTAACCTGATTCTTATCGTCCACAAAAAGGACGCGCGGTTTTAATTCCTCCGCTTCTTCCGGTGTCACCTGCGCGTAGGCCATGAGGATGATTTTGTCTCCGGGCTGTACCATGCGGGCTGCCGCGCCGTTCAGACACATCACACCGCTGCCGCGCTCCCCGGCAATCGTGTATGTCTCAAAACGGGCTCCGTTTTCGACGTCTACAATCTGAACCTTCTCGTATTCTAAAATGCCGGATTCCTCTAACAGCGCCTCGTCAACCGTTATACTTCCGACGTAATTAAGTGCCGCCTGTGTTACTGTTGCGCGGTGAATTTTTGCTTTTAACATCGTAATCGTCATCATTTTCCCTCGTTTTCGTCTGTCATAAAATTATCAATCAGCCTGGTTTTTCCGATGTAGACCGCAATGGCTGCCAGGACTCCTCCCTGTATGGTCTTCACCTGCTGCATGGTCTTAAGATCCACGATTTTGACATAGTCGATCCTGGCCAAAGGTTCACTCTTAATCTCAGCTGTCATTGCTTCTTTTATTTTTTCTGCATTTGTCTCGCCCTGCTCTGCCATTGCCTTTCCCAAAAAGACCGACCGGCTCAGCACCAGTGCGGCTTTTCGCTCTTCTGGGGAGAGATAGGTATTTCTCGAGCTTTTTGCCAGTCCGTCCTTTTCGCGGACGATGGGACATCCTGTGACTGTAAGGGGCATATTCAGATCTTTTACCATCCGTTTTATAATCGCAAGCTGCTGCGCGTCTTTTTGTCCGAAATATGCTTTGTCAGGCAATACGATATTGAATAATTTTGCCACGACAGTGCATACGCCGCGGAAATGTACAGGCCGGCTCAGACCACAGAGTTCCTTTGTGAGAACATCCATATCCACATAAGAATAAAAGCTTTCTCCATACATTTCTTCCGGTGTCGGATGAAAAATTAAATCTACATTATGTTTTTTACAAAGTGCTGCATCCCTCTCCAGATCGCGCGGATAACTCGCAAGATCTTCATTCGGTCCAAACTGCATCGGATTGACAAAGATACTGACCACCACATGGTCATTTTCTCCCGCCGCGTCAATCAGACTTAAGTGTCCCTCGTGGAGATATCCCATCGTCGGCACAAAACCGATCGTGTTTCCCTCTGTTTTCCACGCACGAACCTGCGCTCTTACTTCTTCGATCGTTGAAACTATTTTCATTCTTTTCCTCCATGCCGAAGCACTTTTGCGAAGACCGCGAGCCAGATATCGGATCCGGCTCTGCGATTCCGGGTTTGCGGCTCCGACACAAACCCGCGGCTGAAACATCCGCATATCAGTGTGGTGTTTCAATCTTCCCTCGTTTCTGCCTGATCCAGAGCCTGTGAGTCCAGCACATCCTCAGTCTCTGGATGGATATATTGTAAAGATCTGTTATCAGTAAAGTTTTTCTATCACGGAATCCTCAATCTGAAAGCAGTGCTGCTCTGCCGGGAAAGCGCCGCTTTTTGTCTCTTCGATATACGACTTCATTCCCTCTCGCATCTGCTCACCGACATTCGCAAAGACTTTGACAAATTTTGGCCGGAATCCGCCGTACATTGCCAGAAGATCCTGGTACACGAGCACCTGTGCGTCACAGTCTCTTCCAGCGCCGATTCCGATCGTCGGGATGGAAAGCTCCTCTGTGATGAGTTTCGCGAGCTTCGCCGGCACGCATTCCATCACGATCATGCACGCGCCTGCTGCCTCTAACGCCTTTGCATCAGCGATCAGCTTCTTCGCCGCCTCCTCGTCTTTTCCCTGTACTTTAAATCCGCCGAACGCATTGACTGACTGCGGGGTCAGCCCGATATGCCCGACTACTGGTATCGACGCATTGACGATCGCCTTCACATGCGGTACAAATTCGGATCCGCCTTCTAATTTCACCGCGTTCGCACGGCCTTCTTTCATCAGACGCCCTGCGTTTACCACCGCGTCGTATACGGAGGTCTGGTAGGACATAAAGGGCATATCCGTCACTAAGAATGCTTCTTTTGTCCCGCGCGCCACGGCTGCGGAGTGATGAATCATGTCCTCCATGGTGACGGAGAGCGTATCCTCATATCCGAGCATCGTCATGCCGAGTGAATCGCCTACAAGTATCATATTGACGCCGGATTCATCCATAATCTTTGCCGTCGTGTAATCATATGCAGTCACCATCACTGCTTTTTCATGATTTTCCTTCATTTTTTGTAACGTCATTACCGTGTTTTTCATTCCCGTCTCCGTTTCCGCGCTCTTTTCCCGCGCTTATGGTCTTTCATAGCTGCCACCGCATATCTGTCTCATCCGGGTATAATCCCTGTCAGGATGTTTTTTCTCTGCAATCCGGATCAGGTATCCGGCGTTTTTTTGGTAAACATCCCGCATATCCGGATGCATCGCATCAAGATGCGCCTGTACCGTCTCACAGTCATTCCGTTCCACAGGCCCTGTGAGCGCACCGATACAGCCCTGCTCCAGAATATGGTCAAGATTTCCCTTCGACAGTGCATACAGCTGTTTTCTGGCTTCTTCCTCGTGAAACCCGCATTCCATCAGAAGCTGCTCTGCCATATAAAATAATGCTGTCATATAATTGGATGATAATGCCGCCGCCGCATGATATTTGATTTTGTGTTCCGCGGAAATCATTTTTACCGGATTTCCGGAACCGCGGAATATTTCTACAACGGTCTGGAGATATGTCTCATCGCCCTCAATCGTAAAAAGAACAGAAGATAATTCCTTCCACGAATGCTCTTTGCTGCTGATTGCAAACAGGGGATGTACGGAACAGGCGTAAATTTTATTTCCGCCTGTATCAGAAAAGATGGATGAACTGTAAATACCACTGCAGTGACCTACGATCCTGTCGGAAATATATGGCTTCGCTTCCTCCCATACCGGCGCAATCATGCTGTCCGGCACGGTAAAAAGGATCATATCGCAGCTGCCTGCTAATTCTTCAATCGTTCTGTAACATGATGATTCTGTAAAATCCGCCGCCCATCTGGCGGACTCCCGGCTTTTGCTGTAATAACCTCCTATCTCTCTGCCTCTGCTCTTTAAATATTTTCCAAGTGACACGCCGACTTTGCCGGCACCGATAAAACCAATCCGTATACGATCCGATGTTATCTCTTTCAATCCGTATACAACGCCTCCTTCCGGAGACAGCTGCGACTATCCGCTCTCCCTGCAGAATCACGGCCGGCATCCCCCGGTCCATGTACGCATCTCACAAACAGTCTGTTCATCGTTTTCTCTTTTTTGGTACAATTTCCACCCCTGCGGAATATCATCCATGTGTTACTATAACACTTGTCGCGCTGGTTGTAAATAGACGGAATCTGCACTCTGAGATTGTTTCGCTAAAAAATGTCATCCGTGACACGCACCTTTCCAATAATCACGGAAAAAGATCCCCCGCAGCTGCAGGGGATCCCTTTTTGTCATGATATCCGTATTTTATTCGTCATCTGTCTCATCCGATGAACCGGCTTCTTTCTCCTGTGCTTTTGCGTCCGCTTCGGCACGTTCTAAAAGCTCATCCATCAGATTATCATCCGTCTCTTTAAAATTTCCAGCCGCTTTTTTTGCATTTTCCGCTGCAAGTGCGGCGCTTGCGGCTTCTTCTTCGTCTGTCAGCAATTCCGAGGTATCCGCATAATCAATCAGGCTCTTATCCTCTTTGACTTTTGCGATGCTTGCAACCGTCACATTTTCATCGAGATTGATCAGCTTGACGCCCGATGTAATACGCCCGAGCAGGGCGGTATCACTGACTTTGATCCGGATAATGACGCCCTCCGTGGTGATCAGCATCACTTCATTATCGATGTTAACCGCTTTGACACCGATGATATTACCGGTCTTTTCCGTAATCTTGTAGCACTTCACGCCCTTTCCGCCGCGGTTCTGAGTCGTAAATTCCGAGATCAGCGTGCATTTTCCGAGTCCTTTTTCCGAGACGATCATCAGGGATTCGCCCTGGGATTCCATCTGCATACCGATCACTTCATCCCCATCCGTCAGATTCATCCCGATCACACCCATCGATGTCCGTCCGGTTTTTCTTACATCTGTCTCATGAAACCGGATGCACTGTCCGTATCTGGTCACCAGAAAGATATCCTGATTGTTGTCCGTCTTTTTGACCTCAATCAGCTCGTCATCCTCGCGAAGATTGATGGCCGCAAGACCTGTTTTTCTCACATTCGCATAATCCGTGATCGGCGTCTTTTTGACAATTCCTTTTTTCGTTGCCATAAACAGGAAATGTCCTTCCGTGTATTCCCGGATCGGAATCACAGCGGAAATCTTTTCTCCGGGCTGCAGCTGTAAGAGATTGATGATCGCCGTCCCACGTGCGGTTCTTCCCGCCTCCGGAATCTCATACGCCTTGATGCGGTAGACGCGTCCGGTATTGGTAAAAAACATCATATAGTGGTGGGAGGTCGTCATCAAAAGCTCCTCGATAAAATCGTCCTCGATCGTCTCCATCCCTTTGATCCCTTTGCCGCCGCGGTTCTGCGCACGGAAATTATCAAGGCTCATGCGCTTGATATACCCGAGCTTTGTCATGGTGATCACCGTATTGGTCACCGGAATCAGATCTTCCATGGAAATATCGTATTCGTCGAATCCGATGGAAGTCCTTCTGTCATCCCCGAATTTGTCCGCTATCAGCAGAATTTCTTCACGGATCACTCCGAGCAGTTTTTTCTCGTCGGCTAAGATCGCCTTTAACTCGGTGATCCGCGCCATCAGATCCGCGTACTCCGCCTCAAGTTTCTCGCGCTCTAATCCGGTCAGTGCGCGCAGACGCATATCCACAATCGCCTGTGCCTGTACGTCTGTCAGTTCAAAGCGCTCCATCAGGCGCTGCTTTGCTTCCTGGATATTTTTGCTGCTGCGGATGATGCTGATCACTTCGTCGATGTGGTCAAGCGCAATCAGCAATCCCTGTACGATGTGGGCACGCTCCTGCGCTTTGTTTAAGTCATACTTTGTACGGCGTGTGACAACATCCTTCTGATGAATTAAATAGTAATTTAATATTTGGTAAAGATTCAGTACTTTCGGCTGGTTGTCGACCAGTGCAAGCATAATCACGCCGAAGGTATCCTGGAGCTGTGTGTGTTTGTAAAGCAGATTTAAAATCACGTTCGGGTTTACGTCGCGCCGCAGCTCGATACAGACGCGCATCCCCTGCCGGTCGGATTCATCGCGCAGATCTGTGATGCCGTCGATCTTTTTCTCCCGCACCATCTCTGCAATTTTTTCAATCAGGCGTGCCTTGTTGACCATATACGGAAGCTCGGTCACAACAATCCGGTTCTTTCCGTTTGCCATGGGCTCGATATCCGAGATTGCGCGTACCCGGATTTTGCCCCTTCCGGTCCGGTACGCCTCATTGATCCCTGCAGTGCCGAGTATCGTACCGCCGGTCGGAAAGTCCGGCCCTTTCACAATCGAGAGCAGTTCGTCGATCTCCGTCTCCCGGTCCTCCAGGATCTGATTGTCTATTATTTTTACCACTCCATTGATCACTTCGCGGAGATTATGTGGTGGAATATTCGTTGCCATGCCGACTGCGATTCCCGTCGTGCCGTTGACCAGAAGATTGGGGTAACGGGACGGAAGGACCACCGGCTCTTTTTCCGTCTCATCAAAGTTCGGCTCAAAATTAACCGTATCTTTGTTGATGTCCGCCAGCATCTCCATCGATATTTTGCTCAGTCTCGCTTCCGTGTACCGCATTGCAGCGGCTCCGTCGCCGTCCACGGATCCGAAATTGCCGTGACCGTCCACCAAAGGATAACGGAATGACCATTCCTGCGCCATATTTACCAGAGCGCCGTAAATCGAACTGTCCCCGTGCGGATGATATTTCCCCATCGTATCTCCGACGATACGGGCGCATTTCCGGTGCGGTTTATCCGGTCCGTTATTTAATTCGATCATGGAATACAGCACACGCCGCTGTACCGGTTTCAGTCCGTCTCTGACATCCGGCAGCGCGCGCTGCGCGATCACGCTCATCGCATAATCAATGTAGGATGATTCCATGGTCTTTTTTAAATCAACCTCATGTATCTGGTCAAAAATCTTGTCATCCATCTGGTTTCTCCCATCCAAACCTTTTTCCTGCAAAAGGTTTACAGCTGCACTTTAAATATCAAGGTTCTGCACGTATTTTGCATTTTCCTCAATAAATTCACGTCTTGGCTCTACCTTGTCCCCCATCAGCGTCGTAAAAGTCAGATCGATCTCCGAGGAATTCTCCTCATCGATCATCACACGCTTTAAGATGCGCTTCTCCGGATCCATCGTCGTCTCCCAAAGCTGTTCGGCATCCATCTCGCCGAGCCCTTTGTAGCGCTGAATCTTATTGTTGCTGTCACGGCCGATCTCGGCCAGAATCTTTCCGAGCTCAATGTCATCGTATGCATACCACACACCCTTGTTTTTCTCGATCTTATAAAGCGGCGGCGTTGCGAGATAGACATGTCCCTGCCGGATCAGTTCCGGCATAAACCGGTATAAAAAGGTGAGCATCAGCGTCGCGATATGCGCGCCGTCCACATCGGCGTCCGTCATGATGATGATCTTGTCATAACGCAGCTTTGAGATATCAAAATCATCGTGGATACCGGTGCCGAATGCAGTGATCATCGCTTTGATCTCCGCATTTCCGTAGATCCGGTCCAGCCTGGCCTTCTCGACATTTAAGATTTTGCCGCGCAGCGGAAGGATCGCCTGCGTCGCACGGCTGCGCGCCGTCTTTGCGGAACCGCCTGCGGAGTCTCCCTCCACGATAAAGATCTCACAGTTTTTCGGGTCTTTATCCGAGCAGTCGGCCAGCTTGCCGGGGAGCGCCATGCCTTCAAGCGCCGTCTTTCTGCGCGTAAGATCCCTCGCTTTTCTCGCCGCCTCTCTCGCGCGCTGCGCAAGCAGGGATTTTTCACAGATCGTCTTCGCCACGGAGGGATTCTGCTCTAAAAAATAGGTCAGCTGCTCGCTCACCACCGAATCCACCGCGCCTCTCGCCTCACTGTTTCCGAGCTTCTGCTTCGTCTGCCCTTCAAACTGCGGTTCCTCGATCTTTACGCTGATGATCGCTGTCAGCCCCTCCCGGATATCCTCGCCGGAGAGTGCTTCCGACTCTTTTAAAATCTTATTGGCGCGCGCATAGCTGTTGAATGTCTTTGTGAGTGCATTCCGAAATCCCGCGAGATGCGTACCGCCCTCCGGAGTGATGATATTATTGACAAAGCTGTAAGTCGCATCGTTGTAGGAATCATTGTGCTGCATCGCAACTTCGACATAAACGCTCTCCCTGCTTCCCTCGCAGTAGATCACATCCTGATAGAGCGCTTCCCTGCTCTTATTCAGATACGTCACAAACTCTTTGATACCGCCCGCATAATGAAATTCATGCCGCCGGTCTGTCTCTTCCCTGACATCGTTTAACGTGATCCGCAGCCCTTTTGTCAGAAATGCGGTCTCACGAAGTCTCTGCTTTAACGTGTCGTAGTCAAATATCGTCTCCTCGAAGATTTCCGCATCCGGGAGAAACGTCACCTTTGTGCCGTGCTTTTCAAAATCGCAGTCGTCGATAATCCGAACCGGTTCGTCCGGTTTTCCCATCTTATAGCTTTGGAAATAGACGTTTCCCTCGTTGTAGACTTCCACACAGAGCATGGAAGAAAGCGCATTTACAACCGACGCTCCCACACCGTGCAGACCGCCGGACACCTTATATCCTCCGCCGCCGAACTTTCCGCCCGCATGGAGCACCGTATAGACAACCTCAAGCGCCGACTTTCCGGCTTTGTGATTCATACCGACCGGAATTCCGCGGCCGTCGTCCTCAACGGTGATGGAATTATCCGGGTTGATCGTCACTTCGATATTTTTACAATAGCCGGCCAGCGCCTCATCCACCGCATTGTCCACAATCTCGTATACCAGATGATGAAGCCCGCGTGTTGATGTGCTGCCAATATACATTCCGGGTCTCTTACGGACCGCCTCGAGTCCCTCTAATATCTGGATCTGATCCGCTCCGTATTCGTTTTCTGTACCCATATATGCCTCCATACTTCTGTTATCACACAGGCCATAATGCCTTTTACTCACGCTTCCTTTATCGTCTTTTCCGTTACCTGTCCGCTGCACACTTCAAACACCCGGTTGATCTGAAACCGGTTTCGGACAAATTCGTCCAAACCGGTGCAGGTGATGATCGTCTGCGTATCACAGATACTGTTTAACAGATAATTCTGTCTGCCGCTGTCAAGCTCGGATAACACATCATCCAGAAGCAGCACCGGCGTATCATGAATCCTTTTTTTCACAAATAAAATCTCGGAGAGCTTCAGCGACAGGGCGGAAGTCCTCTGCTGTCCCTGGGAACCGAACCTGCGGATATCCACACCGCCAATGGAAAATGAAAGATCGTCCCTGTGTGGTCCTACAGATGTCTGACACAGTTTTCGGTCTCTCTCCCTCGCACGGTTTAACTCGTCGGCAAAGAAAATATCATCGATATCCGGCTCATATGTCAGAAGAATCTCTTCCCTGCCGCCAGAAATCCGAAAATGGATGTCATGGATGATCCCGCGAAGCTCTTCCACAAATTCTCTGCGTCTCGCAATAATCCTTTTTCCAGTTTCTACCAGCTGCGAATCCCATACGGAAAGTGTATCCTTTAAATCAGGGCGGTAAACCATATCTTTTAATAATTTGTTCCTCTGATTCAGAATCCGGTTGTAGGTTCCAAGATCAGACAGATAGATCCTGTCAATCTGACACAGCTCGGAGTCCATAAATCTGCGCCGTTCCGACGGTCCGTTTTTGATAATATTTAAATCTTCCGGCGAAAAAAGGACGATATTTAAAATACCAAACAGCTCCGAAGCCTTGCGGATCGGGATCTTATCAATCGCGATCCCCTTTGTGCGGTTCTTTTTTAAGTGGATGTCAATCTGATATTCCCTGCCGTTTTTTTCAATGATCGTGCGGACATGCGCTTCGTCGCTGCCGAACCGGATCATCTCTTTGTCACGGCCTCCCCGGTGCGATTTTGTCGTCCCGCTCAGATATGCGGCCTCAAGTATATTGGTCTTTCCCTGGGCGTTATCCCCATACAGGATATTCGTCCCCTCATCAAAGGAGAGCGTTAACACCTCATAATTGCGAAAATTCTTTAGTTCGATCGATTTTATGATCATTTGATTATTTTTATCGTCTCTTTGTCATAGGAAACCACTTCGCCGCCATAGAGCTTTTTTCCTCTCCGCAGCTCCGTCTCTCCGTTGACACTCACCAGCCCGTCCGTAATCACAAATTTGGCATCCACACCCGAACCGACCACGCCGGCTTTTTTTAATGCCTGACCGAGTCTGATAAATTCTTCTCCCTCTCTGATCTTTACATCCATCATCCAATCCTCCTTCAGCTGCCGTCACAGAGCAAATCTTATGGTCCGTGCCGGACATTTTTCCTGTCAGTTCGATAACGCATTAAAATTGACCGGAAGAATCAGATAGATAAACTTCTCATAGTCGTCGCGGATAAAACACGGCGCTTTCGGATTTACCATATACAGCGTCACTTCCTCCTCGTCAATCACGCGGAGCGCATCGATAAAGAACTTCGGATTAAACCCGATCAGAATGTCCTTTCCCTCCTTGGCGATGTCAATCTCCTCATCCATGGAACCGATAAAGGAATTGATCTTGAGCTCCATCGAGGAATCCGTAATATTCATGATGATGGGCTTTTTATCCCCTTCCTTGACGAGAAGCGTCGCTCGGTCGATGCAGTCTAAAAGCTCCCGTTTGTTGATCCGGATCTTCGTCTCATAATCGGAGGAGAGCATCTGCTCGATCCGGAAATACTCGCCCTCGATCAGCCTCGAAACTACAGTCGTCTGATCAAATTCAAACATGATATGATTCTCCGTCAGAAAGATGCTGACCTGATCCTCCGCGCTTCCCGGCAGAATCTTACTTACTTCCTGCAGTGTTTTTCCCGGTACAACCACTTTTTTATGTGCATAACTGTCTTTCAGTTCAATGTTTCGGATCGAGATGCGGTGTCCGTCAAGGGAAACCACCTTTAAGTCGTTGTTCTGAATCTCAAACAGCTCACCTGTCATCAGCTTATTGTTGTCGTTATCCGCAATCGAAAAAATAGTCTGACGGATCACTTCTTTTAACGTGAACTGTGAGATGCGGATCGCTTCGTTTCTCTCAATAAAAGGTATGTAGGAAAAATCTTCTCCGGATTTACCGATGATGTTAAACTTCGCTTTTTCACACGTGATCGTTGTCTTAAAGGAGCTGTCCGTTTCGATCACGACATCATTATCCGGGAGTTTTCTCACGATCTCAGAAAAAATCTTGGCGTCGAGCGCAATCACGCCCGGCTCTGCAATCTCTCCTTCTATCCTGGTCTCAATCCCGAGTTCCATATCATTTGCCGTCAGTCTGATCTCATTTGAAGAAGCATCGATCAGAATGCACTCTAAGATCGCCATGGTTGTTCTCGTGGGAACTGCTTTTGATACGATATTCACACCATGCAGTAAATTTGATTTGGAACAGATTAACTTCATAATTGTTTATAACTCCTTCCTGACATAACGAAAAAAAAAGTTGTGAGAACGGCGTGCGGCCGTCAGTAATATTTATAAAAGAACTTCAACGTAATCTTAATAGGGGCTGTTTATAAGTGAATAACCTCCGAACGCCCGATGTGCCGGGGGTTCGCGAAAAAAATCAACTGTATAACTCTGTGAAAAGTCTGCGGATGATATCTGAATACTTTGTGCAGAAATCAGTGTGAGCCAAATCGGTTGAAATGGCTGCTTTTTCGGGTTTAAACAGAGGATGAACATATTGTCAACATCTTCGGGTGGAAAATGAGACAGTGATTTAGTTCGGGTTAATCTTTTTCTTAATCGTCTCAATCAGGCTTCGGGTGGAGGCATTCGACTCGTATTCCTCGGAGATCTTCTGAATGCCGTGTATGATCGTTGAGTGGTCGCGCCCTCCGAGCATGGAGCCGATGGATTCTAACTGGATGTCCGTCATGGTCTTGCATAAGTACATAGCGATCTGTCTGGGCCTGGCGATATCTTTGCTGCGGCTTTTTGAGATCAGCTGATCCAGTGAGACCTGGAAATGTTCGGAAACCACCTCGATAATCAGCTGGGCCGTAACCTCTTTTGGCTTGTCCGGCGTGATGATATTCGAGAGCTCCCGGATCGCGATTTCCATCGTGATCTCAACGTTCTCAAGATTGGAAAATGCGAGCAGTTTGTTTAATGCGCCTTCCAGTTCCCGGATATTTGATTTGATGTTCGTCGCGATATAATTGAGAACGTCGTCGTTTAAGATCATATCGTCGGCTTCGACTTTTTTCCGGAGAATCGCCATACGCGTTTCATAATCCGGTGTGCCGATGTCCGCCATCAGTCCCCATTCAAAACGGGAGCGGATTCTTTCTTCCAGGGTCTCCATATCCTTCGGAGGTTTGTCGGAAGTCAGAATGATCTGTTTTCTGGCGGAGTGAAGTGCGTTGAAGGTGTGGAAAAACTCTTCCTGAGTGCTTTCCTTACCTATAATAAACTGGACGTCATCTACCATCAGTACATCAATCGTCCGGTATTTCTCGCGGAACTTGTTCATCGCAGAGGCATTCCCGCTTCGGATGGACTCGATGACTTCGTTGGTAAACTGTTCCGATGTCACGTAAATAATTCTGGCATTCGGATCATTTTCCTGTATGAAGTGGCCGATGGAATGCATCAGGTGCGTCTTTCCAAGTCCGGGGCCTCCGTAGATATAAAGCGGATTGTAGGATTCGCCCGGGGATTCCGCGACCGCAAGGGAGGCGGAATGTGCGAAACGATTGTTGCTTCCGACAACAAAGGTATCAAACGTGTAATTCTGATTCAGATTTGATCGCTCTGTCTTTTCGGAAAAAGAGGGCTTTGAAACTTTTGCGCCGTCTTTGTGCATCCCCCTGGCCTGTTCCGGAAGCAGAAGCTTCAGTTCGTATTCATGTCCGGTGATCTCGGCAATCGCAACCTTTAAGGGGAGCAGGTATCGTTTGGATATGTAATTGAGCGACATCTGGTCCGACGGGACAAGGATATAGAGAATATTCTGTTCGATACCGTATACTTCGAGCGGTCGAAGCCAGTTGTCAAAGGAGACATTTGTGATGTCGTGTTCCGTCTTGACTGTCATCAGAATCTCGTCCCATTTTTCTAAAATGAAATCCATATCAGCACTCCGGTTTCTAGTGTTTCGAAAAATCCTACTCTTCTTATCCTACACTATTTTAACGCTTTTTACAATGGCTAATTTGCGTTTTTATACGGTATGTGGGTAGGGATATGTGAAAAATAAAAAACGCCTATTTGGGCAAAATACGACGTTTTTTATTTGAGAACAATTATAAACAACGGGAAACATTGAAAAATAAGGAAAAAAAGATTTTATTCACATATTATCCGATAGATAGCAACGAGTTATCCACAAGTTTATCCACATTCCGGGGATAACTCAAAAAACGGCATCGGCTCTGTATATTTTTTTCAAATGTGTGGAAAAATGGATGTACAAGATTTGGTAGAGAGGAGTTTCTTCCTTATTATATATAGTGTTTTTTTTTGTGTGGAGAGAATGATGTGGACAAGTAGATAAAAAAACGTGCGGACAGGGGCGTGCGAATACGGATTTTATGCTTGACTTAGCGGGTTTTTCTGTTATAATTGAAAATGATGTTTTTTATGCAGGGAGGTGAAGAGAGAATGAAGATGACATTTCAGCCGAAAAAGAAGAAGAGAGCCAGGGTTCATGGTTTCCGGAAGAGAATGAGCACTGCAGGCGGAAGAAAGGTACTGGCCGCGAGAAGATTAAAAGGCAGAAAGAAATTATCAGCATAGGCCACATCATATGTGGTCTTTTCTTCTTTCTGGGGTAAGGTTTCTGTCATTGGGATTCTGACTGAGAAAAAGGATTGTCGATGAAGTATTCGGAATCATTGAAGAAGACGGCGGATTTTAAACTCGTCTACCGGAGCGGGATATCCTTTGCAAACCGCTATCTGGTGATGTATGTCCGGGCAAACGCAATGGAGCGAAACAGGCTCGGGATATCCGTCAGTAAAAAAGTTGGAAACAGTGTGGTAAGGCACCGTCTGACCCGGCTGATCCGGGAGAGTTACAGGCTGCAGGAAGACGTGTTCCATAGTGGTTGGGACATTGTAGTGATCGCAAGAGGAGCGGCACGCGGTATTACGTATCATCAGGTGGAGAGCGCGCTGCTGCATCTTGGAGGTCTTCATAAAATTATAGTTTGCCGCAGCGGCGGAGAGGGTTTACGGACGCCGCAGGGCAGCAGGTAATCCTAAATTTAGAAAAGAAGATGGAATCATTTTGAAAAGTATACTTATTTTTCTGATAAAATTTTATAGAAAGTATCTTTCTCCGTTGAAGACGACAAGGTGTCCGTATTATCCGACCTGTTCCACTTACGGGCTTGAGGCGGTTGAGAAATACGGGGCGCTGAAAGGCGGGGCACTTGCGCTGTGGAGAATTTTACGCTGTAATCCTTTTTCAAAAGGCGGATATGATCCGGTTCCATAGTGGAGGTATTTGATAGTGTCAGAGATTTTGTTAACTGCATATGACGGTATGTTTCTTGGGCCGATTGCAAAAATTCTTGGATGGCTCATGAATGGGATTTATTATCTCATGTCGCTGCTTCATATTGAGAATGTAGGTCTTTCCATTATCCTTTTTACGATTGTAATTTATATTGTGCTTTTCCCGTTTACCTATAAGCAGCAGAAGTTTTCAAAGCTGCAGCAGAAGATGCAGCCGGAGCTGAACGCGATCAACAAGAAGTATCACGGAAAGAAAGATCAGGCATCCATGATGGCCATGCAGGAAGAGACGCAGGCGGTGTATGAGAAATACGGGGTTTCCATGATGGGAAGCTGTGTGCAGATGCTCATTCAGATGCCTCTTTTGTTTGCTCTTTACCGGGTGTTTATGAATGTTCCGGCCTATGTTACCGGGGTGAAGAATAATTTTTCCGTTCTTGTGGATGAGATTATGGCGACGGGCGGCTATCAGGAGAAGATGACTCAGCTTGTGACGGATCTTCGGATTCTGACGCAGCCGGCAGCTGATTTTACGGTGACGGATTCGACGGCGATTTCCAATTCGATTGTGGACGTGCTCTATAAGCTGAATTCCACCGGATGGGACACCTTAAAGGAGACGTTTCCGCAGCTCTCGGATTCGATTTCGACAACATTCGCGAAAGTGTCGGATGTAAATAATTTTCTCTGGCTGAATATTTCGGACACGCCCTGGCAGATTATCCGGACGAATTTTGAGAGCCGCTCCTACCTGCTGGTGTTTCTTGCGCTGATGATCCCGGTGCTTTCCTATGTAAGCCAGGTGGTCAACATGAAGCTGATTCCGCAGAACAGCAATACCGGAAATGAGCAGAGCGACAATATGGCCCGTCAGATGAATATGATGAACAAGACGATGCCGCTGTTTTCGCTTGTGATGTGTTTTTCGGTTCCGGTCGGACTCGGTATATACTGGATTGCCGGTGCAGTGGTGCGCTCCGTGCAGCAGTTTTTCCTGAACAGACATTTCGAGAAGGTTGATCTTGAGGATATCATTAAGAAGAATCAGGAAAAAATGAAAAAGAAGCGCGAGAAGATGGGGATTGCGGAGAATCAGATTTCAAATGCCGCCAGGATGAATACCAGACAGATGGTGGATGCGAAAAAGAAGCAGCTGACAAGCGCCGAGAAGGAAGAGGAGATTCAGAAGGCGAATGCCGCGAGGTCAAAGGCGAAGGCGAACAGTATGAGCGCGAAGGCAAATCTGGTTCGGGAGTTTAATGAACGGAACAATAAGAAGCAGGGGGGACGGTTATGAGTATGGATTTTATTGAGATTTCCGCAAAGACAGTGGAAGACGCGCTTACTGAAGCGGTGATTAAGCTTGGAACAACTCATGATAAGATCGAATATGAAGTGATCGAGAAGGGTAGTGCAGGTTTTCTTGGAATTGCCAGGAAAGATGCCGTGATTAAAGTCCGCAAAAAGAATGATGTGGAAGACAATATCCGCGTTTTTTTAAACCAGGTGTTCCGGGCAATGGAGCTTGAGGTTGAGATTCTGATCGAAAAGGTAAGCGACAGCAATGTCATAAATGTCGAGCTTAAGGGCGGCGATATGGGAGTGCTGATCGGAAAAAGAGGACAGACGCTTGATTCTCTGCAGTATCTGACCAATCTTGCGGTGAATAAGAATACGGAAGAATATGTGAAGGTCAAGATTGACACCGAGGACTATCGGAAGAGAAGAAAGGAGACGCTTGAGAATTTGGCAAAAAATATTGCCTATAAAGTGAAGCGTTCCAAACGTCCGGTTTCCTTAGAGCCGATGAATCCGTTTGAGAGAAGGGTGATTCATTCCGCTCTGCAGAATGACAAGTTTGTGACAACACACAGTGAGGGCGATGAGCCGTACCGGCATGTTGTTGTGACATTGAAGAGATAGGTACATAAGGGTAAGGATGGATGAGAAGGGGTTGTTGTGAGGACAGCTCCTTCTATTTTATTACGAAAACCGAAAGAGGGTATTGTGTGACAGTGAGACAGAGGATGGGAACAGAAGGGGGCAGGGGATGAGTTCAGATACGATCGCTGCGGTTGCGACCGCTATGATGGGAGCGGGAATCGGTATTGTCCGGATCAGCGGAGATCAGGCGGTGGAAACGGCGGATCAGATTTTTCGAAAGAAGGGCGGAGGAGCACTCCGTGAACAGGAAAGCCATACGATTCACTACGGTACGATATGGGATAGCGGTGAAATGATTGATGAAGTGATGGTTCTTCTGATGCGGGCGCCGCGCAGTTATACGAGAGAGGATACGGTTGAGATTGACTGTCACGGCGGCGTTTATGTGACAAAACGCATCTTAGAGGCAGTGATCCGACACGGTGCGCGGATTGCGGAACCCGGTGAATTTACGAAGCGGGCTTTTCTGAACGGAAGGATTGATCTCTCTCAGGCGGAGTCCGTGATGGATGTGATTCAGGCAAAAAATAAACTTGCATTAAATAATTCGGTCAGGCAGCTTTCCGGCATGCTTTCAAAGGAAATACAGGAAATCCGCAGTGTGATTCTGCACGAGATCGCGAGAATCGAATCGGCTTTGGACGATCCGGAACATATGAGTCTGGACGGATATTCCGATTTTCTGCAGAAGATTGTGTCAGAGCAGGAGCAGAAGATCCGTCGCCTTTTGGCGGGTAGTGAGAATGGCAGGCTGTTAAGGGAAGGGATTTCCACAGTGATTGTCGGGAAACCGAATGCTGGAAAATCGTCATTACTTAACGCTTTACTGGGTGAGGAGCGGGCAATTGTGACAAATATCGCCGGAACGACAAGGGATACGCTGCAGGAACAGATGAATTTCAACGGAATTCTTCTGAATGTGACAGATACCGCCGGCATTCGCCGGACAGAGGATGCTGTCGAACGGATCGGTGTTGAGCGCTCCAAACAGCATCTTGCGGATGCGGATCTGGCGATTTATGTGGCGGATGCCTCGACAAAGCTGGATGAGAATGATTTTGAAATTTTGGACTTGCTGACAGGTCACAAGGTGATTATACTGTTAAATAAATCGGATCTTCCTGCTGTGACGACGGAAGAAGAAATTGCCGCTGTAGTCAGGGCACGGATCCGGTCAGAGGAAGAAGACTGGAATCTTCGCATTTTCTCTTTTTCCGCAAAGGAAGGGGAAGGGATGGAGCGTCTGGAGCACGCGGTGCAGGAGATGTTTTTTTCCGGCGAGATTTCGTTTGATCAGGAAGTGTGTATCACAAATGTGCGTCATCAGTCTGCGTTATCGGATGCTCTCGCCTCGATTGAATTGGTGAAGCAGAGTATAGCGGATGCGATGCCGGAGGATTTTTATTCGATTGATCTGATGAATGCGTATGAGAAGCTGGGTACAATCATCGGGGAATCGGTTGAGGATGATCTGGTGAATGAGATTTTCGGAAGTTTCTGTATGGGAAAATGACAAATGAGGATAGGAAAGGTGTGTGTAATATATGTCAGCAGGTCACAGATGTGTAAAGGAGACTTATGAAGTGGTTGTTGTCGGCGCCGGCCATGCAGGGTGCGAGGCGGCGCTGGCGTCGGCGAGACTGGGACTTGATACCATTCTTTTTACGGTCAGTGTGGACAGTATTGCGCTGATGCCGTGCAATCCCAATATCGGAGGGAGTTCCAAGGGACACCTGGTGCGTGAGATTGACGCACTCGGCGGGGAGATGGGAATTAATATTGACAAGACCTTTATTCAGTCAAAGATGCTGAACCGGTCGAAAGGACCTGCCGTACATTCTCTCCGCGCACAGGCTGATAAAGCGGATTATAGCAGGGAAATGCGACAGACACTTCAACGTACAAAGCATCTGACCATCCGTCAGGCGGAGGTCTCCGAGATTCTGACCGAGGATGATCTTTCCGATCAGAAGAGCGCTGAGAACATGAGAAAACAGATCGCTGCGGTGCGTACCGTATCGGGTGCAATGTATTTCTGCAGGGCTGTGATTTTGTGTACCGGGACGTATCTGAAGGCGCGGTGTCTGACCGGGGAGATGATCAGCTATACCGGTCCGAATGGTCTGATGGCGGCAAATTATCTGACGGATTCTTTGGTCGCGCACGGTATTGAGATGTATCGTTTTAAAACGGGAACACCGGCGAGAATCGACAAAAATTCCATTGATTTTTCAAAAATGGAAGAGCAGAAGGGGGACGAGACGATTGTTCCGTTTTCGTTTACGACGAATCCAGAGGATGTGCAGATTGATCAGGTATCGTGCTGGCTGACTTATACAAACGAGAGGACGCATGAGATCATCCGGAAGAATCTGGACCGTTCTCCGATTTATGCCGGAGTGATTGAGGGGACCGGCCCGCGGTACTGTCCCTCGATCGAGGATAAGGTGGTAAAGTTTGCGGACAAGAACCGTCATCAGATTTTTTTAGAGCCGGAGGGAATTCACACGAATGAGATGTATGTGGGCGGAATGTCATCCTCACTTCCAGAGGATGTGCAGTATGAGATGTACCGCACGCTGCCGGGACTTGAGAATGCAAAAATCGTGCGCAATGCATATGCGATTGAGTATGACTGCATCAATCCGAATCAGCTGAATGCGACGCTGGAATTTAAGGCGATTCGGGGACTTTTTTCCGGGGGACAGTTTAACGGGAGCAGCGGTTATGAGGAAGCGGCCTGCCAGGGATTGGTTGCGGGAATCAATGCCGCGATGCAGATCAAAGGGAGAGAGCCACTGATCCTGGATCGCTCGGAGGCGTATATCGGCGTGCTGATCGATGATCTCGTGACAAAAGAAAATCATGAGCCGTACCGGATGATGACGTCCCGGGCGGAATATCGTCTGATTCTGCGTCAGGACAATGCGGATCTGCGTCTGACCAGAAAGGGGTATGAGATCGGTCTGATTTCGGAGGAGCGCTATCAGGCAGTGTGCAGAAAAGAACAGGAGATCAGAGAGGAGCTTTCGCGTATTGCGAAAGTGCGCATCGGTGCCGGCAGAGAGGTGCAGGCTCTTTTGGAATCTTACGGCAGTATTCCTTTGAATACAGGGATCAGTCTCGCGGAGCTGATACGCCGGCCGGAGCTCGATTATGAAAAGCTTGCACCGATTGATCCAGAACGGCCTTCCGTTTCACCGGGGGCAGCGGAGCAGATCAATATCAATATCAAATACGAGGGTTATATCACCAGGCAGAAAAAACAGGTGGATCAGTTTCGGAAGATCGAGAAGAAAAAAATACCGGAAGGATTTGATTATGATGAGGTGCCCAGCCTTCGGATTGAGGCAAGACAGAAATTAAAGCTGTATCAGCCTTCTTCCATCGGACAGGCATCGCGGATTTCCGGGGTTTCTCCGGCGGATATTTCCGTACTGCTGGTGTATATGGAACAGCTGAGACGGAAGCAGATGTTATGATTTCAGATTGCGTCGTTTTAAAATAAGCGGCAGGAAGGAATGATTATGAATGACAGGAATGAGGGGTTGCAAAAATTCCGGGACGGCGTAAAAGAACTGGGGATTTCTCTCACAGAGGATCAGTATGGCCAGTTTCTTCTTTATTATGATATGCTGACAGAAAAAAATAAGGTGATGAATCTGACTGCAATCACGGAATTTGACGAGGTTGTGGAAAAGCATTTTCTTGACAGTTTGTCACTGTGTAAGGTGTCTGATCTGGATCGGGAGATTCGTGTTCTCGATCTTGGTACCGGAGCGGGATTTCCGGGGATTCCTTTAAAAATAGCGTTCCCGAAGATCCGACTGGTGCTCGCGGATTCTTTGAATAAACGGATCCTTTTTCTTCGGGAGGTGCTTAAGGCACTGTCCCTTGAGACGGTTTCCGCAATTCATGCCCGTGCGGAAGAACTTGCGGAAAATCGTGAATATCGGGAACAGTTTGACCTATGCGTTTCACGTGCCGTGGCAAATTTATCTACTCTGAGTGAGTACTGTCTTCCGTTTGTAAAGACAGGAGGACAGTTTATTTCATACAAATCGGGAGAGGTGGAAGATGAGGCAGAGAAGGCCGGTCACGCCATCCGTCTGCTGGGAGGAAAGCTGGAGGAGATTTATCGATTTCAGCTGAATGAGAACAGCCGCTCGTTTGTCAGGATTGTGAAAAAAAAGAAGACCCCGGGGGCGTATCCGAGAAAAGCGGGTACGCCGTCGAGGTCTCCGTTGTAAGCTGCGGTTAAGCGTGAAGAAATTGCCCGATAATGGTCAAAAGTTTGTCCGGCATCTCAAGCTGCGGAACAAGCTTTGCATTTGAGAGATATGTGGTCTCGATCAGGGAGTTCTTTCTGGCGTATGCCTCTGCGATCGAAACGGCATTTTTTATCGTGTTGCTTTCGATAATGCAAATCGGGATGGAAATATTTTTCAGTGCATGATCGATTGCGTTGTCCGTGTAATGTGCTTCGATGCTTGCCATGAGGTATTTGCCATGACCCTTTTCCATGTGTGCCGCCTCATAATATGCATCAAGCATTTTGCTGGAAACCAGCTGCGGTCTGCAGAAATAAATGTTGCGCAGCTCTTTTGCAATATTTGACTCATGTGTCCGTATATTATAGAGAAACGTACCGATCAGCGGCGACTCGATCAGAAACTTTCTGATCATGGAAAACTGATCCGTCGTTCGCTCAAACGACTCGATGGATGGAGGATTGATCGCGATGATCCGGCGGATCAGGTCCTGATTCATGTTCTGTGCCAATACTGCAAACGAGACGGAGTTGCTCGTAGTGATGACATCCGGCTGTGTTCCGATCACCTGCTGAATGAAATCCGTGATCAGCTGAACATACAGATAATTCGTGTAGGTGAGATACGGTTTTTCAGAACGGCCGCACCCGAGCAGATCAATGGTGTATACGGTGTGATCTTTTTCCAGTTTTTTGACCAGTCTGCACCATTCGTAGGAAGAGCTGATGGGATTGAGCTCATGAATGAGCAGCACCGGGGAACCGGAACCGCGTCTGGTATAAAAGATATTTCCGTTTTTCCAGTGATAATATTCGCCGTCCTGGGATTTTAAAATATTTTTCATTTCAGCTGTGATATCGACAAACCGGTTGGCAAGGTGTATCGCGCCGGCAGCGACAGCGGTTAAAAAGAAAACATGTTTGATATTTTTTTTCATAGTATCCTCCCGGAATATGATTTTCTGATATTTGAAAGGGTGAGTTATAATTATATTATAGCCGCTTTTGTTTGGTTATACAAATTAATTTTTGATTTAGGCGGCAAAAAATCGTGTAGAAAATAAAAAACTATAGTTGTAATTTATTTGATTTCGGCTTATTGTAAAATAAGTTTCTTTGGTGTAATCTTATATGTTGCACATGTTCTGCAGAGAGTAGGCTGAAACAAAATATTTTAAAACATGAGAGAAAGAGAGAGGAGAAATATGGTTGTATCTTATCTAAAAAACATTCAGAATGTATTTCTCTCGGAGAGAGAGAACATCGAGCAAAGACTGCATGATCTTCAGGTGCGTGATATGGAAAATAAGGAGTTTATGAAAATTTTGGAAGATGAAAGTGATTTTAGTTATGAGTCATTTACTCCAAGGGAATTACATCCGAGAAATAAGGAAAAACTAGAGGAACTGAGACAGACAGAACAGGAAATTCAGCTGCAGATTGAGGAAGAAAATGAGCTGTATGATAGTTGTACGGAAAAACTGGAAGAGCTGGAATTGATTTTGCAGGAGGCACAGGATCTGACTCTGCGAAAAGAATTGGATGAGAGCAGAGGAATAGAGGAGAGCAGAGGTGCGGCAGAGAGAATAAATCCTGAAGAGGATGGAGGAAAAGAAAAGGAACAGATAGAGCAGTTATCAACTTTTTTGATTTCCGTCTTTCAGCAGATAAAATTGTGCAGTGAGATCGCAGAACTCGATCCTCACCGTTGTGGTGTGGAATTGAGAGAGATTGTAAAAAAGGTGACGGAACAGATCAGGCTGATGGATGAGCAGTCCTGAAAAAAATACGGATGTTGTGTGTTTTATTGATTCACGGTTTGTCCGAATCCTAAAACATGATATCGCATATTCAAATCTGATATTTTTGTATAGACTTTCGCAAAAGTGATTTTACACGATGGAAGAATGAAAAATTAAAAATGTAAAATGTAAAATGTTTCACGTGAAACATTTCAAAGGATGGATATAATATGTTTTAGTGAATAATGTCGAAAATAGAAAATTGAAGGTGGTGAAATTTAAAACACAGAATAAAGAAAGAAAACCGTAATCGATAGCACATTAACTCCCTTTTCGAAATTGTGTACCCAGATAATATGAGCCTATAAATACATAACGGGTGGCAGGTAAATGTTTTTATTTAATATGAAATCAGGTTTGGGGAGGTGTGATCTTGATTTTACAAAATGAAATATGTCACATTGAAATCAATATTGACGAAACATATAGCGTTGACTCGGCAGATAATCGCCATTACGATGTCACATTGAATCCAGAACATTATCGGCATAACGATTTGTCAAAAACACTGTCAATTCATATTGGATTATATGAAAGAGAATTTCGAGTAGCGCTGATTGGACCGTATCATTCATATGATTTGGATTGTGCCGTTCTGCAAGATGACATTCTTACAGTTCTACAAGACAACATGATAACGCAGATAAAGATTACCGATGCCTGTATAATTCGCCATGTTGTGCTGGACTGTTTGGGTTGTAACTTTGCAATTTATAAAGTTGAAAAGGGATATATTATCTATGGAGAAATTGAAATAACGATGTTGGACTTGGATTTTAAGAAACAATGGTCATTTTCAGGAAGAGATATATTTGTTTCTATTTCAGACAGAGAGCCATTTGCAATACGTGATAATTTGATTTGTCTGTACGATTTTGAAAATAACTACTATGAAATAGATTTTAATGGAAAGCAAATCATCTAGTTTCCATGAGTTGTTAAGCGGATGCAAAAACAGTAATTATATGTACGAATTTATATTTCAAGCTTTGTGCAGTAGAAACACTTTTCCGAAAAGGGCGAAAATTAAAGACATTGAAGAATGATGGAAAGGATGAAAAGAAGAGGAGGAATGCGGGGATAATAGAGAAAGAGATGAAAAGAAATGAAGGTGTGCGAGTCATAGATATAAAATAAGTGGAGAAGTCAGGATCGAAATAATAATAGGAAAGGGAAAGTGTCAGGATCCATAGAGAGAAAACTGAAAGTAAATGAGATGTGAGAAAGATAAACGAAGAGGAGAGATGTTAGAAAAAAATTGAAAAAATGATAACGGGAGGAAGGATGTCAGGATGAAAGGTATGAATGAGTAAGGCGAAAGAAGCAGCTAAGAGTACGGATATCTTTATAAATGCATCTCATAAAACACGAGCGGAGCACATAGATCGATCATCATCCTGGCATGAATGTGAGTTTCCGAAGTATGAGAGTATAATGAACTATATATCTGTACTGAACTGCGTCATTGTAACGGCGGCAGAAGGAAAGCAGTTTATATTTTTCAGTGGTGCCTGTACTGATTGGGCTATAGCAGAAGGAAAGTAGTTCACATATTTCAATAGTGTCTGTACTGATTGAACTATGACAGAAGGAAAGCAGTTTATATTTTTCAGTGGTGCCTGTACTGATTGGGCTATAGC
>CAJUNX010000034.1:26247-43434 GCA_910587865.1 uncultured Roseburia sp.
AGAGGAAAGCGGTATGTATTTTTGAGCGGTATCTGTACGAGTGAGAAATAACAAAAAGAGAAAAGCATATCTTTTTGTGGAATCTGTAATAAGATTGAGACAGCACAATTTATATTTCTGCAGTACATGCATTAAAAGAACTATGAACCAGTAATGTATTTCCGCAGCATTACATGTGCTGATATAAATTGTGTAAGTACATCGTGTGATTCACTTGTACTGGTATGTGCTGTGGCAGAAGGAAAGCAGTTCATATAGTTTGATGGCATAAAAATGTTTCACGTGAAACATTTTTTGTGTGGTAATCCGGAAATAATAGTGTTATAATAAGTCATGTATCCAGTGAATATTGTTTAGCATAAGAAAAAGAGGTAAAAATAATGAGTAGAATTATAGCAATTGCGAATCAAAAAGGTGGTGTTGGGAAAACAACAACAGCTATTAATCTTGCTTCCTGTTTGGCGGAAGCCGGAAAGAAGGTTCTCACCATTGATCTTGATCCTCAGGGAAATATGACAAGCGGCCTGGGTGTAGATAAAAGTGAGCTGGAAAATACGGTATATGAATTAATGCTCGATGAGTGCTCAATCAAAGAAAGCATGTGCGACACAGTGGTAAATGGGATGAAGATCATTCCGTCAAATGTGAATCTTGCGGGTGCGGAAATAGAGCTGCTGGGTATTAATGAAAAAGAATATATTTTAAAAAATGCCGTTGATTATATCAGAGATGATTATGATTTTATTGTGATTGATTGTCCGCCGTCTTTAAATATGCTGACGATTAATGCGATGACGACGGCAGATACCGTGCTGGTTCCGATTCAGTGTGAGTACTACGCACTGGAAGGTCTAAGTCAGCTGATGCATACTATTGATTTGGTACAACAGCGATTGAATTCACAGTTAAAGATTGACGGTATTGTATTTACAATGTATGATGTGCGCACAAATCTTTCTAATCAGGTGGTAGAAAATGTAAAAGAAAACCTGGATACCAAGATTTATCAGACTCTGATACCAAGAAATATCAGGCTTGCGGAGGCGCCGTCACACGGGCTGCCAATCAATATGTATGATGCAAAATCCGCAGGGACAGAAAGTTACCGGTTACTGGCAAAAGAAGTGATGGAAAGGACGGATATCTGATATGGCGGCAAAGAAAGCTGGATTGGGAAAAGGACTGGATTCTCTGATTATTCCAAATAAAGCGAAACATACAGGAGATGAAAATCAGAATGCGGAGGAGATAAGGAAAGAAAAGGAAACGGACGGCGTTATGGTCAGCATCCAAAAAGTGGAACCGAACCGGGAACAGCCGCGAAAGAATTTTGATGAGGATACTTTGATGGAGCTGTCCGAATCAATCCGGCAGTTCGGTGTTCTTCAGCCATTGCTGGTACAGGATAAAACAGAATATTATGAAATCATAGCGGGCGAACGAAGATGGCGCGCTGCCAAAATGGCAGGATTGAAGGAAATACCGGTTATCATTAAAAATCTTACCGAACAGGAAATCGTAGAGATTTCCCTGATTGAAAATATTCAGAGAGAAAATCTAAATCCGATTGAAGAAGCGTTTGCCTATAAAAGACTGTTAACTGAATTTAATCTGAAACAGGATGAAGTAGCGGAGCGTGTTTCCAAAAGCAGGACGGCCGTCACTAACTCCATGCGTCTTTTGAAACTAAATGAGAAGGTTCAGCAGATGGTGATTGACGATATGATCTCTACCGGTCATGCGAGAGCGCTTCTTGGAATTGACGACTCGGATCAGCAGTATCAGCTTGCACAGAAAATCTTTGATGAGAAGCTGAGTGTCCGTGAGACAGAAAAGCTGGTGAAAAAAGTTCAGCAGGGATCTGATTTGGACGGAAAAAAAGAAGAGGTCCGACTCGATCCGAAGATTACTGCGATCTGTCATGATCTGGAAGAGAAGATGAAGGGAATTTTCGGGACAAAGGTTGCGATCAATCAGAAGGATGAGAAACGTGGAAGGATAGAGATTGAATATTTTTCCATGGATGAACTGGACCGTATTATTGATCTGATCTACACAATTAAAAAATAGAAAGGCTTGACTATGATTTCACAATATCTTGGATTTGACTCGGATTATATCATTATCGGACTGACTGTCGTTTTGTTGTTTCTGTTGATTCTTACAATTGTAAATATTGTACAGATGCGCAGATTAAAAAAAAGCTACCGTAATTTTATGACAGGAAAAGATGCAAAAAATCTGGAGGACACTCTGATAAAAAGGCTCGATCAGGTGGAACGGCTTGTGGTTGCCAATGATGATAATGAAGAGAATATCAAAAAACTGTTTCGCAATATGCAGTATTCCTATCAGAGAATGGGTCTGATTAAATATGATGCGTTCAGTGAAATGGGAGGAAAGCTCAGTTTTTCCCTTGCTATGCTGGATGTGAAAAACAATGGATTTATCATCAATGCCATGCATACCAGAGAGGGCTGTTATACTTATATCAAGGAAATTGTAGAAGGCAATTCCATTATTGTACTATCGGAAGAAGAGCAGGAAGCTCTGAACAGGGCTATGGGAAATAAGAAATAGCCAGAAATCAGGAGGATCATGTATGCATCAATTCCTAAGATCTGTTGGGTTTTCAAAACTGACGAAAGCGGATTTAGAAAAATTATTTGAATATATCATAAAATGTCCAACTGCTCATAAAGTTGCCACGGATTCCGAGGGAAATGAATTTGCAGAGATTTCAAAAGAATTCGGAGATTTTTTTGGAATCACGGTTCGCGGGATTTACAGAGAAAATGATATGTTTGAGGTCGAATATTATTTTCCTTATTTGTGCGGTAAAACAATTTCTACAAAAGAATATGCTGATGTGGAGAAACATGCGGAAAAAGAATCGTATGCCGGAATCTGTGATGAGATCAGAATTGGTGTTACACTTATTTTTTATCTACAGAATGTCGTTGATTATTTGTCGATGAAAAAATGTAAGGGATTGAAAAATTCTGCAGAAGGAATTATTCTTGGCGGTCTCTCCACAGAAGGAAAAATACTTCTTGCGGTGAATAAGGCGGAACGACAAATGCAGAATATCAGAAAGGAAGGTACGGACAGGAATTATCTGATTGCGGCGGCGAGAGACGGGGATGAGGAAGCGATCGAAAGTCTGACGCTGGAGGATATCGATATGTATTCTCTGTTGTCGAGACGAATCACACATGAGGATATTTTAAGTATTGTGGATTCCTATTTTATGCCGTATGGCGTAGAGAGTGACCATTACAGTATTCTCGGAGAAATCATGGATTATTCAGTGATGCAGAACCAGATTACCAAGGAAAATATTTATACGCTGGATCTCATCTGCAATGATATGATATTTAGTGTGTGTATAAATGAAACAGATTTATTCGGTGAGCCTGCGGTGGGAAGAAGATTTAAAGGAGTGATCTGGATGCAGGGAAGTATCAAATACAGAGATTAATTGCAGACGCACGGATATATTTTAATGAAGCTGGTTTATTTGTACGGGAAAGAAAGGAGCAGAAGATTAAAGATATTCAGTCTTTTTGCTGCACACAAAATCATCGGGCTTAGGAAAGGAGTATGGTTTAAAAATGAGATTATGTATTGCTTTGACTCCATGCAGGGTTTGAGGACACCGCATGGAGGATAATAGTGAAGTGATAAGGATGTCTGGTGAAGCCTGACATCCCTTGTTTGTCCTCAGACTTTGCTTTTTCAAACATTATATGTTCATTCATGCGGACATGATTCGCCTGTTTTGCGATACATGGCTGAACGTTTAAAACAAAAAGGAGCAAAGTCAATGAAAAAATATATTTTATTATGGAGTACCCAGTCGCTCTCCACACTTGGCAGCGGCATGACCAGCTACGCACTCGTGCTGTGGCTGTATCTTCAGAGCGGTTCGGCATTAAAAACAGCTTTGTTGTCTGTCTGCTCATATGCACCCTATATCATCATGAGCATTTTTGCAGGGGCTTTGAGCGACCGCTGGGATAAAAAGCGGACGATGCTGTTCTGCGATCTGATGGCAGCTTTATCTACAATAGTAGTAATAATCCTGATCAAAACAGACGTCCTTGTGCCGTGGCATTTATATCTGATCAATGCTTTTAATGGTCTGATGAATACCATACAGCAGCCAGCGGGAGAGGTGACGGCGACGCTTTTGATTCCGAAGGAATATTATCAGAAGACAAGCGGTCTGCGTTCCATGTCAAATTCGCTCAATTCCATTCTTACTCCGATATTTGCGACAGCGCTTTTTGCGTTTGCCGGGATGGAAGGTGTGATTGCAGTGGATCTTATCACTTTTGCGATTGCATTTTTTACGCTGCTGATTCTGATTCCGATCCCGAAGCAGACATCGGAAAAGAAGACGGAGGAATCTCTGATGCGGTCCGCGGCTGTCGGACTGCGCTGGCTTTTCGAGCATCGGCTGATCCTGCTGCTGATTTTGTTTCTTGCAGGAATCAACCTGGTGGCGTCGGCCTATGAAGCCGCGCTCCCGGCAATGGTTTTATCAAAGCCAATGGGCGGAGAGACAGTGCTTGGTATGATCAATACCTGCGTAGGCATTGCGACGCTCTGCGGCAGTCTGCTTGCGACGCTTCTTCCGGCTCCGAAAAACAGGGTTCGGGTGATATGTCTGACATTGTTTTTTTCTATGAGTACGGAGAATTTTATGCTTGCTTTCGGAAGGAATCCTCTCACCTGGTGCATTGCGGCGGTGCTGGGATGGATTCTGATTCCTGTGATGAACGTCAATATGGATGTGATTTTCCGAAGCACGATCCCCCCGGAATTGCAGGGACGCGTCTATTCCTGCCGGAATACGATGCAGTTTTTTACAATTCCTCTGGGGTATCTGCTCGGAGGTGTATTGATCGATGAGGTATGTGAGCCGTTTATGAGCGCTGTCTTAGCGGATCATCCGCTGACCCGGCTGTTTGGCACGGGCAAAGGCGCAGGAGCGGCATTGATGTTTTTTCTTCTCGGGATCGCCGGCATCGTGGTATGCCTTGCATTTACGATTCCTTTAAAAAAATTTGACTGGAGAGATCCGGACTAAATTCCGGATGGTCTGTTTCAGTCAGACATATCGCTTCGGCAGCTTCTAGGGAGAGCGGATCTTTTTGTGTCCGTTCTCCCGTATAGTCTGCAAATCGTTTCTCAATTTTCACCAGTACATTTGCATATTCTTTCAGCTCGGCGGCAATCTGCGCTTTATCATCGCGTGTCGTTTTATAAAGAATCCGATGTTCCATGCTTGCCCAGAAATCCATCGACATGGTGCGGAACTGGATTTCTACCGGAAAATATTCCATCCCGTCCATGCAGTATACCGGCACGCCGACAATGACATGATAACTGCGGTAACCGTTTGCTTTCGGACGATCTATGTAGTCTCTTTCTTTTATCACAATCAGATCCGACTGAAGCTTCAGCGCTTCGATCAGGCTGTAAATATCCTCGATAAAATAGCAGATCACACGTACGCCGGCAATATCCTGCAGATAATCCTTTGCATTCATCATCGTCGGTTCTTTCTCTTTTTTTATCAGCTTGTTTTCAATGCTTTTCTTTTTCTTAATCCGATTCTGTATATTATGAATTGGTCGGGCAGCAGAATCATTGTACAGATTGTGTTCCAGCACATTCAGGCGTGCCAGCAGAATCTCCTTGGCATCTGTATAGGGCTGTATAAAGGTGTAATATTGCTCATTGGTCATTTGTTGTCCGTTTTTCCTCTTTCTTCTTATACTTTCTGTATCGGCAGCAAAGCCATTTTGCATTATCCGTCCGCCTGCGTTCTTTCTGGTCCGGATTATGCACGTTAATAACAGTATACTTCCTAATTTTAACATAACTGTGCACATTGTATGAAGCTTTTCTGAGGAAAACATTAAATTTTTTAAAAAGTCCGCGTGCATTCTGTCAGTGACTGTGATAAGATAATCCGTGATATCAAAATATTTTTAAGTAGAAATGAGGAGTTTTATGCAAAAGAGTCAGAATACGAACCAGTCTGCTTTTTACCGGCAGATTTTCCGGCTGGTACTGCCGATCATTATTCAGAATCTGCTTAGTGCGGCGGTCAGCTCCGCGGATGTTGTGATGTTAAATTATGTCGGGCAGTCATCCATTTCAGCCGTATCACTTGCCTCTCAGTATGCGAGTGTTCTTTTTATGGTATTTTACGGACTCGGAACCGGGGCAACGATTTTGTGCGCCCAGTATTATGGAAAAGGGGATTTTAAGGCGATTCAGGTAACGGAGGGAATCGCGCTTCGTTTTTCCATGATCATCGCATTGATTTTTGCCGGTGCAGCGCTTTTGATTCCGACTGAGATGATGCATCTGTTTACAAATGACGCGGAACTGATTGCAATCGGCGCCTCCTATCTGCGTTATATGAGTGTCAGTTATCTGTGTTGGGGAATTACAGAGGTATATCTGGCCGTGCTTCGGAGTATCGGCAGAGTTATGATCAGCACGGCGATGAATGTGCTTGCATTTTCCCTGAATGTCATGCTGAACGCCGTGTTTATCTTTGGTTTATTCGGCGCTCCGAAACTGGGGGCCGCCGGTGTCGCGATTGCTACCTCGCTTTCAAGACTGATTGAGCTTGCGGCATGTTTTGTTGTGTCTTTCTTAAGCAAAGATATCAAGCTGGATTTTCGATATCTGTTTTCGAAAAACAGGATGCTCTTTTCCGATTTTATCCGGCTTTCCCTGCCGGCTCTTGGAAATGACGTCAGCTGGAGCGTTGCATTTTCCATGTATTCCGTGATTATCGGCCATCTCGGAACCGATGCTGTTGCCGCTAACTCCTTTGTCATTGTTGTGCGTAATTTCGGAACGATCCTCTGCTTCGGTATGGCAAGCGCGGGCGGGATTCTTTTGGGAAATATCATCGGAGAAAATAAATTAGAGGAGGCAAGGGACGGGGCGAAAAAACTGATGAAGCTGACCGTGATCACAGGCGCCATCGGCGGGCTCATCATTTTAGCGGCCATGCCTTTTGTACTGAGACATGCGTCTTTGAGTGATCAGGCCATGCATTATCTGAAGTATATGATGCTGATCAACACCTATTATGTGATGGGAGCTGCCGTCAATACCACTCTGATCGCGGGTGTTTTCCGCGCCGGAGGCGACAGCCGGTTCGGTTTTATCTGTGACACGATTGACATGTGGTGCTATGCCGTCCCGCTTGGTTTTCTCGCGGCATTTGCCTTAAAGCTGCCTGTGATGTGGGTTTATTTTCTCTTATGTACCGATGAATTTGTCAAATGGCCCTGGGTTATAAAGCATTACCGAAGCGGGAAGTGGCTGCATAATATCACGAGAGATGATTTATTTGAGGAATCATAGAAGCCATGTCCTTTCAAGATAGTTATAAAAAGCCGTCCGGAATTGAAAAGCCGGGCGGCTTTTTTGCGTGGATAGCCGGGAGGGAGACGAAAAAATAGTAACAAACTTTTAGGCGAAAAAATCATAAACACTCGATCGCAGGAAATATTTTGCGTGCTTTGGAACCGAATGCGGCTAACGTAAGAACTTTTTGACAAAATGCGTAATCTGTTCTGTCAGCTCTTCGGTGGGAATCTGCGTATCGATACTCAGCCAGTAATAAATGATGCCAAAGCATCCGCTGCTGATGAAAATAAATTCCTGCAGAGCTGTTTTGTTTGTGGATGGATTAAAGTACACGGGAACCAGTTTCTGTGCAAAAATACTCTGGATGTCCTTCTGCAGGCTGATATCCCCGTTATTGCATAGCAGAATGCGGAACATCTCTTTTTTGGAATCCATATAATCCAGCGTTTTCTTAATAACTGCATACAGTGCCGCCTCTTTGCTGGTATGCTCTTCCTGCGGCAGCTCCGTATAAGAAGTCATCTCTTCTATAATGGATGCTTTCAGTTTGGCCATCTGGTCATAAGGGTCAGCATAGTATTGATAATAGGTGGAACGATTCAGGTCGGCGTCTTCACAGATAGCTTTTACCGTAATATGTGGCATCGGTTTTTCCGCGAGCAGATGCAGGAAACTATCCATAAGCAGAAGCTTTGTTATCTTTACGCGACGGTTTTCTTTGAGCATATTTTATTCTCCTTTTTTGATAAGATTCCGACATATTTGAGATAAGTGTCGTTTTCCCGCCAGATTTCAAAATATCAATGATTTCATTGCAACACCAAAATTATTATGCTATATATTGTTGGATAAATCAATAATAAGTTTATGAAACAACACAATGTTGGAAAAGTGAAAGGACGGATGGAAAAATGAGCACTTTGTATTTGGTTACAGGAGCTGCAGGATATCTCGGCGGAGAGGTATGCCGCCAGATTGTGTCGCGCGGGAAAAAAGCCAGGGCGCTTGTATTGCCCAAAGGCTGCCCGGGCCCTCCATTCCTGCATGGACTATACCGCGCTGGAAGAGGGCGCACAGCATGTACCTTCCTTTACAAACGTAGAGATCGGGGAGGGTGCATGACCGGCACGGAGATCTCAGAGGAACGCGTGTCCAACCTTATGGATCACATGTTCAAATAGAAAATCTACAATGCCAATTAGTCCGCAGCCAGCAGAGACAATAAAAGCAGCAGGAAATCCCTTTATAAGACTAAAAGCAAAACAGACGGATTATAGTGCCCTTTTTCCAGTGAAATGATAGTTCCTGAAGAAAGTTTTACTAAATCAGCAAGTTGCCGCTGGGTAAGCTGTTTCTTCATTCGGTATTCTCTTACATTATTCGATAGTAGTGCAGGAACTTCTTTTTGGCCGGCTGCCGATCAGATTATTTTTCTTAAATCTCTTTCGATTTTCTCTTACCGGCAAGGTTCATCCATACATAATAAATTATATTTAAAAGAATACCAAATATCGTTGCCGCCGGCGCTGCAAATCCGATTTTCATAAGGCTTGCATCGGGCCGGATACTCATGTAATATGCCAGCGGCAGACGGATTAGCAGCGTCTGGACAAGTCCCTGCACCATGACCCAGACGGTCTTGTCATGTCCGTTAAAGTAGCCGATCATACTGAATAAAACTGCCGTCACGATCGTTTCTAACGCGAATCCTTTCAGATAATCAAATCCATTCTGGACTACAGCAGCATCGGTTGTAAAAATTCCGGTCAGCAGATTACCCTTCAGCAGTACCAGTGCAAATACCACACAGCCGATGGCCAGTCCGATGCCCATACCTGTAAACATAGCCTTTTTCGCTCTTTTCTCATTACCGGCTCCCACATTCTGGGATACAAATGATGCCATGGACTGCATCAGGGAGCTTGGGATCAGCATTGCAAAATTGACAATTTTGCAGGCAACGCCATACCCTGACGAAGCTTCCAGTCCCAGTCTGTTGACAAATGCACAGAGGGCAAGAAAAGAAATCTGTGTCAGGCATTCCTGCAGGGCAAGTGGAAACCCGATTTTTAATGCTCTCACACAATGCCCATTGATTTTAAAATCCTTTTTGGTGATCACAAACGGCAGCTGTCTTTTCACAAGTAAAAACAATGCAAATACGACGCTGACTGCCTGTGCAAATACAGTAGCCATCGCTGCCCCTGCTGCATCCAGATGTAAGCCCGCCACTAAGATCAGGTCACCCGCAATATTCACGACACACGCAACCGCCACAAACAGTAATGGTGATCTGCTGTCTCCCAATCCTCTGAAAATGGCTGCAAGCAGGTTGTAAGCAACAATAAAAAAGATGCCGGCTCCGCAGATGCGCACATAGACAGACGTCAAACCAACTGCCTCTTCCGGTGCCTGCATCAACACTGCGATCGGACGGGAAAATCCGATCATAATGACGAATAACACTGCTGAAATGATTGCAAAAAAAAGCGTTGAACCGCCTATCAGTGATCCGATATACTGCGGTTTTTTTTCACCGATATACCGTGCGATCAAAACCGTGATGCCCATTGCAAACTGCGTAATAACAAAGGTTACCAGATTCAGCACCTGACTTCCTGTAGATACCGCTGAAAGCCCCGATGTCGTTCCGAATCTCCCTACTACCAGAAGATCGACTGCACCATAAGCTGCCTGAAGGACCAGTGCACCTAAGATCGGCACCATAAACGGCAACAGTTTTCAAAATATACTACCCTGTGTAAAATCTGATTTTGAATTATTCAATGTCTACTCTCCTTTCACTCATGACCCCGTAAAATTTTTCTATTGTCCGGATCATACAGTCAGCCTCTTCCTCCGAAATATCATCCAGATATTTTGAGAGCCGGCTATAATAATTTTTATCGTATTGATCCGAGAGATGTTCCCCTTTTTCTGTAATGGAAATATAGGTGATCCTGCCGTCTTCCTCTGATGCATATTTGCTGAGATAGCCCTTTTTCTCCATTTCCTTTACGGTTCTTGTAACTCCCGGTCTTGGCAGTTTTAATGTATCGCTGATGTCTGATACCTTTACTCTCTCTCCATGCTTCTGAAGCCTGTGGATCACATCTAGATACTGGATATACGCCGGCGCTACTCCCTCCGGCAGTTCAGGGAGCAGCTCCCGGATCCTTTTTGCAAGATAACAGGCATCTAGCATTCTTTTTATTTTTTCCGGATTCATTTTTTTGTGAATTCTCCTTTCTCGGTTCTGTCTCATTAGTTATCATAGATAATTACTATTGATAATTATATGAGTATCGTCTTACATTGTCAATACCAGATTTTTTACCTGGAAATTCTCAATTAAAAACGGCCAGCTTTATCTTTCTGGCCCTCCACTTACTATTATTTTGTCAAGGGAAATTGCAAATATGAGAGCAGAAACCGTTGTCTGCAAATTACATGAGACTCGTACAAATCCCGGTTACACGCAGCGTGAAGTCGCTGACGGTGCTGACGTGAATGTCCGTACGGGCGGTGGGCGCAGCCCATCTACTTGCCGCCCGCTGGCTCGGCTGGATTTGCTAGTTATCAACTTTTCGCAACAGAATATTGCACATAACAGCAGCTAAGACAAAAATGAAAAGAAATGGTAAAAAGTGTTCAAATTTAAAAACATTCTCTGTCATCAGTTTATATCCCCATGAAGCTGGAAATAGTTTTCCTATTGTTCCAAACGCTTTTGGAAGTAGTTCCATAGGGAACATAATTCCAGAAAGCATGGTAGAAGGTATAAAAATAATAATAGAAAACATAGAGGTTTTTGCCTGATCTTTTACTGCCAGACCAATGATACTGGCAATGCTAAGAGATACCGCAATAAAAACAGCAAGGCTGATAAAGTACCTCCCCGGATTCTCTGGTATTTCAGCATGGAAAACAAGCGGTGCTGCAATATATAAAATCATGCTCATAAGGAACAAATGAATATATGCTGAAATATTGGTTAAAGCAAGACCGAGGTATAATGGAACACCATTCGCTTTGTAAACCTTTTTAATATCGCTGCTGTAAATCTCAACAAGAGAGGGCGGCAGACCAATCAACGCTCCCATTGTCACACCAAATACAGTCATTGACTGAATAAGCGTATATCTCGCTTCTGGCATAACTGATGTAAATATACCGCCCATAATTACAAAAAATAAAAGCGGAACGATATAGCATGTTATAAGTAATGTCTTACTCCTTATGTCTAACTTCCATTGTAAAAAAACTCCGTATAAAAAAGCTCCCATTGTTACTCCCCCTTTGCAATTTTTATAAAGTGCTGTTCCAGTGAACCACGGTCAATCTTAATATCTGTGATAGTTTCTCCTTTTTCCTTGTACTGCATGAGTAGCGAAAGCAGAGAAGTTCCGATATTTTCCGATTCATAGGTTTCAGTTCTATTTTCTGTTTGGATTGTGATATTATAATGCTTCCCGATTGTTTCGCCCAGCTCATCGACAGTCCCGATAAAGGCAATTTTGCCGCCGGAAAGAACGGCAATCCGATCACATAACTTTTCAACCTCTGCCATATCATGGCTTGCTAATATGATGGTCTTTCCCATTGCTTTTAACTGGCGGATTTGTTCATGTAAAGATATTTGTCCCTCAACGTCAAGTCCTGCGGTTGGTTCATCAAGAAACAGAATATCTGGATTTCGTGTTAAAGCAAGTGCCAGATGAAGCCGGCGCTTTTGCCCTGTTGATAATTGATAATACGGCTTTTCTGAAAGTTCATAAATACCGAGAGCGTCAAGCGTTGCTCTGTCAGGAGATGTCTTATTCCATTTCGCAAACAGCTTTACAGCTTCCAGTGCTCTGATGTATTTCGGCAAAGAAGCCGACTGCAATTGAATGCCCATGATTCCATTTATGGTAATGCTTCCGCTGTCATATTTTCTTAAACCCTCGATACATTCGAGGGTTGTGGTCTTGCCTGCTCCATTTATGCCGAGCAGAGCAAAGATTTCTCCTTGTCGTACGCAAAAATTTAAACCTTTCAGTACGGCGTGAGTTCCATAACTTTTTGTTAAATTACAAATATTTATAGCATCATTCATTCTGTGTCCTCCTTGTTTTCTCCCTGAAATGGGTCAATGCCTAAACGGGAAAAATAGACACCTAATGCTTGTTCAATATATCCCATAGCAATATCTTGAACCTCTTTCCATTTAGGGTCTGTATTTTGAAACTGTCCTAATTCAATCAGTCTGGGAAGCATACTCATATCCCCACCAGTAAAATCCGTAATCATATTCCAATAGGCTTTTGCAAAATTCTGTCCCTCATCACTATCCGCAGGAACCTCTGCATTTTGTAGCCTTATTGCTTCGTTTTGAAGCTGCATGAAAGCGTTTATAAACGCCACCCCGCTATCTTTATCAAAATGGCTGCGGATATGGTCAAGCATCTGGTCATCAAAATGTTTAATCAGCCAATAGAAATCATTTTTCATCTGCAAATTCGCAATAATATCAGCATATTTTTTGAAATCAACTGATTGCATTTGAAGGACTTCCTCCCGCAGCACTTCCAATTCCCTCAACGATTCGGACAGGCTTTCTATTTTTTGTTTGACTGCGGTTGCCTGCTCCATAAGGACATCAGCAATTTCAGCCGGTGTATCAAGCGGAATAAGCCGATTCTTTATATCGTCCAAAGAGAAGCCTAAATGTTTGAGAGACAATATCTGATGCAGCTTTACTACATCTTTATCTGTATATAACCTACGCCCTCCTTCACTCATGGCAGATGGGGAAAGCAGGCCCTCTCTGTCGTAATGTTGTAATGCCCGTACAGTAACGTCCATTTTCTTTGCAATTTCACCAACGGTCATATAACCTTGTGGGATCGCTTTATGTTTATCCATGTCACACCTCCTCTTATAGGATACCTCATTACGCTGCGTCACAAGCAAGATAATTTTCCTTTTCCGGTTAACCTTAATCGTTTTCTCCATTATGCCTCATCCTCCATCTTCCCATATACCCCAGAATACATTCAATGACTTTCTTAATAGAATCTTCTTAAACCTGCCGTCTTCAGATTATCCTCATGCCGGATATGGTGGAAAATTCAGACACTGGTTGACATCAAAAAACCTGAAACCATATGGAAGTTATGGTAATGGTTCAGCCATGAAGGTATCGCTTCATTAAACATTCAAAAAACTATGATATTCTATACCCGGAGGAAATGTTATGAAAAAAATCTTAGTTATCGAAGATGATCGGGATATACAGGATATATGAAAAACACCTGACTGACGCAGGTTATGAGGACATCCACACGGGCCTTAAAATTATCACCGCCAGGCACAGTATCCACATTGTGATAGTTCTGCATGTCTGTGCCTCTTTTCTTTGCAGGATTGACTTTTTCTACTGTTAACATTATAATTGTAGCAAGAATGAAACAGAAAATAAGTACATACATACAAGTATGATACTAGCATGAAAGTTATATACTTACTAAAGGAGAGTAAAAGAAATGAACGAACGCTGTATATCACAGGAATGCCTGGAAACAACAGGTTTCAGCTACACATTATCCCTCATCAACGGGAAATACAAAATGACAATTCTTTATACGCTTATGGAATTTGGCATCGTCCGTTTTAATGAAATGAAAAAGTATATTGGAGGGATCTCTTTCAAAACGCTAAGCTCTACATTAAAAGAATTAGAGGCAGACCAGTTGGTAAACAGAAAAGAATACCCGCAGATTCCGCCAAAGGTCGAATACAGCCTTACAGAACGCGGAAAGTCACTCATTCCTATTTTAGATGGGATGTGTGAATGGGGAGATAAAAACAGGCTTCCATAGATTTCTATCGTAAAAAATCAGATATTATCATGGGCGATTGATTGCCTGTGTGGAGGAAAAGCACCATCTGTGGATTGGCAGGCAGACGAAAGAGGAAAAATGGCTGACGCCGCATATCCGTCCGGGATGCCGTGTGGGCTACGGCGTGAGGCACATCCTTTTTGCAGGGGAAGTCGCCGGGTTCTTAAACCCGATGGATGAGGGCATATCTGCAGGGATGGAGCGCGGGTACTGCGCCGCCGGTGCAGTACCCGCGCATTTCGATAACCCGGAAACAGTCCGGGAGGCATGCAGGCAAAGCACGGAAAATCTGAAATCCTATATGCAGCGCCAGTGGAGCCTTGTCGGGGATGACCGATACGTTCAGGGAGATGGAAGGATGGTTTGATATCAAAAGTTCTGCCAGAAAACGGAATTAGAGCATAAAAACAGAGAATGACACGCTGAATTGACAGGATGACACGCTAAGATGGTGGCATTTATACAACTTTGATTCTATAATTCAGACAGAAAAACAGGAAGAGAGGTTGTTTAAGATGACTTTTGGAGAAAAACTGAAAGGGCTCCGCAAAGAGAAAGGCTATTCTCAGGAGGAACTGGCAGGACTGTTAGAGGTGTCACGCCAGGCTGTAAGTAAGTGGGAAAGTGACAGGGGGATACCAGAGATCGATAAATTATTGCAGATCAGCAATATGTTTGGCGTGACACTGGATTATCTGCTAAAAAGTGAAGGGCCGGATGAGAATAATAAAGAAAATGGGTATTATGTAAGCCGGGAGACGATTGACGGGTTCCTTTCCCATAAGAGGCATTTGGCGAAAAACATTGCTATTGGAGTTGGTCTGGTCATCAGCTCAGATATTTTTGGATGCTTTTCCGAATACATGCAGCTGCTGCGCCCGTTGTATTGGGGAACAATGGCTGTTGGCATAGCTGTTTTGGTATGGACTTTTTTTCAACTGGGGCGTTACAAAGAAATCAGTTCAAATACCTTGCTGTTTGACGAAACAGTGATAAAATCCTTTCGTGAGGATAGTAACCAAAACAGAAAAAGATATGTTGGCATGATTGTTTTGGGGGTAATAATGTTCCTTTTTGGATCAGAGTTTCTGTATATGGTAAAAGATGCTGTCGGCAGTGAAGTATGCAACGCATTGGACTGTCTGATAGATGCGGCATCGGTCATGCTCCTGATTATAGTGGGAATAGCAATCCATGCCGAAAATATAATTACCCGGAATGCGGATTATATTGCAAAGAAAAATTCGCGTGGGAAATTTACATGGTTATATATTGCCCTGCCTGCAACGGTACTGGCGGTATTGACAGGTATAGCCACAAATGCCTGGAACCCGGTTTTCCCGGTCATTTTCCTGTTTTGTGTGTTGCTTGTGACAGTCTGTAAATTGCTGATAGAAAGGAAGGAATCGAAATGAAGAAGGTATTGGGTTTTATACTGGCAGTGATTCTGTCCGCCATAAGCCTGGCGGGATGCGGCGCAGGCAGGAATGCGGGAAGGGAAGATGTACAGCGGCTTTCGCAGGTGGAAGTTTATTCAGCGGACGGAAATCTGCTGGGCACTGTTACGGATGAGGATACCCTGCTCCGGTTTAGCGGTTTAGACTATACTGATATTTCGTCTGATACAGATGCGGAGATGGACATACTGGAAAGTAAAACCGGAGATCTTAAGGTATTATACACGATTATTTCTTACAAGGCGCCAGTGGCAGCCTATAATGACGGAAACCCGGAAAAATTGATGGAGCTGACGGTATATGAAGATTCAAATATTATTAAAGAACAGATTGCCCCGGAAACAATAAAGGGGGGATATGTAGCCAAGGAATTTCTGGAATTTTATACTACTGTATCAGATGAGGATAAGGAATTTATTCTGTCATTGGCAGAGATTGAAAAATAATAAGCGCAAGCTGATAAGGGAAAGCCTATTTCATAAATGCGGATAGCTAAAATTTGAACCAATATTGCGAAAAGAGAACCATGCCCGTTCCCGTGGCATGGTTTTTCATTTTCACAACCAGATCTTATTGAAAGAAGATCCACGGATTGAGACTCAAAAACAAACCGCAGACCCCTGCCCAGGCAGGAAAGAAACTCACTAACAATAGAGCAGTTCCGGTACCCGGAATTTGAAAAGGGTATCGGCAGGGAATTTACCACGGCCTATATAAATGCAGTCAACAAATTTTAAGCAGAGGGCAGAAAAGAGAACAACAGCGGCATCCGCTTCACGTCTGATACTGGAAAATCCACAGAATCATCTATTGGACAGAGAAAGAGACCAAAAGCAGATGTTCATCAGAAGGTTCCGTGACATTTAAGGCATCCAGAAAGCATTTCACAGCAAACAGGTTGTTTGAGTGAATCGGGCAGACTATAATAACTGTTATTTCTATAAAATAATCAGGAGGGAGAAAAATTTATGAAACTCAAAAAGGCAATGATAGTATTCGGTACTGTCTGTATATTGAATACAATGGTTACGGGATGCGGTTCCGGTTCTGCTGCTAAAACAGAAGGAAACCAGATAAGCGAAGTGTTATCAGAGGAATCAAATAATGCAAAAGAGATTGATGGGGACACGGAGGAGACACAGGAAAATACAGAAGGCAGATGGCAGGTTTTAAAGCCGGATGTTGCCGCTGCTGTTGATGCGGATTTTCTGGGTAAGGTTTGGAAAATGGAAGAGAATTCATTTTTCATTGCCGAAAAGAAAGTGAAAATTCTTGATGACGGTTCTTTATCATACTGTTCTCCAAGCTCCAATGCTGATCTTCCCGACACCGAGTTGATTCATGTGTTTTTTGATGAGGATACCGTCTTTTATATGATAATCACGGATGGAAGTGGGGAAAACCATGAAGACAAAGAGGCCGGATTTCAGGATTTGAAA
>CAJUNX010000035.1 GCA_910587865.1 uncultured Roseburia sp.
GCTTGACGCTACGCCGACCCTCGCTTAAAATGTTTTCTTACGTTACCAGCCTATTAACCGGATAGTTTAAAAGCTCCGGGCTGACAGACATCAGAAAATCCATTGATAGTGTAAGGGAAAGTGCAAGCGCGTTTCCCTCCAGCTCAAGATGCTGTATTTCAAAACTGTTGATCACAAAAATGTCGGTCTCACGGAGCGTATATTCTGATTTTGAGTCTGTAAAGTAAATGTGCCCGGCTCCCTTCAGCAGAAAGATGATCTCGGGTTCCGGCCGCCATAATGGCCGCAGGTCTTCGCTGCGCAACAGCAGAAAGCGGAATTCCTGCTGCGTCTCTCTGAATGTATCCATTGTATTCTCCGGCAGTCTCTGCCCTGTATAAGCGAAAGGGCTGCCGCAGGATATGCGGCAGCCCACAGTAACCGGCGTCTGCTCTATTCCGTGGCCGACAACGAAGCCACATAGCTGTTAAGCGAATCCAGATTTACATATACGGTCTCAATGGGACGGCTGCTCTCATATTTATTGTAGCCGGAAACGCCCGCCCAGCCGACAAGAACGAAAAGGATCGCCCATCCGCAGATGACAGACAGGATGTGGTTGCGCTTCTCGCGGGCCATGATCTGTTTGCGGTTTGCTTTTTCTTCTTTATAACGGTCTACTTTTGCCTGACTCATGGTAACTTCTCCTTGTGAAAAATCATTGTGCCGCATGGCGGGATACGCTGCGCGGAAACGTCCGGCCATCGGGATCGCTATGGAGGATCCGGCCGGCTCTCCACGTAAATATACCGCATCTGACAAAAAAATGCAATAGAAAATGACCGTGCAAAGCCTTGTAAAGCATTCGGAAATCCGTTACAATAAGGCGGTACGGCAGCGGACGGGGTAAGAGCGGCAGTGTGAGCCGACACGCTACACCGGATGCGGCCCAAAGCATAAAAACAGAACAGACGGAGGCGGTAATGAGCGCGGCAGATCAGATTTTTGTGGCAATGTGTAAAGATATTTTAGAAAACGGGACAAGCACGGAGGGGGAGAAGGTGCGTCCGCACTGGGCGGACGGATCGAGCGCCTATACGATCAAACGGTTCGGCGTGGTGAACCGGTATGACCTCTCAAAAGAATTCCCGGCGATCACGCTGCGGCGGACGGCGATAAAGACCTGCACGGAGGAACTGCTCTGGATCTGGCAGCGAAAATCTAATAATATCCATGACTTAAACAGCACGATCTGGGATGAGTGGGCGGACGAGGAGGGTTCCATCGGCAAGGCATACGGCTACCAGCTTGGTGTAAAGCACCAGTATAAAGAGGGCATGATGGATCAGGTGGACCGGGTACTCTTCGATCTGAAGAACAATCCCTTCAGCCGCCGGATCATGACAAATCTCTATGTGCATCAGGATCTGCACGAGATGAATCTCTACCCCTGCGCCTACAGCATGACCTTTAACGTGACGCACCAGAAGGGCGATGAGAAGCTGACGTTAAATGCGGTGTTAAACCAGCGCTCCCAGGATGTCTTAACGGCAAACAACTGGAATGTCTGCCAGTACGCGGTGCTTCTGATGATGTTCGCGCAGGTGTGCGATATGAAGGCCGGGGAGCTTCTGCACGTGATCGCGGACGCGCATATTTACGACCGGCATGTGCCGATTGTTGAGGAGCTGATCAGTCGGGAACAGCAACCGGCGCCGAAGGTGACGTTAAACCCGGAGGTGAAGGATTTTTATCAGTTTACGCCGAAGGATGTGCGGGTGGAAAATTATGTGACAGGGGAGCAGATTAAGGATATACCGGTGGCGGTGTGAAAAAGATCAGGAAGCCCGGAGAGATCCCGCCAGACAGCGTTGTATTCTGCATGGCAGGATTCTGCTCTGCACGGGAGTCTGCCCGGGGAGGCGGATTTCCCGTTAACAGGCGATAAGAGAGGAGATACTGGGATGAATCTGATAGCAGCGGTGGATGAAAACTGGGCGATCGGCAATCAGAATGAGCTTTTGGTGCGGATTCCGGCGGACCAGAAGTTTTTCCGGGAGACGACGACCGGGAAGGTGGTCGTGATGGGTCGAAAGACCTTAGAGAGCTTTCCGAACGGTCTGCCCTTAAAAAACAGGACGAATATTGTGCTGACGCATGATCCGGATTACCGGGTGAAGGACGCCGTCGTCGTGCACTCGATGGAGGAGCTGCATGAGGAGCTGGCAAAATATGCGAGTGAGGATATCTATGTGATCGGCGGGGAGACGGTATATCGCCAGCTTTTGGATGAGTGCGACGTGGCGCATATCACAAAGATCTCGTTTGCCTACGATGCGGACGCGTATTTCCCGAATCTGGATGAGATGCCGGAATGGCGGATCGCGGCGGACAGCGAGGAGCAGACGTATTTTGATTTGGAGTATTTCTTTTACCGGTATGAGAGGGTGGAGCCGTAGCGGCTGCGCAGGCCTGAAAAGAGAAGCCGTATGCGGGTTGCGCGTGAACAGGGAGAGAATCCGCCCTGTTCGACTGTAAGGCCGGGGGTTTGAGCCGGATGAAACGGATGCCGGCGGCACAGGATGATAAAGAGGAACTGCCATGAGTGAGAGAGAGCTGCCTGTCGGGGTAGAGGAAGAAACATTATATGACGGGAGTGAGGACGGCGTGATCACAGAGCCGTTTAATCCAAAGGATGTGGATATTATCTCCCAGCCGATGACGATTTCCAATCTGGCGGATCGTTTGGAATACGGTGATATTATACTGGATCCGGATTTTCAGCGGAGGCCGGATCTGTGGGATGCCGGGAAGCAGAGCAGGCTGATCGAATCCCTGATCATCCGCATCCCGCTGCCGACGTTTTATTTTGACAGTACGGATGATGACAAACTGATCGTGGTGGACGGGCTGCAGAGGCTGAATGCGATCCGGCGCTTTATCGTGCAGGATCAGGATGATCCGGACTGTCTGCGTTTGGAAAAGCTCGAATATCTGAAAGAGTACGAAGGACTTTCCTTTGGAGAACTTCCGACCAGCATTCGAAGAAGGATAAAGGAGCAGCTGGTTACGGCCTATGTGATCCGTCCCGGAACTCCCGATAAGGTCAGAACCAGTATTTTTACAAGGATTAATACGGGAGGACTGACCTTAGAGCCTGCGGAGATTAAGAACTCCGTCTACCGGGGACAGGCGGCGAATCTGTTAAAGGAGCTGGCGCATTCCCGGGAATTTGTGCAGGCTACGAGGGGAAAGATTGATTCGAGCAGGATGCTGGACTGTGAATTTGTGAACCGGTTTATCGCATTTTATCTGCTTGGGACACAGCTGTATGAGGGGAATCTTGAGGATTTTCTGAACAATGCCCTGATCCGCCTGCAGCAGCAATCGCCCGATGAAATCGACAGATGCAGAAGGGATTTTCTTCGGTCCATGCGCTACGCAAAAGAAATTTTTGGAGATAAAGCGTTTCGCAAAATAAATGCGGACGGGCGGTACGGACAGATTAACAAGCCGCTTTTTGATGCGGTGTCTGTAAATCTGGCAAAATTAAGTGCGGCTGATTGTGAGGCATTACTTGCGGGAAAAGAGAGACTGGAGAAAAAATACGCTTCACTTTTAAAAAACGAAAAATTTGTGGATATTATTACAAGGGGTACGGCTACCATGAATAATGTCAGGAGCAGGCATAAAAAAATAGACAAAATATTTCAAGAGGTGTTATCGGATGATTCGTTATCTGCAGATCGAAAATTTTAAATCTATCAGGAGACTGTCTCTGCCATTGAAACCACTAAATCTTTTTTTTGGCATGAACGGCATGGGAAAGTCGTCCGTAATACAGCCGCTTTTGCTGCTGCGGCAGAGTTTTTGGGAAAACCAGAAGGCCGGGCTGAATTGCCTGCATACAAATGGCGAACTGATCCGGCTGGGAACAGGAAAAGATATTTTCTGCCAGAGCGCGGAAGAAGCAGATACGGTGAGATTTTATATCCGGTTGTCCGATACGGAGATTTATGATTGCAGATATGCATACAGCCCGGCGGATGCTGACAGCGATCAGCTCCCGCGCGTGGAGACGGATGCAGAGGAAAGTTACTCGGCGGCATTGTTTTCCGATCTGTTTTTCTATCTGGGTGCGGAGCATCTGGGGCCGAAGAAACAGTACAGTGTGGAAAACTGGAAAAAGAACGGTGTGACCAGACTGGGTGCAGCGGGCGAGTTTATCGTGCCGTTTCTTGCGACGGAGGGGGAGCGGATCAGAGTGCCGGGTCCGCTGTGTCTGCCGACAGGGAAAACCAGCCGTCTGATTGATCAGGTATCCGCATGGATGGCGGAGATTTCGCCGGGAATCCGTATCACGGCAGAGCTTCTTCCGCTGATTGAAAAAGCAAAATTATCCATCAGCTACAGCGGAGAACGCCTGGTATCCGACCCGTTTCTGCCGGTAAATGTCGGATTCGGCATCCCGTACGTACTGCCGCTCATCACAGAGCTGCTGATCGCCGGCGAAGGAAGCCTGATGCTGATTGAAAATCCGGAATCGCATCTTCATCCGAAGGGACAGTCCGCCATGGCGCGTCTGATTGCGCTTGCGGCGGCGAATGGGAGCCAGATTATCTGCGAATCGCACAGTGATCATGTGATCAACGGCGTGCGGGTCGCGGCGAAGCAGGGGCTGATCCGCCATGATGATGTGGGGATTTCTTTCTTCAGAAAAAATGAAAACCAGGAGACAAAAGTCGATCAGATCGATATGGACGAGAGAGGAAACTTAAGCGAATACCCAAAAGGCCTTTTGGACGAGTGGGGGATTCTGATGGCGGAACTGATCTGACAGGAGAGTACGGTTGGAACTATATTTTAATGAACAGTCGATAAAGAATAAAAGCAGCGTAGGGTATGACAGTGCGGCACAGATCGCAAAAACATATAAAGAATTATTAAATCACGGTATCACGACGTGCCGGATTGCTTCAGAAGACAGCGCGAGGCTTTTCCGAATGATCTGTGAAATGCCGGAATCCGTCAATGTGAAACATTTTTATTTTTCTTTTTTCCGATCTCCTTATGAATCGGAAGCGGTGGAGGACAGGCAGGAAGCGTATCTTTCGCATAGCTGGCACTGCGGGGAAGAATCCTGCGTTGGACTGGCATTTGCATATCTTCTGGATGCGGCGGGGTTTAGCATTCGGGAATCCGGATGGAATGTGCCGTCCGTTGCTATTTTAAAAGACGGACAGGAAGTAACGGTCCGGAATATCTGCACACAGGAGCATGTAAAGCTTTATGCGCCGCATCTGAAGGAGGCGGGAGAAACCGGTCTGTCAAAAACCAGCCTGACAGTTTCCGAGAAAGAAATCAGTCTGCGGGATGACCACGGAGCAGATGTACTGGAGCGGTTTTCGAAGCGCCTGGTTCAATCCGAATATGTGACCGGCGTGATCAATTCGCTGCCTTACAATGCAAAGCAGAGAAGATTTATCAGAAAGATCCGGGAGGACGGGCTGATCGAGATCGTGCTGCCCTGGACGGATGAGGGGCTTGGCATCGTGGTAAAAACGACCGGCAGAACGCTTCGGGAGACGGAAACGATTGCAGAGATCCTGGAAGAAGAGTACGGGTATACATAAGGAGCGCCCATAGCGGCGGAGGATGAAACGACATGGAAAATTTTATATTCAGCGCAAACGTGACGATCCCGATTTTCCTGGTGATGGTCGTCGGGTATGTGCTCCGCCGCGGGGGCATGCTCGACGATCATTTTGTAAAGGTGGCGAACCGGTTTAATTTCAGCGTGACGCTGCCGGTTCTGCTGTTCCGGGATATCTCGGGGGTGGACATCCGGGCGGTGTTTGACCTGAAGTACGTCCTGTTCTGCGCCGGGGCGAGCACGGTCTGCTTTTGGGTGATCTGGGGCGGCACGAAGCTGTTTTTAAAAGGAAAAAGTATGCGGGGCGCTTTTGTGCAGGCATCCTTCCGCAGCAGCGCGGCGGTGATGGGGCTGGCGCTGATCGAAAATATTTACGGCGCGTCTGCCATGGGGCCCCTGATGATCATCGGCGCAGTGCCGCTTTACAATATCTTTGCCGTGGTTGTGCTGACCTTTGAGGGCGGGCAGGCGGCACAGGAGAACCGGGCGGAAAAGATCCGGGAGGCATGCGTCAATATCGTGAAAAATCCGATTATCATCGCCATCCTTGCCGGCCTTCTCGCCGCCCTTTCCGGCGTTACCTTTCCGGTGATTGTGAACAAGACGGTAAACAGTGTGGCGCAGATGGCGACGCCTTTGGCCCTGATTGCCATCGGGGCAGGATTTGAGGGGAGATCCGCCCTTGCGAAGATAAAACCTACAATTGCCGCATCCATGATCAAGCTGGTGATCCAACCGCTGGTCTTTGTGCCGCTGGCAGTCCTGGCGGGTTTTACCGGAGAGAAGCTCATCGGGATCCTCATCATGCTCGCGGCGCCGGCGACGCCAAGCTGTTACATTATGGCAAAAAATATGGGGAACGACGGAGAGCTGACGGCCAGCGTGGTCGTCGCAACCACGCTGCTGGCGGCGTTTACGCTGACCGGGTGGATCTTTGTGCTAAAGACGTTCGGGCTGATCGGATAGGTGTTCACCGGGACCGGGCAGATGTACTTCGTGAAAGCCCTCAGGATTGCTCCGCGCAATGCGCTCCCGCAATCCTGCCCTGTATTCGTATTCCGCACTGCTGTGCTGCATACTCATACAGGTTAGCGTCCCAGATGCCCGTGCAGTCCTGCGTACAGTTACGCGTCCTGCCCGTGCATCGGGACCGGGCAGATGTACTTCGTGAAAGCCCTCAGGATTGCTCCGCGCAATGCGCTCCCGCAATCCTGCCCTGTATTCGTATTCCGCACTGCTGTGCTGCATACTCATACAGGTTAGCGTCCCAGATGCCCGTGCAGCCCTGCGTACGGGTACGCGGTCAGCCCGTTCACCGGGACCGGGCTTTCGCAATAAATTAAATCAATTGCTTTTTGTGAGTTTTTAAGCTATGATTTTGTACAATAACCATCAGGAGTCAGCGCATATGTCGGTCACACAGGGAGGATATATGAGACAGTTGAGAATCCGCAATTTTGAAGCGGTAAAGGTCGCGAGAATTGATATTGACAAAAAACTGAACCTTGTGATTGGTCCGCAGTCGTCAGGAAAGAGCACCATCGCGAAAGTGCTCTATTTCTGCAGAAAAATCCGCGATTTTTACGCGGAATATTTAAGCCAGACCGAAAATTTTGATCAGGTTCACAGGAATGAGGATTATATCGGATTTTTAAAATATGTGAGAGGACGTTTTATCGCCTGTTTTGGGACCACGCTTCATATGGAAGCTTTTGAGATCGAGTACTGGTATCATGGGGTGGAAGAAAGGGTCACAATCTCTCTAGGGGGCAAATACGCGAAAATACGTTTTTCACAGACGCTGCGGGAAAAAATAGAGCGAAGCCTGGCGGAAGCAAGGGAGATACACGAATCATCCGATATCCGCACAGCGTCTTTTCTGGAAAAAAAGAAGTTCCATGAGGAGCTGCTTACACATTACAGAGAGATCGGGGGAAAAGAGATTTTCTGTGATCAGGATGAGATTATTTATATTCCGGCAGGAAGAAGCCTGCTGGCGGTCATGTCGGATCAGATGAGTGTGATTGACAATCAGAGTCTGGATCTCCCCATGCAGAATTTTATCGAGCTGATCCAGGAGACGCGAAAGAAGTTTGGGACAAGACTGGACCGCATGGTCAGGGATTATGTGAAAACAGTGAATGGTCAGATTAAAAACGCGGATGTTGACATGGCGTATGATCTGATAAAAAAGATTCTGAAAGCGGATTATATCAGCGATACGGATGGAGAAAAGCTGTATTACGCAAAAGATAAATGGGTGAAGCTGATTTACAGTTCATCCGGTCAGCAGGAGTCCTTATGGATACTGCTGCCGATGTTTGTGAGGATACTTGAGAACAGGAAAATTTTTCTTGTCATCGAAGAGCCAGAAGCGCATCTGTTTCCGGAGGCACAGCTGGCGATGGTGGAAATGATCAGCCTTTTCGTCCATTCGACGGGGAGCTCGGTGTTTCTCACGACACACAGCCCGTATATTCTGACGTCACTGAACCTTCTGATTCACTCCGCTCTGGTGGAGAACCGCAGGAAAACGACGGGAGAGAATGTGATTGTTCCGCGGATACTTCGGATGCCGGGAAGTGAACTGGATGCTTATCTGATTGAACCGGAGAAAAAAGATTTTCTGAAAAATATGAAATCAAAAGAAAGCGGGCTGATCGACGCGCTGGAGATTGACCATATCTCGGATGTGATTAATCAGAAGACGAATCAGCTGCTGGATCTGGAGTACGAAGATGATATGTAAACAGCTTGGCCTGTGTATTGAGGATAAAAATAAAGCATGCCGGACAGAGACGGACTGTATTGAATTTACAGATAAGCGCACGAGCGTGAAATGCGAGGAAAAGAGAAAAAAATACTGTCTGAATAACGACAGGGGAGCCAGGATCCGGAAGTATCATGTGGATAACGGTATTGTAAAAAATGAGCGGGAGCAGTGGGCCTGCGACAATCTGCTTGCGGTATATGACGGCGATCAGACCGGGATGATTTTTGTGGAGCTGAAGGGGACGGATTTTAAGCATGCAGTGGAACAGACATATGAGACAATTGTGAGATTTCTTCCGGAATTAAAACATAAAAAACTGTACGGAAGGATCGTACATACACAGGGCGTGCCGAGGCTGGGAAACAGCGGACCGATTGTGGATCTGGAGCGTCTGCTTCGAAAAAACGGCGGAAATCTGAAGATGCACGAATGGATTCTGAATGAGGATGTCAGCCGGCTGGATGAAAAGAGAGATACAAAAAAGAGGGAATAGATAAGGAAATAAAGGGGGAGGACGACATGGATATAACAGGCAGAAAATTATTTGTAAAAGCGTTGCAGGAAGAGGGCGTGGATACGATTTTCGGATATCCCGGCGGAACGGTGACGGATCTGTTTGACGAATTATATAAGCAGGACGGGATCAATGTCGTTCTGCCGAGGCACGAGCAGGGCCTGATTCACGAGGCGGAAGGGTATGCGCGGTCGACGGGGAAGACGGGCGTGTGCTTAGTGACCAGCGGGCCGGGTGCGACCAATATCATCACGGGTCTTGCGGATGCGCATTATGACAGTATTCCGCTCGTGTGCTTTACCGGGCAGGTGCCGTTATCCCTGATCGGAAACGATGCCTTCCAGGAGGTCGATATCGTCGGGATGACGCGCAGCATCACGAAATACGGTGTGACCGTGCAGCGCAGGGAGGATCTCGGACGCATCATAAAGATGGCGTTTCACATCGCAGCCACGGGGAGGCCTGGGCCGGTGCTGATCGACCTGCCGAAAAATATACAGACGACGGCAGGGCCGGCGGAGTACCCGTCGAGTGTTCAGATCCGCGGATATAAGCCGAATGAAAACGTGCACGTCGGACAGCTGAAAAAAGCATACAAGCTGCTGCGAACGGCAAAGCGGCCGCTGATTCTGGCGGGAGGCGGTATTCATATCGCACGTGCGAATGACCTCCTGCTGAAGTTTGTGGAAAAGACGAGGATTCCTGTGGTCACGACGGTGATGGGAAACGGAGCGATTCCGACCGGCAATTCGCTTTATGTCGGAAACAGCGGCATGCACGGCAGATATGCGGCCAATATCGCGGTCAGCGAGTGCGACGTGCTCTTCTCGATCGGAACGCGGTTTAACGACCGGATCACCGGCGACTTAAACGAGTTTGCACCGAAGGCAAAGATCGTTCATATCGATATGGATACGGCTTCGATCTCACGAAATGTCGTGGTGGATGTGCCGGTGGTATCGGATGCAAAGCTTGCGCTCGAGAAGCTCCTGGAGTGGGCGGAGTCGAAGGACACGGAAGCGTGGCTGAATCAGATCGCAGCGTGGGAACAGACGAATCCGCTTGCGATGCGCAGGGATCACGGCATGACGCCGCAGATGATTTTCGAACACGTGAACCGCACGTTTGGCGAGGCGATCTATGTCACCGATGTCGGTCAGCATCAGATGTGGGCATGCCAGTATCTGGAGCTGGATTCCTGGCATCAGCTGATCACCTCGGGCGGACTTGGCACGATGGGCTTCGGGCTTCCTGCGGCGATCGGCGCGAGCCTGGGCAATCCGGGAAAGGAGGTTGTGTGCTTCTGCGGGGACGGCGGGATGCAGATGAACATTCAGGAAATGGCGACCGCGGTGACGCAGGGGACACCGGTGATCGTGTGTGTGTTCAACAATTACTATCTGGGCATGGTGCGGCAGATGCAGCAGCTGTTTTACGGAAAGCGGTACGAGGCGACCTGTCTGCGCAGGAGGAGGACCTGTCCGGCGACCTGCAAGGGGCCGAATCCGGCCTGTCCGCCCTATACACCGGATTTTGTGGCTTTGGCGGAAAGCTATGGCGCGTATGGAATCCGCGTGGAGAGAGAGGAAGAAATTCAGGCAGCGCTTGATGAGGCACGGACGCATAAGGATGCACCTACAATCATAGAATTTATGATTTCATCGGACGAGATTGTGCTTCCGATGGTAAAAGGCGGAAATCCGAACAGTGAAATGATACTGAAGTAGGAGGAGAAGATGAAAAACAGATGGATTGCATTATATGTGGAAAATCAGGTGGGTGTCTTAGCGAAAGTGTCCGGGCTTTTTTCAGGAAAAGCCTACAATCTTCAGAGCCTGACGGTAGGTACGACGGAGGACGAGACGATATCGCGGATGACGATCTGCGTGGCCAGCGACGATATCACATTTGAGCAGATCAAAAAGCAGTTAAACCGCATGGTGGAGGTGATCAAGGTCATTGATCTGACCGGTGTTCCGATCCACATGAAGGAGATTTTGTTTGCAAAGGTTTTGGGGATCAGTGCGGATGAAAAAGCGGAGGTGTTCCGGATCGCCCAGGTGTTTGGGGTGGAGGTGACGGATATCGGCAGCGACAGCGCTCTGCTCGAATGTAAACTGACGGAGCGGCGCAACAATGAGCTGATCGCCCTGCTGCGGTCAAAATTCCGCCGGATTGAGGTGGTGCGCGGCGGCGCGGTCGCGATCGAGTCGATCAGCACCTCCTGCCGGTAACAGTGCCTGCATGGGATCTGAAAACAGGTTCCCGGCCTTATTTTAGCAAATAGGTGAGAAACCGCAGAAATAAAGGTCTTTCGGCACATTGGGCGTGGCCGGAAGACTTTATAATCCTTTTAAAGTAAAAATGAAGAAACGGGGGATATGAGATGAAGTATTATGTAAATGCAGATGCGTCACAGCGCGGAGACGGAAGCAGGGAGAAGCCCTTTCAGAGGATTCAGGAGGCGGCCGTGCAGGCCATGCCCGGGGATGAGGTGATTGTTGCGCCGGGAGTTTACAGGGAGGCAGTAAGCCCTGTAAACGCAGGCAGGGAAGAGGCCAGAATTGTCTATCGTTCCGAAAAGACGGGCGCTGCGGTTATCACGGGTGCGGAACCCGTAAAAGGCTGGGAAGTATATGAGGGCACCGTGTGGAAAACGGGCATTCCCAATCGGATGTTCGGCGATTACAATCCATATAATACACTGGTCTTCGGAGACTGGTTTATGGCTTCGATGACGGCACATACAGGGGATGTATACCTGAACGGCAAATCGATGTATGAGGTGACGGAATTTGAGAAAGTCCTGCATCCGGAGAAGAGCCGCGTATCCTGGGATCCGGAGTTTTCTGTCTATGTATGGTATACGGTGCAGGATGAAAAAGCGGATGAGACGATTCTGTATGCCAATTTTCAGGGGAAAGACCCGAATGAGGAACATGTGGAGATCAGCGTGAGGAGGAATTGCTTCTGCCCGGAAAAAGAAGGGGTGGATTATATTACCCTGTCGGGATTTACCGTGAGACAGGCAGCGACACAGTGGGCTCCACCGACGGCTTATCAGGAAGGAATGATCGCTCCTCACTGGTCGAAAGGATGGATCATAGAGGATTGCGAAATCTGCGAGTCCAAGTGTTCCGGAATATCATTGGGAAAATATCTGCAGCCGGAAAATGATAATAAATGGTCGAAGCGGAAGTATAAGGACGGGACACAGACAGAGCGGGAATGCATCTGCCAGGCACAGCGTGAGGGGTGGAGTAAAGAGAAAACCGGCTCCCATATTGTCAGGAGATGCGATATCCACGACTGCGGCCAGACGGGAATCGTGGGACATCTGGGCGGTGTGTTTTCTGTAATAGAGGATAACAGAATTCACCATATCAATAACAAACAGAATTTAAGCGGGGCGGAAATCGGAGGGATTAAGATGCATGCGGCAATTGACGTGATCATACGCCGCAATCAGATTTATCACTGTACCCGGGGCCTGTGGCTCGACTGGCAGGCGCAGGGGACGAGAGTGACCCAGAATCTGTTTTTTGATAACTGCCTGCCAGACGATTATAATCTGACAGAGGGAAATGTACTCGGAGAAGATATTTTCGTGGAGGTGTCCCATGGACCGACTCTGATTGACCGTAATGTGCTTCTTTCGGATTGTGCGCTGAAGCTTGCGACACAGGGAGTTGCGGTAGTACATAACCTGATTGCCGGCTCTTTTACGGCTGTGGGGCGCGGAGTTCTGAACGGAACCGCCACAAAAAACGCACCGCGTTACACCCCCTATCATGTGCCGCATCGCACAGAGATTGCAGGGTTTATGACGATTCTGCACGGAGACATGAGGTTCTGCAATAATATTTTTATTCAGAAGGAAATACGTCCTGCTCTGAAACGCATGGCAGATGCGCTGAAGGATAACGAATGGACGGACGGGAATCTGATCACAGGAACGGTTCCCTATGAAGATTATCCGACCGTGGAAGAGTATCAGAAACAGTTTGAAGGCTATTGCGGGCTGGGCTCCGCACCCAGTGACAGGTATTATAATCCGCTTCCTGTATGGGCGGAAGGAAACGTCTACTTTAACGGCGCAAAACCGATGTCAAAGGAGACGTCATATGCAGACAAAGAGAACAGAGTATCCGTCTCCCTGAAAGAGACAGAGGAAGGTTTCTGCCTGAGTACGGATTTGTATGATTATATGCCGGAAATTCAGAACCAGGTCATCACCACGGATACTTTGAGAGAAGCATTCGAGCCGGAGCAGAAGTTTGAAGATCCGGACGGTCTGCCGATTTTGTTTGATGAGGATTATTTTGGAAAACCGTATGGGAAAAGTCCGCTTGCGGGACCGTTTGCTGATTTCGTTGCAAAACAGGTATCATTTATCACAGTGATGTGATATAATAACTATGATTCCAGTCAGCCGAAGAATTGGATGAGAAAAATATATTTGGTTGACAGTGAGAATGTAGGAGATGTATGGGTACCGCTTCTGGTATCCTCACAGTCGGATGACCGGGTTCTTGTATTTTATACGCAGAAAAGTCCGCATATGAATTATGAGAATGTGAGGATGCTTAAGGAGACGGAAAAAGAAGCAGTTTTTATCAAGTGTTTTGAGGGGAGCAATGCGCTGGATTTTCAGCTGGTGACGGAGCTTGGCTACCGCCTGCGGGAGGACGCGGACTGCGAGTATGTGATTGTGTCCAACGATACCGGATTTGACGCGGCGGTCCGTTACTGGGCGGCACGCCGGCAGCCGGTGAGCCGTCTGAGCGGGAAGGAATGCTTCAGACAGCTGACGAATAAAAAGCGCAGGGATCCGAAGCGTGAGGATGACATTCTGGGACAGACAGAGGTGTCGGACGAACAGCCGGCTGCTGCGTCACCCGTTACGGGAGGTCAGTCGTCCGCTTCAAAAGCATCTGTCGTCACGGCGTCGGGAGAGGAGCCGAAAGCCGTTTCGGAAACGGACGGGGCAGGGAGAGCGACCGCTGCGTCACCCGTTACGGGAGGTCAGTCGTCCGCTTCGAAAGCAGCCGCCGCCACGGCGCCGGGAGAGAAGCCGGCCACTGCGGCAGGACAGGAACCGGAGGGTTCCGTTGTGGTGCAGGGAGGTGCTGCTGGGGCATCGGAAGAACCCGCCGTGACACAGAGATCGGAACCGTCCGCGATGCCGGAAGAGGAAGTCGTCGGGAAATCAGGATCGGAGCCAGAAGCCGCTGCGAAGAAGCCGGGATCGAAGACGGAAATCGCGGGGAAGCCGGGATCAGAGCCGGAACCCGCCGGGGAAACCGTGCCGTCGGAAGATCCGGAACCGGAGACCGGCCTGACCGGGACAAAGAAGTCGTCTGGGGAATCAGAATCCGTTGTGACGCCGGACAAACCGTCCGCGATGCCGGAGGAGGAAGTCGTCGGGAAATCAGGATCGGAGCCAGAAGCCGCTGCGAAGAAGCCGGGATCGAAGACGGAAATCGCGGGGAAGCCGGGATCAGAGCCGGAACCCGCCGGGGAAACCGTGCCGTCGGAAGATCCGGAACCGGAGACCGGCCTGACCGGGACAAAGAAGTCGTCCGGGGAATCAGAATCCGTTGTGCCGCCGGACAAACCGTCCGCGATGCCGGAGGAGGAAAGCATTGTCAGGAAACCGGAATCAGAGTCGGAACCTGCGGGGAAGCCGGGAGAGGAGCCGGAATCATCCGTGCCGCCGGAAATGAGAGCGGATGTGATTTTGAAACCGGAGACGACAGACGACCGGGAAAAGGAATCGGATTCTGCAAAGATACACGGGAAGGATGAAGGAGCGGAGCAGCCGGCATCCGGTAAGACCGGGCGGAAACGGACGAAAAAAACATCCGGTAAGACCGGGCAGACAAATCCCGCGGACGAATCCGCACAGACCGGGCAGACAAATCCTGCGGACGAATCCGCACAGACAAAGCAGAGCGGCCCGGACAAGCCGGCTTTGGACGGGATGACGCGGCATTCTGAGGATGAGCGCAGCAAATCGGCCGTAGCGGAGTCTGTGGATATCCGGGAAGATGTCACGAAAAAGCTGTTCTGCTGTATCAGCAGAGAGAACCTGGTGGATTTTCACAATGCACTGGTCGCCTTCCTTGGAGAGGAAGAGGGCAAGGAACTTTATCAGGAAGTAAAAGGAAGCACAGAATGCGCGGCCTGCTGGACTGCCAGTTTAAAGAGCAGTCAGAAAGAGAGATTTGAGGTATACTGTCAGCTTGTTTTTTCACACAGCGAATATACGGATGAAGCGCCGGAGGATTTTGCCGAGTTTCTCTATCAGGCAAATGGAAAGAGAAAGAATCTGAATTCTCTGCGGGCGGCATTGCAGAGTCGCTATGGAAAAGACAAGGGCATGAAATACTACTCTCTGTTTCGGCCGCATATTAAGATTATGAATCGTATGTAGTAAAGGAGAGGCTGACTGGAATCAGCATCGGGCGCGGTATCCGTGTAAATCAAAGATACCGCGCCCGTTTTTTCTGCGCTGGCAGCGGATGCCGTCCCGGTCAGACTCTGCGGTTTAAAAACTCGATAAAGGTTCCGAAATGCATCGGCGTGCCCTGGATCTCCTGCACTTTTAAGCGGTTTTCCTCCGAAAAGCCGACGAGAATCTGATGATTGGCCTCCGCGAGGTAATCGATGATACCGTCAATGTCTGACTTGATATTTTTCGGACACTGAATGTATAAATGCCGGTTTGCACTGATGTGCAGTGTGTAGGAAATGCTGAAATGGTACCAGAAAAACTTGTGGAGCGTCGAATATTTATAGATCCAGATAATCTCCTGGATCGGGATAATGGCATTTCCGTAGACCGAGGTTTCAATGAAAAAATGCTCCGTGATAAACATGTCTTCCGTGGCCAGCTGCGGCAGTGTGGCCAGTTCTTCCTCCGCCTGCGCGAGAAGCTTTTTCGGATTTCCGAACCGCGCGAGATCCTGACACGCAGGAGCCAGCAGAGGAAAGAAGCTGCACAGCGCAAAAAAGATCAGACAGACGGCGGCATAACCGCCGGTCAGCAGGATCACGGCATAGAGAATGATATTTCCGGTCATGTTATAACCTGGCTCGCTTAAAATATAATGCGACACCTTATTGCTGATGCCGTTTTCCGTCCAGCCAAGGTCTGCGGACAGATTTGACAGCAGTGTATAGAAGCTTTTCTCTCCGCGGAGAATGCGTCCGTTGACCGTGACATGTTCGATCAGCGGAAGTCCCTGCTCGCTGGTGGCCGGGGAGAGCAGAATGATGATGCACTCCTCACCGCGCATGGAATAGTAATAATACCCGGTGATGCGTCCGAAGAAACTGCTGGTGTATCCGGTGAAGCGCAGGTCGGTCAGCGTGGTGCGCACGTATTCCGCATTTTTGCGGAATGCGCTCTCGAGCGTATCTCCTGTACTGATGCTTTCGGGAAACATCGGGGCGGAGAGCGACAAAAGATTCCATAGAAGGATGAGTAAAAACAGGTAAAGCGCAGGGGTAAAAATCCTGCGTCTGTAAAATGCCTTTATATTGTTCGTGATGTAGTGTTCATATGTGTCGGGCATCATAATCTGTGATCCTTTCTAACATAATCAGTATACGTGTTACCGGAGAAATAGTCAACAGCCATGGCGGCGGGGAAAACAGAACAGGAAATGATCGAAACGGCGGAGGGGGACAGATTTCACGGGCAGCGAATTGACTTCACGTAAAAAAACTGGTAGTATAGCCAGAGAGAAAGCAGGTGGAAAATGGAGGCATACAGCAGTTTTGCGGAAGTATACGATTTGTTTATGGACAATGTACCCTACAGGGAGTGGTGCGGTTATATCACGGCACTGCTTGCGGAGCACGGAATTGCGGACGGGCTGATTCTGGATCTTGGATGCGGCACCGGCCGGCTGACAAGGCTGCTTGCAGAGGCCGGCTACGATATGATCGGCGTCGATTATTCGGGCGAGATGCTTGACATCGCACGCCGGCAGGGTGGGATGAACGCCGCAGAGAAGCAGGATGCCGGGGAAACTGTTCGGGTGCAGAGGAAGGACGCGGGGGAAGCTGTTCGGGGACAGAAGCAGGACGCGGGCAATTCCGTACAGAGCCGGGAGCGGGACGCGGAGGAAGCTGTTCGGGGACAGAAGCAGGACGCGGGCAATTCCGTACAGAGCCGGGCGTCCGACATCCTGTATCTGCAGCAGGACATGAGGTCCTTTGAGCTGTACGGAACCGTGCGGGCGGTGGTCAGCAGCTGCGACGCGCTCAACTATATCCTGGAAGAGGACGATCTGCGGAAGATCTTTCGCCTGGTAAATAATTACCTGGATCCGGGCGGTCTGTTTTTATTTGACATGAATACGGTTTACAAATACCGGGACATGCTCGGGGAGACGACGATCTGTGAAAACCGTGAGGAAGGCAGCTTTATCTGGGAAAATTATTACGACGGGGAAAGCGGGATCAACGAATATGATCTGACGCTTTTTATTCGGGAAGAGGGCGGTCTGTACCGGAAATACGAGGAGACGCATTATCAGCGCGGCTATGAACTTTCCGACATAAAAAGGCTGCTTGAGGAGGCAGGGCTTACGTTTGCGGCGGCATATGACGCTTTTACCAGGGAGCCGGTCAGAGCGGACAGCGAACGGATCTGCGTGCTTGCGAGCGAGCGCGGAAAATGAGCGGGTCTGCGTGCTTTCGAGCGAACGCGGAAAATGAGGAAAAATATTCTGCGTGATTGGTTTGGTTATTTGTCGAACGATGTATAAAGCACAGGAGGATACTATGAACGATTATATTGTCAGGGCAACCGCAGCAGGCGGGAGCATCAGGGCGTTTGCCGTCACTTCACAAAACATGGCGGAGGATGCGCGGAATTATCACGGGACGACGCCGGTCGTTACGGCGGCGCTGGGGCGGCTTCTCTCCGGGGCAGCCATGATGGGAGTGATGATGAAAGGGGAGAAGGATCTCCTGACGCTTCAGATACAGTGCGGGGGACCGGTAAAAGGACTCACGGTGACAGCGGATGCAAAGGGTCATGTAAAGGGATTTCCGAACGTGCCGGATGTGGATCTGCCGTTAAATGAAAAAGGAAAGCTGGATGTCGGCGGTGCGCTCGGCCTGGGGGTTTTAAGCGTGATCCGGGATCTCGGCTTAAAGGAGCCGTATGTGGGGCAGATCGCCCTGCAGACCGGTGAGATCGCGGAGGATCTGACCTATTATTTTGCGACGTCGGAACAGGTGCCGTCCGCGGTGGGACTCGGCGTGCTGGTCAGTCCGGACGGCACGGTGCGGCAGTCCGGGGGCTTTATCTTACAGCTGATGCCGTTCACGACAGATGACGTGATAGAAAAACTGGAAAAAAAGATCACGGAACTCGCCTCCGTGACGGAGATGCTGGAGGCGGGCAGAACGCCGGAGCAGATCTTAGAGGATATCCTGGGGGAATTCGGGCTGGAGATCACGGATACGATCGAAACGGGATTTGTCTGTGACTGTTCAAAGGAGCGAGTGTCCCGTGCGATTGCGACTCTGAGTAAAAAGGATCTGGATGACATCATAAATGACGGTGAGGCCATTGAGGTGAAGTGCCAGTTCTGCAATAAGGTGTACCGGTTTGAGGTGGATGAGATAAAGCGGATGAAGGAAAACGGCTGAGACGTCCGGCCGTAACATGCCGGAAACGAAAACGGCTTACAACATGCCGGAAACGAAAACGGCTTACAACATGCCGGAAACAAAAACGGCTTACAACATGCCGGAAGAGAGAGACAGCCGCGGCGCGCGGCGGAATGAGAGGGGATATGAGAGACGGATTCATAAAAGTTGCGGCGGTGACACCGAAGATCCGGGTGGCCGACGTGCCGTACAATGAAACGGTGATCGCACAGGAGATTCTTGCCGCTGCCGGGCAGGGCGCGAAGGTGATCGTGCTCCCGGAGCTTTGCGTGACCGGGTACACCTGCGGGGATCTGTTTTTGCAGGAGACGCTGTTAAAACGGGCGGAGCAGGGGCTGTGCCGCATCGCGGAAACGACGAAGGAGGCGGACGCGATTTTCTTCGTGGGGCTTCCGCTCCGTCACCGCGGGAAGCTTTATAATGTCGCGGCGGCGGTAAACAGGGGAAAGGTGCTCGGGTTTGTGCCAAAGCGCGAGATCCCGGCCTACAACGAGTTTTACGAGACACGTTATTTTACTCCGGGGATGGAGGATGTGACGGAGACGGAATGGAACGGAAAACGGCCCTGGATCGGGACGAGACAGCTGTTCTGCTGCGAGACGCTGCCGGGGCTTGCCATTGCCGCGGAGATCTGCGAGGATCTCTGGTCGCCGGAGCCGCCGGGCATCCGCCATGCGAGAAACGGAGCGACGATTCTGGTCAATCTCTCCGCGTCCAACGAGACTACCGGAAAAGATATCTACCGGAGGGAGCTGGTGAACGGCCAGTCGGCCAGGCTGCTCTGCGGTTATGTCTATGCGAGCGCGGGCGACGGGGAATCGACGCAGGATCTTGTGTTTTCCGGGCATAATCTGATCTGCGAGAACGGGAAGATCCTGGCGGAATCGCAGAGGTTTACCTGTGAGACAATCTGCTCGGAGATCGATCTGTCAAGGCTTGAGACGGAACGCCGGCGGATGACGAGCTTTCGGATGCGGGACGACGGGTACTGTGAGGTGCCGTTTTCCCTGGGTGTGGAGGAAACGCGGCTGACCAGGCGGTTTACGCCGATGCCGTTTGTACCGGAGAGCGGGGAGGATCGGAGAAAACGCTGTGACGAGATCTTAACGATGCAGGCATACGGGCTAAAAAAGCGTCTGGAGCATACCGGATGCACGTCGGTTGTAGTCGGAATCTCCGGCGGGCTGGACTCAACGCTTGCGCTCCTCGTGACGGTGCGGGCATTTGATCTGCTCGGTATTCCTCATGAAAATATCCGGGCCGTGACGATGCCGGGATTCGGGACGACCGACCGCACCTACGACAATGCGGTGAAGCTGATTCACGCACTCGGTGCGGGATTTAAAGAGGTGAGCATCCGGGAGGCTGTGACGGTTCATTTTCACGACATCGGGCAGGAGATGTCCGTGCACGATGTCACGTATGAAAACGCTCAGGCGAGAGAGCGCACGCAGATCCTGATGGACATCGCCAATCAGACGGGCGGCCTTGTCATCGGCACAGGGGATCTCTCCGAGCTTGCGCTCGGCTGGGCGACCTACAACGGGGATCACATATCCATGTACGCGGTGAACGGATCGGTGCCGAAGACGCTGGTGCGCCATCTCGTACAGTATTACGCCGATACCTGCGGGGACGCGGCGCTAAAGCAGGTGCTGCTCGATGTGCTCGACACGCCCGTATCGCCGGAGCTGCTGCCGCCGGAGGACGGGAAGATTTCGCAGAAGACGGAAGATATCGTGGGGCCCTACGAGCTGCATGACTTTTTCCTCTATCACATGCTGCGGCAGGGATTTCCGCCACGCAAAATATTCCGGCTGGCCAGGGAGGCGTTTGCCGGACGCTACGGGGACGACGTGATTTTAAAATGGCAGAAGATCTTTTACCGCAGATTCTTTTCACAACAGTTTAAGCGCTCCTGCCTGCCGGACGGCCCGAAGGTGGGAAGCGTGGCGGTCTCTCCGCGCGGGGATTTAAGGATGCCGTCGGATGCCTGTGCGGCAGTGTGGCTGAGAGAACTGGAGGAAGAGGATGCAGTATCGGAAGGATAAAAAAGGAAACGATATATCGGTGCTCGGGTACGGGTGTATGCGGTTTACGCGAAAAGGCGGCAGCGTGGATCTTGACAAGGCGGAGCGCGAGGTGCGCGCAGCGGTTGCGGCGGGCGTCAATTATTTTGACACGGCCTACGTCTATCCGGGCAACGAGGCTGCCGTCGGTGAGATCATGGAGCGCATCGGCTGCCGAAAGGAGATCTCTCTGGCGACGAAACTCCCGCATTATCTGATCCGGTCTGTGGAGGGCGCCGAGAAGATGTTTCAGGAGGAGCTGCGGCACCTTCGGACGGATTACATCGACTATTATCTGATGCATATGCTGACGGACGTGCCCACCTGGGAGAAGTTAAAAAAACTCGGAATCGCGGACTGGATTGCGGAAAAACTTGCGTCGGGACAGATCCGCCATATCGGGTTTTCCTATCACGGGAATACGGCTGATTTCTGCGGGCTTTTGGACGCGTATGACTGGGATTTCTGTCAGATCCAGTACAATTATCTCGACGAACAGTCCCAGGCCGGAGTGAAAGGGCTTCATTATGCGCATCAAAAGGGGATTCCGGTCATCATCATGGAACCGCTGCGCGGCGGCAGGCTGGTCGGCCTGCTCCCGGAAACCGCAAAGGAGCTGTTTTTAAAGGACGAGGAAAAACGGACGCCGGCGGAGCTGGCATTCCGCTGGCTGTACAGCCAGCCGGAGGTCACCTGTGTGCTTTCCGGCATGAATTCCCTGGAGATGGTGGAAGAAAATGTGAAAACGGCTGAGGCCTCTGCGCCCGGCTGTCTGACGGAATCCGACAGGACGCTTGTAGAAAAAGTGAAAGAGGAGATCGCGAAAAGCGTGAAAGTGGGCTGTACGGGCTGCGGGTACTGTATGCCCTGCCCGAAGGGCGTGGACATCCCGGGCACCTTCCTGTGCTACAATGCGATGTACTCGGAGGGAAAGCGCGCGGCGAGAGCGGATTACCTGCGCTGCACGGCGTTCCGCAGGGATACGGCCAGCGCCTCACAGTGCATCGGCTGCGGCAAATGCGAGTCGCACTGTCCCCAGCAGATCCCGATCCGGCAGGAATTAAAAAACGCCGCGGGTGAGCTTGAGACCATTGCTTACCGCGCGGCGAAGACGGCGATCCGTCTGTTTGGACTGTGGTGAAACGGGAAAGCGTCAGCTTACAATCCGGCCGTCCTCGATCCGGATCATCCGGTCGGTCAGCTGCGCGATTTCCGGGTTATGCGTAATCATAAGAATCGTCTGATGGAATTTCAGACTCGTCGTGTGCAAAAGACCGATCACGTTGTCGCTGGTTTTCATATCCAGGTTTCCCGTGGGTTCGTCGGCCAGCACAATATCGGGTTTGGAGGCAAGGGCGCGGGCGATCGCCGCGCGCTGCTGCTGGCCGCCGGAAAGATTGTTCGGCAGGCTGTGGATCTTCTCTTCCAGTCCCAGCAGCCCGACGATTTCACGGATAAATGTCTGATCCGGTTTCTGACGGTCCATGGCGAGAGGAAAAACAATATTTTCCCATACATTCAGGGTCGGAATCAGATTATAATTCTGAAAAACGAAGCCGATCCGGCGGCGCCGGAACACGGTCAGCTGCTCGTCGTTTAATTCGGACAGCTCCGTGCCGCCGATCGTTACGGTTCCCGCCGTCGGGGTATCAAGTCCGCCGAGCATGTTTAACAGGGTTGATTTGCCGGAGCCGGACGTGCCGACGATGGCAGCGAATGTTCCGGTCCCGATCTCAAGATCCACGCCGTCCAGAGCGTGAACTTCCGTCTCACCTTTTCCATAGTATTTTTTCAGACCTCTGGTCTGCAGAATGATATCTGTACTCATTGTGAAATCCTCTTTTCTGATTTATTCTGCAACACGCAGTTTTTCGACGATGCTGCCTCTGTTGAATGCCTTCAGCGCAAATACCGGTATGACAGCGGCGGTGATCAGCAGCAGAGCGCCGGCAGTCACGGCGGGAGCAAGCGTAAAGTGAAATGTGAAATACCAGATCCCGGCGGTAAGCTTCCTTACCACGGTAAACGCAAGTACTGCGGACAGGAACAGGCCGGCGATACACGCGCCGACGGCATAGAAAACACTTTCCCAGATCATCATCCGTGTCAGCTGCTTTGCGGTCATTCCGATACTCTGCATGGTGGCAAATTCGTGACGTCGTGCCAGAATCGTGGTGATGACGGTATTTCCCAGGTTTAATATCCCGGCCGTGCCGAAGATCACGCTGATCAGACTGCCCACGAATCGGAGCATGGTGCGGGTTGTCGCGGCATCCTCTTTTGCCTCCGCGGCGGAGACATAATTGATGCCCGGATCCGTATTCGTGATATAGTCCTCCAGAAAATCGCTCACAGCGTCCTGATGAGTTTCCTCCACGTCAAACGAATATTTGTAAATGACAGGCTCATCGTAAATCCCGGTGTAAATGCAGGTCGGAAGATACAGGAACAGGCCGTCATTTCCGACCTGAAAGGGACCGTTGGCGGTGTATCTGACTTCCTTGTCGTCGCCGTTTATGGCGGCTTTGGCGAGCACGGGCAGTTCCATTACCGGATTCCCGTTTTTATAGACCGTGACGATATCACCCACATCCAGAAGGTCAAATGCCGGGTTTAAAACGGAGGACCCCATATCAGCCGGAACGCCGAGCAGGACGCCTTTCCCGTCCGCCATCTGTTCATAGAGAGCATGTGCATCGGTCTCGCCTTCCTGTAGATCCATCCGGGCGAGGGCAGTCTCCTCCATACCATACACATTGCAGAGCGCATGTCCGTCATCGCCCAGGTGAAACACAATGCCGTCTTCGGTAACGGCATAGGGGATACCGGTCGTATCGCTGACGCCGGTATAAGCGGTTCTGACCGGAAAGCCGTAGGTCACATTTTTATCGTCAAGTGTATTTTTATAAATAGCCGATGCGCCGGTTACGCCGGGCTGTGCGTCAATGGCATCGAACACTTCCTGTCCCAGCCCGTGTTCGTGCCGGGTGAAGCCTTTCATGCTGTTTGTGCTCACGGCGTTTACGACGACAAAGTCGGTCCGGATCGTGTAGGACACCTGCTTTTCTATGTCCACGCTGTCGGCGGCAATGCCTGTGCAGTTGAGCAGAACAATGCACAGTGTCAGAGAAGCGACGATAAACGCAAAACGGCGCTTATTACGCTTCAGGTCAGACCATGCGAGTCCGCACAGAGTGGTGACGGTGGTGTGCTTTTTCACGGATGCGTTACCCGCCGCGGTCTCCGTATAGCGGAAGGCTTCGATCGGCGGGGTATCCGCCGCCACGCGAACGGGCTTTCTGGTGGACAAAAATACGGTAAAAGCGGCCAGCACGGCGGCTCCGAAGAAGATCACCGGGGACGGGCTTACATTGACGGCTACATTTTCATAGCTGTCAGACAAAATATTCATGGTATAAGGCAGAGCCGCTTTTCCGATAACATAACCGGCCAGAAGGCCGAGGGGAATCCCGACAGCGGAAAGCCACAATGCCTGCATATTGATCAGCTTCTTTACCTGACGCCTGCTCATCCCGACCGTGCGGTACAGGCCATAACGGCGGATTTCCTGCATCACGGCAATGTCAAACACATTGTAAATCAGCAGATACCCGCAAAAAATAAACAGAGCGGCGATGACGGCTCCCAGCAGAAGAAGTGTCGGTTCCACGGTGGGATTGGTCTGTCTGTTTATCGTTGCGGATAAATACGGAGAGCTGATGTCATCCGGGTCGCCGCCCATCTGCCGCACCTGCCGGTCCAGCTGTTCCTGAAGCCCTGCCGTGCTTTCGGCGATAAAGTCGGAATAATAGGTTCCGGCCATGTCTCTGTCCCGGTCATAGGTGTACTCAAAAATATCGGGATGCGCGTCCCGAAACGCGGTTGCGGCCCACATCATACTGAGCTGGTTATTCGTGGCTTCGTACCAGCCGGACACAACCATATCCATCTGATATTCCCGTCCGTGGGCAGTGAACGCGATCGTGACGACGGCTCCCGTCTCAGGCTCCGCTCCGAGCTCCCGGATGGCTGCGTCCGAGGTGACAATCTCATTTTCCGCCTCTGGTATGCTGCCGTGAGAGGGCATACAGAACGTCAGATCGGCCTGAACCGGATCCATGATGTCAAATTCAATGTTGTGGCGGGTTGTGTTTGTGAGAAAGCTTACCGGCATGCGCAGACCGTATTCCCGGATAAAACCGGCGTCTCCCAACGCCTCGTACTGCGCTGCGGTCATGTTGTGGAAGTCTCCGTCCGACCGGCTGCCTTTTAACAGCTGCATCGTCAGAGTCACGGATTCCGACGCTCCCATGCCGATTGTGACAACGGATGCAAACAGAATTGTAGTCAGCATGATTGCCAGAACCGCAATCAGATTGCGCATCCTGCCGGCGCGAAAACTGCGCCTGGCAAGAATACTTAACATATGATTCATCGCATGTTCCTCCCTGTCTGTTTCTGAATATCAGGATAACACAGCGATATCTCAGCACGGGCACGCGAATGTCACATTTTTGAGATAATTTTCCCGTCCTGCAGCCGGACGACGCGGTCTGCCAGCTGTGCGATGTCGGGATTATGGGTGATGACAAGCAGTGTCTGATGAAAGGTGGCGGCGGTCAGCCGGAGCAGCCCGGCGACATTCTGCGTGGTCTTCATATCAAAGCTGCCGGTGGGCTCGTCGGCAAGGACGATCGAGGGCTTTGTGATCAGTGCCCGTGCAATCGCGGTACACTGCTGCGCGCCGCCCGAGAGCATGTGCGGGAGGGCATCAAGATATGTTGTCAGCCCCAGCAGATGAACCAGTTTGGAAAAATACGCCGCATCCGGCCGGGAGTCATCGAGACCCAGGGGAAACAGAATATTTTCCCGGATGCTAAGCTCCGGAATCAGGCGGCAGCCCTGAAAGACGAATCCGATCTTTCTGCGCCGGAATACCGTGAGCTGTTCGTCATTCAGTTGTGATAAATCCAGTCCGTCAACCGTCACGGTTCCTTCGGTGGGCTGATACAGTCCCGCAATGGTATGGAATAATGTCGTTTTGCCGGAACCCGATGCGCCCGTGACGGCGGTGAATTTTCCCTTTTCAACAGACAGGTCGATCCCGTCTAAGGCCTTTACGACCTGTGACCCGTCTTTAAAATATTTCTTCAGATGTCGTATTTCCACTATATTCATTCTCTGTAAGCTCCGTCAGTTTAACAGGAATACGGAAAAGGTACTGCCTTCTCCTTTTTTTGATGTTACCGTGATGTAGCCGTTCTGCCGGGTGAGGATGACTCCTGCGAGATACAGACCCAGGCCGACGCCCTCCTCTGCGGCCACTTCCTCTGCCCGGTAAAAGCGCTGGAAGATGGCGTTGTAGTTTTCCTCCTCAATCCCGATCCCGGTGTCACTGACGTCAATCCGGGTATAAAACTGCCACGGGCGGACCGCAATGCGGATGCTGCCGCCGTCGGGCGTGTATTTTACCGCATTGTCGAGAAGATTGCCGAGAGCCTCCGCCGTCCACTTCGGATCATGCCTGACGGAAAGACTGCTGTCACAGTGCGCCGAGAGCCGGATCCGTTTCTTTTCCGCTTTGGCCAGCACGGTGCTCATGGCCGCTGCAATCGTTTCACTTAACCGGACATCTTCCGGGTGCATCACAAAAGCCCCGGTTTCCAGCCGGGATATTTTAATGAGCGACTGCATTAAAAAATCGAGCTTGTGAATCTGTGCTGTCATTAAATGCAGAAATTCGCGTTGTTTTTCGCGGGTCAGTTCATGGCTGCTTAAAATACCGGCAATCATCTGAATATTTGCGGTCGGCGTTTTGACCTGATGGGAGATGTCGCTGACGAGCTCCTGTAAGATCTGCTTATCCCGTACACTCTGCTGTCTCTCGTCTTTCATTTTCTCATAATACTGCAGCAGCTTCTCCTGCACCTTTGAGGCGGCGGTCTCTTCATACAGAGAAACGTTTTTATGGAGGGACGGCTGGCAGAGCCCGTCATCCGCCGCGTCCCGGTCTTCCATCAGGGCATCCACCGTTTCACAGATATCGTTGGAAAAATCCGAGAGCATCCGATTCTGCCAGAAGGCCCAGAGAGTCGCTGCGGCTATGACAGAAACGCAGAAAAAAAGAAGAAAGATCCGTATGAGGCCGGACGGGAGATAAGAGAAAAAAAGCCCTGTCATTCCGGCGCAGAAGGCCAGTCCGAGAAGGAATCTACGGCAAAATCCTGTATGGCGTGTCTCTTTCATATGGCGGTCCCCATCCAGACATATCCCATGCCGCGCACCGTCCTGATGTATGTATGGGTGTCGTCCTCGATTTTGGCTCTCAGACGATTGATCGTGACCGTCAGCGCGTGATCGTCAACAAAATGCTCACTGACATCCCAAAGCCGTTCGAGCAGCGTCTGTCTGGTCAGGATGGTTCCGGCGTTTTCCGTTAAAAGTTTCAGAAGCTTGTATTCATTGGAAGTAACGATGAGCTTTTCACTGCCGCGCACTGCGGTGAGCCGGCCGAAATCGAGTACAAGAAAACCGTCGCTCCAGCTGTCCGTCTCCGCCTGCACGGATGATTTCGTTCTGCGGATGGCGACCTCGACGCGACGCAGCAGTATTTTCATATTAAAAGGTTTTGTGACATAGTCTTCCGCACCGAGGTCAAATCCCTTCAGAATATCTTCATCGAGATCATTTGCGGTCAGAAACAAAACAGGCAGTCCCGGATGTGTCTCCTTTATGGTACGGCACAGATCAAAGCCGTTTCCGTCGGGCAGATTGACATCCAGTATTGCCAGGTCAAAATGATCGCTCTGCAGCATGCAGAGCGCTTTTTTGCAATTGTAGGCAGCGACGGTCAGATAACCGTTGCAGTCCAGTTCAAAACACAGCATGGTATTTAAGGTTAAATCGTCCTCGACAACTAACAGCTTCATGTGCGGTCATCCCATACGCATTCCGCGCTGCATGCGGCGCTGATACATTCTCTGCCGGACGGGAGCAAAAAGCGGGCTCCCCGCATATACGATCAGATATAAAAAGACTGCCATCACGATTCCGGTCACCACGTCAAACACGGAGTGCTGTTTTAAGAACATGGTCGATAAAATGATGCTGAACATCAGAAGACCGGAAATGCAGCGGACCGCTTTTTTATTCCGGAAGTTTTCACAGTGCCGCACCGCCATATGGATGGCGATGGAATTGTACACGTGAATGCTCGGAAAGAGGTTTGTGGAAGTATCGGTCGCATAGAGCCACTTTACGGCATCGGTAAAAATATTGTCGCGCACGAAGGTATCCGGGCGGAGATAATGTCCGTTCGGGTAGATCGTGGATATCACAAGGAAAACGGTCATTCCGGTAAAAAGCATGGTGCACAGCCGGAAGTATTCTTCCCTGTTGTGAAGGTAAAAATAAACAAATCCCCATGCGATATATGCAAACCAGAGCAGATACGGAATAATAAAATATTCGCAGAACGGAATATAGTCGTCCAGGGCGACATGGATCACATGAAAATGTGTTGTGACCGTCTTCTCCAGATGTGCAAACCATGGAAGATAGATTGCAAAATAAAGCAGTAACAGACCATGTTTATTTTTCTCGATAAAAGCGGAGACCGCTGTGCGTATTTCGGCTTTCATGACATCACCCTCTCTTCTTAAAATTGTTACGGTTCGGATTATATCACAGTAAATTTTCTGAAACAATGATCTTCATTTTTAATTAAGAAAGATTATTCATTCTTTAAGATTTCCTTAGGCTTTGCCGTGGTTTTTTGTGTAAACTTTTACATTATTATTACGATTCGGGTTATTTGTTGACAAGCCGTTTTTGTGATTTATAATGAGAAGGTGAGTTTATGAAAAGGAAGACAGGTTTTGCGGACGGCTGTAAAAGGATGATTAATATGTGAGCCGTTTCGTGAATATGGATAGTAACAGGAGGAAGAAGGAATGAAAAAACGTGTGATAATGTGGGCAGCGATTGTCACGTTTGTCCTGGTTGCCGTTTATATGGGAGCGGCGTTCTTTTTTCAGAGCCATTTCTGTCCCGGAACGACGATAGACGGGATTGCGGTGGGCGGATATGACGTGGCAAAGGTGGAAGAGCGGATCCGGCAGGAGGTCGGGAATTATTCTCTGACGCTGAACGGGAGGGAGAATGTCTCCGAGGTGATTGCCGGCAGCAGCATCGGGATTGAACCGGTATTTGACGGAGGAATCGACAGGCTCATGGAGGAGCAGAACGGTTTTGCATGGATTGCCGTGCTCTCAAACGGCGAAGCGCTCGAGCTTGGGACGGTGGTGTCCTACGACGAGGAGGCGCTTGAGGAGGCGATCGGGGGACTTTCCTTTATGAAGCGGGAGAATCAGAGAAAGCCGGTGGACGCGACGTATTCGGAATATTCCAAAGAGGACGGTTATACGCTGATACCGGCGGATTACGGGACGACGATCAACAGATCGGCATTAAAAAAGGCCGTGTCTGAGGCCGTGATGTCGCTGGATGAGTCGCTGGATCTGGACGAGAGCGGCTGTTATACGGAACCGGGCGTAAAGGATGACGACGCGAAGCTTCTGGCGCTTTTGGATGAACTGAACCAGTATGCGGGAACGACGATTACATATGAATTCGGAGAAAAAAGCGAGATCCTGGACGGCGAGCGGATCCACACCTGGCTGTCGGTGGAAAACCGCAGGGTAAAGGTGGATGAGGAGGAGGTGCTTGCGTACGTAAAAGAGCTTGGAAAGAGCTATAATACGGCGTATAAGCCCAAAACGCTTGAGACCTCCTACGGTACGACGGTCACGATCTCAAACGGCCATTACGGCTGGCGGATTGATAATGAAGGCGAGGTGGCGCAGATTCTTCTGGATCTGAAGGAAGGAAAGCCGGTGGAACGCGAGCCGGTGTATGCGCAGACCGCAAACAGCCACGGGGAGAACGATTACGGGGATTCCTATGTGGAGATCAATCTGACCGCACAGCATCTGTTCCTCTATAAGGATGGGAAGCTGGTCATCGAGAGCGATTTTGTCTCGGGGAATGTTTCGAGGGGGCACTCCAGCCCGACAGGGGCTTACGGCCTTACCTACAAGACGACCGACGCGATTCTACGGGGAGAGGATTACGCGACACCTGTAAAATACTGGATGCCGTTTGCCGGGGATGTCGGTATGCACGATGCGACCTGGAGGCGGAGCTTCGGGGGCAATATCTATAAGACAAATGGTTCACACGGGTGCATCAATCTGCCGTTTTCGGCTGCGAAGACGATTTACAGCAATATCGAAAAGGGGTTTGCGGTACTGGTCTATACGCTTCCGGGAACGGAGAGTAAGGCGGTGCAGAAGCAGGATGCGGGATCGGTGGTGAGCCTGATCGACACCATCGGACCGGTGACCCTGGAGAGTGAGACGGCGATTACGACAGCGCGTAATCTTTATAACGCGCTGCCGGATTCGGCCAAAGCGCTGGTGACCAATTACGAGACGCTGGTCGCTGCCGAGGCGGCGCTGGCGCAGCTGAAGGCGCAGCAGCCACAGCCGCCGCAGGAACAACAGCCGCAGCAGCCGGCAGAACAACCGCAGCAGCCGGCGGAACAGCAGCCGGCAGAACAACCGCAGCAGCCGGCGGAACAGCCGCCACAGGAACAGCAGCCGCAGCAGCCGGCAGAACAACCGCAGCAGCCGGCGGAACAGCCGCCGCAGGAACAGCAGCCGCAGCAGCCGGCGGAACAGCCATCACAGGAACAGCAGCCGCAGTCGTAACCGGCGGTACGGTCACAGAGCGGCCGGGAACAGGACAGGCAGTCTGGGGAATGGATCGAATCGTTTTGCATTGCGGCCGCATCGGCCGGTGAGCAGAGCGTGGGACGAGAGGAACGGTATGGCAAAAAAGAAGAAGGAACGTATCGAATTACGATATTATGAGATGCCGCAGGATGAATATGTGCTCGCTCTGCCGGAGGGGGAGCGGGACGAGGGAACCGGAAGGGAGAAGCCTGGCCTTCATTTTCACAATCTGATGGAGATCAGATGCTATTACGGCGCAGAGGAAGAGGGGGCCGGAGATCCTCGCGCGTTAAAGGCGCTGCATATTTTTCCGGGGAATTATCCGCATGCGGCGGAGGGGGAAGGAGAATACGCACAGGCGAAGGCAGACTGCTTTTATGTGGATCCCGGACAGGTGATTGCACAGATGTATCCGAAGGACAGGCTGCGGCAGAAGGAGATGCTGCAGTTTATCAGCAGACAGGCGTATCTGCTGCGGGAAGCGGAGGCGCCGCGGCTGTTTCTTCTGGTCCGGCTGATTCAGGAGGAAATCATCGGAGCGCTTTTGTATCATATGGACAGTGTGCGCGGGCTGCTCTATGCATTTCTGACCGGACTCGTCCGGCTGAACATGGACCACGGATCAGGGGAAAAGCCGCCGGCGCAGGAGAGGGATAAGGCCGGCGCCTCACAGATCACCGGTGCGCTTGAATATGTACGCACCGAATATATGAAGCAGGTGCGCGTGGCCAATCTGGCGCAGGCGTGCGGTATGAGCGAGACGCATTTCCGCCGGGTATTTGAGGAGGCCATGAATATGCAGCCGGTGGATTACATCAATCTTGTGCGGATCCAGAATGCGTGCGAGATGATGAAAAAGACGGATCTGTCGATGGATACGATCGCAAAGAAGGTCGGATTTCCAACGCCGTCCACTTTTAACCGCAATTTTAAAAAATTCTTAAAGACTTCACCCTATCAGTGGAAGCTGAACCCGGAGCAGTATGAGGGGGACAATCATGACTACAATCACCATTGTTGACGACGACGTTTCTATCGGCGACATGCTTGAGCGTGTGCTCAAAAAGGAAGGATATCAGGTTCTCCGTGCCTATTCGGGCACGGAGGCCCTTCTTTTATTGGAGAAACAGCGTCCGGATCTGATTCTTCTGGATCTGATGCTGCCGGGGATGTCAGGGGAAGAGCTGCTGCCGCATCTTGCGGGCATTCCCGTGATTGCCGTCAGCGCGAAGACGGATGTGACGGACCGCGTGGAGATATTGCTGCAGGGAGCGGCGGATTATCTCGCAAAGCCCTTTGACATCAGGGAGTTGCTCGCGCGGATCACGGTACAGCTGAGGAAACAGGAAGAGAAAGGCCGGACAGTGCTGTCTTTTGAAGGGTTAAAGATAGATTTCACACTGCATGAAGTATCTGTAAAAGAGGTGCCCGTTCGTCTGACACGGACCGAGTATGGGATTTTGCGAATTCTTATGGAGCATCCGGGCCAGGTGGTCACTAAGTCACGGATGCTGGATCTGATCAGCGCCGATTCTTTGGACTGTATGGAGAGCTCTTTAAAGGTGCATGTCAGCAATCTGCGGAAAAAACTGCGGGAAGCCGACGGAAGAGATTATATCGAGGCAGTGTGGGGCATTGGATTTAAGCTGCGCAGCTTTACGATATCTTAACCGTTTCCTTAACCGGTCTCTTAACCGCTGCATGATACAATGATATCAGAGCATTTGGGCGTGTGAAACATGCAGAATCCAAATGTACATGGATGAACCATGATATCACAACAGCCGGGACCGGTGTCAGATGTGCGGCAGCGTATCCGGCGGAAAGGGACAGGGAATGGAATACGTGTTACAGACAGAAGGGCTCGGGAAGCGCTATGGCCATTTCAAGGCGCTTTGCGATGTCACGATGCATGTTCCCAAAGGAGCCATCTATGGTTTTGTGGGAAAAAACGGTGCGGGAAAGACGACGCTGATCCGCCTGATCTGCGGGCTGCAGGAGCCGACGGAAGGAAGCTATACGCTTTATGGTATTCAGAGCAGGGAGGGGGATATGGCATCGGCCAGGCGTCGGATGGGAGCGGTGGTCGAGACGCCGTCCATCTATATGGATATGACGGCACAGGAAAATCTGATGCAGCAGTATCAGATCCTGGGGCGCCCCTCGTCGGAGGGGATGAAGGAGCTGCTTTCGCTGGTCGGACTTGCGGATACCGGGTGCAGGAAGGCAAAACATTTTTCACTCGGGATGCGTCAGCGGCTGGGAATCGCGGCTGCGCTGGCCGGGGATCCGGATTTTCTGGTGCTCGACGAGCCGGCAAACGGGCTGGATCCGCAGGGAATTGTGGAGATCCGCGAACTGATCCTCAGGTTAAACCGCGAGCGGAAAATCACGGTGCTCATGTCGAGCCATATTTTAGATGAACTCTCAAGGCTGGCCACACATTACGGCTTTCTGGATCACGGACACATGGTAAAGGAGATCAGCGCGAAGGAGCTGGAGGAGGCGTGCCGGAAACGCATCCGCGTGGAGGTGTCGGACACGAAGGCGCTGGTGCGGGTACTGGACGGACTCGGGCTTCCCTATACGGTCTGGACGGAAACAAAGGCGGATATTTACGGGACGATCGGAGTGACGGAGCTTGTGCTGCGTCTGCATGAAGAGCAGTGTGAGGTGAGAACCATGGAGGAAAAGGATGAGAGTCTGGAGAGTTACTACATTCGTCTGATCGGAGGTGAGGATCATGCGTAATCTGTTGCATGCGGTTTTTTTTCGCTGGAAGAAGAGTAAATGTCTCTGGATCGGAGCAGCGGTGATGGCGGCGAGCAGCGCATTGTCATGTATTTCGATTTACCGGATCGGCGCGAAATATGAGATGCAGATGCCCTGGGACGGGCAGCTTTTTGGCGGCGTCTGGCTGGTGGGGATTATGATCGCGGTGTTCTGCAGTATGTTTGTGGGAACGGAATACAGTGACGGTACGATTCGGAACAAAATCATTGCAGGCCATGCGAGGGGGACGATTTATCTGATGAATTTCCTCTTCTGCGCGGCGGCAGGCGTATTGTTTTTTGCGGTAGCAGTATTTGCGGCATTTATCACCGGCGTACTGCTTATGGATCAGGCTGCCCTTACAGCAAAGGAGCTGTGTCTGTTTGCGGCGGACGGGGTTCTGATGTGTGTGGCGACGGCTGCGGTCGGAACGCTGATCTGTATGCTGATCCCGAATAAAGCGTATGCGGCGGTTACCGGAATTTTACTCATGCTGATTTTTCTTTTTGCCGGTTCGTATCTCGTGTCGCGGCTTGGAGAGCCGGAGATGTATGAGACATACGAGTTTGTGGCGGACGGGGAGCCTCTGGAATCTCAGGTGGCGCCGAACCCGCTGTATCTGTCCGGGACGCAGCGGTCGGTCTGCGAGTTTATGGCAGATGCGCTTCCGGGAGGGCAGGCGTACCAGCTCGCCAATCAGGCGGTGGCACGCCCTTACCGGATCCTCTGGTGCGCGGCTGTGGAGACGATTGTGATGAATGCGGCAGGAATCTGGTTTTTCCGAAGAAAAGATCTGAACTGACGGAGGCGGTATGGTATCTGTGTGTCTGTGTGCAGGTCTGACTATAATTGTCATTCTGCTGATTGTAAAACGAATCGTTCTGCGCCGGGATATCGATGCGCTGCGGGAGGAGTTTGCGGCGCGTCTTTTTGCCGACAGCAATACGGGAATCCGCACTGCATCCGCAGATCCGGCGCTGCTGCGCCTGGCGGAAACGCTCGACGGACAGGTAAAGAGGATGCGTCTGGCACAGATCCGCTACGAGCAGGGAGACGAGGAGCTAAAGACCGCAATCACGAATATGTCGCACGACATCCGGACACCGCTGACCGCCATCTGCGGCTATATGGAGCTGTTAAAGGAGCTTCCGCTTTCAGAGGAGGCGAAGGAATATCTTGCGATCACGGATAACCGCGTGCAGCTGTTAAAGGAGCTTTCGGAGGAGCTGTTTCGCTATTCGGTTGTGATGGCGGCTTCGTACGAAAAACGGGTGAGCGTGTCGTTAAACGGCGCCGTCGAGGAATGTGTGGCTGCATTTTATGGGGCGCTCCTTCGGGCCGGGATCGAACCGGTGACGGAGTTTCCGGAGAGAGCCGTCCGCCGTCAACTGAATCCGCAGGCGCTGGAGAGAATTCTTTCGAATCTGATGAGCAATGCGGTCAGATACAGTGACGGCGATCTTGTGATCCGGCTCTCAGAGGACGGGACGATCTGTTTTTCCAATCATGCGGGAGGGCTTGACGAGCTTTCTGCGGCGCATTTATCCGACCGGTTTTACACGGTAAATGACGGCGGCACATCGACAGGACTCGGGCTTTCGATTGCGCGGGCGCTGACAAAGGAGATGGGCGGAACCTTTGGGGTGGAATATGAGAACGGGATGCTTTCGATCCGGGTGAAGTTTTTTGGGGATGATACAGACGGACAGCAGATGTGAAAAAAGAAGATCCGCATTGCGGATCTTCTTTTTTATGTACAGAGACGCATAGGAAAATCAGCTGCTTTGCAGGATGCGTCCCGTCCGGCGGAGGAAATCCTTCCTTCCTGCCCGGTCCCGGTATGTATATCCTGTTTATTTCGGAAGCGGGAGCATCCCGGTCTTCTGATATTCCTTCCATGCTTTCTGGAACTGGAAGGTGGCGATTACGGCGTAGATTGCAGCGAGCAGAATCAGATATCCGCCGAAAGCTCCTGTTGTGATATAGACGAAGATGGTGTTAAAAATCGAGTATGCCAGGATAAGAAGCGCGCATACACGGCTCTGCGCGAGCTGGATGCCGAGTCCGAATCCAACGACGATGGCAATGTCGAGAATGACCAGCATGTTGCCTGCAATAAAACCGAGTACCAGAGAAAGCGCACCGCAGACATAGAGAATGATCGCGGAACTTTTGATGCTGGCGGTGGTCTTTTTGAGGTTCGGGTGCTTATAAAACTCCTTTTTGGTCATGGGACCGGCGCCGTAACCACCTGCAAACTGACCGGCCGGAGCGCCGCAGTTCGGGCATGCCGGAGCGCCGTCCGGATACTGGGTACCACACTGTGAACATTGCATAACAATTTCCTCCTTGAAAGTTAAAATATGTACTATTATTTTAAAATAAAATCCTCCGGATGTAAAGTACATTTCTTCATATATATTTTTGTTGCACAGAAACGGTACTTTGTTGCAGGTTGCCAGATCCTTCTTGCAAAGAAAACGGTGACTGTTATAATGGATCCATATAACAGGTCAACCGGGAAAAATGATGTAAAGGAGGATGGGCAGAAGATGATCACAGAGAGAGAGAGAGTGAGGGAGACATTTGAGAACTTATTCGGGAGCGAGGGGGAGATCCGCCTCTATTTTGCGCCGGGGCGCGTCAATATGATCGGGGAGCACACGGATTATAACGGCGGGCATGTGTTCCCCTGTGCGCTGACGATCGGCACCTACGCGGCGGCGAGGAAGCGGACGGATCGGAAACTCCGGCTTTATTCCATGAATTTTGAGAAGCGGGGGGTGACGGAGTCCTCGCTTGATGAACTTACATATCAGGAGGAAGCGGGCTGGACCAATTATCCGAAGGGCATGATCTGGGCATTTGGAGAGAAGGGCATGAAGGTGGAGCAGGGATTTGACCTTGTGCTGTTCGGAAATATCCCGAATGCGTCCGGACTTTCTTCCTCCGCATCGGTGGAGATCGTGACGGGTTTTCTTTTAAAAGATCTCTTTGGATTTGAGGTGTCGAATCAGGAGCTGGCGCTGATCGGGCAGTATTCCGAGAATCGTTTTAACGGCGTCAACTGCGGGATCATGGACCAGTTTGCGATCGCGATGGGCCGGGCGGATCATGCGATTTTTCTCGACACGGCAACACTTAAGTACGAGTACGCGCCGCTTTCCCTTGCCGGCGCAAAGATCGTGATTGCCTGCAGCAATAAAAAGCGCGGGCTCGGGGATTCGAAATACAATGAGAGACGCAGCGAGTGCGAGAGTGCGCTGGCCGCGCTTCAGAAGGCGGTAAAGATCGATTCGCTCGGCGATCTGACGGAAGAGCAGTTCGAGCAGTACAAGGATGTAATTTCGGACGAGGTGCAGAGAAGGCGCGCAAAGCATGCGGTGTATGAGAATCAGAGAACCGTGCAGGCGGTGAAAGCGCTCGCGGACAACGACGTGGAGCGGTTTGGCGGGCTGATGAATGCATCCCATGTGTCCTTGCGCGACGATTACGAGGTGACCGGAATCGAGCTGGATACGCTTGTGGAGGAGGCGTGGAAGATCGACGGTGTGATCGGCTCGCGCATGACGGGAGCCGGTTTCGGCGGCTGTACGGTCAGCATCGTAAAGGACGAGGCGGTGGATGCGTTTATCGCGCAGGTCGGCGCGGCGTACGAGAAAAAGATCGGTTATGCGGCGGATTTTTATGTGGTTGAGATCGGCGACGGACCGGTGCGGCTGGCGTAGATGAAGCGCAGCAGGTGCAGGGCAGGAAGGAAATGCGGGCAGCAGGCATCCATGCAGGATGTGTCTGCCGCCCCGGGGCAGGAAGGAAATGCGGGCAGCAGACGTCCGTGCAGGATGTGTCTGCCGCCGCCCCGGGGCAGGAAGGAAATGCGGGCAGCAGGCGTTCGTGCAGGATGTGTCTGCAACTGTCCCGGCGGGGGCAGGAAGGAAATGCCGGCGCGGATATAGAAAACGAAGCGGGAAGGAAAGGATGACGGACATGATCACAGAGAAGATAGTTGCACTGACGGAATACGGGCTGGCGACGGGCTTAATCGAGCCGGCGGACCGGCTCTATACGATCAACCGGCTCTTAGAGCTGTTCGGACTGGATGAACCGGATGAAGAGGCGTATCAGGAACGTGTGCAGCCGATGACGCAGCGGGAGGCAGAGGATGCCCTTGAGGGGATTCTGGCAGGAATGCTTGACGACGCGGCAGCGCGCGGGCTGATCCCGGAAGATACGGTGACGTACCGGGATCTGTTTGACACAAAGATCATGTCGGTTCTCGTCCCGCGGCCGGGCGAAGTGCGCAGAAGGTTCTGCGGTCTGTACCATCACAATTCACCGACAGCGGCGACGGATTATTTTTATAAATTGTGCTGCGACAGTGACTACATACGGCGTTACAGAGTGAAAAAAGATTTAAAGTGGACGACAGAGACGGAATACGGCACGCTTGACATCACGATCAATCTCTCGAAGCCGGAAAAAGATCCGAAGGCGATTGCGGCGGCGAAGCTCGCGAAGCAGAGCGGTTATCCGAAGTGCCTGCTGTGTAAGGAAAACGAGGGATACGCCGGGCGGATCAACCATCCGGCCAGGCAGAACCATCGGATCATCCCTGTCACGATCAATGACAGCGAGTGGTATTTCCAGTATTCGCCGTATGTCTACTACAACGAGCACTGTATTGTATTCAACAACGAGCACACGCCGATGAAGATCGAGCGGGCGACCTTCGGGAAGCTTCTTGATTTTGTGACGCAGTTCCCGCATTATTTCGTCGGATCCAACGCGGATCTGCCGATCGTGGGGGGATCCATTTTAACGCACGATCATTTTCAGGGAGGACATTATGAATTTGCGATGGCGAAAGCGCCGATCGGGCAGGAGATCAACTTTCGCGGGTATGAGGATGTGAAAGCCGGCATCGTAAAATGGCCGATGTCGGTGATCCGCATCCGGGCAAGGGAGCGGGAGCGCCTGATCGATCTGGCGGACCGGATTCTGGCAGCCTGGAGAGGCTATACAGACGAGGCGGCCTTTGTATTTGCGGAGACGGACGGCGAGCCGCACAATACGATCACACCGATCGCACGGCGGCGCGGGGAGGAATATGAGCTCGATCTCGTATTGCGCAATAATATCACGACAAAGGAGCATCCGCTCGGCGTCTATCACCCGCATGCGGATCTGCATCATATTAAGAAAGAAAATATCGGTCTGATCGAGGTGATGGGACTCGCGGTGCTCCCGGCGCGTCTGAAGGAGGAGATGGCAGAGCTGGAGAAGGCGGTGCTTGCGGGAGCGGATTTGAGGAGCAGCGAGGCAACGAGAGACCACGCGGACTGGGCAGAGCGGTTTCTGCCAAAATACGGGATCACGCCGGGGGCGGCGGTCAGCTCCGAAACGCTGCATGAGATCATCGAGAAGGAGATCGGGCTGGTTTTTCTTGAAGTATTAAAAGACGCCGGTGTTTATAAGTGCACGAAGGAGGGCAGGGAGGCGTTTCTGCGGTTTGCAGAGACTGTCTGAAAAGCAGTCTGTTCATCATTGCAGCGAATGTATGCCTTGTCGATATTTATATGAGAAAATGACAATAGCGCCTGTAACATGTCCCTTTTGAAGTAATGGCTGCCAGATTCTCCTTAAAATGCAGATGTTTCAAAATTGTCCTGGCATTGCTACCGCTGGTTGCGCAAATGTTCAGCAGACTATATGGAAGTCAATCGGGGATTCTGGTATTATCTGGTATCATAACAAGGAGGACATAAGACCTATGAATTTTTCAGAAAAGCTTTTGAACTTACGGAAGGCTAAAGGCATGACACAGGAGCAGTTAGCTGAGAAACTTGATGTTTCAAGACAGTCCGTTTCCAAATGGGAAAGCGGCCAGGCCATTCCTGAATTGGAAAAGATTGTGGCATTGAGTACAATTTTTGACGTTACAACCGATTACCTGTTGAAGTCATCGGAGATTGATGATTTATCCGTGAAAACTAAAATGCTGGAAACGCAGCAACAGCAGATGCTTGTCCGTGAACAACGGCAGCACCAGATGGGGGCTTGTATTCTATACTCAATCGCTGTGTACCTGGTCTTTTTTGCAGTATGCTTTATTGAGCATGACTTCTTCCTTTTTCACGAAACGGATATAATGGGGAAACCAGTTGTATTCGCAGAATTTCTCATTGCAACTGCCGCTGTTATAGTTATTTGGGTTCGAAAACCTGGGAAAAGGACAATAGCATAAAAGAAAGATATAATGGCCCTCGGTTTGAGGGCCGCTATATTTATGCACAGGGCTTCGTCACTTTGACGAAGGATTTTGAAAACAGCGAATGAGCAATTATTTTTATTGCAGAGAAGTAATAACGGGATTGTCTTTAAATCCATATACCCGTTTTACTTCATTAGGATTTCTCGTATCTAACATCTGTGGGCGGTGTAAATCAATTCGATTCCTATTTTTTTATTTAATGGATATGCTAAAGATTGCAGGACACAATAAAACACTATCCATACAATCGCAAAAGTCTGCTCGTTTTTCTCATATAACTTTTTCATTTCATTTCCTCCTGTATCGCTAATATCGCACCATACCCGTTCCAAATGGGGGGTTATAAGTTTTTCATCATACTCCAATGAATTGCCGGCTATGATACTGGCATATCCATGTACGAACAACGCAAGCGTTATAAAAACCTCTTTTGTTTGTTCAATATTCATACCCATTTCTTCCTGCATTACGGAAATAACGGGGATAAGTTCCTCGGAATTTACCATTTCAAGCAAACTGTTGTGGGCGGCAAACCCCGATTGAAACAAAAAGCGGAACAAATAAGGTTCTTCAAGCGCAAAGCGGATATAATTTAACCCGATTCCAAGCATTATATCTTCTTGTGTTTCTGGAATGTTCATCAGATATTCCGTATGATATTCATCTGCTTTTTTATAAAGACAAAGGAAAAATTCTACTATTTTTTACAGAAGTATGATATGATTCTTATCGGAAAAGGGGGAATCAGCATGATTTCAAAGAGAATACAAAAAGCGATGGAGGGCAATTCCGCGATCCGTGCGATGTTTGTCGAGGGAAAAGCGATGGCGGCGAAGTACGGGGCGGAGCATGTCTATGATTTTTCTCTCGGGAATCCGGCGACGCCGGCACCGGCAGCGGTGAACGATGCGATCCGGGAGCTGCTCGCGGAGGCGGATGCGGCAGGACCGGCGGGATCGCTCGCACTGCACGGCTATATGGAAAATTCCGGATACGGGGAGGTGCGGGCGGCGATTGCGGAAAATCTGAACCGGCGGTTTAGGACGACATTTGACGCGCACAACCTGATTATGACAGTCGGAGCGGCCGGAGGTTTAAATATTATTTTTAAGACGATTCTCGATCCGGGCGATGAGGTGATTGTTTTTGCACCGTTTTTCGGAGAATATCGTCAGTATGCGGCGAATTTTGGCGCGTCTCTTGTTGTGGCGGCGTCAGATCCGGATACCTTTCAGCCGGATGCGGATGAGCTTGCAAAAAAGATTACGCCGCGGACAAAGGCGCTGATTGTCAACACGCCGAACAATCCCACGGGCGTGATCTATCGGCCGGATACGATGCGCCGGATTGCGGAAATTCTGGAACAGAAACAGCGGGAGTACGGCACGGATATCTATCTGGTCTCGGACGAGCCGTACCGCGAGCTGGTTTACGACGGGAAGAAAGAGGATTTTCTGACAGCATATTATGCGAATACAATTGTAGGATATTCGTTCAGCAAATCGCTGTCCCTGCCCGGAGAGCGGATCGGCTATGTGGCGGTGCCGGATGAAGCTGCGGATGCAGAAGATCTGATCCGCGGGATGGAGATCTCCAACCGGACGCTGGGATTTGTCAATGCGCCGTCCCTGATCCAGAAGGCCGTGGCGCGCTGTTTGGACGAGAAGCCGGATGTGGCGTTTTACGATGAAAACCGGAGGATGCTCTACGAGGGTCTGACGAAGTCCGGCTTTACCTGTATCCGCCCGGACGGCGCGTTTTACCTATGGGTAAAATCACCGGTATCGGATGAAAAGGCATTTGTCGAGGAGGGAAAAAAGCTGCGGATCCTGATGGTGCCGGGAAGCTCGTTCGGCTGTCCTGGATATGTGCGGCTGGCGTACTGCGTCTCTCATGAGACGGTGAGGCATTCCCTGCCAGCATTTGAGGAGCTGGCGAAGGTGTACGGGCTGCAGAAAGGGTGAGAGCCGTGACGCCGGTGAGAAAAAGGAAGAGAGTCGGTGATGCGGCATGAAAAAAGGAAAAGAGCCGTAACGCGGCATGAAAGAAGGAAAAGAGTGGTGGTGCCGGCATGAAAAAAAGAGAGGGCCGGTGATGCGGCATGAAAAAAGAAGAGAGAGCCGTGATGCCGGCATGAAAAAAGAAGAGAAGGCCGGTGACGCGGCATGAAAGAAGGAAAAGAGCCGTAACGCCGGTGAGAAAAAACAGACGGGAGAGTAACAGATGGGAAACTGGGAAGAGTATGTAAGAAAAGTAGAGCCGTATGTGCCGGGGGAACAGCCGGACGCGGCGCACATGATCAAGCTGAACACGAATGAGAATCCGTACCCGCCTGCGCCGGGGGTGCTTCGGGTATTAAAGGAATACGACGGGAACCGGCTGCGGCTGTACCCTGCGCCGGACTGTAAGGCATTGGTGGATGCGATCGCGGAGTATTACGGGCTGAAGCCAGAGCAGGTATTTACGGGCGTGGGATCGGATGACGTGCTTGCCATGATTTTTCTGACCTTTTTTCATTCCGAAAAGCCGGTGTTTTTCCCGGATATCACGTATTCCTTTTATGACGTGTGGGCCGGGATGCTCCGGATCCCTTACGAGACGAAGCCGCTGGACGATGATTTCCGGATCCGGCCAGAGGATTATGACGGGGAGAACGGCGGTGTGATTTTCCCGAATCCGAATGCGCCCACCGGGATTCTGATGGGACTCTCACAGATACGGGAGATCCTGGATCATAACCGCGATGTGATCGTGGTGGTGGACGAGGCGTATATCGATTTCGGCGGGGAATCCGCGCTGCCGCTGATCGGGGAATATGATAATCTGCTTGTGGTACAGACGTTTTCAAAGTCACGTTCCATGGCCGGGATGCGTATCGGCTATGCGATGGGGAACGAGCGGCTGATCCGTTATTTAAACGACGTGAAATATTCGTTTAATTCCTACACAATGACGCAGCTCTCGCTTGCGCTGGGCGTTGAGGCCATTCGCGACCGGGCGTATTTCGAGGAGACGAGAAAAAAGATTATTGCGACCAGGGAGTGGACGAAGGGGGAGCTGCGCAGGCTCGGCTTTACGTTCGGCGATTCGATGAGCAATTTTATCTTTGCGCGTCACGCGTCAGTACCGGCGGAGGAGATCTTTGCCGCGCTGAGGGAGCAGAATATCTATGTGCGCCATTTTACCGCTGAGCGGATCCGCAATTATTTAAGAATCAGCATCGGGACGAGAGAGGAGATGGAGACGCTGATACGGTTTCTGACGGAGTGGCTGGCGGTGTGAGGATCGCCAGCTATTCCCGGCTATAGGATTACAGCTTTTATGTTATTTTATATATGGATGATTTTAAAAGCTGCGTTATCTCCCGACTTAATGTTTATTGAAACTTCCATAAAAAATATTGTCTGCAACGAGTCTGTAGATGGTTTAAAATTAGGTACATTTGAACACGTTTATAAAGAACGTATGCGAGACAATACTACAAATACAAAATTACAATCTAAACGGCTCAGACTAAGAAACTCTGTATATTCGAAACTGTCCATTCGATATGCTCCATGAACTGTTCAGAATATCTCATTTTCACTCACCCCCTTTCTTCCCAGCAGGGGATTATTACAGCAAATACCCATGCAGCAGAAAGCGCATAGGTATTTGAGTAATGCGAGTTATTAAGACATACTAAATGATATGTGTATTCATACTCATAGGCAGAAAATCCCGTTCCACAAGACAGGATTTTTTTAACAAATCAATCACCGATGAATTTTGTTGATACAGTTTGCATTTCATGGCGGCAACTCCTTTAGCCGCCATATCTCTTTGCTCATGTGAGATAAAGAAGTAAAAGAAGTGTAAAAAATTTTGCCGTTC
>CAJUNX010000036.1 GCA_910587865.1 uncultured Roseburia sp.
CGAGATCGACTGCATTGTGGAATTCTGCGGGGTGTACCCGGTCAATTGGGACATGCGGATTACCCGGCCAGGCTTTCGGCGCTGCCCGACGCGCCGTTCGGCCTGTATGTCAGAGGAAGGCTGCCGGACAAAGAGAAAAAGCAGGTGGCCATAGTGGGGGCACGAATGTGCTCGGAGTACGGGCGGGCGGCGGCGACGGAGCTCGGCCGGCAGCTTGCTTCCGTCGGAGCGGGGGTGATCAGCGGCATGGCCAGGGGGATCGATACGGCGGGACATGCCGGGGCGCTTCTTGGCGGCGGGTATACCTGTGCGGTCTTAGGCTGCGGCGTGGATGTCTGTTATCCGTCGTCGAACCGCAGACTTTACGGGGAGATCCGGGAGAAGGGGTGCATACTTTCGGAGTATCCGCCGGATACGAGTCCGCTGCCGGGCTATTTCCCGCAGCGAAACCGGATCATTGCGGGATTAAGCGACATTGTGGTCGTCGTGGAGGCCAGGGAGAGGAGCGGATCGCTGATCACCGCGGACTGTGCCTTAGAGCAGGGAAAGGAGATCTACGCGGTTCCGGGACGCATCTTTGATCCCCTGAGCGCGGGCTGTAATCAGCTGATCCGGCAGGGGGCCGGGATTGTCGCCGGCATTGACGATTTTAAAAAGGAGCTGGGCTTCTGCGGTGGAGGGAGCGTGTTCCAGGAATCTTTTGTGAATTTATTACTTGAAAAAAACGAGCGGCTGGTGTATAGTTGTGTAGATTTCCGACCGAAAAGTATAGAGAAACTTCTGGGTGAGACAGCGCTTTCCATGCCGGAGCTCGCAGAGATTCTGGAACGTCTGACACAGAAGGGATTTCTCACGGAGACATTTAAAAACTGCTATATCAGAAAGATTTAAGCATAAGCGGTATGGAGGAGTTGCGGAATGGCCAAGTATCTTGTTATTGTTGAGTCACCTGCCAAGGTAAAGACAATCAAAAAATTTCTCGGAAAGAATTACGAAGTCATGGCGTCGAACGGGCATGTCAGGGATCTGCCGAAAAGCCAGATGGGAATCGACATCGAACATGATTTTGAGCCGAAATATATCACGATCCGCGGAAAAGGAGAGATTCTCGCGAAGCTTCGCAAAGAAGTGAAAAAGGCGGAGAAGATCTATCTCGCGACGGACCCTGACCGCGAGGGGGAAGCGATCTCCTGGCATCTGTGCCATGCGCTTAAGCTGGAGGACCAGGAGGTGAGGCGGATCAGCTTCAACGAGATCACCCAGAAGGCAGTCAGGACGGCCTTAAAGGAGCCGCGGGAGATCGATATGAATCTCGTGAACGCGCAGCAGACGAGGAGGATCTTAGACCGCATGGTGGGCTATGAGATCAGCCCGCTTCTCTGGGCCAAGGTAAAACGCGGCTTAAGCGCGGGCCGCGTACAGTCGGTGGCGCTGCGCATCATCTGTGACCGCGAGGATGAGATCGGGGCGTTCATCCCGGAAGAATACTGGACGCTGGATGCGGAGCTGTCGGTTCCCGGTGAGAAAAAGCCGCTTCTGGCAAAGTTTTACGGGGACGAGGACGGAAAGATCACGGTCCGCTCCAAAGACGAGGCGGAAAAGATAAGGGAGACGCTGGAAAAAGAGACGTTCCGGGTCACGGAGGTGAAAAAAGGAGAGCGCACAAAGAAAGCGCCGCTTCCTTTTACCACGAGCACGCTTCAGCAGGAGGCTTCAAAGACGCTGAATTTTCCGCTGGCGAAGACCATGCGTATTGCGCAGCAGCTGTATGAGGGCGTGGATATCAAAGGTCAGGGAACGGTCGGACTGATCACCTATTTAAGAACCGATTCCGTTCGTATCTCGGAGGAGGCGGACTCGCAGGCCAGGGAATATATCAGTGCTTCCTACGGGGAGAACTATGTTGCGGAACAGGTTGCGGCGGCAAAGAGCGATGTGCGGATCCAGGATGCGCATGAGGCGATCCGTCCGTCGGATATCCGCAGAACACCTGTCCTGGTAAAGGAATCTCTCTCCCGGGATCAGTTCCGGCTTTATCAGCTGATCTGGAAACGATTTACGGCCAGCCGGATGTCGCAGGCCGTGTACGAGACGACGAATATCAGGATACAGGCGGGCCGATACCGGTTCGGTGTGTCCGCGTCACGGATTCGGTTTGAGGGATTTCTGTCCGTGTATGCCGGTGAGGAGGACGAGAAGGAAGAGAACAACGTGCTCCTTAAGAGCATCGACAGACAGACGGAGCTTGCGTTAAAGCAGGTGGACGCAAAGCAGCATTTTACCCAGCCGCCGGCGCATTATACGGAGGCATCCCTCGTAAAGACGTTAGAGGAGCTTGGGATCGGGCGGCCGAGCACGTATTCCCCGACCATCACGACGATTCTCGGCAGGCGATATATTGTAAAGGAGGCAAAAAACCTTTACGTGACGGAGCTCGGCGAGGTGGTCAACCAGATCATGAAGGAATCGTTTCCGAGTGTGGTGGATGAGCACTTTACCGCAAACATGGAATCGCTGCTCGACAGCGTTGAGGAGGGTACCGTCAGCTGGAAGGCGGTGGTGCGCAATTTCTTTCCGGATCTGGAAGCCGCGGTCAAAGCGGCACAGAAGGATCTTGAAAAGATAAAGATTGAGGACGAGGTGTCGGATGTCGTCTGTGATTTATGCGGGCGCAATATGGTGGTCAAATACGGGCCGCATGGAAAGTTCCTCGCCTGCCCCGGGTTTCCGGACTGCCGGAACACAAAGCCGTATCTCGAGAAAATCGGAGTACCGTGTCCGAAATGCCAGAAAGACTTGGTGCTGCGCAAGACGAAAAAAGGCAGACGGTATTTCGGATGCGAGGACAATCCGGAATGTGATTTTATGAGCTGGTCACAGCCCGTGGCGGACAAATGTCCGAAATGCGGCGGATATATGGTGATCAAGGGGAATAAGATTGTGTGTGCGGATGCGCAGTGCGGATATGTGACGGAACAGAAGGCGGAAGAATAAAATAATAAGACATTGCAGCGGGTATCTCCTGAAATAGTGGAAAAATTTTGCGAAAATACGCAAAAATATTGAATTTTCTGAATAAGCATGTTAGAATATGAAGCATAATGAAAACTCGGTGACTCTAAGGGTGCGGCGGGGCAGTGACAGCCGCGAAAGCAGCGTGAAAACATCGGTTTCACGACGTAGAAATGAGGTAGGTTTATGAGTGTTCAGTTATTGGATAAGACAAGAAAAATCAATAAGCTGCTTCACAATAACAATTCGTCAAAGGTAGTTTTTAATGACATCTGCGACGTGCTGAAGGAGATTCTGGGCTCGAATATTCTGGTGATCAGCAAAAAGGGAAAGGTACTCGGAACCGGAATCTGCCACGGCGTGGTGGAGATCAATGAGCTGATTGAGGATGAAGTGGGCGGATTTATCGATCCCCTGCTGAATGAGCGGCTCTTGGGAATCCTCTCCACAAAGGAGAATGTGAATCTCGAGACGCTCGGGTTTGTGGACAATGTGAAAAAGTATACGGCGATCATCACGCCGATCGATATCGCCGGGGAGCGTCTGGGCACGCTGTTTGTCTACCGCGAGGACAATCCATACGATATCGACGATATCATCTTAAGCGAGTACGGCACGACCGTGGTGGGCCTTGAGATGATGCGTTCCGTCAATGAGGAGAACGCGGAGGAAAACCGCAAGATTCAGATTGTCAAGTCGGCGATCAGTACGCTTTCCTTCTCCGAACTTGAGGCGATCACGCACATTTTCGATGAGATGGACGGAAAGGAAGGGATTCTTGTTGCGAGCAAAATAGCGGACCGTGTGGGGATCACGCGTTCCGTGATTGTAAATGCGCTGCGCAAGTTTGAGAGCGCCGGAGTGATCGAATCGCGCTCTTCCGGAATGAAAGGAACCTACATCAAAGTGTTAAACGATGTGGTGTTTGACGAGCTTGACCGGATAAAAAAACAGAATCAGAAAAGCTGAGTGTATCAGAGGGGCAGTCAGCTGCAGAATACGGTGCGGATACAGGGTGATCTGCCGGAGTAACGGCGGGTTAAGCAGGGGATCTGCACCACATGCAGCGGCAGCCCCTATATTATGGAAGTTTTTACTTTGTAATGAAACAGGCAATTTATGTCATAAAATACAAAGATTAGTGTGTGGTATATATATTTTCCACAATATCGTGTAAAAATTTGAAAAAGTACTTGTCTTTTCTCAATGATGATTTATAATTATGCTTAGGGCAATTATTGCGTATGTATGATTGTCGTACAAATGTGACCGAAAGGAGATGCCGGATGATTACGACGAATGCGTTTGACTACATTAATATTCTGGATAAGGCGGCGGATGCCAGCTGGATGCGGGAGAATGCGCTTGCCAATAATATCAGCAATATAGACACACCGGGGTATAAGAGAAGGGACGTGAATTTTCAGTCTGTTTTACAGAGGGAGCTCGGCAGTGCGGCTTCGGGAAGTGAATCACTGCGGAAGGAAGTGCGCAGGCTCAACCGGGATCTGGGGTGCCTTGATGTATCGCCCTATACGGATTCCGCGAATTATTCCTATCGTCTGGACAAAAATAATGTCGATGTGGATACGGAGCATGTGGAGCTGGCGTCGGAACAGCTGCGTTATGAACTTATCACCACGGCGATCAACGGATCGTTCAGCTGGGCGAAGGTTGTACTTAAATAAGCAGGAGGAAAGAGATGGGATTATTTCAGGCATTTGATATCAGCGCATCGGGAATGGCGGCAGAGAGGTTCCGCATTGACACGATTGCGCAGAACATTGCGAATATCAAGACGACGCGCACCGAGGACGGAACGCCGTACCGCAGAAAGATCGTGACCTTCGGCGAGCGGAATATGACGTCGTTCAGCAAATATTATGAGTCGGCGCGCGCGGATGTTGTCGGAAACGGCGTGAAGGTGGTCTCCGTCAAAGAAGACACGGAGACGGATCTGATGATGGTGTACGATCCGGCGCACCCGGATGCGGACGAGAACGGATACGTGATGTACCCGAATGTTAATACCGTGACGGAAATGACGAATCTCATTGACGCGACAAGAGCGTACGAGGCGAATACGACTGCGTTTAACGCATCGAAGAGCATGGTTCAGGCTGCGCTTAAGATCGGCAGCTGACGTTCTGACACAGGCGTCTGACGTATCATGAGAGGAATCTGCTGCCGGCGCCGGATCACGGTCTGCCGCAGCAAAACAGAAAATAAAGGATGGAGATGGTTGGTATGGATATCAGTGCACTGACAGGGCTTTCCGCCGCGGATTATCTGGATACTGTCGCGGGAAATACCCTGCTTGCGGAGTCGCCGGAGGAGACGTTTGATTCTGTTCTGGCGTCCGCGATGAATATGTTGAATGAGACGAACGACCTGCAGAACGATTCGGATGCCGCGAAGATGGAATTCGTGCTCGGAAAAGCGGATAATCCGCATGATATGCAGATTGCGGGGGCAAAGGCGCTGGAGGCGCTGCAGTATACGACGGCGATCCGCGATAAGATGCTGGATGCCTACAAAGAAATTATGAATATGCAGATTTAGTGAATGGAGTCGGGGAAAATGCCAGAGCAAATGCAAAAAATGGGAAATCGGATTCTGGAGTGGTGGAAGAAGTACAACACCAGACAGAAGGTTCTGCTGGGAAGCATTGCGGCGACGCTGATACTGGCGCTTGCTCTCCTGGCGCTGGTTGTCAGCAGGCCGTCCATGACGCCGCTCGCTGTCTGCGAGACCACGGCTGAGGCCGCGAAGGTAAAAGAAATACTGGATGACAGTACGATCAAATATGAGATGTCACCGGACGGACTGGTCTTTAAGGTGGCCGAAAAGGATGTGGCGGCGGCATCGATTCTTTTGGGAGAGAACGGCATTCCGTCGCAGGGTTATACGCTGGAAGATGTGTTTGACGGTGGTTTCAGCTCCACGGAAGCCGATAAGATGAAGCGTTACAAGCGGTACATGGAAGACCGGTTTGAGGATCATCTGGAGCAGCTCTCGAATGTGGAGAGCGCATCGATCGATCTGACGCTGCCGAACAATGACGGTACGATTCTTGCGCAAAAAGAGCAGGCGCATGCATCGGTGATTCTGACGCTCTCCGGGGAGATGGATGAGGAGCAGGCATACGGCCTTGCACAGTACATAGCAACAGAGCTTGGGAACGATGACACAAAAAATATTCTGATACTGGATTCGAACGTAAACGTGCTTTTTTCCGGCAAAGACAACAGCTCCACGGGCGGAACGGCATCGAGTCAGCTGTCACTCCGGTCAAAGCAGGAGAATACGATAAAGAACGGCGTGAAAGATGTGCTGGTCGGATCCGGGATCTATGACAATGTGGAGGTTACGGCGAGTCTGAACATGGATTTCAGCCAGCGGCGCGAGGTGAGCCGTGAATATTCCGCACCGGACGGACAGACGACCGGATTTCTCACGGAGCAGAACGAATTCAACTCTTCGAGCACGGGAGGCGTGGCGGCGGCGCCGGGGACGGACCCGAACGACGATACGTCCTATGTGCTGGAGGATGGCAATTATACGGAGTCCGAGACATCGGATATCTCCAACAGGTATCAGTACAACGAAAAGGTGACGGAAGAAAGCTCCGCAGTCGGGGCGATTGACTATGAGAATTCCTCGCTTGCGGCGGTGGCGACGAATTACGTGCTCTACAACGAGGATATTCTGCGCGCATCCGGTGAACTTGAGGATATGTCGTTTGAAGAATATATCGCCGCACACAGTGAGCCGGTGAGAAGAGAGGTCGATGAGGATTACTATCAGATGATCTCCAATGCGACCGGGTTTCCGGTAGAGAAGATCAGCATCATCGCATACGATGAGCCGGTGTTCCAGCACTCGACCGGCGGAAGAAGTATCAGGGATTACATGCAGATTATGCTGGCGGTGTTAATCCTCGTGCTTCTTGGTTATGTGGTATTCCGCAGCACCAGAAGAGAGAGAGTGCCTGTTGTGGAGGAGGAGCTTTCCGTTGAGAGCCTTCTTGAGTCCACCAGGGAAAATCAGGAAGAACTTGAGAATATCGGCTACAATGAAAAGTCGGAGACAAGAGTTCTTTTGGAAAAATTTGTCCAGGAAAATCCGGAAGCGGCGGCATCGCTGCTGCGCAACTGGCTGAATGAGGAGTGGGAATAGTTATGGCGAAAGCAGAAGAATACAATGGGGTACAAAAAGCGGCGATTCTTCTGATTGCACTCGGGCCGGAGCTCTCTGCGGATGTGTTCAAGCATCTGAAGGAAGAGGAGATCGAGGAGCTGACGCTCGAGATTGCAAATACAAGAAGCGTGTCTCCGCAGGTGAAAGAGGATGTACTGAATGAATTTTACCAGATCTGCCTGGCGCAGCAGTATATTGCCGAGGGCGGTATCGGGTATGCGAAGGAACTGCTGGATAAGGCATTTGGAAATGACAGAGCGCAGGAGGTTATCACGAAGCTTACGGCTTCCCTGCAGGTGCGTCCGTTTGAGTTTGTGCGCAAGACGGATCCGAGCCAGCTTCTGAACTTTATTCAGGATGAGCATCCGCAGACGATTGCAATGATTTTATCATATATGACGGCAGCGCAGGCATCGATGGTGATCGGTGCCCTGGCGCCTGAAAAGCAGGCGGATGTCGCAAAGCGTATCGCGATGATGGACCGCACGTCGCCGGATGTGATCAAAGAGGTGGAAAAGGTGCTTGAGAGAAAGCTTGCGTCGCTTGTGAATCAGGATTACACGATTGTCGGCGGTGTCGATGCGATTGTCAACATTTTAAATGCTGTGGATCGTTCTACCGAGAAGCATATTATGGAATCTCTTGAGATTGAAGAACCCGAACTTGCAGATGAGATCCGCAAGAAGATGTTCGTATTTGAAGACATTCTTCTTCTGGATGACCGTGCGATTCAGCGTGTGCTCAGGGATGTGGAGAATGCGGATCTCGGCGTTGCACTGAAATCCGCGAATGAAGAAGTGAAGAACGTGATCTTTAAGAATCTTTCCAAGCGTCTTGCGGCGATGATTCAGGAGGATATGGAATTCATGGGTCCGGTGCGTATGAAGGACGTGGAGGAAGCACAGCAGAAGATTGTCGGTGTCATCCGTAAACTGGAGGATGCCGGTGAGATTGTAATCTCCAGAGGCGGAGGTGATGAGATCGTTGTCTAATCTGTATAAGCAGTGGTATATCCAGCCGGGAACTGCGGAGGCCAGGGTGATTGACTCAAATCCACTCCTTGCTTCCCGCCTCGCGGAACGTGCATCCCGCACAGAGGCCGGGGCGGACGGCGGATTCGTGGAGGGTCTTGCCGCTCCGGAGGCCGGGGCTGCGGAGGCCATGGAGAACAGGACCGATTATATTGCGCTTGCGAAGACGGAAGCGGCGCGTGTGATTGAGGAGGCGAAACAGCAGGCGGCGGGTCTGCTTGAACAGGCCGAAATCCAGGCGAAAGAGCTGGAGGAGAGGGCAAAGCAGGAGGGATATGAGGCTGCGGAGACAATGATCGCCGGCGAGCGCGAGGCATTCCGGCAGGAGCTTGAAGCCCGGTTCCGGGAGAGAAGCGGTCAGCTTGAGCAGGAGTACGCCGCAAAGCATGACCAAATGGAAGCGGAGCTTCTGGATGTGATTCTTGCAGTGTTTAACAAAGTATTTCGTGTTCAGTTTGACGGGAAACGCGAGATCCTTTTGGAGCTTGTGAACCGGACCCTGATGAATGTGGGGGATGAGAAGAGTTTCCGGATCAGGGTTGCACCGGATCAGACGGCGTTCCTGGAAAAAAGACGCGGAGAAATACTTGATCACGTCGGACACGATATCGAGCTGGATATCCTGCCCGATCCGTCGCTGAAGGGAAATGACTGCATGATAGAGACGGATTCCGGTGTGTTTGACTGCGGTCTTGACACACAGCTTGAGAACCTGACCAGGGATATCCGGTCACTCTGTTCGTAAGGATGAAGCATTTATGACACATGCGTTTGAAAAATATTTACAACTTGGAGAAAAGACATATTTCAATCATTTAGGGAAGGTGGTCAGAGTAGTCGGGCTTACGATTGAGTCGGTCGGACCGAACGCAAAGCTCGGACAGCTCTGCCGCATTATCCTGGATGCAGAGAAGAACGTATCCGTGATGGCGGAGGTCGTCGGCTTTCGCGACAAACGTCTCCTTCTCATGCCTTTTGAAAATGTAGAGGGGATCGGCGTGGGATGTATCGTAGAGAATACGGGACATCCTTTATCTGTGCCGGTCGGCGAAGCGCTTTTAGGCCATCTCCTCGACGGGATCGGCAGACCGACCGACGGAGGGGTGCTGAAAAAAGAAAAAGAATATCCGGTGGAGGCATATCCGCCGGATCCGATGAGCAGACGGATTATCGATGAAGTCCTTCCGCTCGGCGTGAAGGCGGTGGACGGACTGATCACGGTCGGCAAGGGGCAGCGAATCGGGATTTTTGCCGGTTCCGGTGTTGGGAAGAGTACGCTTCTCGGCATGTTTGCCCGCAACACAAAAGCGGATATCAATGTGATAGCGCTGATCGGGGAGCGCGGTCGTGAGGTGAGGGAGTTCGTGGAGCGTGATCTCGGGGAAGAGGGAATGAAACGCTCGGTTGTCGTGGTCGCCACCTCGGATAAACCTGCGCTGATCCGCAACAAGGCGGCGAAGACGGCGACGGCAATTGCAGAATATTTCAGGGATCAGGGGAAGGATGTTCTTTTGATGATGGATTCCCTGACACGTTTTTCCATGGCGCAGAGGGAGATCGGGCTGGCGTCTGGCGAGCCGCCGGTGACCAGGGGGTATCCGCCGAGCGTTTACTCGGAGATGCCGAAGCTTTTAGAGCGTGCCGGTACTTCGGACAGGGGATCGATCACCGGGCTTTACACCGTGCTGGTGGACGGGGATGACTTTAACGAGCCGATCACGGACACGGCGCGGAGTATTTTGGACGGACATATCGTGCTCTCAAGATCGCTGGCAAACAAGAACCATTATCCTGCGATCGATGTGCTGGCGAGTATTTCACGTGTGATGAGCCAGATTGCGTCGAAGGAGCACAAGGAGCTGGCGGGCAGGCTGAATCAGGTGCTGGCGACCTACAATGAGGCGGAGGATCTGATCAATATCGGAGCGTACAAAAACGGTTCCAATCGGGAGATTGATTATGCGATCCAGAAGATTCAGGCAGTGAACGCATTTCTGATGCAGCAGACGGACGAACGTTTCCGGTTCGATGAGGAGATCGCGCTTCTGGGCGAGCTGTTCCGCAGCTGATAAGCGCGTGCAGATGCCGGCGGATACAATAGAAGCAGTGGAAGGACACAGGTTATGGCAAAGTTTGTTTACCGGATGCAGAATATTCTGGATATCAAATTAAAGCTGGAGGATCAGGCGAAGATCGCATATGGAATCGCAAACCGGCGGCTCGCGGAAGAGCAGGAGAAGCTTCAGACCATTCTGATCCGCAGAACCGGATTTGAGCGGCATGCAAAGGAGCTGATGAACGGTCCGCTTGACATGGGAAAGATCAAAGAGTGCCGTCGCGCGATTGATGTGCTCAAGAGCATGCAGCGGACGCAGATGATGAACGTACATGCGGCGGAGCGCGCGCTCGACTATGCCAGGCGTGAGCTGGACCGGATTATGATAGAGCGCAAGACGCAGGAAAAGCTGCGCGAGCGGGCGTTTACGGAGTTTAAGCAGGAACTCTCGCGCGAAGAGGGTAAAGAGATTGACGAGCTGGTCAGCTATCAGTACCACGTCAGCTAGACGGGTGACGTGACGGCATGGAGGATGTAAGGTATGGCAGAAGAAAAAGACGAGGTTTTCGATAAAAAGGCGGCGCGGAAGGCAGAAAAAGCGCAGAAGAAGGCCGATAAAAAAGGAAAAAAGTCGAAAAAGAATGAGCTTGAGGAAGAAGAAACCACAGTCGGCGGTAAAATCGCCGTGTTTTTTGTGACGCTGATCATTCTGCTGATCTGGCTGGCGATCATCGTGCTTCTGATCAAGTGGGATGTGGGCGGCTTCGGGTCGACGATGCTGGCGCCGATTTTAAAGGATGTGCCGTATGTGAACCGGATTCTGCCGGAAAACGCCATGGAGGAACTCTCCACAGAGGAGAGCGCATATGCATATTCTTCCATGGAAGAAGCGGTCAACCGTGTCCGTCAGCTGGAGTTAGAGCTTGCGGAGGCGCAGAATTCCTCGAATGCCAACGCGGAATATATCGCCCAGCTTGAGGCGCAGGCGGCGGAGCTTGCCCGTTATAAGCAGGAGGAAGCGGATTTTGAGGCCCAAAAGCAAAAGTTCTATGAAGAGGTTGTATTTTCAGATTCCGCACCCGATATAGAAACATATAAAGAGTATTATGAGAGTATTGATCCGGCGAATGCCGAGATCATATACCGCCAGGTTGTAAAGCAGACGGCAGTGGACGATCAGATGAAAGAATACATACAGGTTTATTCTTCCATGAAGCCAAAGGAAGCCGCTGCGGTGTTTGATGCGATGACCGGGGAGCTGGATCTTGTGGCAGAGATCCTTGCAAACATGGATCCCCAGTCCTGTGCTGATATTCTTGGCAAAATGAATTCCGAGAACGCTGCAAAAGTGACGGAGATCATGAAGCCTTAGAATATAGATGGAAAGCCGGGGCCTGATAGGCGTAAAGATGCGCAGATATCAGGGCCTCTGACCGGTATGAGCATGCAGGCCGACAGACCGGAATGCGAATAACGGCCGGGATTTCGGGAGTCAGAAGACAACGCTGTCCCGAAGGGCTTTTCTGCCCGATGCCCAAAAGGCACAAAAGGGCGTGTCCCAGGAGGCACATATAATAAGAAGAAAGGAGGGAGAAGGATGGGAGCTACCAGTATTTCCGAGATCGGAAAGATGTTTCTGCAGACTCAGCCTGCAGCGGAATCCGGAGGTTTTGGAAAGGACGACGGAGGAATTGATTTTTCCAAAGTGATCAGTCAGATGACGGCGCCCGCGGGAGGAAATGCTTCGTCCGGCAATCTGCAGACGCAGTTTCAGGAGGATTCCGTCAGGGGAAAAGAGCCGGTTTCCGGCAGTGAATATGACAGATACCGGTATCATGAGAATGAGATCCGGCAACAGTCCGAAGCAGAATCACCTGACGCGGATCATGTGGCAGAGAAGCTGGATGCCTTCGAAAAGGAAGTAAAAGATGCGTTAAAGGATGCATTCGGCCTGACTGACGAGCAGATTGAAGAAGCGATGAAGACGCTCGGAATCAGTTTTGCGGATCTTTTAAATCCAGCCATGCTTGCGTCGCTGGTATCGGAGCTGACAGGTGCGGCAGATATGGGAGCCCTGCTCTGCGATGAAGGGTTTTTAAACGTGATGCAGGAGATCGGCACGCTTGGAAAAGAGCTGCTTGAGGAGCTTGGCATCACGAAGGAACAGCTGACGGAGCTTGTGAAAGCGACGGATCCGGTGACAGAGCAGCAGCCGGTGGTGGACAATGCCGCGGAAGCGGATCTTTCCGGGAATGATTCAGAGCTGCCTGTCCTGACGGTGGAGACAGAAGATCACCGCAGCAATAAGGCGCAGGATGTGATGCGGCCGGACGGCGGGACAGAAAAGACAGAAGAACCTGCAGCGGATACGACAGAGGAGGTGGCCGATACTTCCGAACGCACCGCAGCAACGGAGAAATCCGGACAGGAAACCGCGGGGGAGGAGACCGGCAGTCGTCATCCGGATACGGGGATGACACAGGCGGGCGTTTCGAATACGGTGGACCATGTGAATGCCGGACAGACGGAGGGAATGAATGAGTTTTCTTCGCGGCTGAACACAGAGAACATCATTCGCCAGATCGTGGAGCAGGTGAGAGTGAATCTAAGCAACACCTCGACAACGATTGAGATGCAGCTGAACCCGGAGAACCTCGGAAAGCTTTATCTCCAGCTCACCGCAAAGGACGGTATGGTCTCGGCGCGTATTGTGGCGCAGAACGAGATGGTCCGTGCGGCGCTTGAAAATCAGGTGGCGGAGCTTCGTGAGAGCATGGAGCAGTCCGGCGTTCGTGTGGAGGCGGTTGAAGTGACCGTCGGCAGCCATGAATTCGAAAAGAATCTGGAGCAGAATGCCAGACAGCAGGAGCGCGAGACCGAGGAGCAGGAAAAATCCGCGAAGCGGAACCGGCGGATCAATTTAAACGATCTGGATGAGCTGTCAGGCGTGATGACAGAGGAAGAATCCTTAGTTGCGCAGATGATGGCGGAGCAGGGGAATTCCGTTGATTTTTCAGCATAAAGAAAGGAGAAAAGCATGGCATTAATTTTACCGGTTGAAAACGGTCAGATTAAGGACGACACAAAACAGGAAGAGACCAAGGCGCCCGGCAATGACCTGGGGTATGACCAGTTTTTACAGCTTCTGTGTGCCGAGATGCAGTATCAGGATCCGCTGGAGCCGACGAGCAACACGGAATATGTGGCGCAGTTAGCGACCTTCTCGCAGATGGAAGCGATGTTAAACATGCAGGATACCATGAAGAGCAGCAATGCGAATGATCTGGTCGGCAAATACGTCCTGATTCGTGCAAAGTCTTCCGAGACGGGTGCGACGACGGATGTGGCCGGATTTGTGGATTACGTGCAGAAGAGTAATAACAAGCTGTTTTTATCGGTCGGCGGAGAACTGTATTCGATCGATGACCTTTATCAGGTGGCGGATGTTGAGTACATGGAGGCGATATCGCTCTCGCAGGCATTTACTGCGTCTGTGTCGAAGCTTCCGGATAAGGATCAGCTCACGCTGGCATGGGTGACGGATGTCGATAATCTTGTGAAGGTATACGAGGCGTTTACATCGTATCAGAGATCGTTTATCGACAACGATACGCTGACGAAGTTTACGGAAGTCGTGTCAAAGATGACTGAGCTCAAGACCGCGGCGACGGAGAAAGCAACCGGCTTTAAGAAAATGATAGACGAACTGCCGGATGTCGATAAGCTTACCCTGGATGACAAGGCGGCGCTGGATGAGGTGAAGGACGCTTATGAGAAGTTCTCCTATTATGAGCGCCTGTTTATCGATGAGGATACGTCGAAGAAGTTTGAGGCGCTGAAGGAAAAAATGGCTGAGCTGACAGGGGAATCTGACACAGACACGGATACCGATGCGTAATAACAGCATATGCGCGGTCGGATCGATCGTTTCGATGCAGAAATGAGGATTGTTATGAATAAAATCAATAACCAGTTCGCGTCGATCGAGCAGGTCACTGACCGGTATTTTGGCCAGAGGGGCACGGAAGCTCCGGGGGCTGCGAGCGGCATATCGTTTGAGGAGATATTAAGGCAAAAACAGGAGCCTTACGGCAGCGAACAGCTCAGGTTCTCCAAACACGCGATGGGACGTCTGAATGACCGAAACATCAATTTGTCGCAGGAGCAGAACGAACGGCTTGAAACCGGCGTCATGAGAGCGGGCGAGAAGGGAATCCGTGAATCGCTTGTGCTTCTCGATTCACTGGCATTTATTGTCAATGTTCCGAGCAAGACTGTAGTGACAGCCATCGACCAGAGTGAGTCGGATCATAAAATTTTTACCAATATTGACGGCGCTGTCATCGCATAGCCGGACCTTTACAGGGGGCAGCGGCTTTCCGACTGACAGAGGAAAGCGCAGCGCAGAAGAATTCAGGAGGTCATTTCATTATGATGAGATCAATGTATTCTGCTGTGTCGGGACTTAAGACACATCAGACAAGAATGGACGTAATCGGTAATAATATCGCGAACGTCAACACGGTAGCATTCAAATCATCCTCGGTAACATTCCAGGATATTCTCTACCAGAACACGTCGGGAGCGTCGGGTGCGAATGCGACGACCGGTACCGGCGGTATCAACGCAAAGCAGATCGGTCTCGGTGTTTCAACCGGTGCGACCAATATCAGCATCACGAACCCAGGTGCGGCGGAGACAACCGGGGGTGCGTTTGATGTGCGTCTCTCAGATCAGACGACGACGAACTTCTTTATTGTGAGTACAGGTACGGAGAATCTGTTCACAAGATCCGGTTCCTTCTATGTGGACGGCGCCGGAAACCTGTGTATGACATCGACCGGATATACCGTGATGGGCTGGCAGGTAGACCCGACGACCGGATTGATCCGCAAGGATACGGTGTCCCCGCTGCGCGTGATGCAGCCGTCGAATATGACGAGTCCGCCTGAGGCGACGACAAAAGCGAACGCTTCCGGAATCGTAGATAAGTTTGACACTGATGTGGTCAGCGACTCCGGCCTGGTGAAGAACTTATCGTTCTACGATAAGCTGGGATATTCCTACACCGCGCGTTTCCTGATCAAGGACAACGGCGAGACCATGGTAAACGGACAGAACTGCAAGCGCTACACCGTGGAGCTCGAGAAGATCTTAGACAGCGACGGAAATAACATCACCGAGAACTTCAGCAAAGAGGACATGGGCAAAATCTTCGGCAACTTTGATCCGAATACGGTGTTTGCAACCTATGAGTCCGCGACGAATCATACGATTGATCCGGTGGACGGTAGCGTTGAGATCCCGGATCCGAACAATCCCGGGGGAAAGATTAAGGTGACGCATGATGCTACAAATAAATGTTTTGTCGATGCCGGAGGCAATCAATACAAATATACGACGGTACTCGGCATTTCTACCAAAATGCAGGGAATGATCGACAGCGGGGAAGCGGATCTTACCTTTAACGCTTCCTATATGGCGCCGGGCGCAACGACGGCAGCACCGGTTTATCAGGTGATCGGCCCGTCCGCGACGTACGACCTGAATTTCTCTGCGGAGGACGGTACCTTTGTCGGAATCAACGGACTTGATGCGGTAAACCTGAACCTGTCCGGTTCCGGTCTGTTCCCGGACGGCAACTTTGAGAATATCGAGATTGATTTCTCAAAGCTTCAGAACACCAACAACGGCGGAAAATCCACCGCGGTGATCGACGCCGGTGCAGTGGATGACGCGGCGGAAGGTGTCGGAAAGAAATTAGGAGCGCTGATCGGGCTTTCGATCGACAACAGCGGTAAGATCTGGGGTACATACGACAACGGTAATACCACGGTGCTCGGACAGATCGCGGTTGCACAGTTCGCAAATGCGGCGGGTCTTGAGAAGGTGGGAGATAACTGCTATACCACAACCTTAAACTCCGGCGAGTTTGACGGAATCGGCGTGGAGATCGACGCGGACGGAAGCAAGATGACCTCCGGTGAGCTTGAGATGTCGAATGTGGATCTCGCGAGCGAGTTCACGTCAATGATCACCACACAGCGCGGATTCCAGGCGAATTCACGTACGATCACGACCTCGGATACGCTGTTAGAAGAGCTGATCAACTTAAAGCGCTGATAAAATAATCAAATTTTAATAAAATTCAATCAATATATATGGTAAAATGTATTCACATCATCTACCATATATGGTATACTAATCGTGTAACTTGTGTTCCCCACACCGGGTTAGGCACGGGTTACACGGTTTTTGAGTGATAATATGCAGGCATCATGCGGCAGGCGGATTTTTATGCTGCAGCTTACATATCAGTGAGCGGTCATCGGTTGTCATTCACACCTGCGGTGCCTGGGCAGAATGTGATGCCGGCGCGGTGTAAGTGGTAACGTAATTCGGAACCTGACAGGGGGTGTGACAGGAATCATGTATGAACAGACAGGAGAATAATCTGTAAAAGGAAGTAGACAAGTATTCAAAAGTTTAGTAAAATCATACATGGAGATTGTTATGACAGTCAGGTCTGACAGAAGCTTCTATATGTATGGCGGAAATACTATAATTTACAAGGATGGTAGGTGGAAGAATTGGATATAGCTTCATTGGCAGGGATGCTGCTTGGTGTTGTGATGTTTGTGTTTGGTGTGTGGACGAACGGCGGAATCGGCGGGCTGTCGAATATGTTCGATCCGGCGTCCGTGGTTATCACGCTGGGAGGGTCTCTTGCGAGTACCCTGGCCTCTTATAAGATGAAAGACTTCATCAACGGCATTAAAAGTATCGGGCTGACGTTCCAGGAGAAGGAACAGGATCCGGCGAGTGCGATCCGGCATATCATTGATCTGTCGAACACGGCCCGGAAGGAAGGACTGCTCGCCCTTGAGGAAGCGGCGAACGGGATTGAAGACGACTTTTTAAAGAAGGGGATCATGCTGGTTGTGGACGGCACGGATCCGGAGCTGGTTCGTGGTATCATGGAGACTGATATCACGTGTATCGAAGCCAGACATGGCAAATGTGTTGCCGTATGGGAGAAATGGGCGGAGCTTGGTCCTGCCTGGGGTATGATCGGTACGCTGATCGGACTGATCCTCATGTTAAATAACATGGATGATCCCTCCTCGATCGGACCGGCCATGTCCGTCGCACTGGTCACCACGCTCTATGGTTCCCTGATTGCGAACTGGCTGTGTAACCCGACGGCTTCCAAGCTGAAGGTAAACAACAGTCAGGAAATGATGATGAAGGAAATTACGGTGGAGGGGATCCTGTCGATTCAGGCAGGGGAGAATCCGCGTGTTATAGAAGAGAAACTGAAATCGTTCCTGTCCCCGGCGGAGCGGAATGATTCGGCAGAGAGTGGCGGAGGTGAAGAGTAGTGGCGAAAAAGAAAGAGCCAGAAGCGCCAAAAGGGGCACCAGGATGGATGGCTACATTTGGCGATCTGATGAATCTGCTGCTCTGCTTCTTCGTGCTGCTGTTCTCCATGTCATCTGTGGATGCCCAGAAATTCGAGAAGGTGATCGCTTCCTTTCAGAGCACATTCAGTATCCTTCCGAACGGCGGAGCGTCCATCGGAGACGGGGAGATGGTTTCTGCCGGTGTAAGTCAGCTTGAAAAGTTCGATGTCTATTTTAACGAGATCGCGAACACAAAGACAGAAGAAAAAGAGCAGGCGGAGAAGGACGTGGTAGAAGCGTATGAGGAACAGGCGCTTGCAGAGTCTGAGGAGATGGCGGAGGCGATTGAGGAAGCCGTTGGACAGTACGGCATACAGGACCAGGTCGAGATTGAGTTTAATGCAGATTTTGTTCTGATCAATATGAACGGCGCGCTGCTGTTCGACTCGGCGAAGTCGGAGCTTCGTTCGGAGGCGTATGCGCTGATCGACAATATCGGCAGGGTGATTGAACCCTATCAGGACAATATCATCGAGGTGGAAGGACATACGGATAATGTTCCGATCCATTCCGGAAAGTATGAGGACAACAATGTTTTATCCATGTACCGTGCGCTGACCGTGGCGGATTATCTGCGCGGGATTACGGATATTGAGCCGGGGCATATCAAGTCCTCCGGACGGGGGGAATATGTGCCGGTGGCCGACAATACGACCCCGGAAGGACGGGCGAGAAACAGGCGTGTCGAGATAAAAATATACAATTCCTATAATTCAGACTTAAATTGAGGAGACGAAGAATCATTATGAAGAAAAATCTGATGAGCGTAATTATTCTGGCACTGGTACTGGCTGATCTGATCCTGACGGCGATTCTTACATTTACAATGATCCCACAGGTGAAAAAGTCAAATGAGCTGGTGGATCAGGTCTGTGCAGCGATCAATATCGAGCTGGAAGGCGGGCAGAATGTGGATATGGCGAAGGTGCCGATCGAGGATATTGAGGTCTACAGTATTGAGGATCAGTTTACGGTGAACCTGAAGGATGATGAGAACGGCAGACATATCGCCATGTTCTCGGTTGGTCTCTCGCTGAATACAAAGAGCGAAGGCTATAAGACCTACAAGGGTTCGGAGGGACTTGCGGAGAAAAAAGATATCATCTGCGATCAGATCAACTCCATTGTCGGAAGTAAAACCGTGGATGAGTTTAAGGCAGACAGCCAGAAGCAGGTAAAGGAAGAAATCCTGACAGCGCTGCAGAGCCTGTTCGGAGGAAAGGACTTTATCGTTGGGGTCAATTTCTCGAGCGTAGCGGCAGAATAACACTGAATAACAGATTTAGGTGGTGAGAGAAAATGGCGGATGTCTTATCCCAAAATGAAATAGACAGTTTGCTGAAGTCACTGGGCGGAGGCGAACTGGGTGTAGTAGAGGATGTCAAGGTAAAGAACGAAAAGCAGGTCAAGAATTATGACTTTGCCCGTCCGGCAAAGTTTTCAAAGGAGCATCTGCGTACCTTGGAGATCATATTTGAGCATTACAGCAGACTTATTTCCACGAATCTGCCGGTGTATCTGCGGAAGAATGTCCAGGTGGACGTCGTGAGTTCGGAGGCGGTGACCTATGCCGAATTTTCCAGCGGACTGACGAACCCGGTTCTGCTGGGTGTGGTTAATTTCGCACCCATGAAGGGAAGCATCATTCTCGAGATGGCAGAAAATATCGGTTATGCGATCGTGGACCGGATGCTGGGAGGCGAGGGACTGCCGTTAGACAAGATGAGAGAGTTCTCGGAGATCGAGCTTCTGATTATCGAGAGAATGTACAATATATGTGTCAATCTGCTGGTGGAGCCGTGGGAGACCGTGTGTGAGCTGACGCCGCGGCTGGAGAGGATTGAGACGAATTCGCAGTTTGCGCAGGTGATTTCGCCGACGGAGATGACGGCGCTGGTCACTTTAAATATCAAGATCGGAGATGTGGAGGGACTGATCAATGTCTGTCTGCCGTATCTGACGCTGGAATCTGTGATGGATCGTCTGAATACCAAGTACTGGTACGCGAACATGCAGGAGAGAGACGAACAGGTATACACGGACCGGATGGAAGCGCTGGTATCGAGGGCACCGATTCCGGTGAAAGCGATTCTCGGCAACAGCAGTATTTCCGTAAACGATTTTCTGGGACTGCAGCTGGGAGATATTATCCGTCTCGGTACGAAAGTGGACGAAGAACTTTCCGTGTATGTCGGGAGTATACAAAAGTTTACTGCTTTGCCGGGTGCGTCGGGTGAGAATTATGCAGTAAGAATCACGTCAGTAATTAAGGAGGAGCAGTGAGATGGATGGAGTAATGTCTCAGGAAGAGATCAACGCATTGCTGAGCAGCGGCATCATCGAAGCATCCAGTCCGGATCCGGAACCGGAAGCGGAAGCAGAGATGGCTGAGCAGACAGATGGTGAACTGCTGACGGATCAGGAAAAAGATGCGATCGGAGAGATTTCCAATATCAGCCTGGGGACAGCCGCGACAACACTGTTCTCACTGGTGAACCGGAAGGTAACAATCTCCACGCCGGTAGTTTCTTATGCGACCTGGAGCGATATCTGCGAGGAGTACGAGCGGCCGTGTGTGTTTATCCGGATCGGATATACGGTAGGACTCGACGGCAGCAATATCATGGTGCTGAGAGAGGATGATGTCAAGGTCATTACGGACCTGATGATGGGCGGTGACGGAACGAATACAAGCGGTGATATCGGCGAGCTGCACCTGAGTGCAATCAGCGAGGCGATGAACCAGATGATGGGGTCCGCGTCGACTTCCATGTCGTCCATGTTAAATAAGGTGATTGATATCAGCCCGCCGCAGGCCGATCTTGTGGATTTGCAGGAGTCCATGAATGAAGGAAAAATCGACGAATTTCTCATGCATGAGTTCGTGAAGATTTCTTTCAGACTGGTGATTGAGGGCCTTGTGGACAGTTATATCATGCAGCTGTTCCCGCCGGATTTTGTCAGGGCGATGTGCAAAAACGTATCAAAGAATATGGAGCGGGATTCCAACAAAGCGGCCGGTATTGAGACAGAGGACGATGAACCGGAAGAGCAGGTAGGCGGACCGATGCCGGGCGGAATGGCAGGACAGCCGATGATGGGTGATCCGATGGCAGCCCAGATGGGGATGATGCCGCAGGGTATGATGGGAGGTCAGCCGATGGGTGGAATGATGCAGGGACAGCCGATGATGGGCGGAATGATGCCGCAGGGTATGATGGGAGCGCCGATGGGAGCTCCGATGGGACAGCAAATAATGGGAGTGCCGATGATGGGTCAGGAGATGTCGCAGATGTATGGACAACAGATAAATGTACAGCCAGCACAGTTTCAGGCGTTTAGCGGAAATACACCGGTGGGCGGACCGGAAAATATTGATCTGATTATGGATGTGCCGCTTGAGGTGACGGTAGAGCTTGGAAGAACTTCAAGGTCAATCAAAGAGATTCTTGATTTTGCACCGGGAACTGTTATAGAATTAAATCGTATTGCAGGAGAGCCGATTGATGTTCTTGTAAACGGAAAATATGTCGCCAAGGGTGAGGTAATTATTATCGAGGAGAGTTACGGTATCCGTATTACGGAGATCATAAAGTAATATCAAAACAATCCATGAATGAATAGGAGAAAAATGTTATGGCAAAAATTATGATTTGTGACGATGCCGCTTTTATGCGAATGATGATCAAGGACATCCTGACAAAGAATGGTTACGAGATCGCTGCTGAGGCGGAAAACGGAGCGGTAGCGGTAGAGCGCTATCCGGAGGCGAAGCCTGATCTGGTACTGATGGATATCACAATGCCTGATATGGACGGGATTCAGGCGTTAAAGAAGATCCGTGAGATTGATCCGTCTGCAAATGTTGTGATGTGTTCCGCTATGGGTCAGCAGGCTATGGTAATTGAAGCGATTCAGTCCGGAGCCAAGGACTTTATTGTAAAGCCGTTCCAGGCAGAGCGTGTCATTGAAGCGGTAAGAAAAGTAGTAGGCTGATATGGTTCTGCTCAGCTCTCCGGCAAACAGCCTGATACAGCTTTTGGGCGTACTGTTCATATTTTGCTTTGTTCTTGTGATCACCTATTTTGTCACAAAATGGATTGGCGGTGTTCAGAAAGCACAGATGACCGGGCGGGGGCTTCAGGTGATGGACACCGTCCGGATTGCAGGGAACAAGTATGTCCAGATTTTGAAAATTGGCGATGCGTATCTTGTGATCGCAATAGGCAAAGACGAGGTTACAATGCTTGCAAAGCTGACAGCGGATGAGATTGGTCTGGCGGCGGATGAAATGATGGATGCAGCGCAGTTAAAAGGGGGGCTTCTTCCGTCGGACATGCAGGATACGTTTCAGGAGACACTGGAGAAATTCAGGGAACGTTTTTCGAAAAAGCAGGATTAGGTTATGACTAAATTAAAAAAAATATATTGTGTGTTGTCGTTTTTGTTTGCGGCGACCGTACTGATTGCGGCATGCACTGTTTTTTCCGGAGAAACGCGGATATATGCGGCAGAGGCGGATATCACGGATCCTGCAGACGACGCGGATCCGGATGGGATTACGGATTCGGACGAGATCGCAGATCCGGATGGGATCACGGATCCGGAAGACTGGAATGCAGGAGATGTACTGACGGGCCCCAGTGATCCGGAGACCGGTCTGTCCATCACGGTGAATAATGAGACGGCTTCCCTGTCCACACCGGTGCGGGCGCTTCTGATACTGACGATACTGGCGCTGGCGCCGTCGATTCTGATCATGATGACCTCATTTACGAGGGTTATTATTGTGCTTCATTTTGTCCGGACGGCGATCGGGACCCAGTCTACGCCGCCGAATCAGGTGATGGTCGGACTGGCGCTGTTTCTTACCTTCTTTATTATGGCGCCGACGTTTCGCGAAATCAGTGAGAATGCGTTAAAGCCTTTGGATGCGGGAGAGATCTCTGTGGAGGAAGCGTTTGCTGCCGCAGAGCTTCCGATCCGGAATTTTATGTTCGAGCAGACGCAGGAAGCGGATCTGCAGATGTTTATGAGCATTGACGGACAGGAATATCCCGATGTGATCGAACTGGAAGACTATTATGAGGTTCCGTTCACGACGGTTGTCCCGGCTTTTATCATCAGTGAGCTGCGGCAGGCGTTTATGATGGGCTTTGTGATTTATATTCCGTTTATTGTGATTGATATGGTGGTGGCTTCCGTGCTGATGTCAATGGGTATGATGATGCTGCCGCCGACGACGATTTCACTGCCGTTTAAGATCCTTCTGTTTGTGATGGCCGACGGCTGGAATCTGATTATTATGAGTATGGTGAAAACGTTTTTCAAAACCGGATGACCCGGATGAGTTTGATGTGTCCGGGACTGCGGGTTGACGCAGAAGGATCCGGCAGTCCCGCGAGAGGAAGAAGAGGTGTGAGGAATGTCCGAGGGAATAGTACTGGATATCGCGCGCGATGCGCTTTATACAATTATTATCTGCGCCGCGCCGCTGCTTCTGGTTTCACTGGTAGTCGGTCTTGTGATCAGTATTTTTCAGACCGTGACGTCCATCCAGGAGCAGACGCTTACGTTTGTGCCGAAGATTATCTGTGTATTTTTGGGGATCATGCTGTTCGGGTCCTGGATCATGAATAATCTGACCGGATTCATCCAGAGACTGTGGTCTGATTTCAGCATATATCTGGGTTAGGATGCAGAATGTTCGAATATACGTTTTCACTGGTAGATTTAGAAATTCTGATATTGATACTGGTCCGCATATCCTGCTTTGTGTTTGTGGCGCCGTTCTACAGCATGAGTAATGTTCCGGCGCAGGCAAAAATCGGTCTTTCCGCTTTTACCGCACTTCTGATTGCCGGAACGGTTGACACAACTGCGGTGACATATACGGGAATGATTGGATATGCCGTGCTTGTGGTCAGGGAGGGAATTACAGGGTTGCTGATTGGATTTGCTGCAAACATTTGTAATTCCATTATTTTGTTTGCGGGAAATATCATCGATATGGATATCGGACTGGCGATGGCGCAGGAATTTGACCCGCTGTCCCGGACGCAGGTGACTATGACGGGACATCTCTATCAGTATATGGTGCTGATGCTGATGGTGATTACCAATATGCATCATTTTCTGCTGCGGGCCCTGATTGATTCGTATACGGTGATTCCGGTAAACGGGCAGGTCTTTCAGTGGGACAGTCTGCTTAAGAGCATGATGCAGTTTATGTCCGATCTGTTCCTGATCGGATTTCGGATTATGCTTCCGATTTTTGTCTGTATTATGATCTTAAACTGTATTCTCGGGATTATGGCAAAGGTTGCGCCGCAGATGAATATGTTTGCGGTCGGTATGCAGATGAAGGTGCTGGTGGGCCTTCTGGTTCTTCTGGTGACAGTGATTCTGCTGCCGGGAGTCGCAGATTTTATTTTTAAGGAAATGAGACAGATGATTGTTTCCGTCATTGAAGGAATGTATTGATCAGATGGATGGGATGGAGCAGAAGAAAAGACGCATACCTGAATATAATCTCCAGTGGTTTGCCAAGGACGGCCCGGGAGGAGAGAAGACAGAACCCGCGACCGCAAAGAAGTTAAGAGAGGCAAGAGAGGACGGGAAGGTCGCAAAGAGCAAAGAGCTTACCTCGGCATTTGATCTGATCGTTCTTTTTCTTGTGTTAAAAATATTTATATCCCATGTCGGGAACGGTTTTTTGGAGGTCTTTTATTATGTTTACCGGATGATGCCGGATTTTGTGTCCGTAAACGCGAGGGATTTTTCTTCGCAGGCAGTGAGTGCGTTTCTGATTCCGGTTTTTACGAAAATGTTTCAGATTGTGGCGCCGTTTTTTTTGTTCGGAGTTGCAATGACGCTGATTGTCAATATCCTGCAGGTCGGATGGAAGGTGACCACAAAACCGATGAAGCCGAAGCTGGACCGGTTTAATCCGATCAACGGGTTTTCAAAGATTTTTTCAAAGGATTCGATTTTTGAACTGTTTAAATCGATCATAAAGATTACAGTGATTATCTATATCGCATATCTCTCCATCAGGGACAAGGCGAATGATATTTTCCTGCTGTATGACATGCCGGTGAATCAGGCGCTTGCGCTTTGCGGTGATGTCATTATCAACACAGGGTTAAAGATCAGTCTGATATATCTTATTGTAGGTATTGCCGACTACATATATCAGAAGTACCGTTTTAAAGAAGAGATGAAGATGACCAAGCAGGAGGTCAAGGATGAATATAAAAATACGGAAGGGAATCCCGAGATCAAGGGCCGCCAGAGACAGCGGATGAGGGAGGCCTCCCGGAGAAGAATGATGCAGGATGTCCCGAAGGCGGATGTCGTCATCACGAACCCGACGCACCTTGCGGTTGCGATCAAATACGATCCCGATACCAACCGGGCGCCCGTGGTCTTAGCGAAAGGCGAGGATTACATGGCGTTGAAGATCCGCGAGGCGGCGAAGGAAAATAATATTGAGATTGTGGAAAATAAACCTTTGGCAAGAATGCTCTACACCAATGTCGATATCGGCGGCGAGATCCCGCCGGAGCTTTATCAGGCGGTAGCGGAAATTCTTGCAATGGTATATAATACAAGGCAGTAAGTAATTAGGAGGATTGTATGAAAAAAGCAGATATAGGCATCGCGATGTACTTGCTTGCGGCAATTATCTTTTTTATCGTGCCGATTAACTCGCTGGTGCTTGACCTTATGCTGGCAATCAATATATCGCTTGCACTGATCGTGCTGTTTAACACACTGTTCGTGAAAGAAGTGCTGGACATGTCCTTTTTTCCGACCCTGCTTTTGTTTACGACGATTTTCAGGATCGCGTTAAACGTATCCTCCACGCGTCTGATCTTAACGACGGGGAATCCCGGAAACGTTGTCGAGACCTTCGGTAATTTTGTCGGCGGCGGCGATATGATTGTCGGTGCGGTCGTGTTTATCATTCTGATTATTATCCAGTTTGTGGTGATCAATAAAGGTTCCGAGCGAGTGGCCGAGGTAACGGCGCGTTTTACCTTGGACGCGATGCCCGGTAAGCAGATGGCGATCGACGCCGATTTAAATACCGGAACGATTACGGAGGCGCAGGCGAGAGAGCGCCGTGACAAGATCCAGGAGGAGTCGAGCTTTTTCGGATCCATGGACGGTGCTACCAAGTATGTAAAGGGAGATGCCGCGGCAGGTCTGATTATCACGTTTGTCAACTTAATCGGCGGTGTGGCGACGGGGATGCTGCGCGGCGGCATGGAGTTCGGTGATGCGATACAGCGCTACGGACTTCTCACGATGGGTGACGGACTCTGTTCCCAGATCCCGTCTCTTCTGATCTCACTGGCAACCGGTATTCTGGTGACGAAGGCTTCCAAGGAAGCGGATTTTTCGAACGTTCTGGTGGGACAGCTGTTCGGGATCCCGAAGGTGCTCTATATCGTCGGCGGCACGCTTGCGTTTTTAGGGCTTGTGACGCCGCTTGAGTGGTTCCTTTTCGTGCCGATGGGGCTGGCGTTTGTCGTTGCCGGCAGGATGGTGGATAAGAATATCGGCATTGAGAGCATTGAGGAAGAGGTCACCATGGCGGAGACCGAAGCGGAGGAGATCCGCAAACCGGAGAATGTGGTATCGCTGCTGCAGGTGGATCCGATCGAACTGGAGTTCGGATACGGTATTATCCCGCTCGCCGATGTCAATCAGGGCGGCGACCTGCTCGACCGTGTGGTGATGATCCGCAGACAGATTGCGCTTGAGCTTGGTACGGTGGTGCCCATTATCCGTCTGCGGGATAACATACAGCTGAATCCGAATCAGTACATTATCAAGATCAAAGGAATCCAGGTGACGGAGGGAGAGATTCTCTTCGATCACTATATGGCGATGAATCCGGGATATGTGGAGGAGGAGATTACCGGTATTCCGACGTATGAGCCGTCCTTCCATCTGCCCGCGATCTGGATCACGGAGAGTCAGAGAGAGCGTGCCGAGAGCCTCGGATATACCGTGGTCGATCCGCCGTCCATCATCGCAACGCATCTGACAGAGGTGATCCGTTCTCATATCGCAGAGCTTCTGACCAGACAGGATGTACAGAACCTTGTCAGCAACTTAAAAGAGAGCAATCCGGTGCTCGTGGACGAGCTTGTGCCCAAGCTGCTCGGGCTCGGCGAGGTACAGAAGGTGCTTCAGAATCTGCTGGCGGAGGGGATTTCCATCCGGGATCTGCTCAGTGTGTTTGAGACGCTGGCGGATCATGCGGCGACCACGCGCGATACGGACGTGCTGACAGAATATGTGCGTCAGGGGTTGAAGCGTGCGATTTCCAGCAAATATTTCCCGTCGAATGAGACGACCAGCGTGATCACACTTGACCCGAAAGTAGAGCAGGAGATCATGTCTTCCGTGAAGCAGACGGAGCAGGGCGCTTATCTGGCGCTGGATCCGGATAAGACAAAAGCGGTGATTTCCTCGGTGGAGGAGGAAGTCGCGAAGCTTGAAAATATGGGCAGAAGCGCAATTGTGATCACATCGCCGATTGTGCGGATGTACTTTAAGAAGCTGACGGAAGAATACTTTAAGGATCTCATCGTGGTGTCTTATAATGAGGTGGAATCAAACGTAGAACTACAATCAATAGGGATGGTGACCGCATAAATGACGATTAACAAGTATCAGGGCAGGACAAAGGATGAGGCTGTGGAAAAGGCGAAGCAGGAGATGGGGAGCGACGCCGTGGTCTTAAATGTCAAAGAGATCAGACCGAAAGGAATGTTTCGGATTTTTAAAGGCACTACATATGAGGTGACGGCGGCAGTGGATGAAAAGGAGCCGTTTGTGAATCCGCTGACAGCGCTGAATATTCCGCAGAAGACACATGAGAGCATCAGCCTTGCGGCAGATGAGAAAATTACCATTCCCGCGGCAAAGAGCGGGATGCCGGAGGAAGAAAATGTGCCGAAGCAGGGGAGGAATGATCAGATGACAGAGGAAAGGAATCTCAGTACAAATGAGGGACTGGAAAAGAGACTGGAAAGTCTCTCCCAGATTCTGGAAAAACAGCTCTCTTCCGAGGAGAACGCCAGGGAGACAAAAACGGAGGCGCAGACTGCAAACCGCGAGGGGCTGCAGTTTATCAAGATGCTCTACCGTATCATGCTTGAGAATGATGTCAATGAGAAGTATGTCAATCAGATTATGGACGAGGCGGAAAAAGTGCTTCACAGCGGGAGCAGCGTGGATTCGATTCTCTCGAACGTCTATCAGAAGCTGATTTTAAAGTTCGGACAGCCGGATACCATTGTTCTGTCCGGTAAAAAGCCGCGGATTGTGTTTTTTATAGGGCCGACGGGGGTAGGGAAAACGACGACGCTCGCAAAGATAGCGTCGCGCTATAAGGTGGAGAAAGAAAAAAAGGTTGCGTTTCTGACAGCGGATACCTACCGGATCGCAGCGACGGAGCAGCTGCGCGTTTATGCGAACATTCTCGATGTGCCGATGAGTATTATCTATTCGGTGGATGAGATGAATGCCGCGATCGAGCGCGTCAGCGATTATGATCTGGTGTTTGTCGACACGGCCGGATTTTCCCACAGGAACGAGGGTCAGTGTGAGGATATGAAAAAGCTGATCGGCGGTCTGAGCGAGGAATACGAAAAGGAAGTGTATCTCGTGTTAAGCGCGACGACAAAGTACAGGGATCTGCTCGAGATTGTGGATATCTACAGGGAGATCGCGGAATATAAGCTGATTTTTACCAAGCTTGACGAGACGACGACTTATGGGAATATTTTAAATATTCGTCTCTATTCGGGAGCGGCGCTGTCGTATATGACGGCAGGGCAGAATGTGCCGGAGGATATTGAGGTATTTGACACACAAAAGATTGTCAAACAGTTACTGGGAGGCAGATAAAAAATATGGACCAGGCAGAGAAGCTTAGAAATGTCATTAAACCGAATAACCAGAATAATAAGCCGAATGCCAGAGTCATTACGATAACAAGCGGAAAAGGCGGCGTGGGAAAGTCCAATGTAGCGGTCAACCTCGCCGTACAGATGCAGAAGATGGGACAGCAGGTGCTGATATTTGACGCGGATTTTGGTCTTGCGAATGTCGAGGTGATGTTCGGGGCCATTCCGAAATACAATCTGAGCGATGTCATCTATCGGGGAAAGGGGATCCGCGAGATTATTTCCGACGGACCGATGGGCATCGGATTTATTTCCGGAGGGACCGGGATCAGCGGGATGAATGATCTCTCGCAGGATCAGATCGTCTATCTGCTCCGGTGCATGCGTGAACTTGACCAGCTGGCGGATGTGATTCTGATCGATACGGGAGCCGGAATTTCGGGAAATGTGCTCGAGTTTGTGCTGGCAAGTCCGGAGGTTGTTTTGGTGACGACGCCGGAGCCGGGATCCCTGACGGATTCCTACTCGCTTTTAAAGGCGCTTTACCGGAATCCGCGGTTTGACAGGGAGAATACCAGAATCGGCATGCTGGCAAATCGTGTCGTCTCCGTGGAGGAAGGCAGGAGCGTGTATGATAAGCTCAATTCGGTGGTACAGCAGTTTCTGCAGGGAACGGTATTCTACGCCGGTATGATACCGCAGGATCATGCGCTCGAGCGTTCGGTCAGACAGCAGAAGCCCGTGTCGCTGGCTGTGCCGGCCGCACGTTCCACAAGGGCGTTTGAGATCATGGCAGCCGGCATCTTAAATCATGAGGAACGGCCTGCGGAGCTTTCCATGGGGATTTCGTATCTGTTTTCGAGAATACTGTCGTGAGGGCAGGCAGGTGCTTTCATTTCAATCATTTGCATAAGGGGGCGTGTCATGAGGATATCAGATGTAATCCATCCGGGAGATAAAATAAATATCAGTTCGTTGCGGTCAAAGCGCGAGGAGGAAAACGACAGTTCACCTTCCGCGATCTACCGTAGCATGGTGCTGGATGTAAGGACAGACGACAGCATTGAGATTGCCATGCCGAGCGTCGGCGGAGGTTTTGTACTGCTTCCGATGGATGAGGAGCTTCAGTTTGAGTTTCTGGCAAAGGGCGGTCTTTACCGCGCTGTCGGGGAGGTCAGAGAGCGTTATAAAAAAGACAACATTTATATGCTGCGGATCGTTCTGGCCACAAAGCTGGTGAAGCGCCAGCGACGTGAGTTTTTCCGGTATCCGTGTATTTTCGGGATTACCTGTTTCCCGATTACAAAGGAGGAGGCTTTGGCGGAATCCGGTGAACAGGTCTATGAACGCATCACGAAAAAGCTGGATCAGCTTCGGACCGAGTATACGGGGATGACGCTGGATTTAAGCGGAGGCGGAATCCGTTTTCTGCTGAGCGAACGTATGGAGCCGGGGGAGATGCTTCTTCTCGGCATCCGCCTGAAAAGCGACACCATTGACCGGCAGTGCTATATTATCGCGTCAGTGTTAAGCTGTGTGGAGAAGGAAGACCGCAAAAATTCTTACGAGATCCGCGCACAGTTCCAGATTCAGGATAACAGTGTGCGGGAAGAGATTGTCAGGTATATATTTGAAGAAGAGCGCCGGTCGCGCAGAAGGGGTTGACGTATCATGAAAAAAAATATTCTGGTAGTTGATGACTCTGCACTTATGAGAAGGGTGATCTGTGATATAATCAACGCAGAGGGAACTTTTCAGGTGACGGATGTCTGCCGTGACGGACTGGAGGCATATGAGAAGCTGAAGACGACAAAATATGACGGTGTTGTGCTTGATGTCAATATGCCCCGGATGAACGGGCTTGAGCTTTTGGAGCGTCTGCAGAAGGAGCGGATCAAAGCGACCGTGATCATGGTCAGTACGCTCACGACCAAAGATGCGAAGGTCACGATTCTCGCGATGGAGCGGGGAGCCGTCGATTTTGTGACGAAGCCGTCGAATATCGGCCAGGTGAAGGGCGAGGAATTTAAGGAGCGTCTGATCGGCGTACTCTCCGCGGTGCTCAAAACGGAGAAGTACAACCGTCAGAACCGGACGACGCAGCCGCAGAAGCCGTTTACGGGAGAACGGATAACAGTCCGCAGGGAAGCGGGCGTATCCGGCAGCAAGCTGGTCGCGCTGGCGTGTTCGACCGGCGGGCCGAAAGCGCTGCAGAGCGTGATTCCTTATCTTCCGGCAGCGTTAGACGCGCCGATGATCCTGGTACAGCATATGCCGGCCGGCTTTACAAAGACAATGGCGGAGCGGTTAAACGAGACCAGCAAGATCCAGGTCAAAGAGGCGGAAGACGGGGATGTCTTAAAAAAAGGAGTCGTGTATGTCGCTCCGGGCGGATGGCATATGGAGATCAAAAAGGGCTCCGACGGCAGTCACCGGATTCATCTGAGCGATATGCCTGCGATCGGCGGATTGAGACCGTGCGCGAATATTACATATGATTCCCTGCGCGATTCGGGTTACAGCCAGATTGTCTGTGTCGTGCTCACCGGAATGGGGGCGGACGGGACAAACGGAATCCTGTCTCTCGCAAAAAGCAAGCCTGTCTATGTGATTTCCCAGGACGCGGCGACCTGTGTCGTGTACGGGATGCCAAAGGCGATCGCGCAGACAGGGCTTGTGGATGAAGTGGTTCCTCTTGAGGAAGTTCCGAAATCTATCATTAAGAGTGTGGGGGTAAAGTGAGATGGATGTAAGTCAGTATCTGGAAATTTTTATCGACGAGACAAACGAACACCTTCAGAATCTGAGCGATTGTATCATGGAACTGGAAAAAGATCCGGAGAACATGGATACGATCAATGAGATTTTCCGTGCGGCGCATTCCCTGAAAGGGATGGCCGGAACCATGGGCTTTAAGAGAATGCAGCATCTGACCCATGATATGGAGAATGTGTTCCAGGAAGTGCGGAGTGACAAGATCAGGGTGAACAGCGCCATGATCGATCTGCTCTTCAAATGTCTGGATGCGATTGACGGATATCTTGAGAATGTAAAAGAAAGTTCCGAGGAAGGGACGGAGGATAATGAGCTCATTATCAAAGAGCTCAATGACTTTATAGCGACAGCAAACGGCGCGCCTTCAGCGTCAGAACAGGAACAGCCGGCATCAGAGGGGTCTGCACAGTCCGAATCCGCATCGGAGGCTTCCGGGGAGGGGTATGAAAAGAAGTACCTGAATGTCTCGCCGAATGAAGCGGAGGCGGCGAAGATCATGGAGGCTGCTGAGTCCGGCAAACATGTCTACGGGTTTACGGTGTACGTGGAAAAAGAGTGTATGCTGAAAGCGGCACGTGCGTTTCTGGTGTTTAAGGCGGTGGAAGAGTTCGGCCAGATTCTGCTGTACAATCCGGTATCGGCGGATATTGAGGCGGAGAAGTTTGAATCTGATTTCAGCATTTTTGTGGCGACCACCGAGGACTGTGAGAAGATCATCGCTGCGGCGAAGGCCGTGTCGGAGATCGAGGAAGTAGTCGGCGGTGAGATCAAAGAGGAAAAAGAGGAAGAGGGAAAGGAGACGGCGCCTGCAGTTCAGGAGGAAACGGCTGATGCTCCTGCGGAGACCCCTGCGGCAAAGCCTCAGAGCCAGAGCGCTGCCGGAAAGAAACAGGCGGTCGCGAAGCCGGTTACCAACCGGACCGTGCGTGTGGATATTGAGAAGCTGGATGCCCTGATGAATCAGGTGTCTGAGCTGATTATCGCAAAGAACAGTCTGGTTTCCATCAGTTCCGGGGGATCCGGGGATTTTCAGGATCAGACGTTCCACGAGCAGATCGAGTACTTAGAGCGTATTACGACGAGTCTGCACGAATCCGTGATGAAGGTTCGAATGGTACCGATCGAGAGCGTTGTGGCGAAGTTCCCGCGTATGATCCGTGATCTTTCCAGGAAACTTGATAAGAAAATGGATCTGTATATGACCGGTGAGGATACGGAGCTTGACCGTACCGTGGTTGATCAGATCGGTGACCCGCTGCAGCATCTGCTCCGCAATTCCGCGGATCACGGGCTTGAGGATAACGAGACAAGACGCGCGAAGGGCAAGCCGGAGGTCGGAAGCATCTTCTTAAACGCATTCCAGGAGGGCAATAACGTCATCATTCAGGTCGGCGATGACGGAAACGGCATTGATGTGGATGCGGTCCGTGCGAAAGCGATTGAGCGCGGTGTGATTACGGAAGAGCAGGCGGAGTCGATGAGCCAGAAGGAGATCGTCAACCTGTTATTCCTGCCGAGCTTTTCCATGGCGAAAAAGATCACCGATATCTCCGGCCGCGGTGTGGGACTGGATGTTGTGCGTTCCAATATTGAGGCGCTCGGCGGTGACGTCGAGGTGGCGACCGAGCTCGGAGAGGGAACGACCTTTACGGTGCGTCTGCCGCTGACGCTTGCGATCATTCAGGCGCTGATGGTGGAAGTCCGCGACGAAAAATATGCGATCGCTTTAAATTCCATCTCCAATATCGAGGATATTCCGGTTCGGGATATCAAGTATGTGGAGGCGAGCGAGGTGATTCATCTGCGCGGGAAGGTGATTCCGCTGATCCGGCTCGAGGAGGTCGTTGATATCGGCCCGAAGGAGGAGCAGCCGGAGCATCTGACAGTTGTAATCGTGCAGAAGGGAGACAATCTGGCGGGAATCGTTGTAGACCGTCTGATGGGTCAGCAGGAGATCGTGATCAAATCGCTTGGCAAGTTTATCAATAATAACAAGATTATCAGCGGCGCCACGATTCTCGGCGACGGCGAGGTTGCGCTGATTCTGGATGTAAATGTTCTGATGTAAAGGGGGCGGATGACATGGCGAATAAAGCGCTGGAGGTTATTGAGAAGCAGTCAAAACAATATATTGTAGTAATGGTTGGAAATGAGCAGTACGGGATCGACATCAGCTATATTGACAATATCGTACGTATGCAGAAGATTACGCGTGTCCCGCGGATCCAGCCTTACTTCAACGGGATTATCAATCTGCGCGGCGAGATCGTTTCTGTTATGAGCATCCGCAAGAAAATGGGACTGGAAGAGGATGTATTTACCCATTCGAGCAGAATCATTATCTTAAAGATCGAAGAAAAAGGTGCGCTGGGCATCATTGTGGATGAAGTGAGGGAAGTGGTAAATCTCAGCGAGGACGAGATTGAGAAAGTGTCTAACAAGGGAAGGTTTATCAACGGCATCGGGACACACGGCGATGAGCTGATTTCCCTTTTGGAGATTAATGCGATTGTTGATGAGGGTCAGTAGACGGTAAAGACGGCCTGCCGCTGTGGCTGGGTGACAGCAGGCAGGACGTCCTGCCCGGGGGAGAGGATTCGTTGCGGGCGCGTCATCTGAATATTGAGAGGAGGTTTTGAATGCCATGGGCGATATGACACTGGAACAGGTGAATGCCATGTATGTGGATGTTCTGAAAGAGCTTGGAAATATCGGAGCAGGAAATGCAACGTCCGCAATCGCCAATATGCTTGGAACAAAGATCGATATGAATGTGCCGAGTATTCGGCTGATGGAGGTATCGGACCTCGGCGGTGCGCTGGGAGCGGAAGACGATACGGTTGTAGGAATTTTTTTGGAAGTTGAGAAGGATATTGACGGAAGTATGATGTTCCTTCTGGATATCCCTTCCGCGCGTTATCTGGTAAACAGCCTGATGCTGCAGTCCGTGGATCGCGACACCTTTGATGAGATGGAGCTCTCCGCGTTAAAGGAGATCGGAAATATCATTGCAGGATCTTATCTGTCAGCGCTTTCCTCGCTGACAGGGCTTTCGATTATTCCGTCCGTGCCTTATATCTCGGTGGACATGGCGGCTGCGATTTTAAGCGTGCCTGCCATTCAGTTCGGCCAGTACGGTGACAATGCGCTTCTGATTCAGACGGAGATCTGCGCGGATGTGCTGGTAAACGGATATTTTATCCTGATGCCGGAGCAGCAGTCATATCAGAAGATACTGGCTTCACTCGGAATCACAATATAAGGAGAAAAGCATATGAGCAAGGTCGTAAAAGTGGGCATGGCGGACCTTAATATATGCAGGGCCCCGGATGTAATTATAACGTTGGGACTTGGATCCTGCATAGGACTGGTTCTGTATGATCCGGTATCAAAAATAGGCGGTATGGTTCATTATATGCTTCCGGACAGCACAAAAGTGAGAAATAACAATAATATTGCCAAATTTGGGGATACGGGTATTCGGGAGCTGCACAAACGCGTGATTGCAGCCGGAGCGAACAGAAGCCGCCTGGTCGCAAAGATCGCGGGCGGCGCAAAGATGTTCGAGGTGAGCGGTCTGTCGGAGGTTGGAAATATCGGCGCGAGAAATGCCGAAACAGCAAAAAAAATACTGCGTGAGCTGGGGGTCCGGCTGATTGCGGAGGATACCGGGCTCAATTACGGAAGGACCGTGGAGCTGCACTGTGAGAACGGGCAGTTTCACATCAAGGCAGTAGGAAAACCGGTGAAGATTATTTAACGAAGGGGTATCGTTGTACTATGAATACAAAGTCAGTACCTGCACTTGTCACGCTGCTGGCGGGCTTTATCGCCTGTGTGGCAGGCATCCGCGCTCACATGGAGGTGGCGGATTTTCTGATCATGCTACTGATCGTCCTGATTGTGTTTTATTTTCTGGGGGGTGTGGTCAGGATGATTCTGGACATGAATTTTGAGACAAAGCAGGAAGAAGAAACCACGGATGGTGAAGCGCTGCAGACGGACGATGGAGAGTCTGCGGTGGACGGCGGGGATGCGGACGAGGACGCAGGCGAGGAATAAACAGAAAAAACGTGGGGGCTTCATATGAAATCGGTTGACAGAGAAAAACTTTGGGCAGACTATCAGAAAAATCCATCACCGGAGCTTCGTGAGAAGCTGATTACCGAGTATGCACCGCTTGTAAAGGTGGTTGCCGGGAGGCTCAGCATGTACCTCGGTTATAATGTAGAGTATGAAGATCTTGTCAGTTATGGCATTTTCGGGCTGATTGATGCGATTGACAAGTTTGATCCCGGAAAAGAAGTGAAGTTTGAGACATATGCGAGTCTGCGCATCCGCGGGTCCATTCTGGATCAGATCCGGAAAATGGACTGGATTCCGAGGACCGTGCGTCAGAAGCAGAAGAAGATGGAGGAAGCGATCAAGGCGATTGAGGCGCGTACCGGGAGAAACGCTTCGGATGAGGAGCTGGCATGTGAGCTTGGAATCGGGGAGGCGGAGCTGGGAGAGTGGCAGACACAGCTTAAGGTGACAAATGTAATATCCCTCAACGAGTTTGTGGAGCAGGGCGGCGAGCCTGTCATGGATGCCCGCGGAAATTCTCATTTTATACAGCCGGAGCAGTCCATCGAGGAAGAAGAGTTAAAGAAGGTGCTCGGAGAAACCATGGAGTTTCTGACGGAAAAAGAGCACCAGGTTATTTTGCTATATTACTATGAAGAACTCACATTAAAAGAAATCAGTAATATACTGGAAGTATCAGAGTCACGCGTGTCACAGCTGCACACAAAAGCGCTGCTTAAGATGCGAAAACGAATGGGAGCTTATATGGGTATACTGACAGATTAGGAGTCGGGTGAAGGAGGTGCGTGGACATGTCGATAAGACCGGTTGTTACAAACGGTATGATTCAGCGGACACAGGATGTCGGGATCATCAAACAGCAGGAAGATGACAAGCCGGTAGTCCAGCAGCATCATTTGTCGATCCGGCAGGAAAAGCAGGAGGATCAGCTGACGCATCAGGTTCAGCAGGCAAATGAGAAAGAAAATGAAGGTTATCGCTATGATGCGAAAGAAAAAGGGAATAATAAGTATGAGCCTTTGAAAAAAAAGAAGAAAAAAAAGCAGGATGCGGCGGAGGCCGGACAGGAACCGGACCATGCGGACCGGGTTCTTTACAAAGGACGCACCAGGAGCTTTGATATAAAAATATGAGGAAAATACAATGACTGGAGTGGAGATACTACTGCTTCTGATCGGAAGTGTGTTTATGATCGGAAGTTTTTTTATCACGGAGAAACTGTCTCCGTCTGAGCTGCATAAGATTGCGGAACTCAGTGAGAGCGAGATACGCAAAATGATTGAACAGGAACTGGGGCAGGCGGAAGGCAGAATTGAGGAAGCCATTGATGATCAGCTGGCGGCATCGACGGAAAAGGTGGATCGTGCGCTGGAAAAAGAGACGAACGAGAAAATCATGGCGATCAGCGAGTATTCGGATACCATACTGGAGGGGATGAACAAGTCACATAATGAGATTATGTTTCTCTACAGTATGTTAAATGACAAACATACGGAACTGACCGGCATGACATCCAATCTGCAGAGGCTGGCCGCGGATGTCAGAGGAATGGAAGAGATGCTTCAGACATCCGCGCCTGTTTTGCCGGAACCGGTTTCCGCGGAACCGCCCGCTGCGATACCGGAGCCGCAGCCGGAACCGGTTGAGAAGGAACCGGTCAGTGTGAAGGGGCCGGAAGCGGAGCCGGTGTCAGACCGGACCGGTGAAGTACTTACCATGTACCGGGACGGTATGTCAGAGGTTGAGATTGCAAAAAAGATGAATATGGGAGTTGGTGAGGTTCGTCTTGTGATCGGACTTTACAGGGGAGAAAAAGATTCGTGAAATTAAAGTATTATTTGCGCGGACTGGGAATCGGTATTATTGTCACAACCGTGATACTGATGATCAGCTTCCCGGGAAAAGAAGAAAAACTTACGGATGAGGAAATCATCGCGCGTGCAAAACAGCTTGGAATGGTGATGCCGGAAGAGGATTCGCCGGATGGAGCCAATGCTTCGGGGGATGATGGAGATGCAGGAAATCCTGCAAATAATGCGGACGGAGCGAGCGATCAGGCGAACGATGCAGACGACGGCGAAACGGATCTGCCTCAGGATCCTGCCGGAGAAGACGGGAGTGCAGGAAATCCTGCGGAAGGAATGAATGCAGATCAGCCGCAGTCCGGCGGCAGCGGTGAGGAACCGCAGGCAGGAGGAAACCCGGGAGAGACAGGTCATATAAACGTGGGGGGTACGCAGAACCCGGAGGAGAACGCTGTAAACAGCTATCGTCTGACGATCAGCAGGGGAGATGTGTGCAGAGTAATCTGTGAGGATCTCGCGGCAAACGGGGTGGTGAGCGATGCAGAGGCACTGCGGGAATATCTGCTGGATATCGGCTATGCCTCTCATATCAGTGTCGGGGAATATGATATCCCGTATGGGTTGACAAATGAGGAAATAGCTGATATTTTAAAAGCAGGACCCATCGAAGAACCATGATGGGCAGAAAGGAGCTTTGTATGAAAAAACATTTTGTTGTGGGCGTATTGGGGCTGGCTGCGGCAATGATGGTTACATTCCCGGTATCTGCTCATCATAGATTCGGTGCTTACGGAGACGGATCTCATGACTGCAATATCACACCGGATCATTTTTGTGCGATTGCGCGCGGCGTCTGTGACGGCGCCGGATATTGCATGGATGATCATACCAGAGGCTACTGCAATCAGAGCTGTCTGGCGCCGCAGACGACTTATGTGCCGTCACAAACGTCATCGCAGGTGACGCAGGAAGCGCCAGTGACTGCGGTGACACCGCAGGAAACACCGGCGACTCCGGCAGCGCCGCAGGAAGCACCCGTAACACAGGAAGTGCCCGCAGCACCGCAGGAAGCGCAGGTGACACAGACGGTACCGCAGACACAGACTGCGCCGCAGACGAATTCCTGGTACGGAGGAGGAGGTCATCACAGATCCGGTCATCACGGTCATCATGGCTGTTATTAGGAATCGTGCATAGCACATGATTTTGTGCCGGTCAGAAGATACGAAGGCTTTGTCTGCGGTCAGACGACAGGATGGCGGCAGAATTTCGGGTATAAGCCGTCAGGTGTTACGGTCAAGTCGGTAATGAGTCTGTTTGGAAAGGCAGTATGAGTTTTGGATTTACCGGAAGACAGGAAGGTTGTGTCTGCGGTCAGACGACAGGGGTCGCGGGAAGACCCCGGCAAAGGTTATCGTGATGCTGCAAAAAGAGGCGGAATGCGAAAGACGGACAGTGCGCAACTGCGTGCTGTCCGTTTTGATGTGGAGGGGACAGAGAGAAGAAAATCCGCAAATCTTCGCAAAATTCCAGCGGAAAATTCTTGCGTACCGGAGGATATTATGATATAATAGGCAAGGCTTAGTGAGCGGAATATGCATGAGAGGGTTTTTTGCAGGATTCCGCAGAACAATCACATATGCGGATCGTCGGACGGGTGCCGGAAGGCTGTCGGACGGGAGGATGCATATGGAAGAATCAACCATGGAGGTAGAAGAATGAGCGTTATTTCAATGAAGCAGTTACTCGAAGCAGGTGTTCATTTCGGACATCAGACCAGAAGATGGAACCCGAAGATGGCTCCGTACATTTATACGGAGAGAAACGGGATCTATATCATCGACTTACAGAAGTCCGTAGGCAAGGTGGACGAGGCATATAAGGCCGTATCCGATATCGTTGCCGAGGGAGGTGTGATTCTGTTTGTCGGCACCAAGAAGCAGGCACAGGATGCGATCAAGGCGGAAGCAGAGCGTTGCGGTATGTTCTATGTCAACGAGAGATGGTTAGGCGGTATGCTGACCAACTTTAAGACCATTCAGAGCCGTATTGCAAGACTCAAAGAGATTGAGACGATGGCAACCGACGGTACATTTGAGGTGCTGCCGAAGAAAGAGGTAATCGCTCTTAAGAAAGAGTGGGAGAAGTTAGAGAAGAACCTTGGCGGTATCAAGGAGATGAAGAGAATACCGGATGCAATCTTTGTTGTGGATCCGAAGAAGGAGAGAATCTGTATCCAGGAAGCACATACGCTTGGCGTGACGCTGATCGGTATCGCGGATACCAACTGTGATCCGGAAGAGCTGGATTATGTGATCCCGGGCAATGATGATGCAATCCGTGCGGTTAAGCTGATTGTATCGAAGATGGCGGACGCGGTGATTGAGGCGAATCAGGGCGAGGAGCTGACACAGGAAGAAGCGGAATCCGCAGAGGCGGATCTCGAGGCAGAGGGCCTGGAAGCTTAAGAAGACGCGAGGGGAGAGGGACGCAGATACGTCCCTTTCCTTATCATAGACAGAGCAGGTTTATTCAGATAAGTGGAGGAAAACAGAATGGCAATTACAGCAGCTATGGTAAAGGAACTGCGCGAGATGACAGGCGCAGGCATGATGGATTGCAAAAAAGCGTTAAATGAGACGAATGGTAATATGGATGAGGCAGTAGAGTTCCTGAGAAAGAACGGACAGGCAAAGGCGGAGAAGAAGGCAAGCCGCATTGCAGCGGAAGGTCTGTGTACGATTGCCGCGAAGGATGATCAGACCGCTGCAGTGGTTGAAGTGAATTCTGAGACAGACTTTGTTGCAAAGAATGAGACCTTCCAGGAATTTGTGAAGGCCGTTGCGGTTCAGGCAGTGAATTCGGATGCTGCCGATCTTGATGCATTTATGGACGAGGCATGGAATGAAGATGCTTCAAAGTCCGTGAAGGATGCTTTGGTGGAGAAGGTTGCAGTGATCGGTGAGAACCTTAAGATCCGCAGATTTGAGAAAGTTGCCGCTGCGCACGGCTGTGTGGCGACTTATGTACACGGAGGCGGTCGTATTGGTGTTATCGTCGAGGCGGACTCCGACGTAGTGAATGATACGGTGAAGGAAGCGATGGTAAATATCGCGATGCAGGTTGCTGCCTTAAGCCCGAAATACGTGTCCAGGGATGAGATCAGTGAGGAATATATTGCGCATGAGAAGGAGATTCTTCTTGCGCAGATCATGAACGATCCGAAAGAGTCCCAGAAGCCGGAGAAGGTTATCAAAGGTATGATCGAGGGACGGGTCAGCAAAGAGTTAAAAGAGATCTGCCTGGTAGATCAGGTGTATGTAAAAGCTGAGGATGGCAAGCAGACCGTTGCGAAGTATTTAGAGCAGGTGTCAAAGGAAGTCGGCGGAAAGGTTGCAGTGAAGAGATTTGTACGCTTTGAGACAGGCGAAGGGCTTGAGAAGAAGCAGGAAGATTTTGCGGCTGAAGTTGCGGCGCAGATGGGAATGTAATTCCAATTTCATAAGATGAAGCAAAACGCTGGAAACCCGCATGGTTCCAGCGTTTTTTGCGTTTTTGGGGTGTCGTTTTGGGATGGAGGAAATCAGGAGGATTTGCGGAAAAGTTGGTAAAAATCTGGTACGGGAATTGGTAAAATCTTTTACCAACTTTTAAGGGGCGAAGTTTGCAGGTTTTTTATAGAGAAGGAACGAGTGGGATTTTTTACGAAGGAAGCAATGAAAAAAATGATGAAAGAGAGGACGAAGTGCATGGAATTGATTGAGATGATGGTGGTGATGGGGAAGAACCGGATGATCCAGCTGCCGGAAGAGGAAGTGAAAGTAATGGGGCTGAAGGAAGGGGATGAGCTGTGTCTGTCTTATCTGGTGGATGATTGGATGGAGGGGAAGGTGAATGAGGCGGGGGAGTTTTTGGTGGAGAGGGTAAGATGATGATATATAAGAGCAAGGAAGTATTATATTTGTACGGTATATAAAAATTTCCAAAGAGAATCAGGATAAACTCCTTTTAGACAAGGAGAAATTCTGGTTCTTTTTTATGCCTTAAGGAAGGGGATGTTTCGATGGATTATATAGAACTGATTGAAGAAATAAGAGCAGAACTGCTGCAGGTTGTGAATCAGAGATGCGATGACATGATCCGGATGTA
>CAJUNX010000037.1 GCA_910587865.1 uncultured Roseburia sp.
GAAACGGGAGGTACAGGTGAATTTCCGGGTTTCCCCGGAGGAGCTGGCCCTGATCGAGCAGAAAATGTCCCAGCCTGGGACCGTCAACCGGGAAGCCTGCCTGCGTGTTCAGGATGAACTGGCAAGGACTTTTTATGCAGAAGAATGTGCAAAATCTGCGTGGCGTGTCCGGCAGCTGGAACGGCAGATCAACACTATGTACTACCAGCGCATTTTAGCATGTCAGGATAAATCGCTGTGTATGAGGGCGAATTGGGACAAGCCTTGATTGACCATTTTCAGCACTTCCTAATTTGATCTTTTTCGTATCCCTTGCTTTTGCCAGAATATCTGATACAATAAAGGGGTAAGTTAATGGGGGATGTTAGTGGGGTAAGTTAATGGGGGATGTTCCACATCTGTCAGGAGGTTATTATGGCACTGCCAATCAATGTATCAGATTTAATTAACCGGCGTGTGATTGAGAGCGCGCGTATTGAATATAAGGGCGACTGGAATCCTGAACCAATTTTGCACTCTATTTGTGCTTTCGCAAATGATATTGACAACTGGGGCGGCGGCTACATCATTATTGGAATTGAGGAAGAAAGCGGAATGCCGAAGCTCCCGGTCAAAGGCTTAAACAAAAGTTCCATTGACCGGATCAATAAAGAATTGCTGCAGAAATGCAATCTGATTGAGCCGCGTTATATTCCGATTGTAGAGCAGGCTTCTTATGAAGGAAAAGAGATCATCGTTTTATGGATACCGGGTGGAGCTGACCGGCCTTATAAATGTCCTGTCGCTTTCCCAACAGAAAAAGCCGCAAAATCAGAAAAGGTATACTATATCCGCAAAATGTCCAACAGCATCCGGGCAAATCAAACTTCCCGACCAGGCAGAAGCAGTACGCATTTTTAACCTGCCGTATGCGGCGGTAGAAGAAAGCCTGTCCAATGCTATCTACCACAAGTCTTATCAAATCGGGGAACCGATTACGGTTACTGTCACGCCGGACCGGATGGAAATTACCAGCCTGCCGGGACCGGACCGCACGATCAGTAATGATGATTTGATGAACCGTCGGCTGATTTCCCGGCGTTATCGTAACCGGAGAATCGGAGATTTTCTAAAAGAGCTGAAACTGGTGGAGGGACGCAATACCGGAATCCCCACAATTCTCCATGCTATGGAAGCAAACGGTTCGGATATGCCATTATTTGAAACTGATGAAGAAAGGACTTATTTTACGGTGATTCTGCCCATTCATAAGAATTTTCTTCTGCCGGAAACTGCTGCTACCCCAAAGAAAAAGCAGCGCCGCAGTCTGCCGGAGCTGAAAGAACTTGTGGTGGCCACTTTGACAGAAAACAGAACTCTTTCCACTTCGGAGCTGGCATCCGAACTTGGTTATACGAAAGTAACGTCCACCCTGTCCAAAGCATTAAAGGAACTGATGGCAGAAGGAATTGTTCAGTATTCAGAGCCGGAGAAAGTACGTTCCAGAAATCAAAAACTGTATCTTGTAAAGGAACACGGAGATGAATGACAAAGAACGGATTGGAAAAGTACATTCGGCTGTCTATCACCAATGTCAGCGGCGAGGGTATGCGGCTCCGGTGGATGTTCTGATGGAAATTGGTGTTCTGCCGAAACAAAAATATGAGGACTGGAGGTTTGGGCGTGTGGACTACCTGGAACGGGTCTGCATGGTCAACCTGCGAAAACTCTCTTTCATTATGCGCCAGATGCGGGTGTACGCACAGAAAACAGGACTAAAACCCTCCTTCTGCTATTATAAGCAGTGGGGTGTAAAAAAGAAAAACGGCCAGGGGCATAAGCCGGTCATCCCGTTGCGGTTCAGTAAAAGCGGGGACTTGGAAATAGAAAAATGGTATGCAACACATTTTGCAGACAGCAAGAAAGCAGCAGAGCTAAAAGCACAACAAAATATCGAGAAACCGGATTGACCGAAGGACAGCTCGCATGTAGCTGTCCTTATTTTTTGAAGGGAGAATGATTGATCAAAAGTGGCTATATTTTAAGAATATAACCACTTTTGTTTTGCCATTAAATCGCCGCTTTTTGTGTAGCAGTTTCCGTTTCCAGCACTTTCATCATCCTGTCGGCTGCGGTGTCGGTTGCACCCTGCCTGAAGAAGCCGGAAACGGTAAGGATGGAGTTGCCCATTTATCCTGTCATTCCAAACCATACCAACAATGCAATTCCGATAAGAAGAAAAAACACGCCAACTTGATGATATGGCTTTTCTGTGTACTGCTTGAATTTATAAAAAAGTATAAATGCAGCACCAAAAAATAAAATGGACAAAGTTCCTTTCCATGCCGAATTTTTCTTTAATATGCACATACATGTCAACACTTGTGTAATCGCAATCATCCATTCTAAAGCATAAACTTTCGCATCCTTTTCAATTTGTGTATCTCTCTCGTCTTTTATCGGTCTTTGTTTTGGCGGTTTCTTATTGTAAATTTTCATACTGCTTATCCTCCAGTTCACGATTTTCTCTTAAACAACATAATTCCTCAACACTTACTCCAAAAACTTCTGCCATTCGATACGCAAGCATAAGTGAAGGGCTATATTGTTCTTTTTCAATTGAAATAATTGTGCGTGACGAAACATGAACAAAATCCGCTAATTGTTGCTGTGTCATTTTTGCGGCTGTCCGTAATTCCTTTACCTTCGTTTTCATCTCATCCCTCCCAATATGAAGTTTGCTTCTTGTGAAGGTAGCTTCATATTACACCTTCCTGCTGTTGCTGTCAACATTTTTTGTGAAGTTTACTTCTTGTTTGTGTTTGGAATAGTAGGAGCTGCTGTCTATCAAATTCTTGTGTGTCACTTTACCGCACATGAGCATTCCTTCACTGATTTTCAGCATATCCGGCGTGAAACGTAACGGACGGCTGCCCGTCCGGGACTGCTTTCAGCAGCGGGGCAGCCGCATTGGCTGCGGAAAGTTCCCGGCTCCCGGCCAGACAGCGGAGTGTCTGGCCGGGTCTGTACGGTAACCAGATTTTCTCTATTCCCCGGCAAGCAGCGATGTCGGCGCGATCTTTCTGATCCGGTTCGACATCAGACAGGCCGAGAGAAACGCAAACAGCACGAGCCCCGCTCCTCCCGCCGTGATAAATCCCACCGGCACGGTAAAGGTGCATTTCACGATCCCGATTCCGCGCAAAAACAGCGCGGTCAGCGGATTGATCACCAGCGCGCTGATCAGAATCCCCGCCGCCGTCGAGACAATGACCGCCGGCAGAAACGCAACCGCCGTCTGCAGCATCAGCTGTCTGGTCGTAAATCCAAGCGCCTTTAAAATGCCGTATTCTTTTCGTTTGTAGTTTAGCATCGTCCGCACGAGCAGATAAAGTACAAACAGCACCACCGCCGCGCCAAGCAGAAGAATTGCGATCACAATGATCGTCATCAGCGTCACATACACGGAGGCGGATCCCTCGACAACCGCCAGAATATTGATCGTCGCATTCACATCTGCGCCGTACTGCTCTTTTATCTCCTCGTGAAACGTATCGATGTCCGTGCCCTCCCGCAGATTGAGGTAATAGCTGGTACTGGAAAGCTTCCCCATACGCTCGTATCCCTCCCGGGTCAGCAGACAGTCCTTGCCGAGGTTGTTGGAGATCTGCGTCATGCCCGTGATCAGATACTCCGCCTCCTTCCCGTTCGCCGAGAGCGTGATCAGATCGCCGATTTTAAGATCCTTCTCCCCTGCATACTTCGCCGCGACAGCGACTTCATTCTCATATCTGGGGTATCTTCCGTACACGCAGATATCCTGATTATTCGCCCTGGAAAAATCGTCCGACATCGTCGCCATCAGCGTGATGCCGTCCACATGGCGCACCTCCTCGCTGTGATAAAGCCAGAGCTTTTCCACGCGTTCCTCCTCCTGTATCCGGTCAAGAAATTCCTCCTCCGCATCCGCATTTACATTGATGCAGGAATCCGCGACTTCACCGACGATCAGATTCACGAACGGATCCATGTCAAAAATGACATTCTCCGCCATCAGGCCGGCAAACACAATCACCAGCGAGAGCACGCACATGGTAATGCCGATCGTGATATTCTGCCGGATCCCCATGCATGCCGTTTTCACCCCCAGCGCGGGCACAAGCGGAAGGCTCGTCTGGTCGAGCGGGATGTGGCTGCGCCGGAAGCTGTGCGTCTGTACCCCCTGGCGGAGCGCGGTGACCGGCTCGATCTTATTGATTCTGCGCGCGGCGGCCCATACGGCAGCCGCGACGGCCCCTGTCGGCAGAATGAGTGTCAGAAGGCCGGGGAGCGGCAGAACATGTATCTCATACGGTATCCCGGTCTGTGAGATCATCATCTGATTGAGCGCCGGAAACAGGGCGTAGGAGATCACAATGCCGGGAATGCATGCAAGCAGCGTAATCCCCGAAAACTGAAGCAGCAGCGCAGCAATAATCTGCCTGCTCTGATAGCCGACCGCCTTCAGCGCGCCGAGCATTTTCATATTTTCCTGGATATCGTTGACGATGCCGGAAGCGATGACAACGAGCGCGATCAGCGTCACCAGACACGCCATTGCGCTTAAGATACCGGCGCAGATCATCTGTGAGATGTAGCGGGACTCAGCCACCAGCGAACAGGCATTGCTTAACATCCGCACATCCGGAAAGCGTGCTGCGGCCTCGTCCGTCAGCATGGCCTCGTATTCCTCGCTCTCCTCCGGATTGCGGATCCGCACGGAAATCAGCGTGGATGCCGGTGCAAGTCCGCTGTCGCAGAGCTCCTCATACGCCTCTTTTGTGAGCAGACACACGCTCATGCTGCAGTTGTGCGATCCCATCATCACGCTGTTTGTAAACCCGCAGATCTCATACGTCCGTTTCCCGCTGCCGATGGAGATCTCTATTGTATCTCCTGCGGCGTAGCCGTTCGCGCCGCCGTAGAGCATGGGAATATAAATTCCGGCCTCAGGCTCCTCCTGCTTATCCTCTTCCGCTTTTTTTGTCTCCGTATTTTCCCCCGCCTGATCCGCGCCGATTATTTCGATCTGCTCCGTCCGCCGGTTCAGTGCAGCCTCCTTTTCAAGGATCACAAATTCCGTATTGATCTCGCCGCCGTTGCAGGCAAACGATCCGACTGTACAAAGCGCATCCGCCATGTCATATTCCACGGTCCGCTCATCCCGGTTTAAGATCTCCGTAATCCCGTCCCGCATCTGCCCGTCCCTGCCGCTGACCACGAGCGTGACATGTCCGGCGTGCAGTTTATCGTGATACCGGTCAAAATTCCGCCGGTAATCGGTCTGAAGCATCAGCCACAGATTCATCATCGCGGACGCAATCACAATCAGGATCACGATGGAGATCGTCTGTCCCTTCGCCCTGCGCACATTTGAGCCGGCGATCAGTATGCTTTTTTTCATGATTCTGCCCCCTCCCTTTACCAGCCCATCTCTTCCAGAAATCCGGACAGCTTCTCGTGGCGCGCCGCGTCCCCGTGCACATACGCTCCGAGATCACACTCCCCTGTCACCACCCCGTCCTTTAAATAAAGAATCCGGTTTCCGCGCCTGGCCGAACGCATATCGTGCGTCACCATCACCACACTCTGACCCTCCCTGTGAAAACGCGTGAGCGTGTCAAGAACATCCAGCCCGGTCTTTGAATTTAGCGCCCCTGTCGGCTCGTCGGCAAACAGGATCTGCGGCGCGTTGATCAGGGCGCGGACGATCCCGACGCGCTGCGCCTCCCCGCCCGAGAGCTGCGTGGGAAATTTTTTCTGCGTCTGCTCATTGATATCTACTGCCGCGAACAGCTCTTTTGCGCGGCTAATCAGCGCTTTTTTATCCCTGTTTACGAGAAGCCCGGCCGCAAGCACGTTGTCCGTCACGTTCATCGTGTCGACCAGGCAGATCTGCTGAAAGACAAAACCACAGTGTTCCCTCCGGAAAACGGCAAGCGCATCCTGCCCCATGCCGGAGATCTCCTTTTCCCCGAACCGGATCGTGCCGAGCGTCGGCGTATCCATCCCCGAGAGCGCGTACAGAAGCGTCGACTTTCCCGCTCCGCTTGCCCCCATGATCACGGTAAAATCCCCGCGGTAAAGCGTCAGATCCACGTTCCGCAGCACATGCTGCATGGTTCCCCCGCTTGAGAACGATTTGCTTAAGCCTTCTGTCTGTAATAAAATTTCTCTCATATTTAAAAATTCCTCCTTCTGCACCTTCCATTTTACGGACGGAATTCTTAAATGTCTTTACCGAATCCTTATCGAAATCTTAAATCGTTCCGCCGCTTCCTCCGCTGAGAGGAATGCTGACCGTCACGACCAGCCCGTGCGACCCGTTAGCAGCCGCAAGCTCCCCTTTCATTTCCCGCATAAAATAATCCGAGATATACAGCCCGAGTCCTGCCCCTTCCACGCCGGTCTGATTGCTGCCCCGCCTGAATTTCTCTTTCAGAAACGGCAGCTCTTCCTCCTTTACCCCGCCGCCGTAATCCTCGATGCTGACCGACAGATACGCCCCCCTGCGGCAGACGATCACCTCAATCCGGCCGTTTTTGCCAGACTCCCCCATTTCCGTCTTCTGTCCTGTGATCCCCGCGTATTTATAGGCATTGGCAAAAATATTGTCAAACACCTGCTGCAGCCGCAGCCTGTCCGCGCACAAAAGACAATCCGGCACAGCGGGGATCTCTGCGCAATGCAGATAATCCGCGCCCGAAAGCAGCTCCGTCAGCTCCCTGCTGTCAAACTCCGCCGTCGTCACCGGCAGCTGGGAAAGCTCCTCGAGCGTTGCCGTAAACAGGTTGTTCACCAGTCCGCTGATCTGATCGGCTTTGTGAAGAATCTGAATATAATTCTCCCCGGTCTTACGATCCGCCGCTCTCGCGGCTCCCACCTCCGCCACGGCCCGGATACTCGCGACCGGCGTGCGGATATCGTGCGACAGCTTCGCGACAAGCTCCTTTTTGCTCTCGTTGGCTTTCGCCTCCGCAATGCGCGCATTTTTTAATTCGGTGCGCATCAGATCAAAGCTCTCCGTAAATGCGCCGAAGAGATTGTGCCGGTCCATGGTAAGGGGGATATCCAGATTGCCGCCCGCCACACGCACGGCAAACTGACGCAGCTTCTGAAACGGCCGGATCACCACACGCTCAAGCCAAAGCGTATACCAGACAGCCGTCAGAAGCTGCAGTGCGATAACCGAGGCGAGCACGGCGGCAGCGGCCTTCTTTTTCGCCTGCAGGGCGTCTGCACTGTCATTGTAAAAAATCAGCGTTCCGACCGCATTCCCATCCTTCGTCAGACCGAGTATGGTATCCCTGTGGACGACAGCCTCATGGATCGTCTCGCTTAACCCCTCTCTTGTCCGAAACCGGACTTCTCCCACCCGATCCAAAACAACATAATCGGAATTCGTCTGATTCACATGCGTCCCGGGGTGATCCCAGTCCTCCAGCACCGAATGCACCGCCGTATTGACCGCGACCGCATCCTGCGCCGTCCCGGGACTTTGTGCGGCAAACCACAGCGGTACGGCCAGCTCCACAACCGCCAGGAACAGAAAGATCTTAAGAAACAGATTTTTTTTCATCGCATCCCTCCGCAAAACCGGTAGCCGTCCCCCCAAACCGTGAGAATGTATTCCGGTCTGCCCGGGTCTCGCTCTATGGCCTCGCGCAGCTTGCGGATGTGCACATTTAACGTCCCGTCGCCCGTAAACCGGTTCTCCCAAACCTGCTCGAACAGCTCCTGCTTGCTGACCACGCGCTCCCTGTTTTTGATCAGGCAGCACAGCAGCTTAAATTCCAAAGGCGTCAGCCGGACATGCTTCCCGCCCGCCGTCACTTCCCTTGCCGGGACGCGGACGCACAGCCAGTCGTCCGCATACCCCGCCTGATATCCGCCCTCCTGCGCCGAACCCGCGGGCACTCCTCCTCCCGGCGGATATCCGCCCGCAAAAGACGCCGCGCTTTCTGTGCGCTCCCCGTAACGCTTTAACACCGCTTTCACCTTCGCGAGCAGCACGCCGAGCGAATACGGTTTCTGAATATAGTCGTCGCCGCCGATGTGAAGCGCCATGATCTGGTCGTCGTCACTTGTGCGCGCCGAAATAAAAAGAATCGGGATCTGCGTCCTCTCCCGCAGCTCTCTGCACAGCGCAAAGCCGCTGCCGTCCCCCAGATTAATATCCAGAAGCAGCAGCTGCGCCATGTCCGTCTCAAAAAAAGCTCTGCACTCCGCGGCGCTGTATGCGACCGCCGTCTGCACGCCGAACAGATTAAAATACTCCGCCGTGCTGTCCGCAAGCAGCTTTTCGTCGTCAATAATCAGACACTCATAGTTCATTTTCTCCTCCATGCCGGAATATGCGATTCCGTTCGAAAACCGTTTGACAGAACCACAAAGAATCAATAAAATTTAAGACAAGACAGTATTTCCTGTTTTTCTATGAGTGTATCACACTGCAAAGGGAATGACTATCATAAAATCAACGGATACGGGGACCGGTCACATGCTGCACATCGCCATCTGCGACGATGAGAAGGACTTCGTCGCGCACTTAACAGACCTGCTGAAGCGCTACGCCGCCGAGACGGGGGAAGAGATTAAAGTCACCGCCTTCTATGACGGAATCGGACTGACGGAACACTACGATACCACCATCGACCTGATTTTTCTCGATATTCAGATGAAGCTCGTCGACGGACTGACCGCAGCCGGACGCATCCGGCAGCTCGACGAAACGGTCGGTATCATTTTTCTTACCTCACTCTCCCGCTACGGACTCGAAGGCTACCGCTATCAGGCGGAAAACTATATCATCAAGCCGCTGAAATATATCCGCCTGAAAACAGAGCTCGACCGATGGAGAAAAAAACATGAGAAGACGGACGATCCCGCTCTGACCGTCTCCAATGACACCGGAACATACAGAGTACAGCTGAAATCCCTCCGCTATGTGGAAACCTTTCAGCGCAATCTGCTGCTGCACACCGGACCGGAATCGATCATCTGTTACAGGAGCATGAAGGAAATGGAACGCGCGCTTTCGGGCGCGGGCTTTGCGCGCTGTCACACCAGCTATCTCGTCAACCTGGCTTATATCAAACGCATAAATAAGCTCGAAATCACCTTAATCACCGGGGAGGCGCTTCCGGTCAGCCAGCCCCGGCGAAAAAAATTTACGGAACTGCTGACGGAGTACTGGGGGGATCTGCTATGATACGTCTGATGGAATGTTTCTCCGCCCTGCTGGTGTGGGGCTATGCGTTTCTCTTTTTTTTGATGATACATACCTTTCTGCCGCTGCGGAAACGCCCTCTGTTATATCTTCCCGTTGCTGTGCTCTTCCCGATGCTGGCCGACGCCGTCATTTACTCCAACGACCCTTACGGACTGATCGGCGTGACGGCGGGTTTTACGGGTTACCTCTGCGCCTTTCACCGCGGACGGATGATCGAGCGGCTGACCGCGGTGCTGGTCTTCTGTCCGGCGCTCATCGCGATCAATTACCTGATGCAGGATATCGGAAGCAGACTGTTTTTCTCGCTCAGCGGCGCATCCGCCGACGGCCCGGGCGGCGGGAATCTGTTCTTAAGCACCGCGATCCGCACCGTCTCCCTGCTGCTTCGCCTGCTGTTCTGGCTTGCCGCCTGGTTTATCATGAAACGGTATCTGCGTCAGATTACCCATCATCTGACGGCCCGCATGTGGCTGATCGTGGATGCCCTCATGCTGGCTCCGTTCGTGGCGATTGTCACCATCATTTACACCATGCCGGAGAACCCTGCGATCATCTACCCGATCTGCCTGACCTCCGTCTTTTCCAGCTTCGGATGCATCTGTCTGATCTCCTATATCTGTAATTTTATTCGGACCGCATATCACGCGCAGGAGCTCGAGCAGAAGCAGGCATATTACGCCGACCGCATCCGCGATGAGGAGCGCGTGCGCAGCATTTACCACGATCTGAAAAATCATCTGCTGGTGCTGAGCGCACAGGCAAACGCAGCGGAAGTCAGGACATCTGTCGAAAACCTCACCCGGCAGATCACAGACTATGAGAATTACCACCACACCGGAAACGAATATGCGGACATCATCTTAAGGGATAAGGCCAGACTGGCGCAGCGAAAACAGATCGATTTCCACGCAGCTGTCTGTTTTGAGGAGGGCGGCTTTGTCGAACCGCTCGACATCAGCACGATCCTCGGAAACGCGCTTGACAATGCCATTGAGGCATGCGAGAAGCTCCCAAAGGACGAGCGGCTGATCACCGTAAAAGCAGGGCGCATCCGGGATCTTCTGACGATCAGCGTCGAAAATACCGCGCCCGACGCCCCGGCCTCAGCCTCACAGCGCGGGATCCCGGGGGCCGGTCTCTTTACGCAGGACGTTTCTCACCGGGGAACAAAAAAGCAGGCCACCTCCAGGCAGGATCCTTTCCTGCATGGCTTTGGCCTGCCCAATATTCAGAAAGCCGTCGGGCGGTACGGCGGATGGTGCCGCACCTCCCAGAAGGACGGACTGTTTACCTTAAAAGTCATTCTGCCGGTTCCGGATACCTCACAGGTGCCCCGCGCGTCCGCTTCGCCCGGTCAGAACACGGGTGAGGACTGTCCGTACCCCTCCTGCGCCAGCGCCTCCCACTCTTTTTCGAGATCCTGATCGAGCCGGTCGACATTCAGCGCGTTCTGCTTATAGAGCGCCCGCAGCTCCATCAGCCCGGAAAAGGCAAGCCGTTTCCAGGCGACAAAATTGATCCGCAGCGCAAAGTTAAGAATCTGTCCGCCGGAACGGATACCCGCATCCGCCGCGTCGATCAGCACAAATACGCCCTGGCTCACCAGAAGCATCCTCCGAAGCTCGTGATCCCGATGCAGCGCGATCGCTTCCTTCGGTGCGACGTGATCGTGAAAAATCCGTTTGAGCACGCGCAGCAAAGTCGTCAGAAGATCGTTCAGCACGACCGGAATCGCCATGGTAGCCGCAAACCGCGCGTCGTATCCGTGCTCATACACGGCAACCGACAGATCCGCCAGCGAAACCACGGTCTTCTCCTGACCGACCGTGTCGTTTTTATAAAGTGTAAAGGATCCCGCATCACAAAACTGCAGCAGCTCAAACAGCGGGGCGGGCAGTCCCGCTCCGCGCCCGACGCTTCCCGCCCCGCGGCTTCCCGAGCTTCCCGCGAGATCCGATAAAATATGAAACAGCCAGTTTGCGGCCCCGCAGAAGAGCTTCGCACAGAAATTTCCCCCGACCAGCCGTCCGTCGCCGGTATCGATCCTCACCAGCTTTCCCTGATCGATAAAATGCGCTTCTCCCATAAACTGATCCAGCACGGAAAAAACAAGACCGATGAGATCCGGCGCATGCGAGAGCGATTTGATGTGATGATTCTTCGCCGTCAGCTGCACCGCTCCTTTTGCCGCTTTTGTGGTATTCTGATCGTAGTTCACCGTATAGTTCCGCTCCAGGTATCCGATCGCAGACCCGACATTATCCTCACTGCCGGCTTTCGGGCTCCAGCCTTTTAAGCGCGCCACCCCAAGCACCAGCTGATCCGCTTTTTTGTCCGTCCAGGCGCCGAGCGGACTGTTTTCAATCACCTGCGCCGTCATCACGCCGTCCTTCCCGCGAACCGTCTTTACAGCATTTGGCGCTCCCACAAAAAAGACATCGATCAGCCCGCAGAGAAATCCCGAGAGCGCCGCAAGACCGTAATCGAGCCCGTCGCAGTGCGCAGGCTTCATGAGATAATCGTTCTTTACCCGCTCTGCGAGCGCATCCCGCTCCGCCTGCGTCAGCAGGTCATTCCACGGATGCTCCTTTAACTCGATCTGATTTTCATCGGCATAAGCGCGCACATTCCCGAGATAGGTTTCCCACGGGACATCCGCGTCCACGACCGCCAGCCGCTCAAAATACGGGACCACGACAGATTCACGCTCCTCCTCTGTCAGAGCGGTCAGCTGCTCTCCCGCGGCAAAATCGGCCTGTGTCAGCAGCTCCTCCGAGAGTCCCGCCTCCCCGGCGAGCTGCTCCGCCAAAAGCAGCATGGCATCCAGATCATCCAGGCGGGCATCCGCCGCCGCGTTCTCGCTGCGGAGCGCGCCCGCCGCCGCGGCGACGGTCTGCTCCGTTTTCATCTGCTGATGTCTCTGCGTCTGCTGTGCCCAGGCGGCTTCTTTTAACAGTTTGTCATCAAATGTCCGCATCAGCCGAGAAGTCCTTTCACAAGACTCTTTGCCGCGCTCTTTGCCGTCGCGAGAGACGCGTCCATCACCCGGTAATAGCCGATTCCCTCGAGCACCTCCGCGACCTTCTCAAGTGTATCCAGATCGAGATCCGTATTCAGGTAGCCGTCCCTGACATTGCCCTCCTCGTCGGCGCGCGACTCACAGTATGCCATGGAAATCAGATCGCGGAGATTCTTTTTCGTCGCCCCGGGCGCAAGCTCATTGATCCGGTCCTCACTGATCCGCTCCGGCAGATGGCATAACACCTTCTCCCGCTGCGCATAGGAAATCTGGTTTGTCGTCCCCTGTGCGCTTTTGCTCATCATGGAGAGCATGGCCGAGAGCTTTGAGATCTTAATGTCCGTCTCCTGCCCTTTTCGAATCACCTCCTGCAGCTCCGCGGTGACGGCGTTCACATCCTCCACCAGATAATTCAGCGCTCTCTGTGAATTCTTCACGATCTGCTGCAGCATCAGCTCTCTCTGCTTATTCTTCTCGAGGTCGCCCATGCCGGTCACCTTCTTCATGCCCTTATAGGCGCCCACGCCTAAGAGCACGGCCACGCCGATCCCGGTAAACATGCTCGAAAACCCGAGCACGCCGCCCATGCCGAGCGCCGCAAGCCCGGAGGTCATACCGGCCGCGCTGATCCCGATCACGGAGCCGGACAGATAGACCGCCGCGAGCGGAACCCCGACCGCCGCCGATTTGGAGGCGATCTCCTGCAGTGACTTTTTGATCTCGATATCACTCTTCCGGTCAGAGAGGATTTTTTCATTCTCCAGAATCGTCTCCAAAATGCAGTCGACCTGTTCGTCCGGGACTGCGAGCTTCTTCTGAAGGCTCACGATATTTTCATCCGCGTTCCAGTCCTGTGCCTGACTCTTTTTGCGCCACAGATTCAGCACATCCTTCATCACCGACATCTTTAACGCGTCCAGACTGCCCTTCTCCACGTGTTCGGTCAGATAGGCGATCAGCTCATCGTCGCTCTTTCTCTCCGCGCTGCCGGCCATGTAGCCGCGCAGCAGAAGACGCTGCTCCTTCCCGATCTCGTTGATCACGACCAGCGTCATGATCTCGCTGTATTCCACCGGGTCAATCTCATCGTCGTCGGCGTAGGCATAATTGCAGATCAGCTTTAGATAGCCGAGTTTGATCTCATCCTCCATCATCGCGAGCGGGCAGACCTGATTCGTGCTCTCAAACTCCACGCCTTCTTCCTTCCCGCTCTCCGCGATCCGGTTGAACAGCTTCGCAAATTCGTTTTTCTCCGAATAGGCAAACAGCTCCGTAATATTTTCCTGAGTGCCGTCCTTTTTTACCAGCGTGTACTCATACCACGCCTTTTCATTTCCCTGCTCGTCCGTCTTTACATGGCGCTCCGACGTCACCTCCGAGATCTCCTCAAAGAGGATTGTCTCTTTCCTTCCGGAATTGTTAAAATAGACCCGGTCCCCCAGAAACACGCATCCTGCTTTTCCGCTCCCGAAAAGCGACGTGTCAAAAATCGCCAGCACATACTCCGCGTCCACCTCATTGTACGCGATCGCACTGAGCGCACCGTTTAATTTTTTCTCCGGAATGTCCGGCGACACATACACCTTTCCGCCGGAAGTCTGAATCTTTTCCACCTCATCCTTGATCAGTTTTTCAATATTCATCACATCGTTCGCAGTCTGACCTGACCGCATCTCCTTTCGTGTCTTCCTTATTCATTATAGAACAAACGGTATCAAAACACAATTCCGCGCCTGATTTTCCGTTTTATTCATCATATTCGCAGATATAGCCCACGCGCCCCGCAAAGGAGGGAGCCTCGGATAAGATATCGTCCGCCACGTCATTGAGATAGCATCTGCCCTCCGAAGAGCGGTAAATGAGCGCGACACAGTCCTCCGTCACCTCCTGTCCGTCCTCCGCGATACCGGTGTAGCTCGGCTCTTCCTCCAGCCAGTATCCCTCGAACAGCGCACTGTACAGCTGAAGCATCCCATATCCCTTTTCCGTCCCGGGCTCTAACCAGGTGTAACCGAACATGTCCTCCTTATTGGCCGCGCCGACAAAAAAGGTGACCGAGGTGCGCCCCTCTGCAATAATCTGTTCCTGCACGCGGTGAAATTCCTCCTGCGAGGTGAGCGTCGCAAGATATCCGCCCTTTTCCTCACATGCCTGCTTCGCCTCCGACCAGGTGAGATCCCCGATGATCAGCTCATACCGGTGATTTGCGGATATCGTCTCCCCTGTCGCAAGAATCGAGCTCAGCTCATCTCTGATATAATAAGTGCCCGGCGTTACTGCCTGATCTTCCTGATATACGGCGTGAAACCTCTGTTCGTATTCCGCCTCCTCCACCGGCTCCTCCTGCCACTCATATTCATAAATATAGTCATTCTCATTTTCATCGAGCTGCGGCCCCGTCTCGGGATCATGGTACGTTCCGCCGCATAAAAACTGCCACCGGCCGTCTTTGATCGTGTAGATATCATCGTAATAATAGCCCATGTTTCCCTCGGAATTACACAGAAGATTCGCCTTTTCTATGTAGGAAAAATAAAGCCTGCTGGTCTGGAGAACGTCGAGCGTCCCGTCATGCCAGGTTAAAATCTGACATCCCCCTGCCTCCACGCCGGTGTTCGACACGAGCTCCGGAATCTCGTCCTCATCCACATAAATCAGACTGTAGGTGCACATATCCGCATATTCGGACTCATCCAGCCAGCCCAGATACGCCTGTTTCCAGCCATCCGGGGATCCAGCCCCGCCGGCGCCGCCTGCGCCGTCTCCCGCCGTACTGTCAGAAGCCGCCCCGGAGGAATCACCGGCAGCGCCGCTTCCGCTATCCCCCGCGTCATCCGACGCAGAATCGTCTCCCGCTCCGGCATCCTCCTGATCCGTCCGTTCATTTTTGACCTCGTCCTTCCCTGTCTGTGCGTCCGGCGCATCCGCTCCTCTCTGGTTCCCGCCGCAGGACGCCAGCAGGAGGAGAGACACACTCCACATCAGAATGATTCTTCGTTTTTTCATAAAATCTCCATTCCGGAGCGTTTATGCGACGGGGCGGCGCAAATCTCAAATTTGCGTCTGCCATCAGGGCTGATTTGTGACGCTCCGGCACAAACAGCCGTGTGAAAAATCAGCGATCGGGCTGATTTTTCACATTATCTCCATCCTATCCTCTTTTTATCAAGTCTACTTTCCGCAGATCCGCTTGTCAACCATAAAAATTGTCCGCGCAAGCCCCTGTTTTTCCCTTGAAATCGCGGTGTTTTTATGTATAATAGAATCAATGTGTCCGCGGCAGTATCTCTGCCGTAAAATAACAGATTCAGATATGGAGGTTTTATGATCAGTACAAGCAATATCACGCTTCGTGTGGGCAAAAAAGCTTTATTCGAGGATGTCAATATCAAATTCACGGAGGGCGGCTGCTATGGCTTAATCGGTGCGAACGGCGCGGGCAAGTCCACCTTTCTGCGCATTTTATCCGGTCAGTTAGAGCCGACGAGCGGCGACGTGGTGATCACGCCGGGCCAGCGTCTCTCCTTCCTGCAGCAGGATCATTTCAAATACGACAGCTATTCGGTGCTCGACACCGTGATCATGGGGAATCAGCGTCTCTACGACATCATGAAGGAGAAGGACGCGATCTACATGAAGGAAGATTTTACGGATGAAGACGGAATCCGCGCGAGCGAGCTGGAAGCGGAGTTTGCCGACATGGACGGCTGGAACGCAGAGGCAGACGCGTCCACACTGTTGAACGGTCTGGGCATCCCCTCCGAGGATCACGGCTCGCAGATGGCCGACATGCCCTCCACCGCAAAGGTGAAGGTTCTGCTCGCGCAGGCGCTCTTCGGCAATCCGGACATCCTGCTCTTAGACGAGCCGACGAACCACTTAGACCTCGACGCGATCGACTGGCTCGAGGAGTTCCTCATCAATTTTGAAAACACGGTCATCGTGGTCTCCCACGACCGCTATTTTCTGAACAAGGTCTGCACCAATATCGCGGACATCGACTACGGCAAGATCCAGCTCTACGCCGGAAATTACGACTTCTGGTACGAATCCAGCCAGCTGATCGTAAAGCAGATGAAGGAAGCCAACAAGAAAAAAGAAGAAAAGATCAAGGAGCTGCAGGAGTTCATCTCCCGCTTCTCCGCGAACGCGTCCAAGTCCAAACAGGCGACTTCCAGAAAACGGGCGCTGGAAAAGATCCAGCTCGAGGAGATCCGTCCCTCCAGCCGAAAATACCCGTACATTGATTTCCGGCCGAACCGCGAGATCGGCAACGAGGTGCTGACCGTCGAGGGGATCACAAAGACCATCGACGGGGTCAGAGTCCTCGACAATGTCTCCTTTATCGTCGGGCATGACGACAAGATCGCGTTTGTCGGCGGCAACGAGCTGGCAAAGACGACGCTCTTCCAGATCCTCTCCGGGGAGATGGAGCCGGACGAAGGCAGCTACAAATGGGGCGTGACCACGAGCCAGTCCTATTTCCCGAAGGACAATACGGAAATCTTCGACACGGATCTCGCGATCGTCGACTGGCTGACCCAGTATTCCGAGATCAAGGATGCCACCTACGTGCGCGGTTTCCTCGGGCGTATGCTCTTTGCAGGCGAGGACGGCGTGAAGAAGATGCGCGTGCTCTCCGGAGGCGAGCGCGTCCGGGTACTGCTCTCCCGCATGATGATCATGGGCAGCAATATCCTGATCTTAGACGAGCCGACCGACCACCTGGATATGGAGTCGATCACCGCCTTAAATAACGGCCTGATCAAATTCCCGGGTGTGATCCTCTTCGCCTCCCGCGACCATCAGGTCGTGCAGACCACGGCAAACCGGATCATCGAGTTTTTGCCGGACGGCAGCTTCGTGGACAAAGTATCGACCTACGACGAATACTTGGAGAGCGACGCGATGGCGAGAAAACGCCAGGTGTACTCCATGTCCGCGGACAGCGAAAGCGACAATTAAAGCACTGCGCCAGACGGCGCAATCCGCAAAAGAACCGCCGGGGAACAGCCCCGGCGGTTTTTGTCATGTATTCTTTTCTATCTGTTCTATTTCTATATCTGCGGCATTCCCGCAAATCCCGCCGCCAGCTCCTCATCCGTCGGAATATAATCCGACATCTCGCCGTTGTGAAACTTCTCATAGGCCACCATGTCAAAATATCCGGTTCCGGTCAGACCAAAAAGAATCGTCTTCTCCTCCCCGGTCTCCTTACACTTCATGGCCTCGTCGATCGCGATGCGGATCGCATGGCTGCTCTCCGGCGCAGGCAGGATTCCCTCGATGCGCGCAAACTGCTCCGCAGCCTCAAAGACGGATGTCTGCTCCACGGCACACGCCTCCAAAAGTCCCTGATCACAGAGCTCGGAGAGAACGGAATTCATGCCATGATAGCGAAGGCCGCCGGCATGACTTGCGGACGGGATAAAGCCGCTGCCCAGCGTGTACATCTTTGCCAGCGGGCACACCATCCCCGTATCGCAGTAATCATAGGCATATCTTCCCCTGGTCAGGCTCGGACAGGACGCCGGCTCAACCGCGATAAACCGGTAGTCCGCCTCCCCTCTGAGCTGCTCGCCCATAAACGGGGCGATCAGGCCGCCCAGGTTCGATCCGCCTCCGGCGCAGCCGATGATGATATCCGGCGTGATACCGTATTTTTCCATTGCAGTCTTTGTCTCCATGCCGATCACGGACTGATGCAGCAACACCTGATTGAGCACGCTGCCCAGCACATAGCGATACCCTTCGGAATGCGTCGCCACCTCGACCGCCTCAGAGATCGCACAGCCAAGACTTCCGCTGGTTCCCGGATGCCTCTCGAGGATCCGCTTTCCGATCTCCGTCGTCTCGGACGGAGACGGCGTGACACCCGCGCCGTAAGTCCGCATGACCTCCCTGCGGAACGGCTTCTGCTCATAGGAGCATTTTACCATAAATACCTTACAGTCCAGCTCAAAATAAGAACACGCCATGGACAGCGCGGTCCCCCACTGACCGGCCCCGGTCTCCGTTGTAACGCCCTTTAAGCCCTGCTTCTTCGCATAATACGCCTGCGCAATCGCGGAATTTAACTTGTGGCTGCCGCTGGTATTGTTCCCCTCGAATTTGTAATAGATCTTTGCCGGGGTGCCCAGCTTTTTCTCCAGGCAGTAGGCCCGCACCAAAGGCGACGGACGGTACATTTTATAAAAATCCTGAATCTCCTGCGGAATCGGGATGTAGCGGTTATCATTGTCGAGCTCCTGCTTCACCAGCTCCTTACAGAAAACACTCTCCAGCTCCTCCGCCGTCATCGGCTCATGCGTCTGCGGATGTAAAAGCGGCGCCGGTTTTACCTTCATATCGGCGCGGACATTATACCACTCCTTCGGCATCTCATGCTCCGCTAAATAAATTTTATAGGGGATTGCTTCACTCATACGCTTCTTTCCTTTCTGCTTCCGGCCATCTCTCCCGCAAAAAACGTCTGTGCCAGATCGACCGGCGTCACCGCCCGTCTCCGCCGCACCCGCCTTCGCGCCGACAGCCTGTTCGAACACGAGTATAGCACATTTTAACTGAGGTGACAATGTTACATTTCAGACATACGCCCTCACTGCGCCAGCTCCTGGCTCAGCCGCTCATATTCCCGGTTAATCTCCTGCAGCGTGGCGACATCCCCGCACGCATTGTCCGGGTGAAAGATCTTCAGCAGGTCCTTATACCGCTTCTTTAACGTCTGCCGGTCCGCCACTCCGGCAAAAAAAATACCGTGCGAAATATGTCCCGCGGTGTGCGTCCGCCGCTCATGCTCGTCCACACATTCGTAAAATCTGCGCTGTTTTTCCAGCCGCTGCCGGTCCTCCGCCAGCCGTTTTAACTCCGCCTCGAGAATCCGCCACTTCTCGTCAAAAAGCCTGCGCTCCGACTCCAGCCGCATACACTCCACGCGCTTCTGTGCAAAAAAACTGCGTTTCTCTCTCTCAAACCGCTTTTTGTCCCGTTCCAGTTCATGCCGCTCCCGGCGCAGCGCCTGTCTTTTGTATTCCAGCAGCTCCTCTTCTTCCTGCTGCCATCCAAAGATCTGCTCCATGTCATTGATCCGAATTGCCTGATCCACGGCTGTCTCCTCCCGCATTGGTTCCGTTATACCAGTTATGGTGATCATTTAACTCACATCATACTACATTTTGTACCAGGACTCAACAAAAATATTTATCTGTTTTTCTTTCTTTTCCCGATCAGAGCCGGCAGCCCTCCCGATACCGCAAAAACCGCGGTCTGCCGGGGCAGTTCGTCCCCCGTCTGTCCGCCGCCCGCTCTGCCGGCACGGCGCGGACCGGCCTATGGATGTTTTCGGGCCGTCTCAGCGGAAGCCGCCGGCTATTTTCCCGTTTACTCCTCCTGCCCATACTCGTTACAGATAACTTTTATTTTTAAAATGGTTGACTATCTCAAAAAAGCCTTGGCTGCCGGGCAGTATCTAATGCTCATGTCGTCCGGCAGTGCGTCAAGCTGCCGCCGCTGGGTATTCTTCCCGGTGGGTTGCTCCATAAGGAATTGATCTGCCGAGATATCGTAACGCAGCATAAGCTCAATCGTGGTACTGGTCTTTTTGTTATATTCATTCACCTTATTACATTTTACTGTTCACCTTTTTGGATATGTCTGCATAGTTCTATTCGTTGGTTAAAATAATTCTTAATTGTCCAGATAGCACCTTGTATTTATTCGGATAACCGTATATAATGATAGCGATTGAACTTATGGAACGGGTGAATGAAAATGTTTGAGTATATTTCTGCCCCGGAAGCAGCGAAAAAATGGGGTATTTCAGAAAGACGGGTGCAAAAGCTATGTGAGGAAAACCGCATACCCGGCATAGCAACGTGCGACCAGCCTGAAATTTTTACACAGGACTTTTCAAAATACATTGTTTTCGTAAACGACACCCCTGAAATAAAACAGACAGGGCACTTTGACAATGCAGGCCCGGAAGATATGACTGCTTTTATTGGTGTCATAACAGGAAACGAAAAAGACTATGCCTATGTTCTGTATTTCCCTATGAACATTCAAAAAGTAACAGTCCCGGAGCCGGAACCGCTTTTCTTATCCGCTTTCCAGTGTGCCAAAACTGACACACTGCATTTAAGGTTAATTAAGATAGAATGAAAATGAGATTAAGGTTGACCATCTACTATGTGAAAAAGTAAGAGAGCGACAAATACCAGTTTATCGGCGCAATTATCTCATGATTTAGAAAAAGCCATGAAAATACGCAGTTGCTACTGTAGGTTGCGTGATTGCATACCGAGATGTATAGCATTCTACCGGTTATTTGGGTATGCTCTGGGTGAAAGGAGGAGAACATGGCGCTTTCAGAAAAACTATATGAACTCCGAAAGAAAGGCGCTCTTTCACAGGAGCAGCTTGCCGAGCAATTAGGTGTGTCCAGACAGGCTATATCAAAGTGGGAATCCGGGAAATCAGTTCCGGAAACCGATACTCTTATTTCAATTAGTAAGTATTTTGATGTTTCGCTGGACTATTTGATGAAAGAAGAAAATTCAATATCAGAAAATGATGTGAGTTTAGACATCCATCAAACCGAGGCAACGAATGGGCGCGAGAAGCGCATCCTTGGTATAGCCACTTGTATCATCGGAGTAGTCTTGCTGATTGTTTGGGGCATTGTATCGGTTTTTATGCCGTCTGCATCGGAACAAATTGGAACATCTTCCTTGATAACAATAGACGGAAACGGAATTTTCCTTTTCATCTGCCTTGCAGCAATCATTGCCGGTGCTGTTTTGCTCCTTAAAAGCACATCGAATAAATAAGGAGGATTTTTATGAAAATTTTATCTAATTTGTTCTTAGTTTTGGCTGTTCTTCTGTCGGATGTTATGTGTGCTGTTGTTGCATATAACTATTGTAACATGGTGTGGGGCATCAAATATGCTTATTTTAGTGCTCCAGCTTCGACAGCATTCCTGGCAGCAATTCCTTTTATAATTGCTATTGTGGTATGTGTTGTAATTGCACTGTATTTTAAAAAGAGAACAGCCTAACAACTTCCCATTTATCAATGGCGATAGCAAAGCCCGAAAATGGTTTTCCCGCCCATTTCAATTTTGAGAAAAGAACAGCCCTGAAAATAAATGAGTGTGGCCACACATATAGTCACGGTGTCCAGCGGTTTGGGATATTTTGTCCCATAAGCCGGGGACGGTGGACGAGGGACGGAGGCTTTCATATACGCCCTGTCTGCTGCTGAAACCAGCCCTTTGTTTTCGGCTTGCCAGCCCCAAACAAAGCCCTGCTTTCCTGCCGCTTCAAATGCCCTTGCCCGCTTTTTACGGACAGGCGCATTTTATCTTTTAAAAAAATTTTAATTTTTAAAACAGATGGTATGATATCAGATTATATGCCTGACAGCTTCAGATACAGAGGGAGAAGTAATCCAACAAAAAAGGAGCCGCACCGTCTGCCGGTGACTCCTCCTTTTTTGCCTGATCGCACTCTCTTAGATATCATCTAACGATTCTTTTAATTTGTCCATAAAACCTTTTTTCTTCTTCGGCTTCTCGGTCGGAGCGCCGTCCGCACCGCCGCTTCGCCTGAGCGAACCGCCCGCCGCCTCGTCGAACTGGCGCAGGAGTTCTTTCGCCTCGGAATTTAAGCCGGTCGGTGTCTGCACCACCAGATCCACATAGTGATCACCGCGGATTGATTTGTTGCGCAGGGACGGCACGCCCTTGCCCTTTAAGCGGATCCTGGTATTGGTCTGTGTCCCGGCTTTTACCTCGTAAAGCACGTCGCCGTCCACGGTCTTTATACGGATCTCTCCGCCGAGCGCCGCCTGTGCAAATGAGATCTGCGCGGTGGAATAAATATTCATATCCTGCCTCTGCAGAGACGGGTGCCTTGAGACGATGACCTCCACGAGAAGATCCCCTCTCGGCCCGCCGTTTACGCCCGGCTCGCCCTTCTCCCGGATCCGGACGCTCTGCCCGTTGTCAATACCTGCCGGGATCGATACCTGAATCTTCTTGCGGCTGGAGATGTAACCGGTTCCGCGGCAGGAACCGCATTTTTCGCGGACGATCTTACCGGAGCCGCTGCAGTCCGGACAGGTCTGTACGTTCTGCACGGTTCCGAAAAACGACTGCTGGGTAAAGACTACTTTTCCCTTGCCGCCGCACTTCGAACAGGTCTCCGGCGTCGTACCCGGCTTTGCTCCTGTTCCGTGGCAGGTCGTACACTCGTCCTTTAAAACCATCTCGATCTCTTTTTCACAGCCGAATACTGCTTCTTCAAATGTAATACGGACGCTGGTTCTTAAGTTCGCGCCCTTCATCGGGCCGTCATTGCTGCGCCTTCTTCCGCCGCCGAAGAAATCCCCGAAAAGATCTCCGAAGATATCTCCCATATCCATGCCGGAGAAGTCAAAGCCGCCCGCACCGCCGCTGCCGTCAAACGCTGCATGACCGAACTGATCGTACTGTCTGCGCTTCTCCGGATCGCTTAAGACCGCATACGCCTCCTGCGCCTCCTTGAACTTCGCTTCCGCTTCCTTATCCCCCGGATTCATATCTGGATGGTACTTCTTGGCAAGAACCCGGAAGGATTTCTTGATATCCGCATCCGATGCGTTCTTCTCTACGCCTAAGACCTCATAATAATCTCTCTTATCTGCCATAACGCTTCCTCTTTTCCATCCTGTTTCTGTGTTCTGCCCAAAATGACTGCTGTTTCTGACCGCACAAGAGGTTTCCGGATGTCACCATCCGGAAACCCCGTACGTTACATGTCGCATGCAGTATCATAACATACATACCGCCGTTTTACAAACAGACACTGATCGCGGAACCCGGATTACACTTCCTTGAAGTCAGCATCCACAACGTCATCCTCCGGCGCGCTGCCTGCGCCCGCTGCGCCCATATCCGGGCCCGCGCCCGCCGCGCCCTGAGCTGCCTGCGTCTGCTCGTACATCTTCGCAAACACCTTCTGAGCGCTCTGGGTCAGCTTCTCCTGCAAGGACTTTAATTCCGTCACATCCGCCTCGGTCATCTCCTCTGCGTTCTGATGCGCTTCCAGGAAGGACTTCACGGCGTTCATATCGTTCTCCACCTCGGATTTGTCAGCGGCATCAATATTCGCGCCCACCTGATCCAATGCCTGCTGTGTCTGGAATACGAAGGAATCCGCATCGTTTCTCGCGTCGATCGCTTCCTTTCTCTTTCTGTCCTGAGCCTCATACTCAGCGGCTTCCCTGACTGCCTTATCGATCTCGTCATCCGACATATTCGAACCTGCCGTGATCGTGATGTGCTGCTCCTTGCCCGTACCCAGATCCTTTGCGGATACGTTCACGATACCGTTTGCATCGATATCGAAGGTAACCTCGATCTGCGGCACACCGCGGCGTGCGGGCGGGATCCCGTCGAGGCGGAACTGGCCTAAAGATTTATTATCTCTCGCAAACTGTCTCTCACCCTGTACGACATTGATGTCAACCGCGGTCTGATTGTCCGCTGCGGTCGAGAAGATCTGGCTCTTCTTGGTCGGGATCGTGGTGTTTCTCTCGATCAGCCTGGTCGCAACGCCGCCCATGGTCTCGATGGACAGTGACAGCGGTGTGACATCCAGAAGAAGGATCTCGCCTGCGCCGGCGTCGCCCGCTAACTTACCGCCCTGGATCGAAGCGCCGATCGCCACGCACTCGTCCGGATTTAAGGATTTGCTCGGCTCCTTGCCGGTCAGCTGGCGTACCTTATCCTGCACGGCCGGGATACGGGTGGAACCTCCCACGAGAAGCACCTGACCGAGATCGGAATTATTAAGACCCGCATCACGCATCGCGTTCTGTACCGGAACCGCGGTACGCTCCACGAGATCATGTGTCAGCTCGTCGAACTTCGCGCGTGTCAGGTTCATGTCAAAATGCTTCGGCCCCTCTGCCGTCGCCGTGATAAACGGAAGGTTGATGTTGGTCGTGGTCGCGGAGGAAAGCTCCTTCTTCGCCTTCTCGGCCGCTTCCTTTAATCTCTGAAGCGCCATCTTATCACCGGATAAGTCAACACCCTCCGCCTTCTTAAACTCATCGATCATCCACTGCGTGACCTTGTTGTCAAAATCGTCGCCGCCGAGACGCGTATCGCCGTTTGTCGCGAGAACCTCGATCACGCCGTCGCCGATCTCGATGATGGAGACGTCAAACGTACCGCCGCCGAGGTCGTATACCATGATCTTCTGCTCTTTCTCATTGTCAAGGCCGTAAGCGAGCGCTGCCGCCGTCGGCTCGTTGATGATACGCTTCACGTCAAGACCTGCGATCTTGCCCGCGTCCTTGGTCGCCTGGCGCTGCGCGTCGTTAAAATAAGCCGGCACCGTGATCACGGCGTCCGTCACCTTCTCGCCGAGATAGCCTTCCGCGTCCGCTTTCAGCTTCTGAAGCACCATTGCGGAGATCTGCTGCGGGGAATACTGCTTGTCGTCGATCCCCACCTTAAAGTCGGTTCCCATATGTCTCTTGATCGAAGCGATCGTCTTCTCCGCATTTGTCACTGCCTGACGCTTTGCCGGCTCTCCGACGAGTCTCTCCCCCGTCTTCGTGAACGCCACGATCGACGGTGTGGTGCGCGCGCCTTCCTGGTTCGCGATCACGGTCGGCTTGCCGCCTTCCATAACCGCCACGCAGCTGTTTGTTGTTCCTAAGTCAATACCGATAATTTTTCCCATGATGATTTCCTCCTCATATTCTATCAACTGGTAGTTTGTGTATAAACGTCTTTTATGATACCACGGCCACCATACTGTGTCTGACCACCGCATCCTTATACAGATATCCGCGCAGCAGATCCTGCGCAACCACTCCGGACTCATACTCCTCGCTCTCCACCTGCATCACCGCATTGTGGAACTCCGGATCAAACTCCGCTCCGAGCGCCTCGATCGGCTTAACGCCGATGGACTCAAGCTCGGTTAAAAGCTGCTTGTAAATCTTATCCATCCCGGTGACGAACGGATCTTCCTTCGACTCCTCCGGCACTGCCGCAAGCCCGCGCTCAAAATTGTCGATCACCGGAAGCATCTTCTCTATGATGCTGCGCGCGCCCATATCGTACATCTGGGATTTTTCTTTTTCCGTGCGCTTGCGGAAATTCTCGAACTCCGCCATCTGACGCTTCAGCTTATCGTTTAACTCTTCGATCTGCTCGTCTTTTTTATCCTTTTTCTTTTTGAAAAAGCCTTTCTTTTCTTTTGCGCCGCCGGCTTCTTCATTGTCCTCGCTTTCGCCGGATGCCGCTTCGTCTTCCTCCCCGGATGTCTCCGCTTCGCAGCCGGCCTCCGCTTCATCCGCCTCCTGCGCGTCTTCACCCTCCTGCTCTGCGTCTGCTTCGTCATCCGCTGCGTTCGACTCCGCTTTTGCCGTCCCGCCGTCTTCTGCGTTCTGTCCGGCATGATGCTCTGCAGACTCTCTCTCCAGCTCTTCCAGCACTTCCTCTAAAATATCTTCCCTCTTCTCTGCCATTCCATATCCTCCATGTGCTACAGATCACCGGCCTGTGTCCGGTCGTTCTGTTTTCTGTCAGCATCCCGCCGTCTTCCGCGAAAATGCACGTATATGCTAAGTCTTCCCTCTCGGCCGGTTTAACATCCCGTCCAGAGATTTCTTTAATACTTTCAGATTATCCATCACCATCTCATAATCCATGCGCTTCGGCCCCACGATCCCGATCGTCCCGCGAACGCCCTCGCCCAGCTCGTACGCAACGGTCACGACGCTGCAGTCACGCATCGTCTGAATCGGACTCTCGTCGCCGATGTAGACCTGAATCCCTGTGTTCTCCTCCGAAAGATGCTCTGAAACCAGACTCACCAGCTGCTGCTTCTCCTCAAACGCCGAGATCAGCTCACTCGCTTTTTCCGAGTCGCTTAACTCCGGATATTTTAAGAAATTCGTCGTGCCGCTGGTATAGACCCTGATGTCCTCGTCCGGCCCCATGGTCTCTGCAACGGTATCCAGCACATTGCTGATAATATCACTGTGAATCCCTGCCTGCTCTTTCAGCTTTGCAATCGTCGCAAGATTGATCTCCTGCAGCGCAAGGCCGTTCAGACTCGAATTCAGCAGGATGTTGAGCTTTAACATCGTCTCATTGTCGATCGGCTCCGATACCGGGATAATCTTGTTCTTCACGAGATTGCCCTCTGTGACGATCACCGCCAAAACCTGCTCCGCATCCACATGTGAGAGCTGAATGAACTTCACCTTATTCTGATGGTAGCTTGGCGCCGTGACCATCGTGGCATAGTTCGTATTGTTCGCAAGCATCTTCGCAACCTGCTGCAGGACCTGATCGACACGCTCCGTATGCTCGATGACAAACTGCTTCATCTCCGCGACCTCGCGATTCTTCTCCTCCATCAGATGATCCACATAAAAACGGTAGCCCTTATCAGAAGGAATCCTGCCCGCCGAGGTGTGGGGCTGTAAGATATATCCAAGCTCCTCCAGATCTGCCATCTCATTGCGGATTGTCGCCGAGCTTAAATTCAGATCCGTGTACTTTGAGATCGTCCGCGATCCCACCGGCTCCCCTGTCTCCAGATAATTTCGAATGATTGCATTTAAAATTCGGATTTTTCGCTCATCTAATTCAAAATCGTCCATTCCTCATCTCCTGACTGTCTGAGTGGATCTGCCTTCTTTGGATTTATTAGCACTCATTCTTGTGGAGTGCTAACATCTGTATATAAGATAGCACCAACTATTTTTTTTGTCAACAGGGAATCTGGGAAAAATAAGGATTTTATATTTTCTTAATAAATATACGCAACAAATTGCTTTCTGCTGCGTCTTATTGTATATAAGAAGAAACCGTACACGATCGCACATCAGACAGGAGACATCATCATGAAAAAAACGTTTGTCATTCTCACACTTTGCGCCGGACTGGCCTTCTCTGGCTGCGGGCTCCGCAAACCGTCCGGCGACCCGCCGTCCGGAGGATCCGCCGGCGCGGGGACGGCTGCCGCCGGAACCGAAGCTTCGACTGACGGCTCGGGAGCCACCGGCAGCGCGGACACGGGCGACGGCACAGAAGCAGGCCGCATTTCGGACGCGGCAGGTGCTTCAGAAGCAGACGCGGCCGGAACCGGCAGCGCGGACACGGGCGACGGCGGGACGCGCATCGCGCAGGGCGGACCTTACGGGGAGATTTCCGTGACGCTGCCGGACGGATGGACATACACCCCCATCCCCATCGACAGTGATCCGGCCTTCTCCACACAGTACGGCCTCTCTTTTTATCCCGACGGGAAAGAAGATGGGCAGATCCGGCTCTGCTATATGGACCAGTTCGGGGTCTGCGGAACCGGCCTTTCGGAGGAGGAGGGAACGATTGCGGGATACCCCGTGCGCATCGGCACCTATGACAATCACGCGTACTGGGATTTTATCACATTCGGAGGTGACTGCGAGGGCATCGTCGCGCTGACCGAATCCCCGGACGTCCTCTGGTGGCGGGAATACGGCGATACCGCAGCCGCGATCCTTAACACCCTCTCGTTTGACCGGGACAGGCGGGAAGGCGGCGCCTATCTCTATTCATCCGACTCGGACGTACCGGAAATCGGGCTCACCTTCTCGGTGAGACAGATCACACCGTCGGGCGCAGTGCTTGTCTTCTCCCAGTACGATCCGGATCTCCCGTCGGGCGAACTGCAGTACGGCGATGATTTTCTGCTGGAACGCAAAACCGACAGCGGCTGGGAAGCCGTGCCTGTTGTCATCGAAGGCGACAGCGGGTTTCACGCCGTCGCATATGTCATTCCCGCGGGGGAGACGCATGTGCAGACATTAAGCTGGGACTGGCTGTACGGCGAGCTTGCGCCCGGAACCTACCGGGTGAAAAAGACGGTCTGCGATTTCCGCGGAAGCGGCGATTTTGACCGCTATCCCGTCTCTGCATCGTTTCTTCTGAATTAGGGACATCCGCACAAAAAAGCTCCGGAAACCTGACCACAGATTCCCGGAGCTTTTTTATTTCTGAAATTCGTCCCGCAAAGTCAGATCCTCCGCGGTAAGCTGAAATTCGCAGCGGCCTGTTTCTTCTACAAACGAAGTGTAGATAAAAGGGCCGTACTAATTATATATGTTATCACAAAAAATAATACAAGTCTACTCTTTTTTTCGGAAATTGCTACAATAAAATCAACAGCTGCGCCGGCCGGCAGCAACGGAACATTTGATCAGACAGAAAGGAGACAGCTGTGATAGAATTTACAAACATCAGCAAAACATATCGCGTGGCAAAACGCCAGGCGGGCATGAAGAATGCCGTGAAATCCTTTTTCTCCCGGGAGTACAATGACATCCATGCGTTAAAAGACGTGAGCTTTACGATCGGCGACGGAGAGATGGTCGGCTACATCGGCCCGAACGGGGCGGGAAAAAGCACCACCATCAAAATTATGTGCGGCGTGCTCACGCCGGATGACGGCGTCTGCGTGGTCAACGGCCGGATCCCGTACCGGGAGCGCGTGCGCCATGTGCGTGAGATCGGCGTGGTCTTCGGCCAGCGCAGCCAGCTCTGGTGGGACGTCCCGGTGATCGACAGCTTTGATCTGATCCGGGATATCTACCGGGTGGAGGAGACGCGCTATCGGAAAAACGTGGCGGAGCTGACCGAACTGCTGGATCTTGGCGAGATTTTAAAAACTCCGGTCCGCACCTTAAGCCTCGGCCAGCGGATGCGGTGCGAGATCGCAGCCTCCCTGCTGCACGACCCGGACGTGCTCTTTCTGGACGAGCCCACGATCGGCTTAGACGCGCTCTCGAAATTTGCGGTGCGCAGTTTTATCCGCAGGCTGAATACAGAGCGCGGCACCACCGTCGTCCTCACGACGCACGATATGCAGGATATCGAGGCGCTGACCGAGCGCGTTCTTCTGATCGGCAGAGGTCAGATTCTCTTGGACGGCAGGCTTGGCGATCTGAAAAAACAGATCTTCGGCAAAAAAATCATGGAGATCGTCTATCAGGGGCCTCTGCCCGCGCTGCACGAAAAAATGACGCATGTCGAATCGCATCCGGAGCGTCTGACCGTAAGCTTTGATCCGGAGGCGTTTCCCGTGCCCGCCGCAATCGCCTGGTTCGCCGCAAATACAGAGCTTCTGGACGTGTCGGTCACGGATCTGTCCACGGAGGAGCTTGTCGCAGCATTATATAAGGAGTACCGCCTATGAAAACCGCATTCCGTGTCTATACCTCTATGTTCGGCATTCGTTTTAACTACAACTTACAGTACCGCGCCGCGGTCTTAGGCGCGATCGCAAAGGGCTTCTGCTGGGCGATGATGGAGATCCTCGGCTACCTCGCCGTCTACCGGTTCGGCGGGGACGCGCTGCCGATGGATTTTTCCTCCACGACAGCCTATGTGTGGGCGCACCAGTCATTCATCGTCCTCTTCTCCGTCGTGTTCGCGGATACCGAAATCTATTCCGCGATCCGCACCGGAACCGTCGTCTATGATCTGGCGCGCCCGGTCGGGCTCTACGGAAAATGGTTCTGCGAATCAGCCTCCAACCGGCTCTCCTTCGCACTGGTCAACTGCTTTCCGGTGCTGATTCTGGGCCTTCTGGCGCCGGCGCCCTTTAAGCTCACGCTTCCCGCCTCCTCACCGCAGCTGTGCCTCTTTCTCGTCTCGGCGCTGCTCGCCTTCGCGGTGACCGTGGCCATAGCCATGCTGATGTATATCTCGCTGTTTTATTTCATCTCGCAGCGCGGGATCCGCATCATCGTCCGGTCCGTCACCACGTTTTTCTCCGGCGGCGTGATCCCGCTTGTCTTCTTCCCGGAGTCCGTGCAGCAGGTCATCCGCTTCCTGCCGTTTGCAGCGATGCAGAATATGCCGCTTCAGATTCTCTGCGGGACGATAACAGACGCCGACGCGGTAAAAGGAATCGGGTTCCAGGTCTTCTGGCTGACGGCGCTGGTTTTCATGGGACAATCCGCGATGAAAACCGCCACCAAAAAAGTATTATCACTGGGAGGTTGATTGCTATGAGATTATATCTGAATTATTTTCTGATGGAGTTAAAAAGTCAGATGCAGTATAAGACTTCGTTTTTCCTGACCATGTTCGGGCAGTTTCTGACTTCGTTTACCACCTTTTTCGGGATCCGTTTTCTGTTCGACCGGATTTACGGGATCGACGATTTTACTTACGGGCAGGTCCTCCTGTGCTTTTCCGTGGTCATGATGTCCTTTTCCCTCGGCGAGATGGCCGGGGGCGGGCTGGCCGTCTTTCCCGATCTGCTGCGTGGGGGCGAGCTCGACCGTATCCTGGTCCGCCCGAGAAGCATCCTTCTGCAGGTCATCATGCCGAACATGGATTTTTCCCGTCTCGGGCTGCTCGCGCAGGCCATGATCGTGCTTGGCGCCGCCGTCCCTGCCAGCGGTGTGGTGTGGACGCTGCCGAATGTGCTGGTGCTTGTTCTCATGGTGCTCTGCGGAAGCGTGGTCTTTTTCTGCTTGTTCCTGCTGTTTGCGACCGCCGCGTTTTTTACCGTGCAGTCCTTAAATTTCCTGGATATTTTCACCTACGGGATGCGGGATTTCGGCCGGTATCCGCTGTCCGTCTACGGGGAGGGCGTGCTGCGTTTTCTCACGTTTGTCATACCGCTGGCGCTGATCCAGTACTACCCTCTTTTGTACCTGCTGGGTCGAAAAGACAATGCGCTTTACGCACTCGCCCCGCTTTTCGCGCTGCTGTTTGTGATTCCGTCGGTTCTGTTTTACCGGGCCGGGCTGCGGAATTATAAATCGACGGGGTCGTGAGGGAGGATGTATTTTAATTATATTTGCTTTATAAAGCAGCCAGGGCGGATGAGCCTCAAAAACGCCTATCCGCCTATCCATAATCATCCATGAAAATTTTCCGTTTTGGTCATGTTATTTTACCAAACACGAACTTAATTAAAGTTTTTTATCACCCTTGCTGAGTAGTTTTCGTACTGTTTAAATCCATAACGCTCATAAAATGGAATTAAAACGGATATTTGATAATTCCCGGGATATTTTATCGTCAAGCTGTTCTTCTTTCTATAGAGCACGTATTCCCACCTTTTACACCTCCGCTACACAAATATACGCTTTATTTCTCTCTCCTTCACACTTTCCTTCTCGGATCAATATTTATAACAACCCCTTCTTTCATCGATGCAAACGGGCCAGGAAGACTCATCTCACTGCGCAGGTTTCCAAAATAGTCACAACGCGCCAGCTCTTCCGTAGAGACCGGTACAATCTCCTGTACCGTTCCGACAGCCGGATTTAGGGATAGCCTGATCTTCTTTGCCTGATGTGTCCTTTCGAACCCGGGCTCAGGCGCAGAAGGCAGAAATGTAAGCTCATACTTCTCCTCATCGACACAGATATCAAAACACGCATCTGCACTGTGAAGATCCATCTCAAAAAACCTCTGCCATGCCGTGAGATTCAGATATTTCGGCGGCATCGGATAATGGATCACCAGGTAGCCGGGAGGCATAGATACAAATAAGTTGCCATCCGATTCATTGTTGGGATCCTCAAATCGGATGGCGGATTCCTCACAATCATAAAAAATGTTATTCATGACACGGGCAGCGCGTGACGTACCCCACGTCCGAACCCCATCCGCATAAAGACAGCATTCAGGTTGATGCCAACCGGACATTTTCCAATCAGGTTATTATATGACCAAACATCATCTGCCCCCATGCACATAACCGCACCGGTCCAGCATTTTATATCAGCTTCCTGAAGCCAGTTATCCGCTGGCGGCGGATTCAGCCTGCGGTAATCCCAGATAATATTATTGTCGATCAGATTCGGGCAGTCTCTGGTGCATTCAATGTGAATGGCACGGGGATCCTGGTCTTCATTGTTAATAACCAGGTTTTGCGTAATACGGTTGCAGTCATTATTGCAGTCCAGCCAGATTGCATTGCCGCAATGCAGCTTTTCCACAATATTCCGGCGGATCAGGCATCTCACTGCACAATGGAACTTAATTCCGCCGGACTCTGAAGGATGCCAGGTCATCAGCCAGCCACAGCCGGAGACTAAATTGTCCTCCACAAGGATTTCATTTGCAATATAGCCGGCCAGGCCGCAGACGCCGCAGTTTCGAATTTCATTCCTGCGCACAACCGTCCAGCCAGGCATCTTTTCTGCCGGAAGACCCTCCATCGAAAAAGAGGGATCCTCATTTCCGATATCCATTCCAAGGCAGTTGCTCCATTCGATCACATTATCCTCGATAATCCAGTGGTTTCCACGATAAGTCGAGACTGCGCCACGCTGAGGAAACGGATGCCCTGTGGCTGCATGGGTAAAATGAAAACCTTTCACTCTGATATAACCAAGATATGGCTCGTCCGGTGCAAAATTCTGCTCCTTCGCAGTCAGTTCTACCAGATGTTCTCTTATGTCAACATCATCTAAGGGCCTGCAATGTACAATCATGCCATTGGATTCTACAAAATAAGTTCCGGCCGCTTTATCGAGATCCTCCATTCTTTCCACCTGTTCCAGCGGCTTCCCGTCAATGAAAACAACGCCGCGGCGGGCAAGATGGTTCTTCTGATTTTCCCTTGTCAATTCCAAAAACTCACGCATATGTATCAGGTTGTTGGCACAAAAGGGATTATATCCGGGAAAATCTGCCGGATCAAGCCTGATTGTCCATAACCGGATCCCTGGGTCATGTGCACAATTCTCCGCCGGAATGATATTTTTAGCCACTACAGATCCTGAAACAGTAACGCCGGGCATCGCCTCATAGCTGATCATCTTTTTCGGGCCGGCACCACCTTTTTTTGGCGTAACACATTCCCGGTACAAACCGGGATGCACAATAATCCGTGTTCCCGGGCCTGCAATCTGCGCTGCGCGGTTGATGGTTTTAAAGGGATGCTCTGCGGAGCCGTCATTTTTATCGGATGCCGACTCATCCATACAATCCACATGATATTCATGTTCAAAAATCTGCTCCTCTTCCCAGAAATGAAATTCATGTTCCTTTGGAAGAAAAGATGTTACATCGTTTCTCATATACTTCCTCCATTCCACCACAGGATTGTTTTCCCACTGTGGCTGTTCAATTTATTGCTCAACTGTTACCCAGTTATCTACTGTCTTATCCCAAGAAAAGACATCCTATTGCAAATCCAGCCACGCTGTTTCCGCTTCTGTCAAAGGTATTTCCGCTGCATCCAGAGCCTGCCGGTAATATTCCGGCAAAGGACCACTCATAATAGGGAATACCGTCAACGTCTGATGCAAAAGCCAGCTGATTGCAATCTGCGCCACATTACAATCATATTTTTCTGCCAACTGTTCCGCCCTTTTCAGACGTTCCATATTCTCCGGGTAATAGTAGCCCTTCTTCGCAACATCATCCAGCACTTGCTCTGCTTTTTCCGGCTCTGTACTCTTAAACCTTCCGGAAAATAACCCCCTTGCCAGGCTGGAATATGCGAGAATAGGCATATCGAATTGAACGAAAGAAAGAACAGGATGCCATTATACTAAAAGTCGGTGTCATTCACGGAACTACACTCCTTGCCATTGGGTACGGTTTGGTTCATTCATGTTCTCACCTCCTCGCAACCGCGAAAGCGGGTGATTTTTTCTGATGTCCCCTTTCATAAACCCTCAAAACCGCGCACCCCCGAATAGGCGGTGATTTTGCAAACTTTTTGAAAAAATTTTGCCGGGGGAACACAAAACGCCCGTCTACAAAATTGCAGACGGGCGCAGAGGAATTGTAAGCAGTATTTAGTTGATTAGACAGTTCATATTCATGGGTAGACTTTTCCCCGGTGGTGGTCGGGCTTTTTTTGATATGTCAATGACCGTCGGATTTTGCCGATAAGGTGTGTGCTTCATGGCGGCTACCTCCTTTAGCCGCCTTTAACAATAAAACCGCATCATTTCTTGAGAAGATTAAAAGAAACGGCGGCTTTGATCTCTCAAAAGCCGCCGCATAAGAATAGGCGTGTGAAAATACCTCTGCTGTAAGTTAGATATGTATTCGTTCCTGTCCTTGTAGCTGGCGGCAAGGTCATTGAGTATCAAGGCAAAATTCGTCATGCACACGGAAATCTCACGCTCCATAAGGGCATTAGCGATACACCCGGCAAAATAACTCTTGCCTGTGCCTACCTTGCCCCATAACAGGTAGCCGATATTTTCCGCTTTCATTTCCTCCCAATGCGCCGCATAGAAGAAAGCCTTATCCATTTGGGGGCATTTGCCGTTGTCATTGTCAAAAGTCCACTGGCGCATGGCGGCGTTGGAAAATCCCCGGCGTTTCAAATCCTCCACGGTGTCACGGTGCTTGCGCTCCCGGTCTGTGGATTCCTGTTTTTCCCGGCGTTTCCGCTGGCAGTCACATTCTTTCGGGTGGCGGTCACGCCCGAAAAGGCTCTTGCCCTCTGTGAAGTAGGCTTCTTTGGGCTGGCGGCAGTTCCCGCAGTATAAAATTCCGTCCTCGCCCGTATAGTCCTCCGGCTGTGGCTCTGCTTCTGTGGCAAGCCGGAAAATAGCGTTGTCATAATCGCTCATAAGGCAGAAAAGCAACAGCCAATGACCTTATTGGAGAAAGATTTTTTAGAAGAATCCGGAATGGAGATTGATTCAGGGGAAAAGAAATTGTATAATGGATAATATAAAACCGAGTTATTCAGGTTACAATATGAAGTGAGGAATAGACTGATATGAGAAATATAAACGCAGAAGAAGCAATGAAGGAATTAACACTGATGCTATTATACCTGTCCCGCTTTACACAGGGAGAGAAGTTTCACGAAGCAACCGATTTTTATGCGTGGAAAGGCTATGGTTTTGATATACTGAACGAATTGGACGATGCAGACTATATTCGGCAGGGGAATCATCCGTCTCGTTCCAAATCGGTATATATTACGGAAAGCGGTATGGAACAGGCAAAAGAGCTTTTATCCAAATATGGTATCAGTGATTGGAAACAGGGGTGAGAAAATGAAGAACCTTTTTGAACGCACCAGTTCTAACTGGGTGCGGTATAGTGAATATGAATGGAGGGCGACAGAGGACGGAACTCTGTATCTCACACCCACCAAGACAGCACAGCCGAGTATCTACGATCCGCTGGCAGAGTATCAGAAAATTGTACTGGATGCCATCAACATAGGACGCATGGGTATGGGCAAAAAGCCAGATGCCGAAATTCAGAAGGCTATCCAGCAATTTGCGGTGAAATACGGCTTGTTTGGACTGATGACTGCGTTACCTACCACACCAAACTTTATGGAATATGAGGCGGTGTACCTGCCGAAAAATCACTTCATTAAAGAAGAAACTATGTCCACTGAAAAATATCTGGCACTGTTCTTTCCATTTGACAAATTGGATGTAATCAAGCGTGGTATCGAGTCCATGTGGAACATCCAGAATGACCGTGTTATGATGGCACTGGCTTTGACCATGACAGACAAGCCGATGGCGGTCAACATGAGCTTTCAGCGGGAATATGCGGAGCGGTATGACTGGATGAAGCAGCAGTTCATCGACTGGGCGTTTACCTATATCAACAGTTTCCTTTATTATGAGGATTATGATACACTGAACGATGAAACCCGGCAGATGATGCAGCAGAGCATGGTAGCTTTTGGCGGCATCGCTCCAACCTATCATATAGCTCTTTTGGATAAGCCGACGATTATTTGGGATTTTCACTCTCTCATGCTTGGAGTTCAGATGATGTTCAGTTTTATGCTGACCGACAGCGAGAACCCGATTAAGCTTTGCAGGCATTGTACTAAAGCCTTTGTCGCAAGCAGACCAAGTGCTGTGTTTTGCAGCCCTCAGTGCAAGAATAAGCATAATGTTTACAAAAGCAGAGCGAGAAAAAACAGCTCCGATAAGGAATGATTGGATGGTGATACATAATGGCTGAAAATAAGAATACAAAATTGCAGATCCGAAACAGCACGGTGGATTTTCTTGTATTTACAAAGGATGCCCACGAGGATGGTATTGAAGTTCGTGTTCAGGATCACGATGTATGGCTGACACAAAAAGCGATTGGACATCTTTTCGATGTAGACAGAAGCGTTGTCACAAAACATTTGAAAAACATCTATGAAAGCGGCGAATTGTCCGAGGAATCAACTTGTGCAAATTTTGCACAAGTTGCGGATAACGGAAAAACCTATCAATATAAGTTTTATTCGCTATCTGCCATCATTGCCGTTGGCTACCGTGTCAACTCCGGCAGGGCAACACAATTCAGGCAATGGGCAACAAAAGTGCTGGATACCTTTGCGAAACAAGGGTATGTTTTAGATAAGAGCAGATTGATTAACGGTCAAATTTTCGATGAGGATTATTTTGAACACTTAATTTCCGAGATACAAGAGATTCGAGCCAGTGAGCGCCGTTTCTATCAAAAGATTACAGACATCTATGCTACTGCCGTCGATTATTCCTTTGATAGCCAAATCACGAAAGATTTCTTTGCGACAGTACAGAATAAGATGCACTATGCCGTTCATGGAAATACCGCAGCGGAAGTCATTGTAGCAAGAGCAGACCACACAAAAGAACATATGGGATTAACCTCATGGCGCAACGCTCCTGATGGAAAAATCGTAAAAGCAGATGTGTCGATTGCAAAGAATTACTTATCCAAGGGTGAAATACAGGAGCTTAACGAGATCGTTACGATGTATTTGGACTACGCTACAAGACAGGCACGGCGGCATATTCCCATGACGATGGCAGATTGGGCTTCCAAACTGGATGCATTCCTGCAATTCAACGATGCGGAAGTCTTACAAAACAAGGGTAAAGTCACAGCCGCAATCGCAAAAACCTTTGCGGAAAGTGAATTTGAGCAGTACCGTGTCATTCAAGATCGTCTGTATCAAAGTGATTTTGACCGTCTTGTTGCCAGCACAGAAGAAAAAAACGACTAACAACAGAAAATCCCGTTATCAGCCATATCATAGCCGATAACGGGATTTTGTTTAAGCATATACAAGTTCGGTTAAGATAATTTCCTCCGCACGGTTGCGGATACTGTTCATATGGCGAAAAATCCAAACTTATATAAAATCCAAACTTTTCTGAAAATGGCTTGATAATAGGGGGTTCTTACAGAAAAAAGTTTGGATTTCATTTCATAAAATGCAATTCTCCAATTATGACAAAATGAGAAAAACACTGTTATTTATCTCCGTTCCAACCAATTTATTTCCATTTTTGACAAGAGAAAGCCAAAACAAAATCCAAACTTTTCTATCAGAACAGTTATACATTCCGTCTGGTATTGGCGTATCAACAGATTTTATTAAATTTTCCTCAAAACTGTGTGGCATAGAGATTTACTGCAATCTTCCCGGTTTGCTCGCCGAACCTTTTGGAATAAACTCCAGCTTCAGTGTCATTCCCATTCCATCCGCCAAACGCTTCAGCAGCTTAAGCGGCGGATTCCTCGTTCCGTTTTCCGGCTTGCTTATATCTGCCTGATTAATTCCTGTCCTTTCAGCAAGTTCTTTTGGGATAAGATTCTGTGAAATCCTTGCATCTGCCGTTTAAAAAGATAAAAGCAGGTCCGATGACAACTTGTTTTTTTCGTTCGGGCGAAATATAATATCCTGCAGGATGAGACGATTACGAATGGGAGGGCTACGGAAATGACCGATAGAATTTTTGTTGTTGAAGATGACAGATCCATTTGTGAAATGATTGATAACTATCTGACCGGGGAGGATTTTGCTGTAACTGCTTTTCACAGCGGTTTTGAAGCGATAAGGAATTTCCGGTTAAATACGGATTATGCACTCGCACTGATCGATTTAATGCTGCCGGATACAAGCGGCATGGAAGTGATCAGGGCCATTCGCAGGATCAGCAGGATCCCCATTATCATTATTACGGCAAAAGACAATGATACGGATAAATCAATGGGTTTGAATCTGGGTGCGGACGATTATGTGGTAAAACCATTTTCCCTGATTGAACTTACTGCAAGAATCAAAGCCAATATCAGACGGGTTACAAGCTATGACAGCCGGCAGGAAGAAGCGGTTACCAGAATTAAGGACCTGGAGATCAGCCAGACAACACATACCGTAAAGGCTGCAGGAACCGTTTTGGAATTGACCCGGACAGAATTTGAACTTCTAAATCTGATGGCTTCGCATCCGGGGCAGGCTTTTTCCAAAGAAAAGCTTTATCGTCTGATTTGGAAAGAACCGTATTTTGGAAATGAAAATGTGCTGAACACGCACATCAACAGGCTGAGGGCAAAATTAAGGGCAGCTTCAGACAGTGATACCGCATATATCAAAACGCTTTGGGGTATCGGATATAAAATGGAGGAATGATCGATGTACATCCTGCTTATTTTTCTTATATTAACACTGTCCGCCATGTTTTTATATGAATGGGCAGACAACAGGAGAACCTCCAAGGAGATCCGATATATCAGGGAATGGCTTAAAACAGCTCCTTACTTAAAAGAAAACAGACAGATTTTATTGCCATCTGAAAATGCAGAACTGAAAGGGCTTTTGGTAGAATTAAACAGATCACTGGATGAATTTTATGCACAGAGAATCAGCTATGAACATTCCAGACAGGCTATGACGCAGGTGCTTACGAATATTTCACATGATCTGCGCACACCCCTCACGGTTCTGAAGGGATATAGTGAATTATTAAACAGAGAACTATCAGATATGCCGGCGAAAGAGAAACTCCTGGAAATGGCGGTCAGGATCGATAGCAAAGCAGACGAATTAGTTTCAACGATAAATGAATATTTTACCCTGGCAAAAATAGCATCCGGGGATATGAACATGGAACCCGGCATGGTAAATGTTACACAGATATGCCATGACATTATATTAGATTATTATGATGTTCTGGATGAAAGAAATTACAAGGTCGAGATAGAGATCAGCCCTTTGCCGGAATATGCATGTGCGGATACCCTGGCGCTGAACAGAATACTGAAAAATCTGATCGATAATGCAATAAAACATGGAGATGACGGAAAATATCTTGCGTTCCGTTTAAAAAGAATATCAGATAAGGTCACGATAGAGGTGGAGGACCACGGCAAAGGTATCGCAAAAAAAGACAGGGAACACATTTTTTACAGAAACTACACAACGGCACATAAAAATTCCGGAAGCGGGCTGGGACTTGCGATTGCGCAAAATCTTGCATCGCAAATGGGGGCTGACATACAGGTTGACAGTGAGCCGGGCCAGAAAACAGTTTTTTCCCTGATTTTAAAAAGTTAGAAAAAAGTTAGATTTCCGACAGATAAAAGAGAATCCTGTTTTGTATACTGCAGAACAGTAAAGGAGGCATACAGAATGGAGCATATAATTGCAACATCAGATCTGACAAAATCCTATCAGGGAAACGTTGTGGTCGACAAGGTAAATCTTCATGTTAAAAAGGGAGAGATCTATGGTTTTGTCGGGCCGAACGGCGCCGGAAAAAGTACCATCATGAAAATGCTTTTAAATCTGGTGCGCCCGGATTCCGGGGAAATATATGTATTTGGCGAAAAAATGGACGACAGGAATTATGAATATCTGAAACGGATCGGCTGTATCATAGAAAACCCTTATTTCTATGAAAAAATGACAGGACTGCAGAACCTGGAACTGCACTGTGATTATATGGGGTATCATGACCGCAGGCGCATAAGGGATGTCCTGGAACTGGTCAGCCTTCCAAACATTGAGGAAAAAGCGGTTTCGCATTATTCTTTGGGGATGAAACAGCGCCTTGCTATCGCAAGGGCAATTTTAGCAAAACCAGAATTGCTGATACTGGACGAACCTGTCAATGCACTTGATCCAGAGGGGATCAAAGAAATGCGCCTGTTATTCGGGCGGCTGCATCAGGATTACGGAACAACCATTTTTATTTCCAGCCATATTCTTTCAGAGGTTGAACAGATTGCGGACAGGATCGGCGTTATCGCAGGCGGAAAACTCCTGAAAGAAATATCAATCGATGAGGTGCATGAATGTCAGACAGAATACATTGAACTAAATACGGATAATGTAACACAGGCCGCCCGCATTTTGGAACAGGATAAGAGACTGTCGCATTTTGATGTAGTGGACGATGCTGTGATCAGGATTTATGGCACCGCTGTTTCCGGAAAAGAGATTTCAGCGCTGCTTATAAAAAACGGAGTCGGTTTAGAAAGCATAGGCCGGAAAGAAAACAGTCTGGAGGATTATTTCTTCCGGCTTACAGAGGAGGGAGAATAGAATGGCCCATTTACTGAAACTTGAAATAAGAAAATTCAGGCTGCCCCGTAAAATGGCTGCTGCTTTTCTGGCGGTTGTCTTTTGCATATTATTTATTACCGTATCTCTGGCTGACAGTATGACCGACCCAGAACAGACAAAAGATACATTTGAAAGCACATTTCTTGTATCAGGGCTTTTGGTATCATTTGTTTTTCTGATCTATTCATCCATACTTACATCCGCATTAGTGATCAGCGAGTACAGTCAGCGGACGATTACGATCCTGTTTTCCTATCCTTTGAACAAGAGACTGCTGATCGCAATAAAAATGATGCTTATTATGGCTTTTACTGTTGTTTCAATCCTGTTCGGATATGTCTGCTGTTGTGGATATATCGTCGGAATGGATCATGCTTTTGATATGCTGGAGGGTTCTTTTCAGACAGCATACTTATCACAATGGGTTTCTATGGCAGTTACAAGCGCCATCGTTTGCGGCATTTTATCGTGGTGGCCGTTTGTTATTGGAATGATCAGAAAATCTGTTCCTGCAACGATCGTTACTTCTCTTATTGTTTTATTTGTCAGGCAGCTTGTCATTACAAAGAACACGGCTCATCAGGAGAATTTATTCCAGGTCGTTTTCGTGCTGATGGGCACACTGGCTGCTGTAATCATTGTTTTTCGGGAAAAAGTGACAAAAATAGATTAGTCTGTCACTTCCCGAACACCACTTTACAAGTTTTAATAAACAAATTTTAGCATCCCAAAAGCTCCTGAACGGCTTCTTCCCAATATATTTCGG
>CAJUNX010000038.1 GCA_910587865.1 uncultured Roseburia sp.
GGCCTCCTTTACCGGGACAACGCCCTTTCCTCTGCGGTCCTTTTCCGGCAGTGTGATGCCGAGCCCTTTTAATCTGTTTTCAATATTGCCCATGATATCCTCCTTTTATAATGATGACCCGCATGCCATCGCCCGTGTGTGTTCCCTGCTCCGCTGCCGGCGGATGGCGGTTTGGGATGACCGGCATACAGATCACGGTGATCTGACAGAACTGTTTTCATGTAATCTGCGAAGACAGGCGCGTCACGGAGCTGCAGGCTCGCAGACCGTCTCATATTCCGCAATCGATGTGTCGTATGTACGGACGACAGGCGCCTCCACGTTTCCGTCCAGAAGATCCGTGACAGCGAGGATGCTGTCGCGTCCCATCTCGTAGAGCGGCTGCTGAATGCAGGAGATACGCGGCCCGTTATAGTCGTCGAACGGGATCTTCTGATTGTCAAACCCCATGACGGAGATGTCCTTCGGCACCTGAAATCCCATCGCGGTGATTCCCATGATCGCGTAGGCGGCAATCTGATCGTTGCAGCAGAAGATAGCGGTCGGGCGAAATTCCTCCGGCATGCGCATGATCTTCTGCGCGATCTGGTAAGCCTGGTTCGAATTATAAATATTGCACAGATAGCCGTCCCGTATGATCAGACCCTTGTCCGACATGGCCTGCGTGTAGCCGTTAAAACGGTCGAGATTGACCTTCTTGTTCGGATCGCCCATAAAATACGCGATGCGCCGATGCTTCTTTGAAGCCAGATATTCGACCGCGTGGTAGGCTCCCTCGTAATTGTTTACGAGAAACTGGTTCGTCTGCGGCGTCGGAAAGTTATTCTCAATCAGAAGAAACGGAAACGAAATCGAGCACAGATGCTCAATAATCGGCTGGTCCGTGTAGAGCGGTCCGTAGAGAATAATCGCGTCGGACACGCCGTTTGTGAGAAACTGGATCGACTGGTCACGATATTTTGGATCCTTTCCCAGGCTGTAAAAGAGAACATTACGCCCGGAGGAGAACGAGCCGCTCTCCATACCGCGGATCAGCTCTGCAAAAAAGGGGGAGTGAAGATTTCGCAGAAGAACCGTGATCGCATTTGTCTGGCGGTGCACCAGCGAACGGGCGGCATTGTTCGGGATATAGCCGAGTTCCTTAATGGAATACTGTACCTTCTGCCGGATCACCGGGGAAACGTTTTCAACCTGGTTGATGACACGGGAAACGGTGGAAACGGAAACGCCCGCATGACGGGCCACATCTTTGATTGTCAGCATGAAAACACCATCCTTTGATACAAACATATCGCGGAGAGAAATCCGTGATGCAGAACCTGGAATATGCCTGCTTTTGGCCAAAAGCGTTCGAAAACGAAGAAAAGGTTTTCTCTCACAGCTCCTATTTTAGCAGACAGTGGGGAGGAATGCAAGGGAAAATCCGAAAATGAGAAAACGTTTTATTGGAATAAAAAGGAAAAAATGTTAAATATGCACAATATACGTCAAATGAATATGTAAATAATGGATAAAATAATAAAATATATTGAAAAAACGTTTTATCAATGCTATAATCGGAATCACAGACAGAGAAAACCATGTTTCCGGCGAGAGCGCGCGGTTTGCCGGAGGGCTGTCAGCAAAAAAGCAAAGGAGAGATGAAGATGAAAAAGTATTTAGGTGTTGCACTTACGGCTACTATGATGATTTCACTGCTTGGCGGCTGCGGAAAGACCGAGGATAAGCCGGCGGCCACCCCGGATCAGACGGGCGGAACGACGGGACAGGAAACGACGGAAGCAGCCGGCGGAAATGAGAGCCAGGGTGGCGGAAGTGAAGAAAACGTTACCATCACGTTTTGGGATGGCAACTGGAATGAGGGCAGCTTTGAGAAGATCAATGAGCTGTGGAAGGCGGAGCATCCGAATATTACGATTGAGCCGGAGTATCTGGTGGACGACGGTATGAGCGATAAATACACGCTGGCACTGTCGAACGGTACGGCGCCGGACGTTGTGGCCTGTGCGCTTGACTGGACGACGACATTCGGAAATGCCGGTCTGCTGGCGCCGCTTGATGATTATATCGCGGCGGACGGGGTTGATGTCAGCCAGTACGTGCAGGGAGCGATCAATGCTTCCACCGTGGACGGAAAGCTCTACGCGCTGCCGTTCCGCAGTGAGACCTATGCATTATTCTATAATGTGGATCTTCTGGAGGCGGCCGGATATACGGAGGCTCCGCAGACCTGGGAAGAGGTGCTTGAAATTGCGGAGGCATGTACATCGGGCGACGTTGCGGGATACGGTGTCTGCGGCAGCAACTACGGAAACTATTCGTTCCAGTACATCACGATGTTAAGAAGCTCCGGCGGCACGATCCTCAATGAGGATAATACGGAGTCGGCGCTTGGAAGCGAGACGGCGCTCCAGACCGCTCAGCTTTACAAGGATCTCTCCGCATTTGCGCCGGCGAGTATGATTGAGAATGATAATGTGGCGAACCGTACTCTTTTTGCAAACGGCAAAATCGCGATGTATATGTCGGGAATCTATGATGCGCCTGAAATCATCAAGGCAAACCCGGATCTGAACTTTGCATGTGTGATGGTTCCGACGGCAAACGGTGCAGAGCGTTCCACGATTCTCGGGGGATGGTCGGTAGCAGTGTCCGAGTGCTCGAAGAACAAAGAGGCTGCCTGGGAGTTTGTGAAATTCCTGACAAGCCCGGAGGTGGCAAAGTATTATACCAATACGTTTACCGGAACCGGTGACCCGGCGGTGGCGTTTGAAGAAGTTGACAATGCGATTGTACAGCCGAATGCCGATGCGCTTGCATACGCGAAGGCTCTTCCGAGTGTCGGATGCATCGTCGGTATCCGTCAGGCCATTTTTGATGATCTGTCCCTGACGCTGACCGACAGCAGAACGGTGGAGGAAGCGGTACAGCAGCTCAATGAGGATGTAAATCAATTACTTGCGGGTGACTGATGATGTGCGCCGGAGGAAGACCGGTCTGTAACTCCCGGGGCGGCAGCAGATGCCTGCTGCCGCCCCGGTTTTGTAACATAAGGATGACCAGAGAAGCCCGGCATCCGTTGTTTACATAAGGGTGACCGGAGAGGTCCGGCATCCGCTGTGTGCAGTGTGCCGTCATAATGAAATGAAAGTGAGAAACAGAGATGAAAAAGGTGAAACAATCCGGTATCTTATATATCGTACCTGCGCTTCTGATCGTGGCGCTTGTGATGCTCTATCCGCTTGTGTACACACTGGTGATGGGTTTTTTTAAGAACACGCTGTTTATGAAAGCACCGGAATTTTTCGGAATCGGTCAGTACATAAAGCTGTTTGGCGACGAGGTGTTTGTCGGCTCGATCGTTCATACGCTCGTGTGGACCTTCGGCAGTGTATTTTTCCAGTTTACGCTCGGCTTCGTGATGGCTATGATCCTGCACCAGGATTTTGTAAAAGGGAAGACGGTGCTCCGCATTCTGCTGATGATCCCGTGGGTACTGCCGAGCGTCATCGGATCCGCGGTGTGGAAATGGATGTACAATGCGGACTACGGACTGATTAATTTCTTTTTAAATGCGGTCGGACTGATCGACGAAAACCGGACATGGCTGTCATCGACACAGACGGCAATGCCGGCGATCATCGCGGTCAATGTGTGGAAAATGTTTCCGTACGTGATGCTGATGATCGAGGCGGCGCTTCAGGGCGTTTCCAGGGATTTAAAAGAAGCTGCACTGATTGACGGCGCAAATAAATTTGAAATTTTCCGCAATGTCACCTGGACGGCGATCGCGCCGCAGTGTTATTCGGTGCTTCTGCTCATGACGGTGTGGACGCTCAACGCATTTACGTTTGTCTACAACCTGACAGAGGGAGGACCGGCGCACTCGACGGAGGTGATGGCGATGTTTATTTATAAGAAGGCGTTTACGGATTATGATTTCGGCCTGGCTTCCGCGGCCAGTACCGTGCTGTTTAGCATCTGTATGATCATCAGTCTCGTCTATATTCTGATGACAAACAAAAGGGGGGACGCGTGATGAAAAAGAAACATTTATTTGCCAGGAATTATGTATGGGAAATCACCACTTATCTCATACTGGCGGCGGTGATTTTCGTAGCGATTCTTCCGGCGATCTGGATGCTCTCCACCTCGATCAAAAATGTGACGGAGCTTTACGATATGCCGATCGAATTCATCCCGGATGAGCCGACGTTCCAGAACTATATCGGTGTCCTGCAGAACTCCAAGATGCTGCAGGCGTTTGCCAACAGTGCGATCATCACGGTCTGTGTGGTGGCCATGACGCTTTTTGTGTCCGTGCTTGCCGGATACGGTTTCGCACGGTTCCGGTTTAAGGGACACGGCGTGATGAAGGTCGGGCTGCTGTTCGGGCAGATGATCCCGGGAGTCGTCATCATTATTCCGCTGTATTCGCTGTTTACAAAGATCGGGCTTTTGGACACACATGTATCGCTGGTGATCTCGGATATGGCGCTCACCATTCCGATGGGGGTGATTATGTTAAGCTCTTTCTTCGAGAGTGTTCCGAGGGAGCTTGAGGAGGCGGCGAAGATCGACGGGTGTACGGGGATCGGAGCGCTGTTCCGCGTCGTGCTGCCGGTTGCAAAGCCGGGGATGATCTCGGTCGCGATCTATACGTTTATCAACGCGTGGGAAGAGTTTCTGTTTGCCTTAAATCTGACGAATTCCTCGAAGACGAGGACACTGCCGATCGCGATCAGCATGTTTTCCGGCGAATTCTCAGTGGACTGGGGTTCAACGATGGCTGCCGCCGCGGTCGTGGCGCTGCCGGTGCTGCTGCTGTTTCTGCTGTGCAACCGCTACTTTGTAAAGGGGCTGTCGGACGGCGCGGTGAAGGGATGAGATGTGCCGTCGTGCAGTGTGACGCGGACAGCCGAACGGAGACGACTGCCAGGAAGTGCAGATGCCGCGCAGAGTGTTTCTGAGTCCGTGCGGTGTCTGAGGTCTGAGACGTAAAACAGACAGATGTAGTGCAAAAAGGAGAGTCAGATGGGAGAACATACATATGAGCAGGTGCTGGATCGGGTGAGGACGGCGTCGTCCCCCTCCGCACTTCGCATCACGGATATGAAAATCTGCAAGGTGGATCTGCCGCCGTGGGGCTGCCACCTGCTAAAGCTGGAGACGAACCAGGGGATCTGCGGATTCGGGGAGATGCGGGACGGGGCGAGCCCGACGTATCTGAAACTGTTAAAGAGCCGCCTGATCGGGGAAAACCCGTGCGAGGTGGACCGGCTGTTCCGGAAAATAAAGCAGTTCGGCGGGCAGAGCCGTCAGGCGGGCGGCGTGTGCGCCGCAGAGCTGGCGCTTTGGGATCTCGCGGGCAAGGCTTACGGAGTGCCCGTCTATCAGATGATCGGCGGACGATTCCGCGATGAGGTGCGCCTCTATGCGGATACGCACATTGAGGACGGACGTGCGACCGGCGTGCTGATGGATCCGGGGGATGTCGGCAGGGTGCTAAAAGGGTACATGGACGACGGCTATACGGTCTTAAAGATCTTAAGCGTGGAGCTTCTGATGGCGCAGGAGGGAAATTACTGCGGCCCGCTCGACTGGGTGAACCAGCTGCGCGTCGTGGAGGATGAGGTGCGCCGGGTGGCAAAATCCGGGACGCGCGCCGAGGTCGCGGCGGCAAACGCAAAGCTTTATGATTTTAACCGCATCCCGCATCCGTTTACGAATATGCATGTCACGGAGCAGGGGCTTGACGCGTTAGAGGATTATATCGGAAAGATCCGCGATGTGACCGGCTATAAGGTGCCGCTTGCGATCGACCACTTCGGACATTTCCCGCTGCCGGATATGATTAAGATCGCGCGCAGGCTTGAGCGGTTTAACCTGGCGTGGCTTGAGGATATGCTGCCCTGGTATCTGACGGATCAGTACCGGGAGTTAAAACGTGCGACGACCGCGCCGATCGCGACGGGGGAGGATATGTATCTGGCGGAGACCTTTGAGCCGCTGCTTGCGGCCGGAGCGCTTGACCTTGTGCACCCGGATATCCTGACCTCGGGCGGAATCTTAGAGACGAAAAAGCTCGGCGATCTGGCAGCGAAATACGGGGCGTCGATGGCGATTCACATGTGCGAGAGCCCGGTGGCCGGACTTGCAGCCGCGCATATCGCGACCGCGAGCGAGAATTTCTTTGCGCTCGAGCACGACTCCTTTGATTCGCCCTGGTGGGAGGATCTGATCGTCGGACCGGTGAAGCCGATCGCAGAGCACGGCTTTACGCGTGTGACCGACGCGCCGGGGCTCGGAATCGAGGACTTAAATGAAGAGCTGATCCGCGAGCACGGGCCGGTGAAGGAGAAAAATGTCTGGGTGTCGACCGACGAGTGGAATGATGAGTCGTCGCTGGACCGGCTGTGGAGCTGATGCGATCAGGCGAAAGGAGAGCCGTCCGGCGGCGCTGCGGCGTGTGAGCGAAAAGAGCTGTCCGGCGGCGCTGCGGCGAAAAGGCGATGGGGTGAGCGAAAAGAGCTGTCCGGCGGCGCTGCGGCGAAAAGGCGATGGTGTGAGCGAAGAGAGCCGTCCGGCGGCGCTGCGGCGAAAAAGCGTGGGTGTGGGCGAAGAGAGCCGTCCGGCGGCGCTGCGGCGAAAAGGCGAAGACATGGATAGGAGGAACGCAGCATGATGAGACTTGCCTACGGGCAGATCAGGACTGTGGACCGCGAGACGATGATGAATGCCCGTCAGCTCGGCATTGATCGTGTGCAGTTTAACCTGCCGTATGACCTCGCGGCGGAGAAGTATTGGAAATACGAGGATCTTCTGGATTTTAAGGCGCGATGCGACGCGTACGGCGTCACGGTCGAGGCGATCGAGAATCTGCCGATCCCCTTTTACGACAAGGCGATGCTGGGCCTGCCGGGGCGCGATGAGCAGATCGAAAATGTCTGTGAGTCGATCCGGAATCTGGGGCGTGTGGGAATCCCCGTGCTGGGCTATCATTTCTCGCCGTCCTTTGTGTGGCGGACCGACAATGCCGCTCCGCTGGGGCGCTGCGGCGCGAAGGTGCAGGAATTTGATTTGAAAAAACAGCAGATAGGGATCGACGATATGGCCGATTTCGGTCAGCGGCGCGACGTGAAAATCGATGCCGACGCGCTGTGGGAAAATTTCGCGTATTTTATGGAGCGCGTGATTCCGGTGGCGGAGGAGTACGGCGTGACGATGGCGCTGCACCCGGATGACCCGCCGCTTAAAAGTCTCTCAGGGATTGCGCGGCTGTTTATCAGCACGGAGAGCTACAAACGCGCGGAAGAGATCGTAAAGAGTCCGAACTGGGGGCTTTTGTTCTGTATCGGAACATTCTCGCAGATGGCGGGCGGCGCGAAAAATATTTTTGACGCGATCGACGAATTCGGGCCGCGCGGACGCCTGATCTACGCGCATATGCGGGATGTGCAGGGCACGGTGCCGTCGTTTCACGAGTGCTTTCTCGGGGAGGGGAATTTTGACCCGTTTGAGGTGATGTACGCACTAAAACACAGCGGATTTGACGGATTTATCGTCAGCGATCATGTGCCGGCAATCGAGGGAGATACCGCATGGGGACACCGTGCGCGCTATGCCGACACCGGCTATCTGCGCGGGCTGATGGAAGCGATCGAAAAGATGGAGCCGCGGAAGCAGCGCTGACGAAAGCGCATGAAAAGAGAAAGCCGCGGGAACGGCGCTGACGAAAGCGCTTAAAGAGAGAAAAGCCGCGGGAGCGGCGCTGATGAAAGCGCGTGAAAAGAGAAAGCCGCGGGAGCGGCGCTGACGAAAGCGTGTGAAAAGAGAAAGCCGCGGGAGCGGCGCTGATGAAGGCGCTTAAAGAGAGAAAAGCGCGGGAGCGGCGCTGAGAGAAGCGCATGGAAGTGACCGGCGGGATCAGAGCATGCCGGCCAAAAAAGAGAGGAGAATAAGCGATGAACTGCCCATTAAAAAATACAAATCTCGTACAGATCGGATTTATCGTGCGGGATATTGAAAAGACAAAACAGGAGTTTGCGCGTTTTTTTGACGTGCCGGTGCCGCCGACGGTAAACAGCGGTGAGTATGCGGTGACAAAGACGGAATACCGCGGGGAGCCGGCGCCGAAGGCGCAGTGCCAGATGACATTCTTTTACTTCGGCGATCTGCAGATGGAGCTGATTCAGCCGAACGAGGAGCCGAGCGCGTGGCGGGAGTATTTAGAGGAGCACGGAGAAGGCATCCATCACCTGGCGTTTCAGGTAAACGGCATGCAGGTCAATATCGAAAACTGCGAGGAATGGGGCATGAAGCTGGTGCAGAAGGGTGAATACCGCAGGGGCAACGGCAGGTATGCGTTTCTGGATGCCACGGACAGCTTAAAGATGTTTGTCGAGCTCTTAGAGCAGGACGAAGAAAAAACAGAGTGAGAGGAAACGTGAGATGGGAATGGAAAAAATAAGTTTTCCGCAGGATTTTGTGTGGGGCACCGCAACCTCGGCGTATCAGATCGAGGGCGGCGTGAACGAGGGCGGACGCGGTGAGTCGATCTGGGACCGGTACTGCGCCATACCGGGAAATGTGCAGCGAAATGAGACCGGCGAGGTGGCCTGCGATCATTTCCACCGGCATAAGGAGGATGTCGCGCAGATGAAGCGGCTCGGCATCCGGGCATACCGTTTCTCGATCGCCTGGCCGCGCATTCTGCCGGAGGGACACGGCAGGGTAAATGAGGAGGGAATCGCATTTTATTCGTCACTTGTAGATGAATTGCTTGCGGCCGGCATCGAGCCGTATGTTACACTGTATCACTGGGATCTGCCGCAGGCGCTGCAGGAGATCGGCGGCTGGGCGAATCCGGTGGTGGCGGACTATTTTTCAGAGTACAGCCAGATTGTTTTTGACCGGCTCGGGGACCGTGTGAAATACTGGATCACGTTAAACGAGCCGTACTGCGCGGCGTTTCTCGGAAATTATGAGGGGCGTATGGCGCCGGGGCTGCACGATTTTTCCACGGCGGTGCGGGCGGCGTATCATCTGTATGTGGCCCACGGGCTTGCCGTAAAGGATTTCCGGGAAAAGAAACGTGCGGGAGAGATCGGGATCGCGCTGAATCTGATGGGGCGGCTTCCTTTTTCAGAGAGCGGTGCAGATCTTGCGGCGGCAAAGCGGGCGGACGGATATCTGAACCGGTGGTTCCTTGATCCGATCATAAAGGGCACATATCCGGAGGATATGATCGCGCTGTATCGGTCAAAGGGCGTCGTGCTGCCGGAGTTTAAGGAGGAGGATCTCGCGCTGATGAGCCAGGATCTCGACTTTATCGCCTTAAATTATTATAATGATTTTTATGTAAAAGAGGATCCGGGGCAGTGGCCGCTGGGATTTCGGATTGAAAATCCGCCGTTTGCGCAGGTGACGGACCGGAACTGGCCGATCACGGAGGACGGCTTTACCAATATGCTGCTGCGCATGAAACAGGAATACGGAATCGAACGGATCCTGGTCTCCGAGAACGGGGCGTCGTTCCACGATGTCGTGGGTGCAGACGGACACGTGCATGACGGCGCGCGCTGTGATTACCTAAAGCGCCATGTCGCTGCGATGCACAGGGCGATGGAGGCCGGCGTGCCGGTGCTTGGATATTTCGTGTGGTCGTTTTATGACAATTTTGAGTGGGCCAACGGATATGACAGCCGGTTCGGCATCGTTTACATTGATTTTGCGACGCAGAAACGGATCGTAAAGGACAGCGGATACTGGTATGCAAAGCTGATTGCGGAAAACGGAATGCAGGCGGAGTGACCGGAGCGTGCGCTGCCGGTCATACACGAAGGCGGACAAAAGGCGAAAGACGCGGGTGAGATGCCTGCGTCTGCAGAAAGGCGGATAGAGCAATGGGAGAGATCAGACCGGTGCGCGTGGCTGTGATCGGCTGCGGCGCCATCAGCGGTATTTATTTTGAAAATATGTCAAAGCGGTTTTCGATCCTTGAACTGGCGGGCTGCTGTGATTTAAACAGGGAGCAGGCGAAGGCGGTTTCGGAACAGTATCACATTCCGGTTCTCACGATGGAGGAGATACTGGCGGATGAATCGATTGAAATCGTTGTGAATCTCACGACGCCTGCGGCGCATTACAGCGTGATCCGGGAGCTGCTGTTACACGGAAAGCACGTCTACACGGAAAAAGTGCTCGCCGTGGAGCGGGAGCAGGCCGCGGAGCTTGTCGCGCTTGCGGAGGAGAAGGGCGTGCTGCTCTGTGCGGCGCCGGATACCTTCTTAGGGGCAGCGGGACAGACGGCCCGGTTTGCGGTGGAAAGCGGGCTGATCGGCGAGGTGACCTCCTGCGTCGCTGTTTTGCAGAGGGACGCAGGGCTTCTCGCGGAAAAATTTCCGTATACCGCAAAACGCGGCGGGGGAATCGGGATCGATGTGGGAATTTATTATGCGACGCTGCTGCTCGGTATCTTAGGCCCGGTAACTGCGGTGAGCGGGATGTCGAAGACACATGAGCCGGAGCGCACGCATTTCTTTACCTCAAAGGGACAGTTCGGCGAGCCCTACACGGTGGAGGCGGAGACGCTGCTCGCCGCGACGGTGCAGTTTCGGTCGGGTGCGGTCGGCAGCCTGCATTTTAATTCCGCGAGCATCCGCAACGAGAAACCGCAGGTGACATTGTTCGGCACGCAGGGGATTTTGTACCTGCCGGATCCGAATTTCTTCGGCGGCGAGGTGCAGGTGCTGGCAAAAGGGCAGTCACAGCCGTATGTGCTGCCGGCGACGCACGCCTATGACGGGAATGACAGAGGGCTCGGCGTCGCGGAGATGGCTTGGGCGCTGCGCAGAGGGCGGACGCCGCGCACCCACGGGGAGATGGCGTATCACGCGTTAGAGCTTCTGACCGGGGCAGTTGAGAGCGGTGAGACGGGCATGTGTTATCGGATGAAATCGGATTTTGTGCTGCAGCCGCCGCTGCCGCGCGGGTATATGGGTGCGGATTACGCGATGTCGGAGCCGGAGGCGGCGCTGGCGTTGTGAATGTGACGCTTTATCGTGCCGGGTATGCGGAAGGCGGCGTCCGGCGTTGTGAATGTGACGCTTTATCGTGCCGGGTATGCAGCCGGCGTCCGGCGTTGTGGATGTGACGCTTTATCGTGCCGGGTATGCGGAAGGCGGCGTCCGGCGTTGTGAATGTGACGCTTTATCGTGCCGGGTATGCGGCGTCCGGCGTTGTGGATGTGACGGCGGGCCGGCCGTCTTTGCAGAAAGGAGAGAAAATGGAAGACATTCGGTTTGGAATCATCGGGACGGGAAATATCGCGTCAAAATTTGCAGAAGCATGTGCGCTGACACCCGGCGTTGCGGCGGCCGGCATCTCATCGCGCAGGGAAGAAAGCGGACAAAGGTTCGCGCGGGAAAACGGGGTGGAGCATGTTTTTATCGGTGCGGAAGCGCTGGTATCGTCGCCTGAGATTGATATCGTATATGTGGCAACCCCGCATACAAATCATTTTGAGCACTGTATGCTCGCGCTGCGCGCCGGAAAGCATGTTCTGTGCGAAAAGCCCATGACGGTCAGCCGCCGGGAAGCGGAGCTTTTGTTTGCAGAGGCAAAGGAGCGGAACCTGTTTCTGATGGAGGGAATGTGGACGCGGTTTTTGCCGAACTCCCTGCGGGCGCTTGACTGGATTCGGGAAGGGCGCATCGGGAAGGTGCGTTTTATCGACGGTATCTTTTCCTTTGCGGTGGATCCGAAAGCGCCGAAGCGGCGTCTCGTGGATCCGGCCTGCGGCGGCGGGGCGACGTTTGATCTGGGCGTGTACATGGTCGAGATGGCGTCTTACTATGCCGGGGCCGATCCGCTGCGCTGGGACGGATTTGTGACGGAGTACTGTCCCGGGACGGATGCGGCGGCGGTGATTGCGGCGGAGTATCCGGATCAGATCTTAGCGACGCTTCGCATGGGGATCACCTGTGAAGCGCCGGCGGAGATGACGATTATCGGAGAGAAAGGGCGGATTGAGCTCCCGCGGTTTTTCGTGGCCAGTGAGGTGCGTCTGTACGAGGGAGAGACACTTGCGGAAAAATGCGTGACGGACTGCGAGCTCCCGAAGGGATTCTGTTATGAGATCGCGGCGGTGCGGGATTATCTGCGTGCCGGGGTGACGGAGAGCCCGGTGGTGCCGCAGACTGCGACGATTGCGACGGCGGAAATCCTGCGGGAGATGATGCACCGGGCGTTTCCGGCGTATTATTAAGCGGCTGTCAGAAAATCAAAAGGCACTGTGAAATAAGAGGTGAGAGGATGAGTGACTATCTGAAAAAATATGGGATCCGGCCTTACATCAACGCGCATGATACGATCACGCTTTACGGGGCGAGCCGGATGTCGGAGGAGACATGGGAGGCGATGCGGCAGATCTCGCAGTGCTTTGTGGATCTGCCAGAGCTGCAGCGGATCCTCGGGGATCGGATCGCAAAGCTGACGCACAATGAGGCGGCGTATCTTGCCAACGGCGCGGCGGGAGCGGTTCAGCTGTGCGCGGCGGTCTGCCTGGCAAAGGGAGACGAGTACCTTTATAAATGTCTGCCCGAGGTAAAAGGAGGGGCGGATGAGATCATCATTCTGCACAGCCAGCACAACTGCTATGATAAGGCGTTAGAGGCGGCGGGTGCGAAGCTTCGGATCATCGGGGATGCGGATGAGGTGCTGCCGTATGAGCTGCGCGCGTCGATCACGGAGCGGACGGCGGCGGTGTTTTACTGCCCGGCGGCCACGTTCCGGAGGGGGTCGCTGCCGCTTGAGGAGACGGCGGCGATCGCGCACGAAAAGAATGTGCCTGTGATCGTGGATGCTGCCGCGCAGCTCCCGCCGGTCGAAAATCTCTGGGGATACACCGCGGCGGGAGCGGACATGGTGATTTTCAGCGGGGGAAAAACGCTGTGCGGGCCGCAGACGAGCGGTCTGATCGTCGGGAAAAAAGAGTATATCAGAGACTGCAGACGCTTCGGTGCGCCGGAGCACGGTGTCTGCCGCAGCGCAAAGAGCTCAAAGGAGAGCATGATCGGACTGTGCGCGGCGATTGAGCAGTATCTGAAAGCGGATCAGAAGGAGGTCGCGGATCATCTGTACGCGCGGACAAAGCGTATGATCGACGTGATGAAGGAATGCGTGCTGTATGAGCCGTACCTGGTGGAGCACGGTTCGGTCGGACAGACGTATCCGCGCGCATTTGCGCATATCAGAAAGCCTTACCGGCCGTCGGATATCGTGAATGCGATGCGGGAGCGTGGAATTTTTATCGGGACGGACCGCATGGAGGATGCCATTTACTTAAGCCCTCTCAATCTGACGGATGAGGAGTGCGAAACGGTCTGTGCGGCGCTGCGCGAAGTCGCGCGGGAGCAGAGGGAAGGATAAGCGGTGCGGAGAGAGGCTTTGCCGCGCGGGAGCAGAGGGAAGGATAAGCGGTGCGGAGAGAGGCTTTGCCGCGCGGACGCGGAGCGGCGATCTGCGCGATGCGGGGGATGGAAGAATCGCCTGCTTTTGAATATGGCGGACAGGAAGGAGTGCAGATGCGGTTTGTGCAGACAAAAGGAGGACAGAATGAGCGAAAAACAGATCGATTTGCTGTTAAAAGGCGGTCATGTGATCGACCCGGCAAACGGGATTGACGAAAAAAAGGATATTGCAGTGCGGGGAGGAGAGATCTGTGCAGTCGCGGATGAGATCGGGCAGGAGACGGCGAAAAAGACACTGGATGTGAGCGGGCTTTTTGTGGTTCCGGGGCTGATCGACATGCACTGCCACTGTTATCCGGTGTTTCCGCGCCACGCGGACACGCTGCCGACCATCGACCCGGAGGGCCATATGTTTCAATGCGGTGTGACGACAGCTGTCGACGCCGGTACCTGCGGCTGGCGGGATTTCCCGAGATTTAAGGAGGAGGTCATCGACCGCGCGGGGATCCGCCTCCTGGCATTTTTAAATATCGCGTCCGGCGGGATGGTGCACATGGACACGGAGGAGGAACCGGCGGAATTTCACCCGCAGATCGTGGCGGCTGTCGCAGAGGAGTACGGGGATGTGGTGGTGGGGGTAAAATCCGCCCACTACCGGGTCGGGATCCCCTTTGACGCGGCGCATACGCCCTGGGCTTCCGTGGACGCTGCGCTGAATGCTGCGGCTCTCTCCGGCAGGCCCTGCATGGTGGATATGCAGCCGAATCTCCCGGAGCGCACGTACCCGGAGCTGCTCTTAGCGCATCTGCGGCCCGGCGATATCCACACCCACGTCTATGCGCAGCAGTTTGAACTGTTCGACGATCAGGGAAAGATCGCGCCTTATCTCTGGGAGGCCAGAGAGCGGGGCGTCATCTTTGATCTGGGCCACGGCGCAGGCAGCTTCTGGTTTCGGAATGCCATTCCCGCGCTGCGGCAGGGGTTTTATCCGGACACGATCTCCACGGATCTCTACACGGACAATGTGGCCGGGCCAGTGATCGGGCTGACGCATGTCATGTCAAAATATCTGTCCATGGGGATGCCTCTTGCCGAGGTGATTTACCGGACGACGGTGCGCCCGGCGGAGGTGATCCGGCATCCGGAGCTTGGCACGCTTTCCATAGGGGCCTGCGCGGATCTCGCCCTCTTACGGTGCCGGGAGGAGCCTGTTTCCTTTGCGGACAGCGGCCGGGCGCGCCTTCGCGGGAATCTGCGGCTGGAATGCGCCGGAACCATCCGCGCAGGCCGGCTGGTCTACAATCCCTGTGCCCTCGGGATGCCGGACTGGGAGGAAGCGCCCGAGGCGTACTGGAGAGCGCCGGGGGTGCTGACGGATTGAAGGAAAAAGAAACGAAAACCAGATGTAAGCGGTTGACAATGCTGCACAGGCATGATAGATGAAAGATAATGAAAAGCTTCAGTGCTTTTGCGGCGATAGAGAGGAGCTGCCCGTCCCGACTTTGCGGGCAATAAAAATACAAAGGTCGTCTCTGCCTGTGAAATTATCATAGGACTGCTCCCAGGCTTATTGAACATTAGCAGTTCGATAAGCGCGAATTGCAATTCAAAAAGAAATGAATGCCTGAGCCTGACCGCTCAGGCTGTTTCTTTTTACGGAAGGATAAGACAATGGACGCTTTTGCAGATTTTTCAGGACACAAAAGAGGTGCTGTGCAGAGAACCTTGCGGAAGATTTCCCTGCCTTATGGGAATGTCAATGACGTGGCGGTGGTGCTGATTGAGGAGGAAGATATGCCCGGATAGAGCGAGGGCTGTCGCAAAACGCGATGATCTGCTCCCTCCTAAGCGACAGGTTATTATGATATCACCTGTCAGGAGGGGAGCATGTCACCGTTTTGCGGCAGCCCTCTTTGTTCCCATAAGGACGGATGGCGAAGCCAGCCATCCGTCGTATCAGAAAAGCTCAAAAGAACAGGAAACGCTTTTAACGATGTTCCGCCTCCTGCATCTTCATTGCGCGGACCTTAAGCGGCAGTCCGAATAAGGTGATGAAACCTTCCGCGTCGTGGTGGTCGTAAAGCTCGCCGGTCGTGAAGCTCGCCAGTGATTCGCTGTAGAGTGAGTACGGGGAAGTCGTGCCGGCCTTGATGATGTTTCCTTTGTATAATTTAAATTTAACTTCTCCTGTCACATATTCCTGCGTGGAGGCCACAAATGCCTTCACGGCGTCGCAAAGAGGTGTAAACCATTTGCCCTCGTAGACGATCTGTGCCAGCTTGTTGCCCATATCTTTTTTGACATCCATGGTCGCGCGGTCTAAGACCAGCTCCTCCAACTGCTGATGCGCTTCCATGAGGATAGTACCGCCCGGTGTCTCGTAAACGCCGCGGGATTTCATGCCGACGACGCGGTTCTCGACGATGTCGACGATACCGATGCCGTGTTTTCCGCCGAGACGGTTTAACTCGCGGATGATATCGGAGACTTTCATCTGTTTTCCGTTGACGGAAGTCGGGATTCCTTTTTCAAAGGTCATGGTCACGTATTCGCCTTCCTCCGGTGCCTTTTCCGGGGAAACGCCAAGGACGAGCAGATGATCGTAGTTCGGCTCCTCCGCCGGATCCTCAAGCTCTAATCCTTCGTGGCTGATGTGCCAGAGATTGCGGTCGCGGCTGTAGCTAGAATCCGCGGAAAACGGAAGGTCGATGCCGTGCGCCCTGCAGTAGTCGATCTCGTCCTGACGGGACTGCATGGTCCATTTGTCATCGCGCCAGGCGGCAATGATGCGGATGTCCGGAGCAAGCGCTTTGATGCCGAGCTCAAAGCGGATCTGATCGTTTCCTTTTCCGGTCGCGCCGTGGCAGATTGCACTCGCGCCTTCTTTTCTTGCGATTTCGACAAGCTTTTTCGCGATGCCCGGACGCGCCATCGAGGTGCCTAAGAGATACTTGTTCTCATAGACGGCGTTTGCCTGAACGCAGGGTACGATATAATCGTCGCAGAACTCGTCCACGATATCTTCGATGTATAATTTGGATGCGCCGGATAACGTTGCGCGTGCTTCAAGACCGTCGAGCTCTTCTTCCTGCCCGCAGTCGATGCAGCAGCAGATGACCTCATAATCATAGTTTTCCTTCAGCCAGGGGATGATGGCGGTCGTGTCGAGTCCGCCGGAGTAAGCTAAGATTACTTTTTCTTTCATGGTAGGTTCCTTCCTTATAGTATGTATTTCTTTGTGAACGATGTGATGATGTCAGGGGGCCAGAGGTCATGTGATTCACACCTGCGTGAGAATACCGGCCATGACATCATGTGATAAAATTGTGTCAGAACATATCTTACCTCATATGGGACAGATTGGCAAGTGATAAAATATACATAATTTATTTATAAAAATACATAAAGTTGTGCAAAGCTGACAGGAGTCGGAGAAAGAGTTTTCTCAAAGATTTTTCTTGCATAAAAAATAAATATAATGTATAATTATACGAAAATTTCTTCGCAAAAAAATGAAAAAAGTCTTTACTATCGCATGGAGGTATACTAAGATAGGAAAGGCAAAAGAAAAAGGAAAGGTGACGTTATGATAAAAGCAGGAATCATCGGGGCGACCGGATACGCGGGAAACGAGCTCGTGCGTCTTTTACTGGGACATCCGCAGGTTACGATCTGCTGGTACGGGTCGAGAAGCTACGTGGATCAGCGGTACAGCAGCGTATATCAGAATATGTTCCGGCTGGTGGAGGATGTCTGTAAGGACGACCGGCTGAATGAACTGGCAAAGGAAGCGGATGTGATCTTTACGGCGACGCCGCAGGGGTTTCTTGCCGGCGTGTTAAATGAGGAGATCCTGTCGCAGACAAAGGTGATCGACCTCTCGGCGGATTACAGGATCAGGGACGTGTCCGTTTACGAGAAGTGGTATCAGATGGAGCACAAGAGCCCGCAGTTCATCGGAGAGGCGGTATACGGGCTGTGCGAGGTCAGCCGCGAGAAGATAAAAAAGGCCAGGCTGGTCGCGAATCCGGGCTGCTATACGACCTGCTCGATTCTGACGGCGTACCCGCTGGTAAAGGAAGGGCTGATCGATGCCGACACCCTGATCATTGACGCAAAGTCCGGCACCTCGGGCGCAGGGCGCGGGGCAAAGCTGCCGAATCTGTTCTGTGAGGTCAACGAAAATATAAAGGCGTACGGGGTGGCCGGCCACCGCCATACACCCGAGATCGAGGAGCAGCTCGGCTATGCGGCGGGACGGGAGCTGACCGTGAGCTTTACACCGCATCTGGTACCGATGAACCGCGGGATTTTGGTGACGGCATACGCATCGCTCGTGCGCCGGGCGGACGGCAGTCTGCCGTCCCGGGAAGAGCTGCGCGCGGCATATGAGAAATATTACGGAAACGAGTTTTTCATCCGCCTTCTGGACCAGGGGATATGCCCGGAGACAAAATGGGTGGAGGGCAGTAATTTTGTGGATATCGGTTTTGTCGTGGATGAGCGGACGGGCAGGGCAGTTCTGATGGGAGCGCTTGATAATCTCGTGAAGGGCGCGGCCGGCCAGGCGGTACAGAACATGAACCTGCTCTTCGGGCTGGACGAGACGTCTGGTCTGCGGCTGGCGCCGTCGTTCCCGTAAGAGAGGAGCCGGTACATTCCCGGTGAGCGAGCAGCGGCTGGTGCCGTCGTTCCTGTAAGAGAGGAGCCGGTGTCATGGCGGCCGGCTGGCAGAGCCGTTATGCCCGCAGGAGAGGAGCCGGTACATTCCCGGTGAGCGAGCAGCGGCTGGCAGAGCCGTCGTTCCCGTGATGGGATATGCTGTCTGCCGGAAAACACAGATCAGGATAAAAGAGGACGAGGGAACAGATGGAAGAGAACAGACTGACGATCCGTGTGATGACAATGGAGGACTATGATGAGGTTTATCGTCTTTGGATGGGGATTCACGGCTTTGGGATCCGCAGCGTGGACGACTCGCGCGAGGGGGTGGAACGCTTTCTTCACAGAAATCCGGATACGAGCATGGTGGCACTGCATGGAACGACGATTGTCGGATCGATTCTCTGCGGCCATGACGGCAGAAGGGGCTGTCTGTATCATGTGTGTGTGAAGGAAGCATACCGCAAGCACGGCATCGGACAGCAGCTGGTGGAGGCGTGCCTTCAGGCGTTAAAGAGGGAGCAGATCAATAAGGTCAATCTGATTGCGTTTCAGAAAAATGAGGTGGGCAATCGTTTCTGGCAGAAGCTCGGATGGACGTTCCGGGGCGATGTGAATTATTATGAGTGCGTGCTGAACGAAGAAAATGTGACGGTCTACAACCCGTAAAAGAAAAAGCCGGCGCAGGCACGGGAAGAAGCCGCGGGAAAATCCGGCGCAGACACGGGAAGAAGCCGCGGGAAAATCCGGCGCAGACACGGGAAGAAGCCGCGGGAAAATCCGGCGTGTGGGCGCAAAAACCGCGGTCAGGAATCAGGCCAGCCTGCCAGCGGGTCAATGCAGAGAGCCGGAGGAAGAAAGCGGAATCTTTGCGGCGGAAGAAAGAAATGTAAGCCGGGAAGAGAAAAATCCGGGAAAGAATCAGGAGGAAGATTGGGATGAAGATGAGAGAGGGCGGTGTGACGGCGGCAGCCGGATATCAGGCGGCGGCCGTGGCGGCCGGAATCAAGTATCAGGGCAGGCCGGATATGGCGATGATCTGCAGCGAGGTTCCCTGCAGGGCTGCGGGAACGTTTACGAGAAATATCGTAAAGGCGGCTCCGGTAAAATGGGATCAGAAGATTGTGGCGGGCGGTACGGCACAGGCTGTCGTGATCAATGCAGGGATTGCCAATGCCTGTACCGGGGAAGAAGGGATGGGCTACTGCCGCAGGACCGCGGAATGTGCCGGGGAGCAGCTTTCGATCCCGGCGGATCAGGTACTCGTGGCTTCGACCGGCGTCATCGGCATGCAGATTCCGATCGACCGGATCTGCGCGGGGATTGCGGCGATGAAGCCGCTGCTCGCAGGCGGAGCGGAAAGCGGCGGACTGGCGGCGCAGGCGATTATGACGACGGATACCCACAGGAAAGAAGCGGCGGCGGAGCTTACGATCGGCGGGAAAAAAGTGACGATCGGCGGTATGTGCAAAGGCTCCGGGATGATTCACCCGAATATGTGCACTATGTTAAGCTTTGTGACGACGGACGCAGCGATTTCTCAGGAGCTGCTCGCGGAAGCGCTTCGCGCGGATGTAGAAGATACCTACAATATGATCTCCGTGGACGGCGATACGTCGACAAACGACACCTGTATCTTGCTGGCAAACGGGCTGGCTGGAAATCCGGAGATCATGGAGAAAAACGAGGACTATGCGGCATTCTGTGCGGCGCTGCACGCGGTCAACGAGTCGCTGGCAAAGCAGATGGCCGGCGACGGGGAGGGAGCGACGGCGCTGTTTGAAGTGACGGTTACCGGCGCTTCGACAAAGGAGGAGGCCAAATGTCTGGCAAAATCCGTGATCACCTCGAACCTGACGAAAGCCGCGATCTACGGGCACGATGCGAACTGGGGAAGAATCCTCTGCGCGATGGGGTATTCCGGGGCGCAGTTTGACCCGGAGAAGGTCGATCTCTACTTCCAGAGCGCAGCCGGACGGATCCAGATCATGAAAGACGGTGTTGCGGCGGATTACAGCGAGGAGGAAGCGACAAAAATCCTCTCAGAGCCGGAAGTGACGGCGGTTGCGGACATAAAGCAGGGAGAGGCGGAGGCGACGGCCTGGGGCTGTGACCTGACGTATGATTACGTAAAAATTAACGCGGACTATCGCTCCTAAAAGAAGTTGAATTTGGATTTAATTTTTATAATACATAGAAGAAAACGTGCCGGCTACAGCAGAAAATACCAGACAGGTGCCGACAGGGAGAAAGCGGTGTAAAAGGTGTGATGCCGTCCGCAGAAGAGGTCATCGGCCGGGTGCCGGCAGGGCAAAGCGGTGCGAAAGGTGTGATGCCGTCCGCAGAAAAGGTCATCGGCCGGGTGCCGGCAGGGCAAAGCGGCGTCGGAGGATGTGAAAGAAAGCGAGGGAATCAGGTTATTATGGAAGAGAAAAATATGCAGGAGATTTTGCAGAAAGCCGAGGTGCTGATCGAGGCACTTCCTTATATCCAAAGGTTTAACCGCAAGATCATCGTGGTAAAATACGGCGGAAGCGCGATGGTGGACGAGACCTTAAAGCAGCATGTGATTCAGGATGTGACACTGCTAAAGCTGGTTGGATTTAAGCCGATCATCGTACACGGCGGCGGAAAAGAGATCAGCAGATGGGTGGAAAAGTCGGGAAAAGAGCCGGTATTTGTAAACGGACTTCGGAAAACGGACGCAGAGACGATGGAGATCGCCGAGATGGTGTTAAATAAAGTCAATAAATCGCTGGTTAAGCTGGTGCAGGAGCTGGGGGTAAATGCGGTCGGGATCAGCGGCAAGGACGGCGGTCTGCTCACCGTGGAGAAAAAATATGCGAACGGTGAGGACATCGGTTTTGTGGGAGAGATCACAGAGGTCAGGCCGAAGATTCTCTATGACCTTCTCGAAAAAGACTTCCTGCCGATCGTATGCCCGGTCGGGATGGATGCGAAGTTTGACAGCTACAACATCAATGCGGATGACGCGGCCTGTGCGATTGCCCGGGCAGTAAAGGCTGAAAAACTGGCATTCCTGACAGATATTGAAGGTGTATATAAGAATCCGGACGACAAGGATACGCTGATTTCCGAGCTGCCTGTGGCGGATGCGAGGGAGCTGATTGAGAGCGGATATATCGGCGGCGGTATGCTGCCGAAGCTGAATAACTGTATTGACGCCATTGAGAACGGCGTGTCCCGCGTTCATATTCTGGACGGGCGGATCGCACACTGCCTGCTTTTGGAGATTTTTACCAACAGGGGAATCGGAACCGCGATAATAGGAGAGAAGGAGCGGAAATTTTATCATGAATAAAGAAAACTATATCACATCGGCGGAGGAGAATCTGCTTCATACCTATAACCGGTTTTCCCTGGTGCTCGATCACGGGAAGGGTGTATACCTGTACGACACAGACGGAAAAGAGTATCTGGATTTTGCTGCGGGGATCGCAGTTCAGGCGCTTGGCTATGGAAATGAAGAATATAATCAGGCTTTAAAAAATCAGGTCGACAGGCTGCTCCACACGTCAAATCTGTACTACAATGTTCCGGTGATCCGTGCGGCGGAGCGGCTTGCAGCCGTCAGTGGGATGGAGCGTGTCTTTTTTACGAACAGCGGCACGGAAGCGATCGAGGGAGCGATCAAGGCGGCAAAAAAATATGCGTACACCAGGGACGGCCATGCGGGGCATGAAATCATTGCGATGAACCATTCCTTCCACGGGAGAAGCCTCGGGGCGCTTGCCGTGACGGGTAATCCGCATTATCAGGAGCCGTTCGCACCGCTGATGCCCGGCGTGCGTTTTGCCGATTTTAATGACATTGACGGCGTAAAGTCTTTGATGAATGACAAAACGTGTGCTATTATATTAGAGACGGTACAGGGAGAGGGCGGAATCTACCCGGCGGACGCGGCGTTTTTAAAGGAAGTGCGCGCGCTCTGCGACGAACACGACGTTCTGCTGATTTTGGACGAGATTCAGTGCGGGATGGGCAGAACCGGAGAGATGTTTGCCTGGCAGCATTACGGCGTAAAGCCGGATATCATGGCGTGTGCGAAGGCGCTCGGCTGCGGTGTGCCGGTCGGTGCGTTTCTTTTGACCGAGCGCGTGGCAAAGACATCCCTTGCGCCCGGAGATCACGGGACGACCTACGGCGGCAATCCTTTTGCGGGCGCTGCGGTTGATGCGGTGCTCGGCATCATGGAGCGGGAGGATATTCCGGGGCATGTCAGAGAGATCGCGCCTTATCTGGAAGAGACGCTGGATACGATGGTGGAAACGTATGCGTTTTTAAAGGAACGGCGGGGACTCGGTCTGATGCAGGGGATTGTCTGTGAAAAACCGGTCGGTGCAGTCGCAGCGGAAGCGTTAAAGCAGGGGCTGATTGTGATCACCGCAGGGAGCGATGTGATCCGCCTGGTTCCTCCGCTGATCATTGAGAAGAAGCATGTCGACGAGATGGCTGAGAAGTTACATGCCGTTTTAAAAAATATGGCGGAATAGCGACGGCAAAGCACGAAAAGACAGATTGGAATGAAAAGAATGAACGGATTGGCAGGAAAAGAGAGAACCGGAAGACTCGGAAGGACGTGTCCGGGGAGGCTGCGTCCGGCTGCGCTGATTGCGGCAGCCGGAATGCTTGCGTTTGCGGGAGGATGCGGAAAAGGCGCAGAGGAGGGCAGAACGCTCGATGCGGCAGGCACCGGCGCCGGTGCTACGGCGGAGATGGCGGGGCACCTGTCCGACGGATCGGACGCAAAAGCTCCGTCGAAACCGGCGGATGCACCGGTGGCGGACGGATTGGGAGTTACGGATACCGAAAAATCAAATGCAGATATAAGAATAGACAAAAGAGAAGAGCGGGAGGGAATATCCTATGAGGCGGCTCCGACGGATCTGAATTTCTGGTACGAGGAGGATTCCTACACTTCCTTTTTGGAGCTGGCTGCGGCGCGCTATTATGAGGAGACCGGGGTGAAGGTCATGCCGCGGCAGATCAGCGGTTCGCTGGATTATCTCGGGGAGATCTACGACGCGACGATGGAGAATGAGGAATTTCCGGATCTGTATCTGCTGCCCGGGGAATGTCTGGAAGAAGCATATCTGTACGGGCTGGCCGCGGAAAATACGCGCAGCACGGAGGCGGACGGGATTGTGCCCTGCGCGCTTCTGGCCTCGCAATATGGGGGAAGGCGTCTGGGATATCCGTTGAATTACAATGCCTGTGTGTTTGTTTTTCAGTCGGATTATTTCGGCAATGCGCCGCAGTCCCTGCAGGAAATCATCGACTATTCCAAAGAGAACGATCCGGCGGAAAACGTGGAGTATCTGCTGGAGTGGGATGTCAACGACCCGTTTTATGATTTTCCGTTTTTCTCAAACTGCGTGAGCTTTGAGAAGACGGAGGCGGAGCGGATGACGATCGTTTATGACGAGGCGCTCTACCAGCAGGATCTCGAATATTTTGAGGGGATTCTGGAATCTTTTTCCGTGGACGCGGAGCGTGTCTCGGAGGACAGTATCGTGGAGAATTTTCTGACGGGAAGGACGCTTTCCGCCATTATCGATACGGATTCCCTGAAACGGCTGGACGGATACGGGTATGCCCTGATGAAGATGCCCAATCTGAACGAGACGCTGACGGCAAATTCGAGTTCCGTCACAACACTTGTCATTGTGAATGATTTTACGGAACAGGAAGACGCCGCCGCGGATTTTGCATATTTTGTGACCGTCACAATGGCGGACGAGCTGCATGCGGCCAGCGGACATTATTCCGTGATTCCGTCCGCGGACCCGGACTGGGTGGAGGGCGTGGCACTGGAAGCCTACACTTCTGCGGTGCCGGCGCCGGATTCAAAGGACGCGAAACGGTTCTGGGTGGACCTGAAAGAAACGATTTTGAAATATTTCTGAAATTCTCTTGTCATAACTCATAAATTTCGTTAAAATGGTTTCAATGGGCATTGAGGACTTCTTCATCCTGATTTTTCTTTTTCGGGAAGGAAGGAGAATGCTTGTGAAAAAGCGATTTGAAATTATTTTTACGATATCGCTTCTGCTTGCTCTGCAGGCGGGATGCGGTGCGGATCATACGGTTTATTTCGAACAGAGAAACACGAATACACAACTGCATACACAAAAGGATGCCGGGACATGGGATCATGCCCCGGCAGAGTCCGGCTCCGGGACGAACGATCCTGACGTGCCGGATGAAGACGGAGACGGGGCAGAGACGGGTGTCGTTTTCGGGTGGTGTCACGCGGCAGAAGCGGCAGCGTCGGGCGGCCGGCATGCGATGATGCAGGCATTCGGCGGTCAGCGTGATGCGGCATCGGACGGTCAGTGTGCGGCTGCATCGGGTGACGAAGGAACGGTGTCACAGGGCGGGATTGTGCCCGGTGACCATGCATCAGGCGACGGGAGAGACATGCCGCAGGACGGGAGGACCGGGGACGGAGAAGACGCATCTGTGCCGGCAGGTTCCGGAGACCGTTCGTCAGCGACGGCAGGTTCCGGAAACGGTATGTCGCTGCCGGGAGGCGCCGGAGCGGGAGAAGACGCATCTGTGCCGGGAAGTATCGGAGACGGAAGCGGTGCGGCGAATGCGGAATCGTCCGGATCATCGAAATCCGGCGAATGCTACGTGCATGTCTGCGGAGCGGTACACAGCCCGGGGGTGTATGTCCTTGCGTCCGGAAGCAGGATTTATGAGGCGGTCGGACTGGCGGGAGGTCTGACGGACGAGGCCAGTGGCAGCGCGGTGAATCAGGCGGAACCTGTCTGGGACGGTCAGATGATTTTTATTCCGACCAAAGAGCAGGCGGATACGGCCGGAGGAACAGCGGCGTTCTGGGGAACGGGAGCCGCCGGAGGAACAGCGGCACCAGGGGAAAACGGAGCCGCCGGAGGCGGTACCGCGTCCGTGGGATCTGAAGCCTCCGGAAGAACAATCGCATCCGGGGGATCGGGCACATCGGGAGATGCGGATGCATTCGCCGGCGATCAGGACGGGCGGATCAATCTGAACACGGCGACGGCGGAGGAGCTGATGACCCTCCCGGGCATCGGAGAGTCGAAGGCCGGGGATATCATCGCTTACCGGGAAGAAAACGGCGGGTTTTCGTCGCCGGAGGAGATCATGCAGATTCGCGGGATCAAAGAAGGTTTATATAATCGTATCAAAGATGACATAAAGGTGAAATAAAATGGCAAAGAAGGTTCTTGTTGTAGATGACGAAAAGTTGATTGTAAAGGGGATACGGTTCAGCCTGGAGCAGGACGGAATGGAGGTAGACTGCGCGTATGACGGGGAGGAAGCCTTAAAGCTTGCGACGGAGAATGCATACGATATGGTTCTCCTCGATATTATGCTGCCCAAAATGGACGGTTTTGAGGTGTGCCAGCAGATCCGTGAATTTTCCAGCATGCCGATTGTGATGCTGACGGCCAAAGGGGATGACATGGATAAGATTCTGGGGCTTGAGTACGGCGCGGACGATTATATCACCAAGCCGTTTAATATTTTAGAGGTCAAGGCGCGCATCAAGGCCATCATGCGCAGAACCTCGGCGGGACAGGAAAAGAAGGAGAATCCGCGCGTGGTGACGGCGGGGGATCTGAAGCTGGACTGCGAGAGCAGGAGACTGTTTATTTTGGGAAAAGAAGTGAACCTGACTGCAAAGGAGTTTGATCTGTTAGAACTGCTTGTGAATAATCCCAATAAGGTTTACGGCAGAGAGAACCTTCTGAATCTGGTATGGGGGTATGAGTACCCGGGAGATGTCAGGACAGTGGATGTGCATGTGCGGCGCCTGCGGGAAAAGATTGAGAGCAACCCGAGTGAACCGAAGTATGTACACACCAAGTGGGGTGTCGGTTATTATTATTCTCAGAATTAACGGGTGCGGGGAATGGCAAAGTTTAAACGTTTGACAGATTTTCTGAAAAGTCTGAAATTCCGGCTGATGCTCATCGGCATTCTGCTCGGAGTCATACCGGGCGTCCTGCTTCGTGCCGGGATGCTCGGTTCTTACGAGAGCCGTGCGGTGTCGCTGCGCACGAGCGAGATTCTGAGCCAGGCCAAGGTGCTTGCAAACCAGATTATTTCTTATGATTATCTGAACAATCCGGACATGGCAAATATGATCGACGTGCAGTTGCAGCAGCTCTCCACGATTTATGACGGACGTGTCATGATCATCGACGAAAGCTTTCATATCGCGAAGGATACCTATGATCTGGATACCGGGCGGACGATTATCTCCGAAGAGGTGATCAAAAGCTTTAACGGTGACGAGATTACAAAGTACGATTCGGAGAATCGCTATATTGAGATGACGATTCCGCTGGTGCAGACGGTTGAGGGGACGGAGGAGCGCAGGGTTGCCGGGGTGATGATGGTGAGCGTGTCCACGGACAGCATTCGGCTGAATCTGGAATATCTCTCCCGCAATACGCTTGTGATGGAGCTTGTGATCGTTTTTGTCATTGTGCTGTTCAGCTACCTGATTGCGGCGCGGCTGGTGCGTCCGTTTTACGAGCTGTCGCACTCCATCGGGCTGGTGCAGGCGGGCTACGGGGATGACGTGCTGGCGGTAAATGATTATACGGAGACGGCACAGATCTGTGAAAAATTTAACAAGATGCTCGGGCGGATGAAAATACTGAATGATTCCAGGGAGGAATTTGTCTCGAATGTGTCCCACGAGCTAAAGACGCCGCTCACCTCGATGAAAGTGCTGGCAGATTCCATCAACAGTATGGAAAATGCGCCCATGGAGCTTTATCAGGAATTTATGGCGGATATCGGCAATGAGGTGGACCGCGAGACAAAGATCATCAATGATCTGCTTTCGCTGGTAAAAATGGACAAGTCCGCGGCAGGACTTAATATTTCCAACACGAATATCATTGATCTTCTGGAGCAGATATTAAAACGGTTAAAACCGATTGCGGAAAAGCAGAAGATAGAGCTGGTGCTTGAGAGTTTCCGCCCGGTATCGGCGGATGTCGACGAGGTGAAGCTGACGCTCGCGATCACGAATCTCGTGGAAAATGCGATCAAGTACAACCGCGAGGGCGGCTGGGTGCATGTGTCGCTGAATGCGGATCACCAGTATTTTTATCTGAAGGTGGAGGATTCCGGGATCGGGATTCCGGCGGATGCGATCGGACATATTTATGAGCGGTTTTACCGGGTGGATAAATCACACTCGCGGGAGATCGGAGGGACCGGACTCGGTCTGGCGATCACACGCAGCGTCGTGCTGATGCACCGGGGAGCGATCCGCGCCTTTTCCACAGAGGGGGAGGGAACGATCTTTAATGTGAGGATACCGCTGAATTATATTTTGTGATGCCAGGGGTAAAGGTCATTTGTTTCACGCCTGCGTGGAACAAATGACGCTGCGATCCGAAAGCATGACAGAGGGCGGATATGTCTGAAGCTGATATCATTTTGTGACAGCCGGCGCATCCGTGCGGTTTTATAAGTGTGTCTGAAAAAGAGGAGGCAGATATGAGATTTGCAGGCCAGAAGATCATGTGCAGACGTCTCTGCCTGTATATGGCGTTTGTCCTGACGCTGACGTTTTCCGGTGTGTCGGGATGCGGGGAAGAGAGAGAAGAGAGCAGATATCATATTGAGTATCTGAGCAAGGATAACAGCAGGCTGATCAAGGTGGATTATGAGCCGACGGCGACCGGCACGAATGAACTGATCGAGGAATTTCTCGGCGTTTTGTGCACGGATGCGGAGAATGTGGAATATAAAAAGCCGATTCCCGGCGACGTGTCGATTCTGAGCTATTCGCTGGACGGGGTGATTCTGACACTGCGATTCAGTGACAGCTACAGCAGAATGGACAGGGTGGAGGAGGTTCTGTGCAGAGCGGCGGTCGTCCGTACCATGACGCAGATTGAAGGTGTGGACTGTGTGGCATTTTATATCGGAGAGGCGCCGCTTACGGATGCAAAAGGCAATCTGGTGGGCAGTATGACCAGGGAAAGCTTTGTCGAGAATCCGGGAGAGCAGATCAATTCGATTCAGAATGCGACGCTGACGCTTTATTTTGCAAATGAGACAGGGGACGGCCTGATCCGGGAAGTGCGTGAAGAAGTGTACTACAGCAGTAATATTTCCATGGAAAAACTGGTGATGGAGCAGCTTCTGGAGGGGCCTGCCACTGTGGGGGCAAAATCCGCGATTCCGGAGGGAACGAAGCTGATGACCGTGTCCGTGGCGGACGGTGTCTGCTTTGTGAGTCTTGATGAAGGCTTCCGCAATCAGGATTACCGGGTTAACGAGGCGGTGGTCATCTATTCGATCGTGGATTCGCTGTCCGAGCTGCCGAATGTCAGCAAGGTACAGATCTCGGTAAAAGGAGACACCAGCGGAGTTTATCGGGACAGCTTTGCATTAAGCGATATGTATGAGCGGAATCTTGATTATGTCGTCGGGTCAGAGGACGAGGATACAAAGGAAACGACGGAACAGGTGACGGAGCAGCCGTAGAGGGTGTCTGTCGGAACCGAAGCGGCGGGACGTGTGAAAAAGGAGCCTGCCGGAACCGAAGCGGCGGGACGTGTGAAAAAGGAGCCTGCCGGAACCGAAGCGGCGGGACGTGCGAAGAGGGAGCCTGTCGGAACCGAAGCGGTGAGATGTGCGCGGAAGGAGCCTGCTGGAAATGAAGCGGCGGTGAGACGTGCGAAGAAGGAGCCTGATAAAAATGATGTGTGGCCCGCGCCGCATAAAAGCGGCGCGGCGGAAAAGAATGGGGGAATGGTATGCTGCGCAGGCCATTGTGTGGAATGGCGGCCGGCTTTATCGCCGGCATTGCGGCTGTTGCGTATCTGGAGCGGGGATGGCTGCCCGCGGGGATGGCAGCTGCACTGGCGTGTGTCTGCCGGATGTTATGGGAGGTAAGCAGACAGCGCACAAAACGGATGTATGCGGCGGGAAACCGCCTGGGAAGAGAAAAATCGGAAGCGCCGCCCGGGCAGGAGAGAGCGCCGGCAAAGTCAAAGTTGCGGGAAGCTCTGTCGGGGAATCGGGAAGCGCCGCCCGGGCAGGAGAGAGCGCCAAAGACAGGGAGGAGCGCACAGCTGCGGATCCGGCTTCGCCTGGCATGCTGCATCGGGATGATATTTCTCGGCGGATGCCGTTATGAGCAGACGCAGCGCAATCGGGCAGAATATCTCGGGTATGTGGCCGACGGGATGCCGCTTCTGGTGCAGGGAGAGCTTGCATCGAAAAAAATTCAGAACAGTCAGTATCTCTATGAGCTAAAGTCCTGTGTCATAGGACATTCTGCGGAAGATCAGCAGAGGACGGCTCCGGTTTTCTGTGACCGGATTCTCGTCTCTTTCGACTCCGATTTTGCATCGATCGGAGAAATCCTTATTTTAAACGGAACAACAAAATTATTTTCACACGCGGCAAACGAGGGCAGCTTTGACGAGGCGTCTTTTTATGAAGCGCGCGGATATGCGTTTTGGCTAAAGGACGCTGTGCCGGTTTCGCTTGAGGGAAAGGAAAGCCGCGTAAAAGAGTGGCTGTGGCAGCTGCGCCTGCGCATAAAAGAGGTCTACCAGACCGTATTAGAGCCCGGGGAAGGCGGTGTGCTGGCCACGATGGTGCTCGGGGACAAGGAGCTTTTGGACGACGAGACAAAGCGGCTGTATCAGACCGGCGGTCTGTCGCACATCATGGCGATTTCCGGGCTGCATATCTCGGTGATCGGGATGGCGGTATATCGTTTTCTGCGGAATCGTGGTCTTGGTTTTTTTCCGGCAGGTCTGTCAGCAGGGAGTGTGATGTGTGCGTACGGCGTGATGGTGGGAGCCGGAACTTCCGTGCGGCGCGCGGTACTGATGTTTCTTCTGCTCCTTCTCTCGGAGGCGCTCGGACGCAGCTATGATACGTTAAACGCACTCGGAGCGGCGGCGCTGTTTCTTCTGTGGGACAATCCGCTTCTGCTGCGGGATGCCGGTTTTTTGTTTTCGTTTGCCGCCGTACTTGGTGCAGCCTGGGTGAGCGGCTGTGTTTCGTTTGCCGCAACGAGGACCGGGAAGATTGCGAAAGCGATTTTTTCCGGGGCAGCGATTCAGCTTACGACATTGCCGCTTGCGGCATGGTATTATTATGAGATCCCGGTCTATGCGGTCGGGATGAACCTTCTGATCCTGCCAATGATGGGAATTCTGCTGGCGGCCGGGGTCCTGGGCGGCATTGCGGGATTGTGGTCCTGCCGCGCCGCAGCGATACTGCTGTTTCCCTGTCAGAAGCTGCTGGCGCTGATCCGTCTGCTCTGCGAAATCTGTGAGGGACTTCCGGGAGCCATGCATGTGACCGGGCGTCCGTCGATCGCGCGTATGGCCGCCTGTTATGCCATCCTGACAGGCATGACGCTGTATGCGTATCGGATGAAAAAAAGAGAGGCTGCCGCCGGCCGTCAGGGCTGCCCGCTGCGGTGGCCCGCGCGGGTGCCCGCCTCCGTGGCTGTGGCGGGAATGGTGATCGCGCTTCTTATCATACCGCCGCGCCGGGGATTTGAGCTGGACATCCTGGATGTGGGACAGGGGGACGGCTGTTTCGTGCGGACAGAGCAGGGATTTACGGTATTTATAGACGGAGGGAGTTCTGATGTGAAAAAGGTGGGACAGTACCGGATACTTCCGTTTTTGAAATACAACGGCGTGGACCGGATTGACTGCTGGATCGTCTCACATGCGGACAGCGATCACATATCGGGACTGAAGGAGCTGCTCGAACAGGGGTATGAGGTTCGACGTCTGGTGCTCTCAGCGGGAATCGTGCAGGATGAGGCATACCGGGAACTGATCCGGCTCGCCGGTCGGAATGAGACAGAGGTGCTGTTCATGGATGCGGGAGACAGCCTGTATCTCGGCGAAGCCAGGCTTCTGGCGCTGTTTCCGGATGCAGAGACGGCCGCGGGGACAGACCGGAACGCGGCTTCCCTGGTGATCTGGTACGAGGAGGGAGCCTTTACCGGACTGTTTACCGGGGATATCGGGACGGAGGAGGAAAAGAAGCTGCTGCAGTCGATTGCCGCATCGCCGGAATCCGGGCAGGCGGATCCGGAAGAAAAGGAGAGTGGGAGGCCGGCGCTGCCCGGGAATCTCACGTTTTACAAAGCTGCACATCACGGTTCGGATTACTCGAATTCCGACGCGCTGCTGCAGACCGTTCAGCCTCTTGTATCCACGGTTTCCTGCGCTGCCAGAAACCGCTACGGACATCCGGGGGAGGAGGCTGTTCTGCACATGAAACAAGCGGGCAGCGAAGTCTTTTTTACGATGGAGTCCGGGCAGATCCGGCTGACGATAAAGAACGGCGCGGCGGGAGTGTGGACGTACCGCAGTGCGTCGGAATAAGGACGGATATGATCCGATTAAGAAAGCAGGATACGAATTACCACGGATATACCAGAGCTGATTTAGTGACAGACTATTATATCGGAAGGACAGGGCATTGTCAGCAAAAATATGCAGAAACCACGACAAACGCACCGGTACTGGCTCGACATCATATGTCAGTGCCGCAAAAGCGGCCAGCGCAACAGTCAATGGTGCACTGGGGATTGTGTTTTGCGGGCAGATCGCCTATAATTAAATAAGAAGATGAGAGAGCGAGGAGACGGGAAGCGGATGAAAACCATTGACGACGATATCAGATCCGGCAGTTTCCGGCAGATTTATCTGCTTTACGGGACGGAAGATTATCTGAAAAAGCAGTATCGTGACAAGCTAAAAGACGCGCTTGCGCCGGGAGGAGGCATGTTCTTTGGCGGGGACGATATGAATCTCACCGTGTATGAGGGGAAGGATACGAATCCGCGCGAGGTGATTGACCTGGCGGAGACACTGCCGTTTTTTGCGGACCGCAGAGTCATTGTGATCGAGAAGAGCGGATTTTTTAAAAATACCTGTGAGGAGCTGGCGGAATATCTCGGTCAGGTGGCGCCGCAGACCTGTCTGCTTTTTGTGGAGGAGGAAGTGGACAAGCGCTCGAAGATGTATAAAGCGGCAAAAAAATACGGAGCCGTCGTGGAGTTTTCGGCGCAGAACGAGGAGCTTTTAACCCGCTGGATTTTAACCCGCCTGAAAAAAGAGGGAAGACAGATTACCGCTTTGGTGATGCAGATGTTTCTGGGCAGAACCGGGACGGATATGGGAACGATTGACCGGGAGCTGGAGAAGCTCATCTGCTATACGATGGGGCGCGACGTGATCACGGCGGAGGATGTAACGGCCATTGTCACCGAGCAGACCCAGAACAAGATTTTTGAGATGGTCAATGCCATTGCCGAACATGACCAGAGAAAGGCGCTTGATCTGTATTATGATCTGCTGACCTTAAAGGAGCCGCCGATGCGTATTCTGTATCTGATCAGCCGGCAGTTTCTGATCCTGTTTCACCTGCGGGATATGGCGGCGAAAGGATTTGACAACAAGGTGATGGCGCAGAAGGCCGGGATTCCGCCGTTTGCGGTGCGCCGCAATGTGATGCAGGCGAGGGGATTTACGGCGGAGCAGCTAAAACAGGCTCTGCAGGACGGCGCGGAACTGGAGGAAGCGGTAAAAACGGGACGGATGAACGATCAGATGGCGGTGGAGCTGTTTCTGGTGCGTTACAGCGCGGTATCAAAATCCGGGAGCAATAAAAAAACACCAGTCTGACGGTACTGGTGTTTTTCGCGGCTGGGTTGGGCCGCGGTTCTTATCTATTCACAGTGATGTATTAAGCCATGGAGTTCACAAGCTTTGCCAGGCGTGAAACCTTTCTGGCAGAATTATTCTTGTGATAAACGCCCTTGGTAGCAGCGCTCTCAATCGTAGCGGTAGCAGCGATAAGCGCAGCCTTTGCAGCTTCCTTATCCTTTGAAGCAACAGCAGCCTCCACCTTTTTGGTCATGGTCTTAACCTTGCTTCTGATCGCCTTGTTTCTCGCAGCCCTCGTCTCTGCCACTAAAATCCTCTTCTTCGCAGATTTGATATTAGCCAATCCGTACACCTCCCATTCTGTATGGTCTTCTGATAGATATCCACATCTAAGCCGGACACGGACAGTTCGATGTAAACATACTGGTATATTGTAGGACATTCCGTTTCTTCTGTCAAGAGAAAATATAAAATATTTGTTTTGCGAGGTGCGGATAATTTTGGTCCGGTATGGGAAAATAAAGGTAAGCAAAGAACCCATAGGAGACGGAGGAAATTATGTATCAGATACGTACCGATCTGGCATTAGAGACACAGGAGAAGATGCAGGAGGACCATGTCGAGTTAAAAGGCGTCCGGTTTCTCGAGGAGAAGATTGATAAAAATCTGACGATCAGCACAGTGGTGATCGAGACGGAAAACGGTGCAAAGACAATGGGAAAACCCAAAGGGACCTATATCACGATCGAGGCGGGAAATATGGATGAGGAGGACGAGGATTATCACAGGGAGATCTCCGAACAGCTTGCGAAGGTGATCCGAAAACTGACCCGCGTGAAAAAGGAGGAGATCTCCGTGCTGATCGTCGGGCTCGGAAACCGCGGGGTGACGCCGGATGCGCTGGGACCGAGGGTGGTCGACAATCTGTTTATCACGCGGCATATCATTAAGGAATACGGAAAATACGCGTTCGGCGAGGAGAAAGTCAACCGGATCAGCAGTATCGTGCCCGGCGTTATGGCGCAGACCGGAATGGAAAGTCTTGAGATCATAAAGGGTATCATAAAAGAGACGAAGCCGGATCTGATCATAGCGGTGGACGCGCTGGCGGCCCGCAGCACAAAACGCTTAAACCGCACGATCCAGGTGACGGACACCGGCATCAACCCGGGCAGCGGAGTGGGCAATCACAGGCACGGGCTGAATGAGAAGAGTCTCGGTGTGCCGGTGATTTCGATCGGTATTCCGACCGTGGTGGATGCCGCGACGATTGTAAACGACACGATGTATAACCTGGTGACGGCCCTGACGCAGAGCGAGGCGTTTTCTGCGGTCGGCAGTTCGCTTGAGGAGTTAAACGACGCGGAAAAGTACGAGCTGATCCGGGAGCTGCTCTCGCCGAATCTCAATGCGATGTTTGTGACGCCGAAGGATATCGACGAGTCCGTGAAGCGCTTAAGCTTTACGATCTCGGAGGGACTTAATATCGCGTTTGCAAATGGTTGTCTGACAACGGCATAAGAAAAGAAAAACGCGCATAGATTTTACTATGCGTAATTTCAGGAATCCATTCAGGTACAGAGAGAAGAGCAGGCCGGGAAAAAAAAGAAGCGGACCGATGGTAACGGCGGTGATCGGAATGGCGGCAGCAGCTCTGTTTTTTCATGGACAGAGCAGGCTGCTGGCAGGGTTTGAGCGGGAGCTTCAGATGTGCCTGTATCAGGACATTCAGGAGATGTATTATCCGGGTGCGGTTTACCGTGCGGCGGGGGAGAATCACACGGCGGCGGAGCAGCTGCTGTCTCATTTTTTTATGATGGAGAGCGGGACGAAGCGTCTGGAGGATTATCCGACCCAGGTGGAGAGTGATCTCTCCTATGAAGCGATTCTCGCCCGGGAGGCTGCGGATGAAAATTATGTGGATGAGGAGACGGGAACGGTCGTGGTGAACGGACTTGCGCCGGATCTGATGGAACAGGCTGCGGATGACGGGACGGTGCAGACGACGGCGGATCCGGGAGGAGGCCAGAATCCTGCCGGGGAGACGGGAGCGGACGCCGGTCAGCCGCAGGGAGAGAGTGCGTCCGCAGACAGTGCGGCGGATCCGGCGGGAATGTCGGACGGCAGCGCAGAGACGCCGGGCCAGCCGCAGGGAGAGGGCGCGTCCGGGGGGAGTGCGGTGGATCAGAGTGCAGCGGACGCTGCGGGCGGCACGGTTCCCGCCGGCACGCAGCCGGTCGTCACGTACTCGCGGGAAAAGCTGAATGACTTTGACTATCTGCTTCAGAATTTTTATCAGGTGGACAGCACGACCACGATCACGGCGGCGCAGCTGAATAAGGATGCGCTGCTCGGAAAGGATGTGCGGCTCTCTCATGATGCGTCCACGCCGCAGATCCTGATTTATCACACACATTCCCAGGAAGGATATGCGGATTCCATACCGGGCGATCCTTCTACCAGCGTAGTTGGAGTAGGGGATTATCTGACACAGCTTTTAACGGAGCAGTACGGATTTTCCGTCATTCACCACAAGGGCGCGTATGATGTCGGGGACCGGGATCACGCATATTCGAACGCCGGGCCGGCGTTAGAGCAGATTCTTGCGGAGAATCCGGGAATCGAGGTCGTAATCGACCTGCACCGGGACGGAGTGGGGGAGAATACCAGGCTGGTCTCAAACCAGAACGGTGTGGAGATGGCACAGATCATGTTTTTCAACGGGCTAAGCCGGACGACGCGGATGGGCGATATCGATTATCTGTACAATCCGTATATTGCGGATAATCTGGCGATCTCGTTTCAGATGCAGTTAAAGGCGGCGGAGTATTACCCGGGTTTCACGCGCCGGATTTACCTGAAAGGATACCGGTATAACATGCATTACTGTCCGCACACGCTGCTGATCGAAGTCGGGGCGCAGACCAACACGCTGCAGGAGGCGAAAAATGCGATGGTGCCGCTGGCGGATCTGCTCAATAAAGTGCTGACGGGTTCGCAGTGAGGGGAGGGAGAGCAGGGGCGCTGTCTGAACGACTGGAAATTGTACAGAGAATATGGTATCATGTTCCGGGACGGCATATGTGACATCGGTACGGGAGGATATAAAAATGTGGGACGCGATACGAAATCTGGACGGAAATATACTGCTGTGGATTCAGGAATATCTGCGGAATGATCTGCTGACGCCGGTGATGAAGGCGCTCACGCATCTGGGGGATGCGGGGTGGATCTGGATCTTGTGTACGATTGTTTTTCTTTTGTGGAAAAAGCGGCGTGCGGCAGGGATCTGTATGACGTTTTCGCTTTTGGGGTCGCTTCTGCTGAACAATCTGCTGCTGAAGAATCTGGTGGCGAGAATCCGGCCCTACGAGACGGTGGAGGGACTGAGCAGAATCATTGAGGCGCAGGTGGATCTGTCGTTCCCGTCGGGGCATGCGGGGAGCTCGTTTGCGGCTGCGGCTGCCATTTATCTTTCCTGTCCGCGGAGAATCGGGATACCGGCTCTGGTGCTTGCAGCGCTGATTTCGCTCTCAAGACTTTATGTGGGCGTACATTATCCGACGGATGTGATCTGCGGAGCTCTCATCGGAACGGCGGTGGCGATTGTGATCTGTCGTACATATCAGAGACGTCTGAAACGGACAGCGTGATGCTGTCCGTTTTTTGTGTGAAGTGTCCGGACAAAAGATCATGTGCCGGCCGTCACTCTTCCACCCACTGTTTCTGATCGTCTCCGTACCATACGACCTGATTCCGTCCGAATCGTTTGGCATCGTAGAGCATGGCATCCGCGACTTTCAGATAGGAGCTGTAATCCGTGTCGGTTTTCGGAACGATCGTGACGCCTCCGGAGCTGACGGTAACCCACTCGGAGACAGCCGGCGTGTGCGGAATGTGAAGATTTTCGATTTCCTGCCGTATTTTCTTTACCAGGCCGAACACGGCTGAGGCGTCGCCGCCGAGGACGATAGCGACGAATTCTTCCCCGCCGTAGCGCGCGACAAAGTCGGTGGAGCGCCGCAGACGGGTTGAGAGAGCGTTTGCGACGGCCGCGATCACTTTGTCACCGGCAGGATGGCCGAAGGAGTCGTTGTATGCCTTGAAGTGGTCAATATCGAACATGCAGATGGAAAACGGTACCTGCAGACGGATGGCTTCCTGCCATTTGATCCTGCTGTAGCGCTCATACCGGCGGCGGTTGGCGAGACCGGTCAGCTGATCGGTCATGGAGAGCAGCTCGAGCTGTTTCCGGTATTCATATAACCGGATGTGTGTGCGGACTCTGGCGTGAACGATGACCGGATGAAACGGTTTGGTGATGTAATCCACCGCGCCCAGCATCAGCCCGTGCGATTCGTTCTCGGCATCGGAGAGGCTGGTGATCAGAATCACCGGAACGTGCTTTGTGACGACTTCCTCCTGCAGCTTTTTTAACATCGTAAATCCGTCCATGCCTGGCATGACCACGTCCAGCAGGATCAGGGAATAATCTCCGGAGATTGCGAGGGCGAATCCGTCTTCTGCCGTCTGGGCGACGGTGACGTCATATTCTTCGTTCAGAATGGATTTGAGCTGTGTACCCTGTAAGGGACTATCGTCAACAATCAGTATTTTTTCCATATTTTCTTACTCCTCGTCTTTGTTGCTTTGCCCGTCTGCCGTCCGGAGATGATGCATCCAAAGGGCAGCATTTGAAACCTCTAAATGAACTTTACATGAAAAACGGTTTTTTTGCAAGTCGTAATAAAACAATCCGGCGATGGAATAAAACGATTCTGCGAACTTCGGCCGGAATCCGGGGGATTCCGGGATCCTGTATTGACGTTTTTCTGAGGTTCTTATACACTGAACATGATGCCGGACGCCCGGTGCAGGCCGGCGGTCGCACAGTGAAGATCAGAGGAGGTATGGCGCATATGCGCAATGCCAGGATGCGTTCCATGCGTTTTTATACAATTTTTTACTGCCTTCCTGCGCTTGTATTTACCGGGCTGGTCGCGTATAACAACCAGACGGTGTTTGTGCTGCTGTCTGCGGGTCTGCCTTTGGTGAGACAAGTGTCGCAAATGAACTGACCGCGGTTTCGAATGTTTATGAGGAGTACAGAAAGAGTATCGAAAAGGAGAAAACGTATGAGGTACGAACCAACGTATGAATCGGTGCACAGCCACCCGCTCCCGGCGTGGTATGAGGATGCCAAATTCGGAATCTTTATCCACTGGTCGCTGTTTTCGGTCCCGGCATTTGCCGGGGAGCAGCATCAGGATATCTCTGAGAGCTTTCAATCGGGATCCGCAGATCTGTGGCGGAATTATCCCTATGCGGAGTGGTACTTAAATTCGCTGCGAATCCCCGGATCCGTCACGCAGGAATTTCACAAAAAGCATTACGGCAGCCGCAGTTACGAATCGTTTCAGGAGGATTTTGAGGAACAGAACGCGGATTTTGATGTGTCGGACTGGGTGAAGCTGATCCGTGCGGCAGGGGCAAAATATGCTGTGCTTGTCACCAAACATCACGACGGGTACAATCTCTGGCCGACCGTAAATCCGAATCCGCGCCGTCCGGGCTATCATTCCAAAAGGGATTTTGTCGGGGAATTCTGCGATGCGGCGGATCGCGCCGGGATCCGCGCGGGGCTTTACTATTCAGGTGTATTCGACTGGACCTTCCGGACTGACGTGCCGATTGACGGAGCGGCAGGCTATATGCGGCATCAGGATATGCCGGCGGAGTACGTCGATTATGCGGTCCGGCAGTTAAAGGAGCTTATCGACCGCTATCGGCCCGCTGTGCTTTGGAACGATATCGCGTTTCCGCACGGATATGATGTAAACGAGCTGTTTGCATATTACTACAACCGGGTGGAGGACGGCGTCGTTGATGACCGCTGGATGCAGTATCTGGTACCGCGGACGGCGGCGGAGTGGGAGGCATTTGAGGAGAGCATGAAGGGAAAATTTTTTCCGCCTCCTCCGAAGGAGCGTTTTCACTACGATTTTGTAACGGCGGAATACCAGGAGCTCACCGGCGGCAGGAGGGAGAAGTGGGAGTGCACGCGCGGCATAGGACGCAGCTTTGGCTTTAACCGGACGGAGGCAGGACTGGATTATCTGACGGGTAAGCAGATCATTGATCTTCTGGTCCGGGTGGTCGCGCAGAACGGAAACCTGCTGCTGAACATCGGCCCGCGGGCGGACGGCAGCGTCTGTCAGGAACAGATAAAGCCGCTTCTTGAGACCGGAGCGTGGTTAAAGACGAACGGTGAGGCGATTTACGGAACCAGGCCGCATGATCCGGTCATGTGTACGGATCAGAACGGTAATCCGGTGTATTTTACAGAGAAGGGAAACACGGTTTATGCGATTTTCCTGGGAGAAGAGCCCGCACCGCAGATGAAGCTTGCGGGATATCGCATCCCGGAAGGCAGATGCGTGACACTCTGCGGCGTGGGGCCGGTTTCCTACACGGTAAAAGGAGCGGATACCGTGCTTAAGTTTCCTGAGACGTGTGGACGACAGCCGGCTTATGTGTTCCGGGTGGAAAAATGACCGTGTGGAAGAACAGGCAGAGGGCCGGCTGCTGAGAGAAACGGGGCGGTCTCCGTTCAGGGGACTGACCCGCGGACCGTCAGTGAAAAAACAGTTGCCAGGGCCCAAAAAACAGTGTATAATCAGAAAACAACAAAAAACGCAGACGGGAGCTTGTAAACAGGCTGAGAGGAAGGTGAGACCTTCGACCGGTGACCTGATTTGGATAATGCCAACGTAGGGATGCATCGAAGATGTACGGATAGGTACATTCGGGATATGTATGTAAGCAGAAGCTGCCGGATCGGGCAGCTTTTTTTGTACTCAGAATACTACACAGGGCTTTCGGCCGAAACGGAGGTTTATCATGCACAAAGAATTGTTAGAAAATGTCAGAGCGTGCCGTCCTCTGATCCACAGCATCACCAACTATGTGACGGTCAACGACTGCGCGAACATGCTGCTCGCCTGCGGAGCGTCGCCCATCATGGCGGATGACATCGGCGAGGCGGCGGAGATCACCGCGGTCTGCGGAGGGTTAAACATCAATATCGGGACGCTGAATGAACGGACGATCCCGGCCATGTTCGCCGCAGGCAGACAGGCGAATGCGCTGCGACATCCGGTTGTGCTCGATCCGGTCGGCGCAGGCGCTTCCGGTCTTCGGACCCGGACAGCCCTGCGCCTGACAGAGGAGGTGCGGTTTGCCGTAATCAGGGGAAATATCTCGGAGATCAAAACACTGGCGCAGGGAAGAGGGACGACAAAGGGGGTGGACGCGGATCCCGTGGATGTGGTGACGGAGGATACGCTGGATGCAGCCTGTGCGTTTGTGAAAGCGTTTGCGGCAAAAACGGGCGCTGTGATCGCGGTCACCGGCGCGATCGATATTGTGGCCGACGGTCAGACGGCGTACTGTATCAGAAACGGACATCCGATGATGGGCAGCGTCACCGGAACCGGCTGTCAGCTGTCCGCGCTGACGGCGGCGTTTGTCACGGCGAATCCGAAGGAGACACTGCGGGCCGCTGCCGCGGCTGTCTGCGCGATGGGGGTCTGCGGGGAGATTGCCGAAAAACGTCTCGGGGCGCAGGACGGGAATGCCGCGTATCGGAACAATATGATTGACGCGATGTACCGGCTGGACGGAGATACGCTTGAGCGGCTTGCAAAATGCGAGGAGAGATGAATCGGTGCGGGAGTTTGGGGAGAAAAGATCGAGGAGCGATGAATCGGTCCGGAGAAGAAAGAACGGAGAGCGTTGAATCGGTCGGGGAACGGTGGAGTGACAGAGCAAAGAGATCCGGGGAGAGGAGCGATGAATCGGTGCGGGAGTTTGGGGAGGAAAGATCGAGGAGC
>CAJUNX010000039.1:0-12245 GCA_910587865.1 uncultured Roseburia sp.
ACAAACAATCGATCTGAAAAAGTATTATGGCAGTGAGCCAAACATTACCCGCGCCTTAGATGGCGTCAGCCTCTCTGTGGAACAGGGTGAGTTTGTGGCGATCGTCGGAACGTCCGGCAGTGGTAAATCCACCCTGCTTAACATGATGGGCGGGCTGGATACGCCCACGTCCGGCAACGTTATTGTCCGTGGGGATGAGCTGGCCAAAAAGAATGACGAGGAGCTGGGGCTTTTAAAGCGTACCGGTATGGAGTTTAACCAGACTATTGTCATGATTACCCATAATAACGAGATTGCCCAGCTTGCTGACCGGATCATAAGGATTGAGGACGGCAGGATTGTGGAGAAATTGCCGTAGACGGCAATTAGGAGGTGGCAGATATGACATGGCCTTTTGAGAATGACACCGGCGCTGTTATTAAAAAATTAGCGTCTGCTCAATTAAAGAAAGAGCGTTTGAAGAAAATTTTTACGGTTACTGCAATTTCATTGGCAACATTTTTGATGGCATCCGTATTGCTCCTGGTTTCTGGGATTATTACAGTGAACCAAAAGGGAGGCAATCACATAACGGGGTCTTATCATGCGCTTATTTCCGGCATAGAAAAAGAACAATACCAGAAATTGAGTGATGATGTGCGGGTGGATCTATGCGGATTCACAGCGTCCATTGGCAGCGTGAAATCCGGAAATGACCGCCTTAATATTTCGTATTGCAACAATGATGCACTTACATTAAATGGGCTGTCTGTTTCTGAGGGGAAAATGCCGGAGAAAGCGAATGAGATCCTGATTGAACAGGAATATTTAATCCGGCAGAAGATAAATGCTAAAATTGGAGATACCATCCGGCTGCCAGCCCCAAACAACGGCGAGGAAACATCCTTTCTTATAACAGGATACTTAAAAACAGGGGCGAAAGGCACTGACCGTTCCCTATATGCGGCTATGGTTTCCGAAGAATACTTCCTGGAAATGGATGGATGGGATCACTTTTCACCGGCAGTCATGCTCCGTGTAAATTTAGATGCGGGCTCTGGGGATGTAAAAAACCTAATATCACAGATAGCGGCTGATGCAGGCTGTAAAGCGGCTCCTTCTTATAATGAAGCGTATCTGAACCTTAGCCAGCCTTCGGCATGGATGGTTCTGGCGGCTGTTGCCGGGCTGGTTGTTATCGTGATCGCCGGTATTTTGGTAATATACAACATTTTTTATATTTCCATCATCAACTCCATTAAAGAATATGGACAGCTCCGCACAATCGGTATGACAGCAAAACAGATTCAAAGGCTCGTTCTCAGGGAGGGGACTTTGCTGATGCTGCCTGCAATTCCGATTGGACTGATTGCGGGAATTGCAGTGGCTTATCTTTTCATTCCACATGGATTTGGGTTATGGAATGTGCTATGGATATGCCCGGTTGTCGTTGCGTTAACCTATGCCACTGTGCGCCTGTCCATCAAAAAGCCTGCTAAGATAGCCGCGGCCGTTTCACCCATAGAGGCTTCCCGCTATGAACAAAATAAGGGGCCGAAAGGTAAACATAGGCAGCACAGGCTAACGCCAGGGTCTTTGGCAGTCAGCCAGGTTTTGCGTTATAAGAAAAAGAATATACTGACAGCCGCCTCCCTTGTCCTGACTGGCGTCCTGCTGTTAGGCTTATCCTCTGTCCTTTCTTCGATCAATGCAGAAGATATGTCTTTATCCGGATTTGCAAGAGGACAGTTCGTTTTAAAGATCTCGAATCAGGAGCTGATGGAAAATCCTTTGGAGATTTTGCAGGGATCAAGCCCTTTTACGGAGGAAGTGGAAAAAGAACTCTCGCAATTATCAGGTGTGCAAAAGATCATGAACGATCAGCATCTCCCGGTTTCCTATGATCTGCAGGCCCTGGAATCAGATGCTGAAATTGTAGGATTTGAGAAAGCAGATATGGATTTGCTGCAAAGCTGTCTCTTAAATGGAACAATATCAGATTATGAGCAAATGGCACTTAAGAATCAGATGGTGATTGGCAGGCCGGGTGACTTTGAGAAGTATTTTGGTATTCATCCGGAAGTCGGCTCGTCTGTAACGCTGAAGATTTTTGATGGGCAGCATACGGAGAACCTGGAATTTGAGATTGCGGCAGTTCTTGACGAAAGTAAGATTGGAAATAATGGCGATAAAATAGATATGCTGTTATTGCCGGTTGATTCCATGCAAAAAATCGCACACAGCAATCTGACATATCAGTATGTGATTCGTGTAGAGGATTCTTTGGAACAGCAGGCAGAAAATGAAATAGACCAGATGGTATCCGATCACCCGCGGCTGAGTGTGGATTCCCTTTCTGCTGCCATTGCACAGAATGAAAACTTCCTGCAGGGAACACGGTTAGCCCTTGCAATAGCCATTGTCCTAATTGGTTGTTTTTCCGTGATGAATCTGTTAAATACCATTTTGACGGGAATGATCGTAAGGCGCAGGGAATTTTCTCTCATGCGTTCCGTGGGAATGTCCCAAAAACAATTATCCGTGATGGTCCATAAAGAGGGACTGATCGTAGTCGGCATGGGACTTGTATTATCTGTGATCATTGGCGGAGGGATTGGATATGTTCTTTGCTCATTTTTGAAAAACAGCCTGATGAGCTATTTGAATTATCAATTTCCATTGGGTATTACAATCTTGAATTGTGCGGTTATTATTTTATGTAGTGTGCTGATTACAACAGGAGCCTTAAAGCAGCAAAGCAAAAACAATCCCTGACAGGAGACTGCATTTGTCCTCCATGTGCTGCGGATCATTCCGCAGCATCTAGAAAGCAGTACACAGCAAATGGATGAAGACGTTACTTTCTACAGCCGAAAAAAGAAAAAGGAAGCGTCTGTAAGGGCTGTGCAAAGCGGCTGCAGAGAAGTCGCGGGGCAGCTGCAGAGACGCTGCCTGACCATATCAAATGGAAGGAGAAATATGCTTATGGCAATGCAGATTCATGGAAATTATGATCATTCCGGCACCGACTATGCAGAGCGGGTAAAGGAAAAACAGGCTGCAGAGAGGGCAGAAAAGGCAAAGGAAGAAGAGAAAGCTGCTGAGGAAAAAAACGCTGGTAAGTTGTCCGAACCACGGGATGAATACATCAGCAGTGAAAAATCGGGGCAAAAGCCTGCGGGACTGTACCGGATAGGTCAGGACGAGAACGGCAGCCGGAAAATCTTTTTTGATGACCCGAAAGCCGGCCATGCAAAGAAACAGGAGGACCGTTCCGGGAAACGTGAAGATGGCAAAGCACCGAAGGCAGGCGGAGGCAGTCAGAGAAAGCCGGCGGAGAAATGTGTTACAAATACGGATAAGGCTGACAGAGAGATCGAGAGGCTGAAAGAGAAAAAGCAGCAGCTGGAACAGCAGATCCGGTCGGCTTTTGGAGATGAAAAGAAAATCCGGGAGCTGGAGAAAAAGCTGGTGCAGGTAGAAAACGAGTTAAGCCAGAAGGACAATGATACATACAGGAGGCAGAATGCTTCTGTATCAGAAGAAGCCGGAATGAGGATACAGATACCGTAAGCATCAGTGAAAGAGGAAAGGCCGCATTGGACAAGAAGCCGGATTCGGCTCAGACTGGTGCAGAATTACATTGTTAAGCAGCGTTTTGTATCTTTGTAACGGCGTATATGAAGACCCAGGCGGTAACTGGCACGAATTAGACAGGGCTATCATTCTCCTGATCGGGATAGCGGCATTTGAGTTATGCACGAATCTGCCTGTTAAGCCTCTGGCTCTCAGATATTTGATTGCATATATTCCCTCTCAGATGTTGGCGTTCGCCTATGTCTGGTTTTGCGGACTGCGGGAACCTTTGGCGAAAACGGCGTACAGGGATATCTGGATTAACTTTACGAGCCTTTTTGTTCTGTTATGTATCATCAATACTGTCATTTATGTTTTTAAGAAAAAGAGAGGGCAGAAAGGAGAAAGGCAATGAGTAAATATAACACATTATGGGAATATGTGCAGAAAAGCGGAAAGGAATCATTTCAGCTGACCTTTGAGGAGATTCAGGAGATTATGGGGATACCGATTGACCACTCTTTCCTGAAATACAAAAAGGCATTGGCGGACTATGGTTATCAGGTCGGGAAAATATCTATGAAAGAGCAGACAGTATGCTTTCATAAGGTCGACTGATAATTTCCATGTTGTCAGACCGGCTTTCCGGTCATAAAAAATAAGCCGGCCGGTCATCTGACGGCTGTATCCCCGCCCGCCTGTTCGATCGCGTCCCGGATCTCCTGCATCTTTGCGTCGAGCCCGGCGCTCTGTCTGGCGCATTCGCTTAAGCGCTCCGCCGTCTTTTCCACGATCTCTGCCGGGAGATCCTTTTTGTAGCGCAGCTGGTGCTCTAAGTTTGCCCAAAATTCCATCGCGATCGTGCGCAGCTGCACCTCGGCCTTCATGAGGCGCTTTTCGTTCTGGAGGAAGATGGGGACCTCGACGATCAGATGCAGGCTGCGGTATCCGTTCGGTTTCGGATTTTTAATATAGTCCTTTCGCTCGATCAGTGTGATGTCGTCCTGCTGTAAGAGACAGTCCGCGAGCATGTAGATATCGTCGACGAAAGAGCAGACGATGCGGATGCCCGCGATGTCGGACAGGTTCTTCTCGATCGCCTCTAAGGTGAACGGCAGATTCTTCCGCAGCATTTTCTGGTGAATGCTCTCCGGCGATTTTAATCTGCTCTGGATGGTGTCAATGGGGTTATGGTCATGCACCAGGGAAAACCGCTCGTTTAAAACACGAAACTTTGTCTCGACCTCCATGATTGCGCACCGGTAACAGGACATCAGATCCTTCGTGGAAGTAAGGATCTGCTGGAGCGCCTGAAGGGAATCGTTGTCTGCAAATTCTGCCAGTCTGTGATAAAGCAGCCTGGAAGCTTCCTTTGTATCTGTCATATCAGGTTCCTTTCACGGTAAAAATAAGCGTGCGGCCGGTATCTGCCGTCCGCAGGATGCGTGCGGCATCCTTTTGTCTGTTTTTATTATACCACAAAAATGCTGTGCTTACCACGGTTAACATCCGATCTTTTTGTTGAATTTTCTGTCTGTTTCCGATATACTGAACGTACGAAACGGGGGGACTGATATGGACTGGATGAAGGTACTTTTTAACACCGACCACACGATGTCGCTGCCGGCGATCATCGGGATTGCCGTACTCGGGATCGGGGTGAGCCTCTGGATACAGTGGTATAAAAATACGTACGGCGGACAGGGCGGCAGTATTTCCGGGAAAGGAAACGGCGCAGGCAGCGCGTCGAAAGCCGGAGGAGGAAGCGGCAAAAACGCCGGGAAGGGCAGCGCGTCAAAAGCCGGCGGAAACGGTACGACACACGCCAGGCGCAATCCGACGAAGAAGAAAAAGCGCAGATAAAAGGCGGAGGCGGCAGTGTGGGGATCAGTATATTAATTGTGGATGACGACAGATATCTTGTCGAGAAGCTTGAGGAGACGGTTCAGTGGGAGCGGGCCGGCATTTCCATGGTATTCACCGCGTATAATATCCGACAGGCGCAGCGGCTGATCCGGGAGTTTCCGATCCGGCTGCTTTTGTGTGACATCGATATGCCGCAGGGCAGCGGGCTGGAGCTTTTGGAGTGGGTCAGGAGCCAGAAGCTCCGGCTGGAGTGTATTTTTTTAAGCAGCTACGCGAATTTTGCCTATGCGCAGAAGGCTCTGAGCCTGTCAACGCGGGAATATCTGTTAAAACCGATTTCCAGTGAGGAGCTGGAGAGTGCGGTTACAAGGGTGGTGCAAGAGTATCTGGAGCGGGACGAACTGGAGCGGAAAGAAGAAAAAGAAGAGGACGGGGGATTCTGGACGACGTTTTTCGGGGCTGTCGCAGGGCACAGGGAGCTTTTGAAGCAGGCGCTGTCCGAGGGACGGTACCGGCAGGACGACGCGTGTTATCTTCAGATGATCCGCGTGTGGCTGGATCCGCGGGAGGCGGGGTATCGGAAGGAGCTCTCGCTGCTTGATCACAGGATCCGCGGACTGGCGCATGATTTTTTTGAACAGGAAGGCCAGGCGCCGGAGGAGGTCGTGCGCGTGCAGGAGGCCGGCTGGATGCTTGTCATAAAGAAAAGGACATGCTTTGAGGAATTCTGTGCGGCATCAGTAAGATGGAAATGCTTTCTTTCCGATGCCATCGGGCAGAAGGTGTGTATCTACATCGGCCGGGCGCGTCCTGTGACGGAGACGGAGAGAAGCTGGGAGGTGCTGGAGGAGCTGGAGAAGCGGTTCCTGCCGGGAGAGGACGGCATTTTTGCGGAGCGAAGTCAGGAGGATGGGATCGTCCCGGGGCCGAAATACGCAGAGAGCAGCGCCGGGAAAACCGGCACGAGGGAACAGCCGGAGGAAACGACAGTTCCGGGGGATCACGCAGAGAGCAGCGCCGGGAAAACCGGCACGAGGGAACAGCCGGAGGAAACGACAGTTCCGGGGGATCACGCAGAGAACAGCGCCGGGAAAACCGGCACGAGGGAACAGCCGGAGGAAACGACAGTCCCGGGGGATCATGCAGAGAGCAGCGCCGGGAAAACCGGCACGAGGGAACAGCCGGAGGAAACGGGAGAGCCCGTCAGGATAAAGCCGGACGCAGGGGAGGAAGCGGAGGAATGCGGACCGCTGCCCTGGGAGATCTGGCAGAAATCCATGGATCCTGCAAAGGAGCTGCCCGCGATCTGTGACAATATCTGTGCGAGCCTCCGAAAGGAATATGCCGCAGGACTTCTGACTTACGAACGGCTGGAACGGTTTTTAAAGGAACTGGAACGATTTCTGTATGGATATCTGGGGAAAAACCATCTTGAATTTTCCGAGCTGTTTGACAGCGCCGGGTTTATCCGGAGGGAAAAGGAGGCGTATATTTCACTCGGGGAGACGATCGGTTTTATCTGCTGGATGTTTGAACGGCTCGAGGGAAACAGCCTGAATGCCGGAAGACAGCGGGACGTGGTCGGACAGGTGAAGGATTATATCGAGAAGCATCTGGGGAATGAGCTCTCGCGGAGTCTGCTCGCAAAGGAGGTCTGGCTGTCGGAGGATTATGTCTCCAAGCTCTTTAAGAGCACGACCGGCATGAGTCTGCCGACCTATATTGCTGCGCGGCGTATGGAGCGGGCGAAGGAGTACCTGACTCACTCCGCTCTTCCGGTGAGCCGGATTGCGATGGAGGTGGGGTACAGCAATTTTTCCTATTTCAGCAAGACATTCCGCGACGCGACCGGAATGACGCCGAACGAGTACCGCAGCCAGCGGGAGAATGTTAAAAAAACGAACAGGGAATAACAAAAAAACGTATGGGAGAAGAGAGAGACATCGAAAAGATGTCTCTTTTTTGTTAGTCATTTTACACAGGATTGCAAGAGAAAAGATGAAAAAAATTGTATGATATATCCATCAAACACGGAAAAGGAGGAGTTGCTGTGAAAAAAAAGGGAAAAAGGAGCCCGCAGACGGCACTGCGGGAAATCCGGGAAAGCGGCGCACTGTATCTGCTTATGATTCCGTCGATCATCATTTTTCTGCTGTTTACATACTACCCGATGTACGGCGTTGTGATCGCATTCAAAGACTTTGCGCCATCGAAGGGAATCTGGGGAAGCGAATGGGTAGGGTTTACAAATTTTAAACAGTTTTTCAGTTCCTATCAGTTCTGGCCGACGATTAAAAATACGCTGGTCATCAGTATCTACACGGTGGTCGTGACATTTCCGCTTCCGATCGCACTGGCTCTGATGTGCAATCAGCTGCACGCGAAACGGTTCAAAAAGTTTTTTCAGGTGTCGACGTATCTGCCGCATTTTATCTCGACTGTGGTTATGTGCGGTATGATCATTCTGTTTTTATCTCCGAGTACCGGAATCGTCTCAAAGCTTGTGGGACTTTTCGGGTTCCAGCTGCCGAATCTGATGGGGAGCGCGCCGGCATTCCCGCACATCTATGTGTGGACGGAGGTGTGGCAGCATCTTGGATGGGACAGTATTCTCTATATCGCGACGCTTTCTTCGGTGGATCCCTCGCTGTACGAGGCGGCGACCATGGACGGTGCGGGTAAGTTTAAGCGGATGATCCATATTGATATCCCGGCGCTTCTGCCGACCGCGACCGTCATGTTCATCCTGCGTATGGGAAATGTGATGAGCGTCGGCTTTGAGAAGGTGTATCTGCTGCAGAATACGATGAATTCGGGAACGAGTGAAATCATTTCCACATATGTCTACAAAATGGGTCTTTTAAAGAACCAGTACAGCCTTTCCGGAGCGATCGGCCTGTTTAACAATATCATCAATCTGGCTCTGCTTCTATTGGTCAACCAGATTGCGAAAAAACTCAGCGACACATCGCTGATTTAGACAGGGGGACAGTTATGAGTCAGACAAAAGCAGCCGTCAGAGGCACAAAAATAAAGTTATCCAGGGGAGATATCATCTTTAATGCGATCATTTATACGATCGCGGTGATTCTGATTCTGGTGACCTTGTATCCGATGTATTTTATTCTGATCGCATCGATCAGTGATGCGACGAAGGTGTCCAGCGGGCAGATCATGTTCTGGCCGCAGGGGGTAAGTTTGAAAGCATACCGGCAGTTGGCGGAGTATGCGCAGCTCTGGGTCGGATACCGCAACACGATCCTGTATGCGGTCGTCGGTACGATCATCACGGTCGCGGTCAATATTCCGGTTTCTTATGCGCTCTCGCGCAAGAAGCTGTTCGGCAGAACCTTTTTTACCTTTTTTTACCTGATCCCGATGTTTTTCACCGGCGGTCTGATCCCGACCTATCTGGCGGTACAGAAGTTCGGATTCCTGGATTCCTTCTGGGTGATGGTACTTCCGTTCTCCGTCGTTCCGTATTACATCATCGTCGGGCGGACGTTCTTTTCCAACAGTATCCCGGAGGAGCTGTGGGAGGCGGCGCAGCTGGACGGATGCGGATACCTGGGATTTTTCTTTAAGATCGTGCTGCCGCTCTCAAAGGCGATCCTCGCGGTAATCGCGCTGTGGGCGGCGGTCGGCCAGTGGAATTCGTATTTCAACGCACTGATTTATCTGCGCAACGATGCGCTGCAGCCGCTGCAGCTGGTGCTTCGGAATATCCTGATCTCGAATCAGACGATCAGCTCGATGTCCTCGGGCGCCGCGGCCGTGGAGGCGAAGCAGATGGCGGATCTGATCAAATACGCTGTGATCGTGGTGTCCTCGGCGCCGATCATGTGTATGTATCCGTTTGTACAGAAGTACTTCAATCAGGGCGTGATGGTCGGTTCCGTGAAAGGCTGATGCCGGGCGATGATGCGTGTTGAGGAGAGCGGCGACGCCGGGCGATGATGCGTGTTGAGGAGAGCGGCGACGCCGGGCGATGATGCGTGTTGAGGAGAGCGGCGACGCCGGGCGATGATGCGGGCCGCGGCTGAGGAGAGCGGCCCGGTATCCGGATTGTGGAAAGGGAAGAAGGATGAGAGAGAAAAACGGGGCGTGCCTGTCCGGTTACGGGCCGTATTCAAAAAAATATATGGGACTCTCGCGGGTGATGAGAGAGAGCGGGATGGAAGGTGCAAGGTTTGATCTTGTGCTGCATCCGACCTATGCGAACAGCTCCGTGCCTGCGCCGAATGTGTGTGTCCCGTCCGGGTATCACCCCTGGGACGCAGCGGAGGACGGGAGTGCGTACACCTATCGCTGCGAACTGATCTGGAAAGACCAGCTGTATGCCAGTGTCTCGTTTTTTGAGATGGAGCCTGAGGTCTGGGGCGTGCGCACCGCGTTTGTCAACCGGACGGACCGGATGCAGAACTGCCTGCTGAATCTGTTCGCGGCGATGGAATATCCGCATCCGGCGGAGTGCGCGGCAGACTGCCCGGCAAAGCATGTCTTCTGGGATGCGTTGTCGGAGGCGGATCTTAGCTTTGCAAAACAGCGTCCGTGGGAACATCTGATGCCGGACGGCCGCCGGCCGGGAGAGATCGATGTCCCGGGATTTACGGGCGGAAAAGGGCTGGGCGAGACCTGGTATGCTCTTGCGATGCCGCATTTGGGACTCGGGATGTTCGGCGCGGCAGCGGGGGATGCGGTCGGTTATGAAAAAACGCTGACAGAGGATTATGCCGACGCCGTGCTCACGGTGCGCTACCGTACCTGGAACGACAGGACAAATGTCGTTTTTGACAGTACATACGGGGAGCTGGTCTTTGAGGGAAGCGGCACGCCGCGCACGGTGACGCTTTCGCTGGGGCAGCTGGAAAAAGGAAGCTTCCCGTTTGAGATGATGGCCCGGGGCGCGGAGGGGAACGGCGTGATGCTTGATTTCTTCTGCATCACGGAGCGGACGGATGCCGGGCGGGTGTCTGTTCTGGAACGGCAGTACGCCGTGAAACCGGAGATCACAGAACGAAGTCCGGCAAAGGGTGCGGGAGAAGGATATCACGTGTGCTACCGCTATGAAAACGGCGAGCCGCCGATGTATCTTTCCTTATTCTGGGACCGGGTGCGGGAGAGGGAGCTTCACACAGGCTGTCTCGAGGATGCACTGCCGACGCGGCTGTCGAATTCGGACCACACCTACGATGATCTGACGATGAGTTTTTCCGGGTCGTTTTCAAGGAAACAGTCGGATCCCGGATATTATCACAACACGGTCGCCGAGGCGGTGTTCGTCCCGGCCGGGGAGACGCGGGTGATCTGCGGGTGTATCGGGACAAAGCCGCCGCGGTATACCGAAAAGGACGTGGACGAGTGCTGGCAGCGGTGCGCCCGCGGAATGGAATCCGGCAGAGCGGCCGTGTCGGAATATGCGTTTTCCGTGCGCCTGTTAAAGGCGGCGCTGTTCTCGAATGTGGTCTATCCGATTGTGCGCCACGGGAAGCAGGTGATCCACTATACGCCGGGAAAGCGGTGGGACAGCCTGTATACCTGGGACTCTGGCATGATCGGGATCGGAATGCTCGAGTATTCGAGGGAGCGCGCGGAGTACATCATGGATCTGTATCTCTCGGAGGAGGAAAACAGAGATTTCGCGTTCCTCTTCCACGGATCGCTGGTTCCGACGCAGTTTTTCCTCTGGTATGAGCTGATGCAGAGGAGCTTTGGGGAGAAAAAGAAGGAGCTGTGCGCATATTACCCGATGTTCCGGCGGTACTACCGTTTCTTTGCAGGAAAGGCGGAAGGCTCGACGACGGCGCGCTATGCGAGCGGCCTTCTGACGCCGTACGATTATTTCTATAACGCGAGCGGCATGGATGACTATCCGCCGCAGGTTGCGCTGCACGCGCAGAAGGAGGAGCGGCATGTCGCGCCGGTCTGCACCAGCGTTTTTCTGGTGAGAATCGCGCGGATCTTAAAAACGATTGCCGCGTACTGCGGGAGAGAAGCGGACATTGCGGAATACGATGCGGACATCCAAAGGGTGACGGAAGCGCTTTTATCCCACGCATGGGATGAAGAGAGCGGATATTTCGGATATGTGCGGCACGACGATGCGGGAAACGCCGTCGGGATCCTTCGGACGGAAACAGGGGAAAATTACAACCGCGGAATCGACGGGGTGACGCCGCTGATCGCGGGAATCGGAGAAAAGGATCAGGTCAGGCGGATGCTCTGCCACCTTCGCTCGGACAGGGAATTGTGGTCCCCGGTCGGACTTTCGTCGGTCGACATGAGCGCGTCCTACTATTATGACAACGGCTACTGGAACGGGAGCGTGTGGTTTCCGTATCAGTACCTGCTCTTTAAGGCCATGCTCGACCTCGGGGAGGCGGATACGGCGTATGCGATTGCCGCGAGAGCGCTTGAATCGTGGAAAAAAGAGACGGAATTCAGCTATCACACGTTTGAGATGATTCAGATCCGTTCACAGCGGGGCGGCTGGTATCACCAGTTCGGCGGATTGTCTGCGCCGGTCTGCAGCTTTTTTGCCTCCTACTATAAAGCGGGTACGGTGACGGCGGGGTTTGACACCTGGATCCGTGACCGCGAGGTTTCTGACGGCGGTGATGCGATGCGGATCTCCTATCAGAAAAACCGGGCGTGCAGCAGCGTGCTGCTCGCGGCAATGGGGGAGGACAGGCGCTATGAGGTGCGGATCAACGGAGAGCCGGTAACGTGCCGGCAGCACGTGAAAGGGACGATTGAGATCCCGCTGACGCAGGAGGAAGGAGAGATTCTGATCCGCCGGGAGACGTGAGAAAAGCCGATCCGTC
>CAJUNX010000039.1:12345-40408 GCA_910587865.1 uncultured Roseburia sp.
AGGAGTCGGTGAGAAGACCTGAACGGCCGGGAGGTGTGAGAAAAGCCGATCCGTCAGGAGTCGGTGAGAAGACCTGAACGGCCGGGAGGTGTGAGAAAAGCCGATCCGTCGGGAGTCGGTGAGAGATATCACGCCGGAAAAAACGAAAGGTCCGCGGTATTCTGCGGGCCGGCGGAGGGCTGACGGATACGGGAAACGGAACATCGGATCTCTGCGGAAACGGGCGTCGGAGCCGTATCGTCGCGGGGCGGTCAAAAGCCAGAGGAAGCGGCGGCAGGGCTCTGGCGCCCAGACAAAAAGGGTGCGCAGAAAAGATAAGGGAATATGAGAAAGGAGCAGAATGTATGAGAAACAAAAAAAGATTTGCAAAACTGATCAGCTCACTGCTGGTCGCATCAATGGCAGCCGGACTTGTGGCCGGATGCGGTGGCGGCGGTGATCAGGGAACATCCGGGAATGCGGAGGCTGCCGGCGGAACAGAGAGCGCAGGCAATGCAGGCGGCGGAAGTTCCTCCGATGCGGGAGCACAGGACGGCGTGCCGACCTACCGGATCGCAACCGTGCGGTGGACGGACGCATGGCCGACCGACTTCCTTGACAGCGGTATCATGGCCGAGATGGAGGAAAAATACGGGATCAATATCGAGTGGGAGATTTATTACGCTTCTGACTGGGCGGAGCAGAAATCACTGCTTCTGGCCTCCGGGGACCTGCCGGACGCATTTCTCGGATCAAATGCGCTGACCTCCTCCGACCTGACGCAGAATAAGGACAGCTTTATCGATCTCGCCCCATATGTCAACGAGGAGACAATGCCGAATTTCATGCGTGCGACGCAGGAGAATCCGTCGCTGCTTGCGGTCTGTACCGAGCGCGACGGCACGATCTTAAGCCTTCCGAAAGAGCTGCCGCTTCGACCGGAGGTGGCCGGCTACGCCGCGTTTATCAACAAAGAGTGGCTGGATAATCTGGGCCTTGAGATGCCGACGACCTGCGAGGAGCTCGAGGAAGTGCTGTACAAATTTGTGACGGAGGACGCGGACGGCGACGGGGATCCGAACAATGAGATCGGCATCAGCGCGTACGCCGCAGCGAACCGGCTGAGTTCTGACCTGTGGCAGATCATGGGTATGTATGCCGGTACGTTTGTGAGCCGTCAGGACAACTACATGGGACTTGATGCGAACAGCCAGCCGGTCTTTGTTCCGGTGGAGCAGAATTACTATGAGGCCGTAAAGTGGATGCGCAACCTGTGGGAGAGAGGTATCTTAGATCCCGAGTATTTCACACAGGATAACTCCATGTACACCGCAAAGCTTCAGGCGGAAGGCGGCTCCCGGGCCGGTCTTATCTTCGGCTGGACGGCAGACGCAGTGGTGGGGCTGAATGTGGGACAGTACCAGGTGCTTGAGGCGCCGACAGCCTATGACGGCAATCATTACGTGGAAAATGCGACGACGAATATCGATATCGCAAACCGTGAGCTGATCATCACGAATAACTGCCAGAATCCGGAGAAGCTGCTCGCATGGGCGGACGGATTCTATGATGACCTGGCAACCCTTCAGACCTATTACGGTTCGATTTCAGACGGATGCATCACGGACAACGGCGACGGCACCTACACGGTAAACGTTCCGTCGGACGGTAGCTCGCTGGATACCTCCGCGTGGTCGAATTCGCTCCGCGACTTCGGGCCGAAGTACATGAGCCCGTCGTTCCAGGAGAAGGTGACGCTCCCGGAGGATCAGGGAGACGGCGTGAAGCTGGCGCTCGATGAAGTGAACGGTAAGTATGTCAAGGAAGATACGAACGTAGTTATGCCGGTTCTTCACTATACGGACGAGGAAGAAGCGCGTCTGACAACGCTTGGAACGGATATCTATACCTATGTGGAATCGATGTATGCGCACTGGGTGACCGAGGGCGGCATCGAGGAAGAGTGGGACGACTATCTGGCACAGCTTGATCAGATGGGCCTGCAGGAGCTGCTTGAGATCCAGAGAACCGCATATGCGGCATATCAGGAGTCTCTTGGGAAATAAGAATTGAGAAAAACCGGTACGAGACGGCGCAGATCTGTGGCGGATCGTACCGGTTTTTGATATCATAAAAAGGTGCTGTGATGCGGGAAAATATCGAAAGGATGCGGGGAAAGGATAAGACACGGATGAAGAAAACGGCGGATCCAAAAGAGGACAGAAAGCGGCGGGAGAAGGGACAGACGCTTCAGGCGATGGGGATCAAGATTCTCATTCCTGTATTTTTTGCACTGTTTGTACTTCTGACCTGCCTGGGAATCGGACTTTTTGAGACGCGCAGGATGGCTGTCCAGTATGCGAGGGATACGTCGGAGCTGTATGTGGATCACATCAATTATGATATTGTGCAGATCAGTACGGAGCTGGTTCTAGTGCTGGAAAACAGCGACGAGATCATGCAGATTCCGGCGGACTTTGATTCCAGGCAGGGAGCGTATTATGAGCTTCTGACGAAAATCAGAACGCAGAACCGGATCATGAAGCTTCATTACCGGGAGGCGGACAGTTTTTTTGTCTATGAGCAGAATGCGGACGTGCTGATCTCAGACACGGGAACCGCGTTTGCTTACAGTTATGTCGATGAATATCTGCAGGAGCTGCGCGATTTTTGCCGGACCGCGGTGCGCACCAATTACGGGACGACGAGGTGGGATTACCTGGAAGCGGACGGCGAGACATATCTGATCGGCTGGTATGCGAAAAAAGGAAAAATGATCGGCTGTACGGTGAAGCTGGAGAAGATCTTTTCCCTGCTGCAGGAAATGCCGGATCATTATCAGGTCATTCCGTATCTGAGAAAGCCGGACGGTATGCTGATCTTTTCGGAGGAATATGAAAAGCCGGATCTGGGGAAAGGAGGAAGGGCAAAAAACAGGGAGACCTACGAATACCAGCTCGGAACGCTCGGGAAACTCTGTGTGTACGTTATTTTAGACGGCGGGACGCTTGAGAGCATGTTGAAGATGCAGGTGATCCTGATCGTGCTTGTAATCGTGCTGCTGCTTTTCTGCCTGTTTCTCGTATACCGCTATTATCAGGGACTGATGAAACCGTTAAACAGCTTTGTCCAGGGGATCTCTGAGATGGAAGAAGAGCAGATGTTAAATGAGAACGGGAAAAATAACATTTTAGAGCTCGAGGCAGTGAGCGAGCAGTTCCGTGTTCTGCTGCGCAAGATCCGCTCGCTTAAGATCGCAATCTATGAAAAGGAATTAAACGAGCAGCGGGCGGAACTGGAGTATATGCAGGAGCAGATCAGACCGCATTTTACCTTAAACTGCCTGAGCCTGATTCACGGGATTGCGGACGCGCAGGGCGAGGAGAATATCACGCGGATCACAAAGGAGCTCTCCGAATATATCCGGTATAACTACAGGGAGTCCGGGACAGAGCGAAAGCTTAAGGAGGAGCTTTTGCACGTGAAGACCTACATGGATCTGCAGAAGCTGCGCTACGGGGAGGAGGCGTTTCGGTTTGAGGTGATCGAGGACGGACTCTGCGGGGAGTGCCTCACGCCGCCGCTTGTCCTGCAGACGCTGGTGGAGAACTCGGTCGTGCACGCGGTGAATCTGGACCAGACAGTGGAGATCTCTTTATACATTGCCAGTGAAACCTACGAGGACGGGAAATATCTCTACATCTGTCTTTCCGACACGGGAAAAGGATTCTCAAAAGAAATCCTGAAGGCCGTCGAGGAGGATCTGCCGATTGTCTATAACGGACGAAAACACGTGGGGCTGCAGAACATCCGCAGGAGGCTTATGCTCCTGTACGGGCAGAGGGCCTCTCTGACCATACAGAATATGGATGAAAACTACGGGGCCGTGGTGGAGGTGCGGATTCCGCAGCAGAGGGAGTAAAATTTTTTGACGTCGGCTCATCGTTTTGGGGTACACATGTTTGCTTTCTTATGTTATACTGAAAACCGGCGTTACGGATACACGGTCAGGAGCGGGCAGAAAGCCGGGTTTTGACGGAAACCAGATTCTGGCGGAAAGCCCGGGCAGGCAAAAACCGGGTTCCGGACAGTGAGGACGGCGGCAATCGGAGAAACCGGGCAGACCGGGAAGAATGTAGGAGACGATCATGATAAGACTGGCGACCGTGTTCAGCGGCATCGGCGCGATTGAGCATGCCCTAAAGCGGATGAGGCTTGCGCATGAGATTGTGTTTGCCTGTGACAATGGAGACGTGGATATATTATCAAAAAAAATTCCGCCCGATCTGGATGAGATCGGGAAGGAGCTTGCGGCGTTAAAAGAACTTACAGGGCGGATCCGCATCACAGAGGAGGATGCGCTCTACAAAGAGGAGCTTGACCATATGCTTGTCCGCACCGGGGAGGAGTACGAAAAGCTCCGCGAGGATCTTGCGGTATGCCAGAAGGATGCGGATGTGCAGTTAATGAGCGGGATTCTCACGCGGATTCTCGCGATGGATACGCTGCTTCCCGCGAGAAAGAAAGAGTATGCGTCATTTCTGAAAAGCCTTTCGGAAGCGGAGGGGATCGCGGCGACGTTTCGCTGCTATCAGTGTATCCTTGCGGTTGCCAATGATTTTAAAAAAGACAACCCGCTAAGCAGCCTGGGCGTGCAGGGGACGGACTACGACAGCGCGGACGGAATCGGCTGGAGCGCTGTGGATGAGGATCTGCGCGCGGCTTACGGTGTGCTTGAGGCGAACCGGGGAAAAAAGCTGCTGCGGCGGATGAAGGATATCTGCGAGCGGACGGGCATGCTGCACGAGAAGATCAATTCCTTCCATATTTTAAAGGAGCTTGCGCAGATCGAGGATTACGGGGAGAAAAAACGCTACGTGGACGCGCTCTATCACGGTCATGAATCGCAGAATAAAGTAAAGCAGAGCTATATGGCCAATTATGAGCTGTCCGAAGAGCATTATCACTGGAATGTCTCGTTTCTGGACGGCAGGCAGTACCGGGGCAGGGTGGATTTGTTTGTCGGCGGGAGTCCGTGTCAGTCGTTTTCCCTGGTCGGCAAGCAGCGGGGGCTTGAGGACACGAGAGGAACCCTGTTTTACGAGTATGCGCGCCTGGTCGGGGAGATCCAGCCCAGCGTTTTTATCTACGAAAATGTAAAGGCGCTGCTCTCAAACGACGAGGGCAGGACCTGGGAGACGGTGCAGAGGGTGTTTACCGATCTGGATTATACCTGGACGCCGATGGTGTTAAATGCAAGGGATTACGGGATTCCGCAGAACAGAGAGCGCATCTTTGTCGTCGGTTTCCGGAATGATCTGATCCGGGAGAAGGCATTCGTTCCGCCCGAACCGGTAGAACTGAAAAAGAAGATGCAGCATTTTCTGCTCGACAATGTCTCGGGGCGCTATTATCTGCCGCGCAAGGGTGTGGATTTTGTCACGAGCGAGAAAAACCTGATGAAAAAATATACTCAGATCGACGGGGAGATCCAGCTGTGCCAGAAGAAAAATCAGCAGTTTAACTGGCATGGCGATTTTGTGTTTGAGGAGGAAAATACGGATCGGGAGAAGACGATGGAGGAGCTGGAGAAATATTTCCTCTCGGAGAAGGTGCGCAGATATGTGCTGGCGTCCGGGACGAAGAATTTTTACTCAAGGCCCGAGATCGATCTCGAGATCGCAAGGCCGCTTCTCACCACCATGCACAAGATGCACCGGGCGGGCGTGGACAATTACGTCACGACGGACGGGCGGCTGCGGAAGCTGACGCCGCGGGAGTGCTTAAGGCTGATGGGGTTCTGCGACAGTTTCCGCATCGTGGTATCGGACACCTCGGCGTATCAGCAGGCGGGGAATTCGATTGTCGTGGACGTGCTGATCCACATCATGGAGTCGGTGCTCAACAGCTACCCGAAGCTGGGGGAGGAGGCGTAGGCGATGTCATTTTCACCGTTGGCGAGATTTCGCAATTATACCGTAAAAAATTTAAAGGCCCTGCTGGAGGTCTATCCGGATCTGGCGGAGGAGTTAAGCTGGAGCGAGGCAGGCGATCTGGCGGAGGAGCAGCTGAGCGGTTACAAAAAGACTGCGGCCCAGCAGGCATGCCAGTTCGGGCTTGAGGACCGGTCGGACGGGCATTTCCGCGTGCAGACCTACCTGTACACGTTCGGGGAGGAGAATCTGAACCGGTATGTCCGGTTCTGGACAAAGACCTATTATGCGCCGAACCCGTATGTAAAGTCCGAGGATCCGCCGTTTGTGATCTACTGTGAGCTGGCGAAGGAGATTCTTGCCGCAGAGGATCACACGGTCCGCTTTTATGATTTCATCGCCAGGAGGATCGGTGGGAGAAGCGAGGATATCCTCTTAAACTGCCTGAAGAATTATGCGTACCCGCTCCGCCATAAGCCGAATCACGGGAATGACCTGTTTTATGTGGAGGAGCAGGAGCTGGATGCACTGCGGGAGGAAGTGGCGTTCCTTGAGGAGGAGTTTCCGGTCGCGGACAGCAGGGACAAGAAGGCGTTTTTTGAGCGCTACACGTATGCGAATTTCTGCAAATTTTATCACATCACGGCCGCGTTTCCGGGCATTGATGCGCCGGGGCAGCAGGGAGAGGGAAACGGCTGGAGCGCATACCGGCTGACGGAGGACAAAAGCGGCTGGTGCAGAGAGGAGATTTCCGGTGCGGAGAGCCTGGGGGCGGAAGAGGCGGAGGGCTTTGGGCCGGAAGGTCATGGAGCGGCACGGCAGGCCGGTACACCGGGCGCCGAGCCTCCCGGGCCGCGCGTGTCCGGCGGTGAGAACGTGCTGCTCTACGGCGTGCCGGGAGCCGGAAAGAGTCACACGATACGGACGCGTTACTGCAGCGATCCGCAGCGGATGCAGCGTGTGGTGTTTCATCCGGACTATACGTACTCTGATTTTGTGGGGCAGATCCTGCCGCGTGTGGAGGAGAAGCGGGTGACATACGAATTTACGCCCGGGCCGTTTACGAGGATTCTGTCCGACGCGTGGAACGACCCGCTGCACGCGTATTACCTCGTGATCGAGGAGATCAACCGGGGAAATGCGCCCGCGATCTTCGGCGAGATTTTTCAGCTTCTTGACCGAAAGCGCAGGGGGCAGTACCCGGACGGCGAAGTCGGAGGAAGCGAGTACGGGATCGTTCATTATGACGTGGCACGGTACGTATACAGGGACGAAACGCACGAGGTGCGGATCCCGTCCAATCTTCATGTGCTCGCCACGATGAATACGTCGGATCAGAACGTGTTCACACTCGACACGGCGTTTCAGCGCAGATGGAATCTGCGGCATATCAAAAACCGTGTGGAGGACGCCGCACATGCGGGAGTGCTCGTGGAACAGACGGCGGTCAGCTGGGGTGCGTTTGCAGCGGAGATCAATCAGAGGCTTACGGAGGCGGATACCTACACAGTCAGCTCCGAGGACCGCAGGCTGGGCGCGTATTTTGTCACTTCGGATGAGCTCGGGGCGGAGACGTTCTCGGAGAAGGTGCTGAAATTCCTGTGGGACGATGCGTTTCAGATGGACCGGGAGGCGGTGTTTCAGGAGCGGTTCCGGGCGCTTGACGAGGTGCTCGAGGCATATCAGGAGGCGGAAGGCGACCGTCTTCTGGCCGTGCTTACCCCGGAGGTGTACCGGGGGATGAGAGCGCGCATGCCGCAGTAAAACCGGCCGGATAAGGGGAGCGCCGGAGGGAACGAGAGAGCGTGCAGCCCGGAAGGGGAGCGCCGTGCCGGAAACCGCGGAGAGCAGCCAGGCGCGCCGGAAGAAGATCCGGACAACAGAGGAAGTGGCCGGCCGGATAAGGGGAGCGCCGGAGGGAACGAGAGAGCGTGCGGCCCGGAAGGGGAGCGCTGTGTCGGAAAGGCCGGGCGCGCAGAAAATCAGCAGAAGATGATGTCGGGATGGTGACAGGGATGGCAGGAGAATCGCTCCGGGAGAGATGCTCGGTCAATACGAATCAGGATGAGGAGACGTTTGTAGGAATCCGGCGTGAGAACGGGGAGATCCGCGTGCAGTTTCCGCTTGGATATGCGCCGGATATGAAGGATGACAGAATGCTGCAGCGGGATATTTTTCTGCTGCTTACAACGATCCGGCGGACAACGGCGAAGATGGATTCGCGGCTTCATCTGGGACAGGAGGGAGAGCGGCGGGATGCGTTTCCACTTCAGGCTTATCTTGCGGTACTTCTCGATTTTTTCGAGCGCGGCTATTACAGGGAGCGTGAGACGGTATATCGGACCGCGAAGAGGGGAAAGATCCACTGGGGAAAAACGATAAAGACGATGCGCCCGTTTGTGCAGGAGGATGAGGTGCTCTATCTGGATTTTGTCACAAGACAGAGTAAGAGCAGCGAGCGGGAGCTGATCACACGGATCCATGAGTACTGCGTGTACGAGAGCTTTGTGAACGCGGGCTGGCTGTTTTTATCGGGCGTGCCCCAAAAGCCGAAGATCCCGCTGCAGAAAAAGAAGTTTCTGTCTGTGCTTCATGACAGGCTGACCCACACGTTTGACGATAAAAACCGCCGGCTGTTTCGCAGCATGACAGAGATCCTCTCGTACCGGGGGAATGCGGACGGGGAAGACGATTTTTATTACGGCACCAACCGGTTTGAATATGTGTGGGAGCGCCTGGTCGATGAGGTGTACGGGATCGCGGAGAAGACAGAATTTTTCCCGCAGACCGCCTGGGTCATCGGGAATACCGTCACCGCCGGCTCGCATTTGAAACCGGATACGATCATGGTGTGCGGGAGCGAGATCTATGTGCTTGACGCGAAATATTACCGGTACGGAGCCACGATGCGACCCGGGGATCTGCCGGAATCCGCTTCGGTGCACAAGCAGATCACCTACGGCGAATATATTGATACGCAGCGGCGGTTTGCGGAGCGCTACGGGGAAGACCTGCGCATCTACAATGCGTTTCTGATGCCGTACGACGCGTCGGATCCGCGGTTTGCAGGTGCGTCTGGATCCGGAGAGGAATCGGGATCCGCCGTGCCGTGCCCGGACGGGGAATCAGCCGGAGCTATGTCGGGATCCGCCGTGCCGTGCCCGGGCCCCAACGGGGAACCGGGGCAAAAAGTCGCCAGCGCAGCGCCGGGATCCGCCGTGCCGTGCCCGGGCCCCAACGGGGAACCGGGGCAAAAAGTCGCCAGCGCAGCGCCGGGCCCGGCCGGTTCTCTTCCCGGCGTGCATGCCCCTCTTCTTCGGATCGGCGAGGCGTTAAGCGACTGGAAGCGGGGAAGGAAGAGCTACGAGCGGGTGCAGGGGATCCTGGTGGATGTAAAATACCTGATGCGCCTTGCGTCGGGAAGGGACGTACAGGAGTGTGAGCGACTGGCGGAGTGCATCAGGCGGTATGCAGACGGAGGGTGACGGATGGACGTACTGACGCCGGAACAGAGAAAAAAGAACATGCAGCACATCCGCGCGAAGGACACGGCGATCGAGGTGAAGCTTCGGAAAGCGCTTTGGAAAAAAGGAATCCGCTATCGGAAAAATTGTAAGGAGCTGCCGGGAAAACCGGACATCGTGCTCACGAAATATAAGATTGCGATCTTCTGCGACGGGGAGTTTTTTCACGGGAAGGACTGGGAGGTCCTAAGGCCGAAGCTGGAACGCTCCAACAACAGCGCCTTTTGGATCAGTAAGATCTCGCGGAACAGAGAGCGGGACGACGAGGTGAACAAACAGCTGCTCTACCTGGGGTACACGGTCATTCGTTTCTGGGGCAGCGACATCAAAAAACACACGGAGGAATGCGTGCAGGTGGTGGAGGAGACAATCTTTGATCTCGCCCTTGCAGAGGAAGAGTGACGGAGCGGAAAGCCGGGCCGCAGGAGAAAAACGGGGGCGGAAAGTCCGGCAGAGGAAGAGTGACGGAGCGGAAAGCCGGGCCGCAGGAGAGAGACGGACGGGGACAGAGGAAGGAGGCATTCATGTCAGCAGACAGAAGTAAAATCAGGAATTTTTGTATCATTGCACATATCGATCACGGAAAATCGACGCTTGCGGACCGGATCATCGAGAGCACCGGGACACTGACCGCCCGCGAGATGCAGGCGCAGGTACTTGATAATATGGAGCTGGAGCGGGAGCGCGGGATCACGATCAAATCCCAGGCTGTCCGCATCATCTATCAGGCGAAAGACGGGGAGGAGTATACCTTTAATCTGATTGATACGCCGGGGCATGTGGATTTTAACTATGAGGTCTCGAGAAGTCTCGCCGCATGCGACGGTGCGATCCTTGTCGTGGATGCGGCGCAGGGCGTGGAGGCGCAGACGCTCGCGAATGTCTATCTCGCGCTGGACCACGACCTGGACGTGATGCCGGTGATCAATAAGATCGATCTGCCGAGCGCACAGCCGGACGAGGTGATCCGGGAGATCGAGGACGTGATCGGAATCGAGGCGGAGGACGCGCCGCGGATTTCCGCAAAGACCGGGTTAAACATCGACCAGGTCTTAGAGCAGATCGTGGAAAAAATTCCGTCTCCGACCGGGGATCCGGATGCGCCGTTAAAAGCGCTTATCTTTGACGCGCTTTACGATTCCTATAAGGGAGTGATCGTTTTCTGCCGGATCCGCGAGGGGAGCGTGCGCGTGGGAGATCCGATTGTCATGATGGCGACCGGGGCAAAGTCCGAGGTGACGGAGATCGGGTATTTCGGGGCAGGACAGTTTATCCCGTGCGAAGAGCTCTCCGCCGGCATGGTCGGATACTTGTGCGCGAGCATCAAAAATGTGGCCGATACCCGCGTGGGCGATACCGTGACCAACGCTGCGCGTCCCTGTGCGGAGCCGCTGCCGGGGTATAAAAAGGTCAATCCGATGGTATACTGCGGGATGTACCCTGCGGACAGCGCACGTTATCCGGATCTGCGGGACGCGCTGGAGAAGCTTCAGATCAACGACGCGTCCCTGCACTATGAGCCGGAGACATCGATGGCGCTCGGCTTCGGGTTCCGCTGCGGATTTCTGGGACTTCTTCACCTGGAGATCATCCAGGAGCGGTTAGAGCGCGAATTTAACCTGGATCTCGTGACAACGGCGCCGGGCGTTATCTATAAAGTGCACAAGACAAACGGCGACATGATCGAGCTGACCAACCCGTCGAACCTGCCGGATCCGGCGGAGATCGAATACATGGAAGAACCGGTCGTATCCGCGGAGATCATGGTGACAAGCGACTATGTCGGAGCGATCATGACGCTCTGCCAGGAGCGCCGCGGCGTTTATCTGAGCATGGAATATCTCGAGGAGACGCGCGCCCTGATCAAATACGAGCTGCCGTTAAACGAGATCATTTACGACTTTTTTGACGCGTTAAAATCGCGCTCGCGCGGATATGCGTCCTTTGACTATGACCTGAAGGGATATGTGCGCTCCGAGTTAGTGAAGCTTGACATTTTAATCAACCGGGAGCAGGTGGACGCGCTCTCCTTTATCGTCTTTCGGGACAGCGCCTATGAGCGCGGCAGAAAGATGTGCGAGAAATTAAAGGGAGAGATCCCGAGGCATCTTTTTGAGATTCCGATTCAGGCGGCGGTCGGCGGCAAGGTGATCGCGAGGGAGACGGTGAAGGCGATGCGCAAGGATGTGCTCGCAAAGTGCTACGGCGGCGATATCTCACGCAAGAGAAAGCTGCTTGAGAAACAGAAGGAAGGAAAGAAGCGGATGCGTCAGATCGGAAATGTGGAGATCCCGCAGGAGGCTTTTATGAGTGTGTTAAAGCTGGATGAAGACTAGTGTACGGACGGTATGATATCAGCGAAACTCCTTGTCTGTTCGCCTGTCTGCTGCGCCGGATTTTCTGTTCGCAGCCACTGCTGCGCCATCGAAAATCTGCCCTGCCGATGAACGAATATCCTGCGGGATTTCAACAGATATCATACAGACAGCACACTGGTACATGTTGACCTGATGCCAGAGAAGGGCGGACAGGAAGGAGGAAGTGCGATGAGAAAGATGGAATTATATCTTCATATCCCGTTTTGTGTGAAAAAGTGTCCGTACTGCGACTTTCTCTCCCTTCCGGCCACGGAGGACACACAGCGGGAATACGTGGAGGCGCTGTGCCGTGAGATTTCTTTTTACGGGCCCAAATGCCGGGAATATCTCGTGACGACCGTATACATCGGCGGCGGCACGCCCTCCTGGCTTTTGGAAGAACACATCGGGCGGATCATGGGTGCGGTGCACCGCTCCTTTACCGTGGCGTCAGACGCGGAAATCTCGATCGAGTGCAACCCGGGGACCGTGACGGCGCACAAGCTTGCCGTGTACCGTGCAGCGGGGATCAGCCGCATCAGTATCGGCTGCCAGTCGGCGGATAATGTGGAGCTAAAGCTTCTCGGGCGGATCCACACATACGATCAGTTTTTAAAAACGTACACGATCGCAAGAGAGAGCGGATTTGACAATATCAATGTCGATCTGATGAGCGGCCTTCCCGGGCAGACGGCGGAAGGATTTTCCCAGACACTGCAGAAAGTGCTGCGTTTAAAACCGGAACATTTTTCCGTCTATTCCCTGATCATCGAGAAGGGGACGCCGTTTTATGATTATTATAAATTCGACGCGGTAAAGCAGAGAGCCGGAATGCCGACGGCTGCGCTGCCGACCGAGGACGAGGTGTACCGGATCGGAAAGGTGACGGAACAGACGCTGGCCGCGGCGGGATACGGGCGTTACGAGGTGTCTAATTTCGCGAAGCCCGGGTATGAGTGCCGGCACAACATCGGTTACTGGGAGAGGGAGAATTACCTGGGGCTGGGGCTGGGCGCGTCGTCTCTGATGGAAAATATCCGTTATACGAACATCGCGGATCTCTACCGCTATCTGAAAGAGAGCCACTATATCAGGGAAGGGCTTTGGGAGAATGAGGACGAGGATCTCCCGGCCACGAATCTGCACGCGGACGTAAACCGGATTACGCGCCGGGCGCAGATCGAGGAATTTATGTTTCTGGGACTGCGCATGATCCAGGGGATCTCGCGGGAGCGTTTTGCGCAGGCGTTCGGCGTACAGATCGAGGCGATCTATCAGGGGATCTTAGACGAGCTGGCGGAAGAGGGGCTCTTGAAAAAACACGCCGGACGGATTTTCCTGACCGAACGGGGGCAGGATCTGAGCAATTATGCGCTGGCAAAATTCTTACTGTGACGTGATTCTGCGGTATTCCCTGCGGTAAAACAAAACGGAGCATACCGTGGCCACGGACCATCCGACCGGCCATGCGAACCAGATGCCGAGCGTGGAATGCATCAGACCGGAGAGGACAAACGCGAAGGACACGCGCAGGATCAGATCGGTGAACGTGGCGATCATAAAGGGCCGCATGGCGCTGACGCCGCGCAGAATACCGTCCGCCGTCAGTTTGAGGGAGACCACAAAATAGAACGGGGAGAGCACGCGCAAAAACTGTATGCCCGCGGTCATCGCGGCATCGGACCCTTCTTTCATAAACAAAAGCAGAAGCGGCCGTCCGAAGAACAGATAGAGGATGACGAACGGGACGCAAAGGCTCCACACCATTTTTCTGCCGGCGTGAAAGCACGAAAGAAGCCTGTCGTATTTGCGTGCGCCGAGATTCTGTGCCGAAAAATTGGAGATCCCGTTGCCGACGGTGGTAAAGGAAGTGACCACGAGGTTATTTAATTTTACCGCTGCGGAATAGCCGGCCATGACCGGGGCTCCGAATCCATTGATCACACTCTGAATCAGAATATTTCCCACTGAGATAAAACTCTGCTGTAAGATACTCGGAACCGCGACGACCATGATTTTTGCGAGAAGTCCGCGGTCAAAAAGGGCCGGTTTTCCTCCTGTGACCGGGAGCTTGAAAAGACGCCTGCACACGGCGATGACGGCGAGGATGCAGCTGATGCCCTGACAGAGAAACGTTGCCCAGGCGACGCCTGCGACACCCATGTCAAACGTTTTTACAAAGAGAATGTCCACGGCGATATTGGAGAGGGAGGATGCCGCAAGAAAATAAAAGGGCGTCTTAGAGTCCCCCATCGCGGAGAAGATTCCGGTGGCGATGTTGTAAAAAAAGACAAACGGCAGTCCCCACACATAGATGTTCAGATACAGTATGGAATCCGCAAATACCTCCTGCGGCGTCTGGATGAGGGCGAGAAGCGACCGGGCTCCCAGAAGGCCGGAAATCATCAGAAGCCCGCAGAGCACAAGGCCGGCGAGTGAGGCTGTCGTCACGGCAGTGAGAAGACGTTTGTAATCCTTTGCGCCGAAGAGCTGCGAGACGATCACGGAACAGCCCATATTGCAGCCGAATGCAAACGCGATAAAAATCAGCGTGATCTCGTAGCTGTTTCCGACAGCCGCAAGCGCGCGCTCGCCGATCAGCTTGCCTGCGATGAGGCTGTCGGCAATGTTGTAGAGCTGCTGAAAGACAATGCTTCCAAACAGCGGGAGGCAGAACCGCCACAGTACGGTTTCTGTCTTTCCTGTGGTCAGATCTCTGTTCATATCATCAGATCCTTTCTGTTTTCGTTTACTTCGTTCCGATGATGTATTATAATACCCTTTATGAAATATGAAAAATAAATATAATATATCGGAGAGATATAAAATTTAGATGGATATCAATTTTGAGTACTATAAAATCTTTTATTTTGTGGCAAAATATAAAAATATCACCAGGGCCGCGGCTGCGCTCAGGAGCAGCCAGCCCAATGTGACGCGCGTCATGAAGCTTTTGGAAGCGCAGCTCGGCTGCCGGCTCTTTGTCCGCGAGGCGAGGGGGATCAGCCTGACGGAAGAGGGGGAGCGTCTCTGCGCCCATGTGGAGATCGCGTACCGGCATCTGCGCTGCGCCCAGGAGGAACTGTGTAAAAGGGAGGACGCCGGCAGCGGCACGGTGGAGATCGGCGCCACCGAGACGGCAATCCATCTCTTTCTGCTGCATGCACTGCGCGGATTTCAGAGCGCGTACCCCGCGATCCGCATCCGGATCCATAATCACACGACGCCGGGCGTGATCCGGCAGCTGACCGGCGGGACGCTCGATTTTGCGGTGATCACGACGCCGTTTGAACTGCCGAAGGATATTTCGGGGGAAACCGTGCAGGAATTCAGGGAGATTCTCGTTGGAGGGACACAGTACGGGCGGCTGTGCGGCGCTTCGTTCGGGCCGGAGGACATAAAACGATATCCGTGGGTCGGTTTGGGAAAAGGGAGCGCGACTTACGAGCTTTATCGGGACTTTTTTATCGGGCATAAGGTGGATGCAGAGCCGGATCTTGAGGTAGAGACGTCCAATCTGATGCTGCCTCTGATTGAACAGAATTTCGGCATCGGGTTTGTGCCGGAAGCGCTGGCGTTTTCGCTGTTAGAAGAGGGAAAGCTGGTACAGATACCGTTCGACTGCGAGCTGCCGAAGCGTTCGGTGCAGCTTGTGTTAAACCAGGGGCGCGGGAGCAGTCCGGCAGCGGATACCTGCAGGCGGTATCTGCTCAAGATGGCGGAAACATCATAATATCTTAAGAAAATTTTCAGTAGTCATTTCAGATCTGTTGGATTAAAATAAAAACAGAGAAAAAACGGCTGGGATACGGGGATAAACGTTGAATGCGAAGAGACGAAAGAAAAGACAACTGAGAAACCTGATCTGTATGACGTGGTGCGGCGCGGAGCTTCTGATCGTGCTGCTGGCGTTTCTGGGACTGGGGAATGTGCTGCGGCGGACGATGGAGAGCGGGGAGTATAAAAATGTCAGCGGGATCTGGGGGAATTTTTCACCGGAGAGCCTGCCCGCCAGCGCGAAAGAGGCCGGACCCGTCATCTGCCTGGACGCGGGGCACGGCGGGAAGGACAACGGATCGGATTACAGCCAGAGATTTGAGAAGGATGACAATTTAAGAATCACGCTGGCGGTGGCGGCGTATCTGCGCGGAAAGAATGTGACAGTGTTCTTAACCAGGGAGGACGATACGTTTGTGAGCCTGGAGGACCGCTGCAGCTTTGCCAATACGAACAACGTGGATTATTTTGTGTCGCTGCACAGAAACGACGGGGACGGCGCGGGAGTCGAGGTCTGGGTGGACAGCGCGGCGAACGGCGAGACGGTGGAGATGGCGCAGAAGATTCTGGACGGGCTGAGCGGGGTCGGCATTCAGCGCAACCGCGGGCTGAAAAAAGGGACGCAGAGGAGCGAGAACGGAGATTATTTTGTCAATGCAAATACGAATATGCCCTCGTGTATCGTGGAATTGGGATTCATCGGAAATGCGGAGGACAATCGGATGTTTGACGAACATCTGGATGCGTACGCGGCAGCCATCGGGGATGCGGTTCTCTCGACGTACGAGGCGCATAAGGATGAGCACAGGAAGGACGGCGACGTGGGAACGGGAGCCGGAGAAGCAGACGGAACGGGAGCCGACGGGATCGGAGCGCCCGGAATAGCCGGAGCCGGAGGAACGTCAGACGAAGCGCCCGGGAGCGATGGAGCTGCCGGAGCGCCCGGGATTACGGGAGGAGCAGGAACGGGAGCCGACGGGACCGGAGCGCCCGGGATTACGGGAGGAGCAGGAACGGGAGCCGACGGGACCGGAGCGCCCGGGATTACGGGAGGAGCAGGAACGGGAGCTGCGGGAACCAGAATATCCGTCGATACAAAGGGGATGTCCGGCATCCACAGGGCGGCGGAAAACAGCATTTCCGGAATGGCCGGCATAAAGAATTTTCTGGATGAAACGCGCGCATCGCAGGAGCCTGCGGAAACGGCGCCGCAGGTGACGATGATCGATCCGGCAGGAAAGGATAATACCGGTCAGGACTGGGGCCAGGGCGTGAATGTGGACGAGAAAAACCGGCCGGTCGGGGCGCTGAATGCGCAGGCGCAGTACGGGGCATTAAACGCCCTGTTTATTGCGGAAGACACGCCGACGATTTATCTTACATTTGACGAAGGGTACGAATGCGGAAATACGGAATCTCTGCTGAATACACTAAAGGAGAAGGACGTAAAGGCCGTCTTTTTTGTGACTCAGCCGTACGTGAGAGATGACGGGGAACTCGTGCAGCGCATGATCGACGACGGGCATGTCATCGGAAACCACAGCGTGAGCCATCCGGCCGCAGGGCTTCCCTCACAGACGGCGGAGGAGCAGCAGAATGAGGTGATGGGACTGCATAATTATATGCTGGAGCATTACGGCTATACGATGAATCTGTTCCGCTATCCGGCCGGAAAATTCAGTGAGCAGTCGCTCGCAATCGTAAACAACTGCGGTTACAAAAGCGTGTTCTGGAGCTTTGCATATCTGGATTACGATGTGGAAAATCAGCCCGACCGGGCGGAAAGCCTGAAAAAAATGGTCGATAAGCTTCACCCCGGCGCAGTGTACCTGCTGCATGCCGAGTCGTCCACAAACGCTGCGGTGCTCGGTGAATTTATCGATCAGGCAAGGGAAAAGGGCTACACGTTCGGGGTGATCGGATAGGAGAGAGGGGCGTCAGAAAGCCATGCTGTTTTTCTATCCGATATTTTCCTTTCACAAATTCGCCTGTCTGTGGTAAAATAAATGCTGACGGAATTCGCGCGCATGTCCGGACGAAGGAAAAGTGTCCGGACATGCGCGGGCAGACAGAAGAAACGGGGCGATATATGGAACGGGAATCAGAGATCACAGAGCGTCTGTACGAGGATCACCAGATCAGCCTGGATGGTTTACGGACGCTTCTTACGACAGATCATCAGGAATGCATCGACCGTCTTTTCGCGTATGCGCAAAAGACGGCGCAGAGCATCTACGGGAACCGGGTTTACATCCGGGGTCTGATCGAATTCACAAACTACTGCAAAAATAACTGCTATTACTGCGGAATCCGGTGCGAAAATAAACATGCCGAGCGCTACCGGCTGACAGAGGAGGAGATCTTAAGCTGCTGCGAGACCGGATACGGGCTGGGATTTCGTACGTTTGTGCTGCAGGGCGGCGAGGATGCCTGTTTCACGGATGAGCGGATCTGCGCGCTGGTGTCGGCGATAAGGACGCGCTACCCGGATTGTGCGATCACACTTTCGATCGGGGAGAAATCAAAGGAGAGCTATCAGGCGTATTTTGACGCCGGTGCAGACCGCTATCTGCTCCGGCATGAGACCGCGGATGAGACGCATTACCGCACGCTGCACCCGCCGGAGCTTTCCCTTGCGAACCGGAAGCGCTGTCTGTATGATTTAAAGGAGATTGGTTATCAGACAGGCTGCGGTTTTATGGTGGGTTCTCCGCATCAGACCGTGGAGACGCTGTATGAGGATCTGACGCTGATTGGGGAGCTTTGCCCGCAGATGGTCGGAATCGGGCCGTTTATCCCGCAGAAGGACACTCCGTTCGGACGGATGCCGGCGGGAACCTTAGACCAGACGCTGCGGCTTCTTGCGATCATCCGGCTGCTGCATCCGCCGGTGCTGCTTCCGGCGACAACGGCACTCGGGACGATTCATCCCAAAGGCAGGGAGAAGGGGATTCTCGCCGGTGCGAACGTCGTGATGCCGAATCTCTCGCCGGTAAATGTCAGGAAGAAATATGCGCTTTACGACAATAAGATCTGTACCGGGGACGAGGCGGCGGAGTGCCGTGCGTGCTTAAACCGGCGCATGGAGGACATCGGATACCGTATCGTGACCGACCGGGGAGATTATGCGGGCTGATGCGTGGGCGCGTTTCGCCCGAAGATCAGGGCAGCGCCGATCGAATCGGATACCGTATCGTGACCGACCGGGGAGATGATACGGGCTGATGCGTGGGTGCGTTTCGCCCGGAGATCAGGGCAGCGTCCCGGAGCAGGATGACAGAGAAAATCCAGAGGGAAGCGGGGATCCCGCCGTCATTTTCAGGGCGGCAGGAGGAGCGGAAAGAATATATCAGGAAAGGAAGAGACCAACATGTACAACGCAGCATCTTTAAAAGCGGAAGAATTTATTTCAGACGAGGAGATCAGGGAGACACTGGCCTACGCGGATGCAAATAAGGACAATGCGGAGCTGATCGACGCGATTATCGCGAAGGCCAGAGAGCGCAAAGGGTTAAATCACCGGGAGGCATCGGTGCTTCTGGCATGTGAGATCCCGGAAAAGATCGAGGAGGTCTATGCGCTTGCGCGGGAGATCAAACAGGATTTTTACGGAAACCGCATCGTGCTTTTTGCGCCGCTTTACCTGTCGAACTACTGCGTCAACGGCTGCCTGTACTGTCCGTATCACCTGAAAAATAAACACATTGCGCGAAAGAAGCTGACACAGGAGGAGATCGTAAAAGAGGTCACCGCCTTACAGGATATGGGGCATAAGCGACTTGCGATCGAGGCGGGCGAGGATCCGGTGAACAATCCGATCGAATATATCCTGGAGTGTATCGATACGATTTACAGCATTAAGCATAAAAACGGTGCGATCCGCCGCGTGAATGTCAATATTGCGGCGACAACCGTAGAAAATTACCGGAAATTAAAAGAGGCCGGGATCGGCACGTACATTCTGTTTCAGGAGACGTATCATAAGGAGAGCTATGAGAAGCTGCACCCGACCGGGCCGAAGCATGATTATGCGTATCACACGGAGGCGATGGACCGGGCGATGGAGGGCGGCATCGACGATGTCGGGCTTGGCGTGCTCTTTGGCTTAGAGCTTTACCGCTATGAGTTCGCCGGCCTTCTGATGCACGCGGAGCATTTAGAGGCAGTGCACGGCGTGGGGCCGCACACGATCAGCGTACCGCGGGTCAAGCATGCGGATGACATTGATCCGTCCGCGTTTGACAACGGCATCAGCGATGATATTTTTGCAAAACTCTGTGCGCTGATCCGTATTTGTGTCCCGTATACCGGAATGATCATTTCCACGCGGGAGAGTCAAAAGGTGCGGGAGCGCGTGCTGCCGCTCGGCGTCTCGCAGATCAGCGGCGCGTCAAAGACAAGTGTAGGAGGATATGCGGAACCCGAACAGGAGGAGGATGTGACGAGCGCGCAGTTTGATGTCAGCGATCAGCGGACATTAGACGAGGTGGTGAACTGGCTGATGAAGCTGGGGCATCTTCCGAGCTTCTGCACGGCCTGCTACCGCGAGGGGCGCACCGGTGACCGGTTTATGGAATTGTGCAAAAATATGCAGATCTTAAACTGCTGCCATCCGAATGCGCTTCTGACATTGCGGGAATACCTTGAGGACTATGCCGGCGAGGAAACGAAGCGGATCGGGATGGAACTGATTGATCGGGAACTGAAACATATCCCGAACCCGAAGGCGAGAGCGACGGCGGAGGAGAATTTGAGAAAGATCGGAGAGGGACAGCGGGACTTCCGGTTTTAAACGTACCAGGCCGGAGCGGAGCGCCGGTGCAGACGGTTTTTCCGTTTGGGAAGAATCGAAAAGCGCCGGCGGGAGAGGCGCGGGCCTGCAGCTGGAGAGGAATGACATACGATCCCGGTTGCCTGTTCTGTTACGGAGAGGCACGGGCCTGTAGCGGCATCGGAGAAAGGAGCGGGAATCACATGGCAGGAACATTGCAGGAGACACCGGGCGCAAGCCGGCTTCATATCGGCGTATTCGGCAGGACAAACAGCGGAAAATCATCTTTTTTAAATGCGTTTGCCGGGCAGGAGGTCTCGATCGTCGCTGATGTGGCGGGAACGACGACAGACCCGGTGACAAAAGCGATGGAGATCGCACCCTTAGGCCCCTGCGTGCTGATCGATACGGCAGGCTTTGGTGATGAGAGCGAACTCGGCGCGCGCCGGATGGAGCGGACGCGGCTTGCGGCGGAGAAGACGGAAGCTGCGGTGCTGCTATTCCCGGGAGATGTGTTTGCAGGGAGAATGAAAGAGCTGTCGGGGCAGGAGGCATGGAAGAGAGCGGATGCACGAGCAGAGAAGGAAGGACTTCCCGGGGAAGGGGCCTGTGCAGAGAGGCCGGAAGAGTTTTCCGGGCAGAGCGTCCCGCAGGGGCCGGTTTGCGGCGATGCGGAAGAGACATGCTGGGCGGAGGAACTGCGCTGGTACCGGCAGTTTAAAAAGCAGGGAATCCCGGTGCTGCCTGTGATCAGCAAGGCGGACTGCCTGGTGATATCTGAAGCCGGAGAGTCAATGTGTGCGGACCGGCAGACGGCCGATCCGAGGGCTGCTGTGCCGGGGAACGGAAAAGACGGCTGCTTGGCTGCAGCGGACTGCAGGCCGCCCGAAGGCCCGGGAGCATCAGAATCAAAAGTCGGCCGTCTGTCCGGGGAACCGGGGACGACGAAACCGGATGAAACCGGTCTGCTTTCCGCGGCGCTTGAGGAGATCCGGAGGCTGACCGGCGAACAGCCGCTTTCTGTCAGCGCCGTGACCAGAGAGGGGATCCCGCAGGTGCGGGAGGCGCTTGCCAGGCTTCTGCCGGAGGATTATGACAGCAGGAGCATCACGGGAGAGCTCTGTGAGGCGGATGACGTCGTGCTGCTTGTGATGCCGCAGGACATCCAGGCGCCGAAGGGACGGCTGATCCTGCCGCAGGTGCAGACGATCCGTGAGCTGCTCGATAAAAAGTGCATCGTCATGAGCGTCACGACAGACCGGCTCGCCGGCGCGCTTTTTGCCCTGGCGCGGCCGCCGAAGCTGATCATCACCGATTCCCAGGTGTTCGGGGAGGTTTACCGGTTAAAACCGGCGGAGAGTATGCTGACATCGTTTTCCGTGCTCTTTGCCGCGTACAAGGGCGATCTGCCGTACTATATCGAGGGGGCGGCTGCGATCGATTCGCTTACGCCTGACGCGCGCGTGCTGATCGCGGAGTGCTGTACACACGCGCCGCTGACGGAGGATATCGGCCGGGTGAAGATTCCGCGGATGCTAAAAAAGCGGTTCGGGGAAGGGATCACGGTGGACATTGTAAGCGGAACGGATTTCCCGGAGGATCCCGGCGGCTATGATCTGATCATCCAGTGCGGCGCCTGCATGTTCAACCGGAGATATGTGCTCGCGCGGATCGACCGGGCAAAGAGCCGGCGCGTTCCGATGACAAATTACGGGGTGGCGATCGCGCATCTGACCGGGATACTCGATAAGATCAGTTATATCGCGTGATTGTCAGACGGGAAAACAGTTTTAAGGAATCTTTTGCATGTTAAATGGCAGAAGATTCCTTTTCTGATAAAATTTATGGTGAATTTAGATGATCTCTTTAGAGAAACAGTAAAACCTCCGGGTTCTCCCGGATTCCGGACATGAAAAAAGCAGGATACCTTTTTCAGTTTGGCGGGGCAGGTTAGTTAGCTTTATATTGAAATTCGGAGATTCACTCGATAGTTTCTATCGAATCCACAATATTCATTTTGGAGATATTTCGCAGTGGAATCGCCGTTGCCAACAAACAAGCTAAAATGGAAATAACCGCAGCTTCGGCAATCGCCAAAGCGGGGACAGAAACGAGCTGTAAAGTGTCTGTCCGTGCAGCATTAACAAAGACGCAACAGATATAGCCCAGCACCGCACCAATCAATGATGCGAAAATCCCATAATAAGCGCCCTCCCACAGAAATGTTTTATATAGGCTTGCGGCACTCATTCCAATGGCCCGCTGCATACCAATCTCATTGACACGGGTATGGATATTGCTGTAAACCGTGTTTATGATATTCAATATACCAATAACTCCGATAAAGATAATCAGTGCCCAGCAAAGCATTTTGATTTGTTCAAAACTTTCTGCCATTTCGTTGCTGCTTTCAAGATAAGAAAGCCAATGAGTACCCGGATATTCACGACACCAGTTATCCAACCAGTTTTCAAAGGAAGCTGTATCAGCACTATCCTGTAATGTCGGATAGATTTCTGAATAGCTGTCATTTTCAAGCAGCGAGCAATATATTTCTTCATTCACAATAATCTGGACACCGTTGGCAAACCCTTCATTATTGATTGAAATTGGATTATCAATCACCGCTATTACCCGAAGTGTTCTGCCTCCCAACTGAACCGTATCACCAACAGTAAGCTCTGTGTGCTCCATAGGCGTATCCCCGTAAGAAAAGGGTATAGGATTTTTGACGAGGCAGCCTGCTCCATCGTTTAGTGCCTGCTTATCCTGCTCCGAAAGGTTTGGTGCGTAGATTTCTAATAGCCCATCGTCAATATTTGCAAGCTGAAAGGTTTCGTAGCTTTGAACAGACAAATCTGTTTCAAAGGGAAGTTCGTCACCAGCGCCTTGCATATATACGGAACGTCTGGTGGTGGAAAGGCTTTCTACTGCGTCGTTTGCTTTCAATGTATCTACAGCTTCCGCCGGAATACCCAATGTTTCATTTGTAACGGCATAATCGCTGAAATACATATCCTGAACCGAACTACTGGCATCAAGCAGATTGGTAAAGCTTTGCAATGCGACAAAGACGGTAATGCTCATAACAAGAGAAAGAATCGTAACAAGTGTTCTGCCACGCCCACGTTTCAAATTCAGTCTTGCGTAGTAAGATTCAAAATGATAGATTTTGCGATTTCGTTTTCCACGACGTTTGATTTTCACAGCGTGCCCAGACATAGCGACTGTCGGGGATACACGGGATGCGTATCGGGCAGCAGGAAAAGCAGCCAGCAAAGCAAACAAAAGCGTGACTGCAACACTGGCAAGGAGCATGGGTAACTTCACCGAACTGGCCGCGCTGATGGCCGCAGTTAATTCGGAAGCACTATTTGCCATGAATATATCGGGATTGAGAACACTCGTAGCAGCAATCAGCACTCCCTTTGCTGACAAAGTACCGAGTACCAGACCGATAGGGATACCAATCCCGCAAAGGATCAAGAGCTGCAAAGAAACAAGACGATAGATTTGCCCTCGCTCTCCACCGATTGCGCGAAGCGTTCCATATTCTTTAATGCGTTTTGTAATGGAAATTTTGAGAATGTTGTAAATAACCAATCCGGCTGCAAACAAGACCAATACGCCTACCAAAACACACGCCACTGACATAAAAGGAAAGCCTGAACCAGCGTCGCTGCTGGCTGCCTCGTCATACGAAATACCGATAGCATCAAGTAAAACCCAGTTGTATTGGATATACCGTTCCTCTACATTCAACTCTGCTGCAAGATCATAAACAATGCTCTGAAAGTTTTGTTTGTCATGGGTCTTAAAATCAGTGGAATAAAGCAAATATTCTTCCGGCAGTAAATTTTCTGCGGTTCCGTTTCCCACAATTCCCGAAACTGTGCCGGTCGTATATCCGATATAGCTGCTTTCAAGAATACCCGTCAATATAAAATTGCCGGAATATTCAAAGTCTGGCAGAGAACCATCCATAACAGACACACGCATATCCAGAGAAACAGTATCTCCAATCGCAACATCTAATCCGAGATATTGGATACTATCTTCTGGTAATGCAATTTCGTTTGCGGCCTTTGGTAAACGTCCCTCTTTTATAGTTCCGATTGACGGATACATAGATAGAGCGTTATCGTGATATTCCCGAAGGTATAGAGATAAACTGCTGCTGCCTAATGGCGTACTGCCGACAAAGATTATATCTCCTACATCGTACAGACGATCATCTTCGTGCAGCTTTTGCGCCTGTTCTCGATTAAGCTGATGGAAGGTTGCATAGCGGTTTCCATTCAGACTCGCCGCCTGCTCCATCCGCATAGATTGTAATATCCCAATGGACTGACCGATTACTGTTGTCATGATCGTAGACATGATAACCGCTATCAAAATCAAGATTGCTGTGATTTTCTGCGCTTTTAGTTCTTTCCATGTAAGTGCTAAATAAGATTTCATTTTGCCGTCACCTCCGAAAGAACGCCGTCCACAATGACAAATTGGCGGTCAGCCATTCTTGCAATACGGCTGTCATGGGTGATGATAACAAGCGTTTTCCCCATTTTCTTCCATATGTTTTGCAGCATTTCCATAACCTCGCTGCCACTTTTGCTATCCAAATTCCCAGTTGGTTCATCTGCAAAGATAATATCGGGTTTTGCAATCAGAGCGCGGGCAATCGCTACACGTTGTTGCTGACCGCCGGAAAGCTCATGGGGTAAATGGGTAAGGCGCTCCTGAATCCCCAGCAATTCCGTAAGCTGCTTTAGATAGGCTTCATCCGGCTGCTTTTTATCTAACAATAGCGGCATAATAATATTTTCTTTTGCGGTCAAGACGGGAAGCAAATTGAACTGCTGGAAGATGAAACCGATACGCTGGCGACGAAAAGCAGACAGAGCTTTGTCGTTGAAACTGTATATGTCTTTTCCATCGTATGTCAGGCTGCCAGAAGTCGGCTTATCCAGCCCTGACAACAAATGCAACAGGGTACTTTTTCCGCTGCCAGAAGGCCCCATGATGGAGATGAAGTCGCTGGATGCAATTTCAAGATTGACTTTATCCAACGCGACAACACGGCTTTCTCCGCTACCGTAGATTTTTGATAGTTCTTTTACCTCAATATTCATAAAAAACACTCTCCTTATTTGTGGTATAAGGAGAGTGTAAAATAAAAATCTCAAAAATTGCTCAAGGTTTCCGATTTGTTTGAAAGGAAGCAGTAGCTATTGCGCCATGATTCTTTCTATTCGTCAGCGTAAGTGCTCCGCCGTGTTTTAGGCATAATGTCTGGCTGCTATAAAGCCCCATCCCAAAGTGCGCGGAATCTCCATTCGGTTTTCCGAACGGTTTTGGGCCGTTTTGTAGCAACTCTGCGGGATAACCAGGGCCATCATCTGTGACCGACAGACGCAAGAGGTTTTCCCTCTGTTGCAGGCATATTATAATTTCACTTTTTGCAAAACGAGCAGCATTTCCAATCAAATTTTCCGCGACAGTAAGAAATAACGCATGATCTATTTGTACAGTTCCATTATCAGGTGCAGAAATGGATAGCTGGAATGTCCCAGCAAGAAGTTTTGTAGTATCTTCTAATTCCGAGCGCAATAGGGAATAGGAACATTCACTTACCCGCAGTGGCATTTGTTCCAATCTTTGTATACTGCTCATAGCTTCCACATACTGCTCTATACGTTGGGTATAGCTTTCCAGTCTGTCAATCGTCTGCTTATCTGCTGTACCCTGACGCAGTAATTTCACAGTTCCTTTCAAGACTGTGATCGGATTTCTTAAATCGTGGGAAAACGCGGCATTTAATCTTTTGCGTTCTTCCATCTGCCGCCATAGTTCCTGATTCGATTTCAAAAGTTCTTCGCGCATAGTATCAAAGGCAGCACAGAGTTGCCCCAATTCATCACCAGAACGAACCGGCATAATAAAATCAAGATCGTGGTTCTGAATCCTTGTAATACCATTTTGCAATATGGCAATCGGTTGCTTCAATTTAATGTGGTAATATAGAACTCCTGATAGGGCAAGCCCACCCATAGGAAGCGCAATGCAAGATACAACTTGTATGATACCTAATACTGACAATATAGTTTGCTGGGATGGTGTCGGTTCTTCCAGTTTAACTATTGTACCATCTGAAGAAATCTGTATTCCACCAGTGGGAAAGGTGCTGCTAATCACATTACACACCACAAAAACGAGCACCAATAGCAGGAGGGCCAGCAGAACACAGGAAACAGACAAAACAAGAAAAGATTTTTTTAACCCCATCTTTTTTAGGCGTGCCACCGATAACCACACCCCCAAACTGTTTCAATGTAATTGTGCAGCGTATGTGCTGCAAACTTAGCCCGTATTTTCCGAATATGTTCCATGATTGTGTCGCTATTCCCGTCCCCATCCAATCCCCACACAAGCTCATAAATCCGTTCTCGGTCAAAGACCTGGCCTGCATTGAGGGAAAGAAGCTCCACAATTTCAAACTCCCGCTTGGACAACGGAATACTCTGGCTATTGATTGTAGCTGTCCGGGCAGAGTAATCTAATGCCAATTCACCAAAAAAGCGAACCGCGGAATTACTTTGGCGGCGCTGCTCCCGTCGCAGGTGTGCGGCAATACGCGCCCCTAATTCGTCCAGATCAAAGGGTTTTACAATATAGTCATCTGCTCCAGCTTGAAAGCCTATGATTTTGTCGCTGGATTCAATGCGGGCGGTCAAAAACAAAATGGGACAAGTGATATAATCCCGTATCTTCTGGCATACGGTCAGCCCGTCTATATCCGGCATATTGATGTCCAGCAAAATCAAATCAGGGTTACTTGCGATTTTTCGGAGTGCTTCTTGGCCGCTATATGCTGTCAGAATATCATATTGTTTTTGAAAGTAACTTTGTATCATATCGACGATACCGTGTTCATCATCGACAATCAAAATCTTTGTTTTCACGATCTTTTCCTCCATTTCACATCCGATATTGTATCTTTCAAATCTCAAGAAAATCTCAAAGTCTGATATTTTCATTATATCATAGCTGAATAAAATTCGCAGGCGCGCTAGTACTCTTAAATCATTGTTGCAGGGTTCCGGGCGGCATATCAAGGCTCTTTCCCTCAAAAGTAGTAAATTGGTAGTAAATTCAGCTTGAAATCCTGCTTGTATGCCCGTAAATCAAGGCTTTTTTGAGATAATCAACCATTTTGACAGAAAATAGTTTGTCTGATTTTGCGGATATAAAAATAACACGACGCTACCTCCTGATACCGCCGCATTATTAGTCATGGTTTCTAAAAGTCCTCCGCTGTCCGTTTTGAAGAAACGGCGGCTTATGAGTGTTACCAAAAAGAAAGAGCCGATAACCGCATTTTTAATCTGCGTGTTATCGGCTCTGCGTCTGTGCGTCTGGCTCTTTGATAACTGATATATTCATTTGTTGTACGTTAATAAGGGTTTCCTGTCTGCATTTCGGGCAATACAGGGGAAAGTTTTTCAGTTCGGTATCGCTCCGTATCTTTAACCTTGTTTTACTTTGGCAAATAGGGCATATTATCCATTCCGTATTCATACTAAATGCCCCAATCCTTGCTAATCATTTGCAGCTTTACCATATGCGGGTAAACCAGAATCAGGTCAAGGCCCTTTTGCAGCATAGCAGCCTGCAACGCCCCGGCGCTGGTATCTTCCGCATGGACAAAGAGCAGCTTATGAA
>CAJUNX010000040.1 GCA_910587865.1 uncultured Roseburia sp.
AACGGATAATGGAGCAGTTTGTTCACATTTTATTTACTCATGCGTTTGTCGTGAAGGGAAACGGCGTTTTTTCCACGGCACAGCGTCATCCGAAGCCTTGAAATTATACACCGGTTTCATGATATCGATGACATCCACAGATTCCTGAATGACATCGATGATATCGTCCAGGGATTTGTACGCCATCGGCGCCTCGTCCAGTGTCTTTTCATTTACGGATGTCGTGTAGATTCCCTGTATGGCGGCGCGGTAAGCGTTCATGTCCAGAGTCTCTTTTGCCTTTGACCGGGACATCAGCCGTCCTGCGCCGTGGGGGGCAGAGTAGTTCCACTCGGGATTTCCCTTGCCGACCGCGATCACGGAACCGTCCCTCATGTTGATCGGGATCAGAACCTTCTCGCCGTCGTGTGCGGCGATCGCGCCCTTTCTTAAGATCATTTCCCGCGTATCGATATAGTTGTGGATCGTGTGGAAGGCATCCGTGCCGGTCATACCGGTCCGCTCCAATATGATTTCCGCCATCCGCTCCCGGTTTCTTTTTGCAAAGCGCTGGCAGATCTCGACGTCATGAAGGTAATCCTCGAGAAACGAACCGTACAGCCAGCAGATGTCGTCCGGCACGAGCAGAGCCTGCGTCACATAGTGCTTCTTGAGATTCTTTAAGGCGTTCTGGATTTCGGATCGCCGCCCGGCAGCTTTATAGGTGCGGATGATCTCATCCCGCTGCCGGAAGTATTCTTCCTTCCCCATGTGAAGATCGACGGCCAGCTGCTGGTAGATCTCCGCGACCTGCTTTCCCAGATTGCGGCTCCCGGAATGGATGATCAGATAATACGTCCCGTCCGCTGCCCGGTCGATCTCGATAAAATGATTCCCGCCGCCGAGTGTCCCCAGGGAGCGTTCCAGCCGCTTCGCATCGCAGAGAGAACGGTAGCACCGCAGCTTTGTGAGGTCAAAACGCTCCGTTCTCCCCTCCCACACATTCATCCCGGAAGGGATATAGTGGCACGCCTCATCTGTCTTTTCAAAATCCGGCGCAGTATCCGCGAGTTTTACCGTATACATGCCGCAGCCGATATCCACCCCGACAATATTCGGGCATGCCTTATCGGTTATGGTCATTGTGGTGCCGATGGTGCACCCTTTCCCGGCGTGTACGTCCGGCATGATTCTGACCCGGCTGCCCTCCGTTAAGGCATAGCTGCACATTCTCCGGATCTGCCCGATTGCTTCCTCCTCTATCACCTTCGCATAACAGACGGCTGTCGTTACATCTCCTTTGATTTCCAGCATAGTGACTCCTCCTTCCATAGAGCCGGCAGGAACATGCTGTGTTTCCCGCCGGCAGAAGCATTTCTGACTCTTTACCGAGATATTACAGGAAGCGGAACGTTTTATCATGGAAAAAAAGTTGCGAACACGTCACAGCCCGAGGTTTTTCTGTCTGCTCAGCCGCTCCCGGATCAGATCTTGAAAGTATGAAGGCGCAGTGACCCGGATCATGGGACCAAACGACAGAATGCGGATGACAAGCTCGGTCTCATCCTCTTTTGCATACCAGAGTGTGATCCGGTAGCGGTGTTCTCCGATTTTTTCCGCCTGTTTTTTAAAATGGGCAAAGTGGAAAAGAACCCGCTCCAGGGCATTTCTCTCGTCGGAAAGCTCAAACGTCACGCTCCCCGGATCCGGCGGCATTTCCCGTGAAAAAGGCTTCTGATAATTCCTGGTACAGCGCCCGCAGCGGGCAATTCTCCCGAGGTTTACGGTTCCGCTGAAATGATGTCCGAGGCAGAACAGGCGGAACTTGTCGTCTTTTTCAGAGTATTCCAGGTACTTTGGCAGGACATTCATGTGCGTCTGTTTTCCCCGGCGGTTTATCATGTCAATGCGGAGCGGATACTGATTTCTGATCGCGTTTAAGATCAGTCTGAAATTTTTCTGATAGGCGGGGTCCGTGTAGTCGTCTCCGTCCGCGTATTGGTCAAACAGACAGATGTCGTCCTGCGTAAACAGCGGAGGGACATCTCCGAAATCGAGCGGTTCATCCACGAACAGACGAAGCCTGGGATCGGACGATAAGGATGTGAGCCACCTCTTCTGGATCAGAGTCATCGGCATGGAAGGCGCTGCCCGAACAGGCGTCGTCCCGTCCGGCAGGAGAAGCTGCCACCGCTCCTGTGTCAGGGCCGGCTCCACGATTCGGATACTCTCGCCAAAGGCATATTTTTCCACAATTCTGCGCATCTCATTTTTCCGGAGCGGATGATCGACGGCATGTTTTAAAATCTCCGCCACCGCATGGTAGTATGCGCTGTAAAGCTCGCTGAATATCATATCGCATCACCGCCTTCCAGTCCGTAGAGCCGGTACATTGCCCGGATATCCTGTTTAAACTGCGCTTCGACGGCGGCATTGGAAAAATGAATCTCCGTAATGCGGCAGAGGAAGGTGCGGATCCACGGAATCAGCTCGCTCACGTCGTAAACCTCAGCAGAAAAACGGCTTGTGCAGCCATCGATCTGCTCCACCGTTCCGCAGCGCCTCTCGCGCTCCAGCCTGTGATGAATATATTGTTCGTCAGCCGCATAACGGACGGTAAAGGTGACGCTTTCCGTCCGCCGTCCGGACCTGCTCTGTGTGCTGACGCCCCACATGTGCGGTCTCATGCCGTCCAGCTTTTCGCGGAGCGCATCGAAGCGGTCGCTGACTTCACCGGGCGTTACGGAGAGGATGCGGTCGGTCCGGAAGGACCGGATTCTGCCGGAGCCCGGCGTATATGCCATGAGATACTGTCTGCCGCCCTGAACGCTGATCATGATCCGAAGCGGAATCACGCAGCCTGCGGTGCGCCGGTTTCCGTCTCTGCCTGTTATCTCAAGAGCAACGCTTCTCTTCTCCTGCATGGCAAAAAGCAGACGGCAGACGATTTCGCTGTCCATTGCATTGGTGATATAGTGATGTTTGAACGCAAAACAATCCCGGCGGGGAATGCCTTTCGGACCGGCCAGATCCAGCAGAAAGGAGCCGATGACGCCGCACGGCGACACCTCGGAAAAAAAGTCGAGGACATCCGTGTCATAGCAGGCGGTATCTGCAGCGCGCTTATAGTACAGGGTTTTTCCGCGTTTTTCCGCAGTGAGAATGCCCTCGGAGACATATTCGCGCAGCTTATTGCGCACGGTTGATTCGTCAAACAGGCGGGGGTTTGTAAAAGCGGAGAGATATGCGTCCGTCCGTTCTGTGATCTCGTGGACGGAAAGCGGCGTGTCCGCCAGCGTCAAAAGATCCAGCAGGATAAAATGAAGGGTGATATCACCGTCCGTGAAGCTTTTGGTTTTCCACGCCTGATACAGAGGGTTGTGGCGGCACAGACGGCTGTCGACAGATAAAAAGACCGTTTTGCCGGCAGCAGACTGACGGAACCGCATGTAATCGCCGAACCAGCTCTCGATCCGCCTGCGCTCATCGTCGTAAGACCGCGGGCTTTTCTGGGTGAAATCGTCGCGGCTCTTAAAGCCGTAGATATAGAAGTCGCGCATGTAATCGCGGATACGGCTGAAATTTTTGATCAGCTCCGTGTATGCCATAATGATGTTCTCCTTTGGCTGTTATGGCTTCTATTGTAAACGAATCCGCGAGCGGTTTCAATCATGAGAAATGTGCGGAGCAGAGGAAGAGAGGCGGAAAAGATCTTCTGGTGACAAAGAGAGGGGAAAGATGCTATAATCAGGTAAATGGAAGGAGGACGCCATGAAAAAATTTCAGATCACATTATCTCTGCTTTCCATCTGCCTGCTGTCCGGCTGCGCCAAAACCCCGGAGGAAGAAACTGCGGTTCTGCCTGTCCTTGCCCCGGAATCAGAATTGTCTGTCACTTCCTCCAAAGAACAGGTTGAGGAATTTGAAAAAATTGCAGGCTTTACGGAATTCTCAGACCACGAGTGTTTTAACATCACGCCGGACTTTATCGCGGAGAACTCTGAATTTCAGATTTTCAAATATTCGAAATGGACGGAATCCTTTCTCATGTATGAAGGCGAGGTCTACAGCATCGGCAACTGCTTCGGAGGATACGGGATCATGAGCGTGGCGCTGGCGGATTTAAACGGGGACGGACAGTATGAGCTGTACGATACGTTTTCATGGGGGTCTGGTATTCACCGTTCACAGATCGGATACTTTGATCCCGCGGAAAAAGAAATGACGGTATTTGATTACAGTTTTTTTGAGTATGACACGATGCTGACGGTAAATGATGAGGGGGAGCTGTGTGTGAATATGGCGTACCCTGATTTTGAGACGTATGTGGATTTTACTGTCAGAGCAGAAGAGCAGGTGGGCACGATCGTATTCCGGGAGGGTGAGATCACACTGGATACCGATGATAGCAGAGCATGGTGTCAGACAGGAACAATAACTGACAGCCAGTAGATACAAAAGCTCTGCCGGCTGTAAATATAAAAGTCAGGTGAAAGCGGTCTGTGTATCTGTTTTGTCTAATTTTTATATTTTTTGCGAAAATGATTGACATTGTTTGTGAAATATGATATAAAAAATATAAGCGTTAGGGCGACGCGGTTACTAATACCTGTGATGAGAACAGAGAAAAAGGTATGTGGGTACAGCTTTATGTTTCCATGTATCTTTTTTTATTTTGGAAAAATCGCGGGATACAGAGGAGGAAAAGTAATGAAGAACAAACTGGCAGCAAAACACTGGACCGTCATTGCGCTGATTATCTGTCTGATCAGCATGATCGGTACATCGATGGTGCAGACGAGTAATCAGAAGATCCGCATCAAAAACATGACCTGGGAGAGCCCGGAGGGATTTCTCTTAAGCGCGGATCTGTGGATTCCGCCGAATGCGACAGCAGACACGCCAGCGCCCGCGATTGTGACCGTTGAGGGATGGTACAACAACAAGGAAATGCAGGATATGTACAATGTCGAGCTGTCAAGGCGCGGCTATGTGGTACTGACACTGGATATGCACGGCCACGGAAACAGTGAGAGTGTATCGTCCGATCATCTCTACGACGGGGCGGTCGGCGTGGATGCAGCGGTTCAGATGGTGGCGACCCTGCCCTATGTCGACACGGCAAGGATCGGCGTGACCGGACATTCGAGCGGCGGTACGGCAGCCAACATGGCGGTTGCGATTGATAATGAAAGAGAAGTGCCTCTGATCGCATGTGTGCTTCAGCAGGCGGGAGACTGGCAGGATGATACCGGCGGCGATCACAGCGGGGACTATGGCAGCCGCAGTGTGGGAATCATCGCCAGCGAATACGATGATTTTTATTTTGGGACGTATGATGACGCGGGAAATATGCTTACGACGCCGAAACAGTTTATGGAGACAGACGGCGCGAAGAAGTTCCTGAATTTTAACGAGGAGCCGGACGCCGGATTTACGGCTGAGGCAGCGAAGTACTACACGAGAAATATTGACGGGAAGGATGCGGTGCGCGTGATCTATCGTCCGACCTGTATTCACCCGGCCGTGACATTTTCTGCGGAATGCGCGGGATACGCGATTGATTTCTTTGAGACGACGCTCGGAGCGCCCAGACCGCTTGCGGCATCCGGCCAGGTATGGCAGTGGAAGGCCGTGTCCGGCACGATCGGACTGGTGGGATTTTTCCTGTTTGTGATTTTCTTTACCCTTGCCATGCTTGACACGGAGTATTTCGGCGAGTTAAGAGCAAAGGGTGAGGTAAAGGGCGCTGAGGTGAAGGATAAGGCCGGAAAGCTCTGGTTCTGGGGGGCGATGGTACTGTCCATCCTGTTTTCGGGAGCGAGCTTTTTGTTCTGCATCAAGAAGGTGTATTCGAACACGACGAACTTCTTCGGGCAGACCGGGCCGCTTACGATCGGTGTCTGGTCATTACTGTGCGGTGTGTTCAGCGTGATCCTGATGGTGCTTTCCTATCAGCTGTACGGGAAGAAGAACGGGATGTCGTTAAAGGACAGCGGCGTTCTGATCTCCGGAAAAGCGCTGTGGAGAACCCTGCTGCTCGCCGGGCTGGTGGTGACCGTGGCATTTGCGGTGGTATTTTTCGGCCAGTATTTCTTTAAAGCCGATTTCAGAATCTGGATCCTGGCGATCAAGGCATTTGAAGCGGATAAGGTGATGATTTCCCTGCGCTACCTGCCGTTCTTCCTGGTATTTTATGTGGCGCATTCCGTATCGATGAACTGCTTTAACTACAATACGATCGGAAAAGAAAAAGGAAACACACTGATTCTTAGTATTGCAAATTCGATGTCTTCCATTATACTGGTTGCGGCGCAGTACATCTGCTTTTATGCGACGTCACGTCAGCTCCTGGGTCTTAGCGAGGGCGAGAGAATCGCGGCGATCTGGCTGATTCCGGTGGCCTTTATCCTCTTCGGTGCGGCGCTGATGTCGAGAATCGTTTATAAGAAGACAAGAAATCCGTATATTGCAGGACTGATCAGCGCGATCCTTGTGACCGTGATCAGCTGCTCGAATACGTTTACTACGTTAAGTGCAGGTGCAATGGTTTATACGACATTCTGATTTTCCCCAATTGAAATCCCGCCGGTTATAGGTAATTCCTATGGCCGGCGGGATTTTTCCGTATTCACAGGCTCCGGTGGGACGCGGTATACTACTATGGTTAAAGGAGACGCACGAAAATGATCCGTGCGTCCAGATCCGGCAAAGAGAGAGGAGGGAAGGCCATGGGAGAGCAGAGAGGGAGGCAAAATATCGCAGAGCAGTGGAGGCGGACAGAGATGCTTTTGGGAGCAGAGGCGCTGGAGCGTCTTTTTCACGCGCGCGTCGCGATATTTGGCATCGGCGGTGTGGGCGGCTGCGCGGCGGAGGCGCTCGCGAGGAGCGGGATCGGAGCGATCGAACTGATCGACAGTGATAAAGTCAGCATCAGCAATATAAACCGGCAGATTATTGCCACGCATAAAACCGTTGGGCGGTATAAAACAGAGGTAATGCGGGAGCGGATTCTCGAGATTAATCCGGACTGTGAGGTGGAGATTCACAGTTGTTTTTACCTTCCGCAGACACAGGCGGAATTTGAGTTTCGCCGGTATTCCTATGTGGTGGATGCGGTGGATACGGTCACGGCAAAGCTGGCGCTGATCCTGCAGGCGCAGGAGGCGGGCACGCCGGTGATCAGCAGCATGGGGACGGGAAACAAGCTGGATCCGACGGCGCTTGAGGTGGCGGATATCTATGAGACGTCCGTGTGTCCGCTGGCGCGGGTGATGCGGCGGGAGTTAAAGAAACGGGGGGTAAAAAGCCTGAAGGTGGTCTACTCGCGGGAGGAGCCGAAGCCGTCCGCGCCGCAGGAACCAGCCGGCGGGCCGGCGGAGACCATGCCGCAGGAAGGGGCTGACCGGCCGGCGGAGATCGCGCATCAGGAAGCCGCCGGCGGGAAGCCGGAAGGAGGCTGGCGATCGTCGATTGCGCCGCAGGAAGGGGCTGACCGGCCGGGGGAGATCGCGCATCAGGAACCAGCCGGCAGGCCGGTCAGCGGGAAACGTGCCGTTCCCGGCTCGGTTGCATTTGTGCCGCCGGCCGCCGGTCTGATTCTGGCGGCGGAGGTCGTAAAGGATCTGATCGGCGGGAACCGGCAGCCGTAAACGCAGTTTGCTGTAAAAGAAATTAAATGAGGAAACGATGATTCATAAGACGATAGAAGAACTGATAAATGAGAAGCGGGAAACACTGGTGATCGATCTGCGCCGGGAGGCGGATTACCGCAAAGAGACTTACCCGGGCGCAAAAAATCTTTACTGGGAGGAATTTTGGGAGCATATCGGGGAGCTGCCCCGGGATCTCCCGCTGTATCTGATCTGTTTTACCGGCGAGACAAGCGACGAGCTGGCCAGGGAGCTCACGGAACAGGGATATGAGGCATACAGCGTCACAGGGGGATATCGCTCCTACTTAAGATACCGTCTGACACAGGCGCAGAAGGAGACAAACGATCGGAAACAGACAGCGGAAAGATGCCGCGAGATCGAGCGAAGCATTGTAAAAAAGTTCAGAAAAGAGATTTGGAGAAAGTTTACCCGGGCGATCAATGAATATGAGCTGATCGAGGACGGCGACCGGATTGCGGTGTGCATTTCCGGGGGGAAAGACTCGATGCTGATGGCAAAGCTGTTTCAGGAGCTTGAGCGTCACGGGAAAAAGAATTTTGAACTGTGCTTTCTCGTGATGAATCCGGGCTATAATGAACTGAACGACCAGACGATCCGAAACAACGCGAAGCTGCTTCATGTGCCGGTCACCGTATTTTCATCGGAGATTTTTGATATTGTAGCGGGGGAAGAGCATTCCCCGTGCTATCTGTGCGCGCGGATGCGCCGGGGATACCTCTATGCCAGGGCAAAGGAGATGGGGTGCAATAAGATTGCGCTGGGCCATCATTTTGACGATGTGATCGAGACGATCCTCATGGGGATGCTCTATGGGGCGCAGGTGCAGACCATGATGCCGAAGCTGCACAGCACGAACTTCCCGGGGATGGAGCTGATCCGCCCGCTTTATCTGGTGCGGGAGGAGGCGATTATTCACTGGATGAATTATAATGACCTTCACTTTATCCAGTGCGCCTGCCGGTTTACGGAGAAAAACGCATCTTACGGGAGCGAGGCGCAGAGCTCGAAGCGGGCGGAAGTAAAAGAGCTGATCCGCCTGCTCCGGGAAAAGAATCCGTATGTGGAGAAAAATATTTTCCGCAGCGTGGAAAACGTGAATTTAGAGACCGTGATCGGCTACAAGGACAGGGACGGGCGCCATCATTTTCTGGACCGCTACCATGAACCGGGGAAGTGTGAACCAAAAGGCGCGGGCATTTCAGCCAGTGAACCGTGAAGCAGAAGGCGCCGGGCGTCTCAGCCGGTCGGAAGCGTAAAATAAAACACGGCGCCTTTGCCCGGCACATCCTCGATCCAGAGGGTTCCATGCATGGAAACCGTGACCTCCTTCGCGATGCTCAATCCAAGGCCGAAGTGATTTTTATCCTTTCGACTGAGCGAGGAGCGGTAAAAACGATCAAAAATCAGCTGTTTTTCGCGGTTCGGGATGCCCGGGCCAGTATCCGCAACACCGAAGCGTATGCCGGAATGCCGGCGGTCCGCAGCGAGGGAGAGCGTGATCTGACCGCCCGATGGTGTGTAGGAGATGGCATTGTCGAGCAGGACGGAGAGAACCTGCGCCACCCGTTCGGGATCGCATCTGCAGAGCGGCAGCTGTCCCTCGGGCAGCTTCAGCCGGAGGGTGAGACCCTTCTGGCGGATCGGCAGGTCGAATTTTTCGTAGGCATCCAGAAGGAGCAGATCGGGCTGACAGCTTTTTAGCACGACGGGGAAGCCGCCGGCATCCGAGCGCGCCAGAAAGAGCATGTCTGCGATCAGGTGCTGCATCCGGGTTCCCTCCGCCCGGATCATCCGGAGAAAATGACTGCGCTCCGTCGGAGTATCCGCTTTTTCAAGCGCATCTGCGCCTGAGAGGATGACGGTGAGAGGTGCGCGCAGCTCATGTGAGGCGGCGGCGACAAAATGGGTCTGCCGGTTCTGGCTTTGCTCGATGGGAAGCAGCATCCGCCCGGTAAAAAACCAGGAAAACAGGGAGAGACAGACGATTGCCGCGACATCAACGACCGAAAAGAGCAGCCGCTGAAAGCGAAGCTGCGTCTCCTGCGCTTCTAAGGAGTAGAGTATGAGAAAGCCGAGGTTGCCGTTGGTCTTGTGAATGATTCCGGCAGACACATAATAACGCCCAAAGGTGCTGTCAGTCAGGGGAAATTCCGTATGCACCGGGAGAACGCCCGATTTGGTCGAGAGAATATCCATCCCATGATACCGGAGGGCGGTGTCTTTTGCGAGCGCCGCAAGCTCCTGCGCGCCGGCGTCGGACGCATAATGCTGGGAAAACAAAGGGGACCCGTTGTCATAAAAATAGAGCACGAAATGATTGTCTCCCTGCAGCTGGATGAGCCACGGGAGCGAGATGTAGCTCTGACTCTGCAGATGCGTGATGATGGAACTCACCTCTTTCTGAAAGGAAGCTTCCGTATTTTTTTTCAGACTGTTCTCCGAGATCATCAGACAGACGAAAGAGAGCGAGATCAGAATCAGGCTTGTGATCGAGGCAGAAAACAGAGTCATCTGCCAGTGAAGCTTTCGAAACATAAGTCCTCCCTGTAAAATAAAATCAAAATTTAATTATCTGCGCAATGATTTTCCGTATCAGGATTTTCCAGTACATAGCCCACGCCTCTCACGGTGGAGAGCGCGAGCCGGCTGCCGACGTGCGCCAGACGCTTCCGCAGAAAATGCACATAGGTGTCCAGGTTCCCCTCCTCCACCTCCGCATCCGCACCCCAGACGCGCGAGAGGATGACGAGACGCCGCAGGGTGGTTCCGGCATCGCGCAGAAAGACTTCTAAGAGACGGCCCTCGCGGCCGGAGAGCAGGATGGAGTCGTTCGGACCGTTTAATTGCCGGAGCACCGGATCGTAGGAGATGTCGCCGCAGCAGAGGGATTCATTTTCCTCCCATCTGCCGGTACGACGGCCCAGAGAGCGGATCCGGGCCATCAGCTCTTCAAAGGCAAACGGTTTTACGATATAATCATCCGCGCCGCCGTCAAGTCCCTCGATCCGGTCGTAGAGCTCGCCTAAGGCGGTGACCAGGATGACCGGCGTCAGAACGCCTGCGCTTCTGGCTTTTTTTAAGACAAGCAGACCGTTCATTGTGGGCAGCATGCGGTCTAAGAGCACCAGATCATAGGCATCCTGTAAGAAAAGATCCAGTCCGTCTCTGCCGTCATGGCAGATATCCACCTCATGCTGTTCCTTTTTCAGCTGAAACTGTAACGTGTCACAGAGATTTTTATCGTCTTCAATCAGTAATATCTTCATAGAAATCCTTTCCGCCGCACCTCATTTTCTGCTTTCTTTGTGCGCTGTCTGCTATGAACTGATTTTATCACACTTATCTTAAAATAACCTTAAAAATCCCGGAAAAATTAAAGGCAGTCTTAAAGGATCTTTTAAGATTTTTCTGATATGCTTTGAGAAGTCAGGAGAGCTTCTGACAGACGAAAACGGGTAAAACAGGAGGATGAATGATGACAGGTTTGAAAAGAAGAATAACGGCGGCGCTGCTGTCCGGGATGCTTGTGGCCGGCCTGCTGTCCGGCTGCGGCGACAGTGGGGAAACGGGAGCTTCGTCGACGGAATCAGGAGGGGCGCAGCAGGTGGCAGATGCCGGAAACGGAACAGGAAACGCGAAAGGGCGCTTTGTGGAAACCGATATCGTTTTGCCGGAAGGAGCGGACCGGATCTACGGGATGGGAAAGCTTGACGACGGAAGCGTGATCGCAGTGGCGTCCGCCGGAACGACAGCGATGATTTACAAGTCGCAGGATATGGGGGAGACCTGGAATGTGGAGACGACATTTTCGGATCTTGCGAACAGCTGGATCCAGGGAACCTCGGTTGCGCCGGATGGCACCGTTGCGATGGTGGGATTTTTTATGGAGATTGACGACATGGAGGAGGAACAGCTGCTGCTGATTGCGCCGGACGGGACGAAAACGTCGAAGCCTGTCATACTGCCGCCGACGGGCAGCGATATGGCCGACAGAAACATGCCGGAGCAGATCGCCTATGACGCTGCGGGAAATCTGTTCGTGATGGATTTAAACTACGATATTTTAAAAGCGGATCCGGAGACAGGAGTCTGCACGAAGGCATATGAATGGTCCGGGAGCAGACCGTCCTATTTCGGAATCGCGGGAAACACACTGCTTCTGATGACGGAAGACGGGATTCCGTGTTTTTCCACGGCGGACGGAAGCAGCCTGCCGAACGCTGCGGCTCTTGACGATATTGTGCGGACGGATTTCTCGATCGTACAGCGGGCGAGTGAAAGTTTCCCGATGGCGGTGACGTCCGGTATGGAGGAAGGCAGTATCGTTTACGTGAATCACAACGGCATCTTTTATTATAAAGAAGGCGGCAGCGTCAGTGAACAGCTGGTAAACAGCGATCTCTCATCGCTGGGAACGACAACGGATTACTATTCGATCGTGATGCTGGACGCGGAACACATTCTGGTGCAGTTTATCAATGCGATGGGAGAGCATCAGATCTGCAGATATACGTATGACAAGGATATCCCGGCCATTCCGGAGAAGGAGATGAATATCTACGCGCTGGAAGACTCACAGGCACTACGGCAGGCGGTTTCCCTTTACCAGAAGGAGAACCAGAATATCTATGTGCGGCTTTCGATCGGTATGACGGGAAAAGACGGCATCTCGGCCGAGGATGCGATTTCGACGCTGAATACGGAGATTTTGGCAGGAAATGTGCCGGATATTCTGATTCTTGACGGTCTTCCGGTGGAGAGTTATGTCGAAAAGGGGATTCTTACGGATCTGACCGGAGTACTTGACCGGATTGATCAGACAGACGGGCTGTTTCCCAATATCAGAGCGGTATATCAGAAGGACGAGGGCTGTTTTGCATTCCCGGCCAGCTTCTTTTTGCCGGTGATCAACGGGCCAGAAGAAGCGGCGAATGTGGCGACGCTCGGGGAGCTGGCGGATTATGCGGAGCAGTTAAAAGAGCAGCAGCCGGATCACGCGATTCTGAAAGAAAATAAGGCAGAGGAGCTTCTGTGGGATCTGTATCAGATGGACAGTGCGTCATGGTTTGACGCGGAGGGTGCGCTGAAAGAGGAGGAGCTGAAGCAATTTCTGACCCAGGCGAAGCGCCTCTACGACCTGGACAGCTATCCGGATGACAGTGCAGGCATGCACCGATATGACGGGAGGCCGGTGGGAAGCGCGAGAAATGACGGGATCCTGACCGGAAAGGAAATCATTACCTACGGGACGGCGGTGGATATGATAGATTTTGTCGGGCAGTTTGCCGCCTGTGAGACGAGCGGTACGACATGCAGGGCGTATGGAGACGGATCGGGCTTTGTGCCTTATCTGATGACAGGGATCAGCAGCGGCACAAAGGCAAAGGAAGAGGCGGAAGCGTTTGTCACGACGCTCTTCGGCGCAGCGTGCAGCGGGATGGAAGGTCACGGTTTTCCGGTGAATGAGGCGGCCTGGGAAGCGATGAAAACAAATGCGGCCGAAAAGTACGGTCCGGACAGTATGATTTCCATCGGGTTTTCGATGGAGGACGGCACGTCAGGGGGCTATATGATGAACACGATGACAGAGGAGAATATTGCCGTGATCGAGGCCATGCTGCAGCAGGTTAAGATTCCGGCCGATACGGACGCAGTGATCCGGGATCTGGTAATTGATCAGGGCGTGCGCTATCTGAAGGGAGAGAGCTCCCTGGACGGCGCGGTGACGGATCTTTGTCAGAAGATCAATCTGTATCTGGCGGAGTAGCGGGGAAGGAGAAGAAGTGAAGAAAAAGTTCTGGTTTACGGGCTGGTGCTTTGTCCTTCCGGGGTTTGCAGGGGTGCTTGTCTTTTACCTGATACCGTTTCTGGACGTCGTGCGGCGCTCTTTTTATAACGCGGTGGGAAAACAGTTCTGCGGGATTTCAAATTACCGGACGGTTTTCTCCAATGAGGCGTTTTGGCTGGCTGCCGGGAATACGGCAAAATTCCTTGCGGTCTGCCTGCCTCTGCTTCTCGCGCTCTCGTTTGCGGCGGCGCTTCTCCTGCAGCGGGCTGGACGGCTGGCGTCGCTGTTAAAAAGCGCCTGCCTGGTGCCGCTGGCGGTTCCGGCGGCGAGTGTGGTACTGATCTGGAAGCTGGTTTTTGACTATCACGGAATGCTAAACGGGGTGTTAAACGGCATCGGCTTAAATGCGGGAAGAGACTGGATGAATACGGAAGCGGCGTTCGGCGTGCTGGTGTTCAGCTATATCTGGAAAAATCTGGGCTATGATGTCGTGCTGTGGCTGGCAGGACTTACATCTGTGCCGGAAACGATCTATGAAGCGGCCAGAATGGACGGCGCGGGAGCCATGGCGTGTTTTTTTTCGATCACGCTTCCCTGCATTCGTCCAATATCATTTACAATCATAGTAATATCGCTGCTGAACAGCTTTAAGGTATTCCGGGAAGCGTGGATGGTGGCGGGAAACTACCCGCAGGAGAGCATTTATCTGCTGCAGCATCTGTTTAACAACTGGTTTCGTGACCTGGCGGTGGATAAGATGTCCGCGGGAGCCGTAGTGCTCTCCGCAGTGATTCTCCTTCTGATAGGGACGCTGCAGAAGAGCTGGAAGGTGTGACGGAACAGCGGGCCGTTTACGGGAAAGGAGGGAAGAGACGGTGAGGAAGAAAAAATCGGATCCAATCTGCATCCTTGTGCTTTTTCTTCCGGCGGTTCTGGCGGTGGCGCCGCTGGTGTTCCTTGCCACGGGAAGCTTTATGGACACGCAGGAAATCCGGGATTACATCGGGCCGGTGTTAAGCGGGAGCGAAGGGTTTGCCGTCTGGCGGCTGTTTCCTGTCTGGCCGACTCTTGTAAATGTGGTGGAGCTGTTTCTGGATTCGCCGGAGTTTTTTCAGATGTTCTGGAATTCGATGAAAATCACTGCGGGAATCCTGGCGGGCCAGCTGGTCTTCGGGATGCCGGCAGCCTGGGGCCTCGCGCGCTATGAGTTTCCCGGCAAAAAGGCGGTGTGGTTCAGTTATATTGTACTGATGATGATGCCGTTCCAGGTGACGATGCTCTCGGAGTATCTGGTGCTGGATAAGCTGGGGCTCTCCGATACGCTTCTGGCGGTGATTCTCCCGGGGATGTTTCTGACGTTTCCGCCGTTTCTGATGTACCGCTTTTTCTGCGGGATTCCGTCGTCGCTCATCGAGGCGGCACGGGTGGACGGTGCGGGAGAGCTGATGGTATTTATCCGGATCGGGATTCCGGTGGGATCATCGGGGATTATATCTGCGCTCGTGCTGCAGTTTTTGGAGTGTCAGAGCATGGTGGAGCAGCCCCTGACCTTTTTAAAAACGAAACGTCTGTGGCCGCTGTCGCTGTATCTTCCGGAAGTGGATCTGTCCCGTTCCGGGTTCGCGCTTTGTGCGTCATTTGTCGCGCTGATACCGGCACTGTTCGCGTTTTTGTATGGGCAGGACTACCTGGAGCAGGGGATTGTGGCATCGGCGATCAAAGAATGAGAGCGGCCGGCGGAAAAAGAGGTGCGCCGGCCGCAGCGGAGGAAAAGGAGGGCCGGAATGGCTGATAAGACGGAAAAAAAGACGCTGCATGCGTATGCGTTCCGGGCGCTGGTTCTGTTTTTTGTCATTATGATGATCTTTACCGCGACATCCCGGGTGACCGCGTCGCTAACGACGGCCCGGGTGACGGTGGAGCAGCCCGGGGAGCGGAGAATCGAGCATGTGGTAAATGCGGAGGGCAGTGTGGAGAAGAACCGGGAGCTTGCGGTACTGACAGAGGAGGGCATCCTGGTGAAGACCGTCTATGCAGCGCCCGGGCAGAAAGTCAGCGAGGGGGAGCTTCTCGCAGAACTTGATACCGGGCATCTTGCGGAACTGATTCGTGAAAAAAAGGAGGAGCTTGACATCCTGCGCCTGACAGCGGAAAATGCCGCGGCTGCGGAGGAACAAAGCAGGAGGGAAAACCGGACTGCAAAACAAAGAGCCCTGGAGGATGCGCAGAATGCGCTTGCCGACGCACAGGCGCTCTACGACGCGGCGGCTGCGGAGCAGAGCAGTGCATCGGACGCCTATTACAGCTATCAGTCGGCACATACGGCGGACAGCGGGAACGGGGAAGTCTGGTCACAGCTTTTGGCGCTGCAGGATGCGATGAAAGCAAAACAGACGGCCTGCGACGATGCACTGCGGCGGCTGCGGGATGCGCAGATTGCAGCCGCGCGTGCAGAGGCAGATATCAATGTGTCCCAGACAAACGACCAGACAGCCGCGATTTCGGAGATTCAGATGGCACAGAAGGAGCGGGAGCTCCTTGGGCTGGAGGAGCTCTTAAAGGCCGGAGGAACCGTGGTATCCCCGGTGGAGGGTGTCGTCACGGAGGTATTTCTGGCCGTCGGTCAGCTGACACCGGGGACTGCAGCGGTGACTCTGGCGGATATCAGCTCCGGCATGTGCTATCGGGCGCATATCAAAAAAGAGGATACGGCATATGTGTCCGTGGGGGCTGAGGTGACGCTTCATAAAAACGGGCAGAAGCTGGAGGGACTTACCGTCGGGGCGGTGGAACCCGGGGAAGACGGCTCTTTTGACATTACGGTATACCTTGACGCGGAGGCGCCGCTTTCCATCGGGGATGCCGCCAGCCTTGAAATCAGGCAGACGAGCGGGTTATACCGCACGGTTGTTCCGGTTTCTGCGCTTCATGTGGAAAACGGCAGCTACTATGTCTATGTGGCGGAGGAGGAAGAGACGGTCCTGGGGATGCAGTATCAGCTCCGGCGGGTGGATGTGCAGATTGAGGAGAAGAATCATCTGTACGCAGCGCTTTCAGAGGGTACCGTGTCTTCTGAGGCGCGGATCGTGACGGATACGGACCGTTATGTGGAGGCAGGCAGCCGTGTGCGCCTGCGCGAACCGTGAAAAAATCTGCCGGGACGGCCCGGCAGACTGGCTGCCTGATGAAGAGGGCGGGAATTCTGTGGTTTGTCGCGGCATCGGTGCTGATCGGCCGGGCGATGTTTTGTATGTGTCAGGCGGACGGTATGGGAACCGGTGTGGAACTGATCTGTGAGGATGCGGGAATCGGGGCAGAGGATGCAGAAAAAATCCGCAGATTCGAGCAGGAAAAAGAATCCGGGACGGAATTTACCGCCTGGAATGAAAAAAAGCAGCTGCGGGTGGAAAGTATGGACGGCAGCCGCAGCGTGATCACAGATGTCATGGAGATCAACGGATCCTCGGAGATTCTGTTTGCGGGAAGCATCCTGCATACTGAGGATACGGCCGGCTGTCTGATCGGAGTGGAAACGGCAGAAGAGCTGTTTGGGAGCAGACAGGCGGAAGGAATGGAGATCCGTTATGGAGAGCGTATGCTGACGGTCCGCGGTGTGGTTGTTTCACCGGGACATCTTTTGGTCGTGGAGGTGCAGGATCCTGACATCCGATTCCGCAGGATTACTTTAAAGCCGTCGGGAAAGGGTGCGGGCCAGAGCGGTGCAAAGCAGTTTGCCGCGGCATACGGCCTGGCGGTCCGGCAGATCCGCTATGATCTGTTTTCCGGGGAGCGGTTCATGGAGATGATTCCCGGGAAATGGTCGGACTTTACGGGGTGGAAGCAAAGTGTCGACAGGTTTGGCGAGGACGCTTCCCTGCTGCTTTCCGCAGAAAAAAGCAGCAGGGAGGAACAGTATCTGCTGCTGTATGCGAAATGTGCCGGGTGGATGATAGCGGGGATGAGCTGTCTGATCATTGGAAGCAGTAAACTTCTGACATGGAAAGAAAGGATATGGGATAAAAATGAAATACAAATTTAATTTTTTGGCCATGATAATGCTGGCGATGGCACTGGTGATAAGCACTGCGGGGTGCTCCGCGAAAGGGAAAGGGCAGACACAGGAAAACGGGACCGGCAGCGAACCGGCCGGTGAGCGCGATCCTGTCGGGGATCCGGACAGGGAGACCGAAGACGGATCCGATGTCAGTCAGCAGGCAGGCGGAGAGACCGGCGGCGACACGGAGAACAAAGAGGCCGGAGGGAATCAGGCAAACGTGAGCACGGAGAACAAAGGCGCCGGAGGGGATCAGGCAAACGTGAATACGGAGGAGATCGACAGCGGGAGTCTGTTTGCGGGAGCGGATCTCGAAGGATATCTGACAGGGCAAAACGGGGATGAGCTGATCTGCAATCCGATCGTGCAGGAAGACTCGGAAGCCGGCGGCCAGGTGGCATATGTGGAGGTCAGTGTGGACGAGGAGCAGCAGATATATATATCCTGCGGCGCAGATACCTCCTATGAGCGTCTTACGATGAATCGCGCAGAGGAGAGGGCTGTTTCCCTTGAGACAATCAGCAGGGACAGTCTTAAGACAGATGATTCGCTGCTGATCTTCGGCAGCGCTGCAGATACCACGCACTGGACGGCGGATCGTATTATCGTCGTTGTGTGGGAGTAAAAAGAAGACGGAGAAAAAAACAGAGCCGGGAGCGGTCAGCTCCCGGCTCCTGCTGTCGGAAACGATTCAGAATACAATCTTTGTCCGGGTCTTTAACAGGCGGGCGCCGCTGATAATCAGAAGGATACCCATCGCGATGCCGCCGGTCAGCATGCAGATACCGATCGCGAGATTCGCACCGCCGGCGATTCCCATTGTCTTAAATGTTTTTTCTTCCATCATGAGATTACCTCCATGTGTCTGCAGTATTTGTTATGTTGTATTCTATCATTCTTTGCGGGAAGATACAAACCGTTATCCTGATATTTTATAAATGTTTTAGAAGCGGAAGGCTACCGGGCCATGATATCAATGACCTCACCGACATACATCGTGTGCATATCGTTGTCCGTATACCATTTTTCCATGATCTCCGGGGTGAGGAAAGATTCTTCTGTGATGCGTGTGGCAGCCATTTTTTTGCAGAGAAGGACGAGATGGCCGTCGTCGATATAGGGGATGCCGTAGTGGAAGGCAGGGGTAAGACCGGCTTCTTTGAGCTTGTCCCCGTCGCGGCCGGAATGGGTACCGCAGTAACTGAGCGCATCACGGTACTGCTCTTTTAAAAAGGTCAGAGAGAAAAATTCGTTCGTGTCGAGGAATTCTTTGGTGTACCTGGAATCGCGGACAAAGACAAAAACGACATTTCTGCCCCAAAGAACCCCGACGCCGCCCCAGCTGACCGTCATGGTGTTTAACCCTGCTTTGGTGCCGGCGGTGACAAGTGCCCACTCTTTTCCGATTTTTGTAAAAGGATTGATTTCAATTAAATCGACTGGCATTGGTTGAAATGTGTGCATGGCTAAAATCTCCTGTATGATATTCTTGTTTCTATCATTATAAAAGTAATAACAGAAAATGACAATACCAAAAAGAAACGAATCTGGCCGGCACGAACTTTTGTTAGCGGTTGAAAAAGGACGGATAAATGCGTATAATGGTAAGCACAGACAAAAGGGAGACAGGAGGGAAATCCCAAATGGGTAATTTTTATTCAGATGAGCTGGAGCGGGGTATTATGCTGCTTTATTTCCAGCCGGATGCGTCGAAATATCCGGAAGGAGTGGAGCTGATAAAAAAAGCGGCGGAAAAGGAGGAGCCGGACGCTTTTTATTTCCTGGCGCGGTGCTATGCGTGGGGAGACGGCGGCGTGAAGGACAGCGACGCAAAGGCAAAGAAGTACTCCAAACGGGGAATTGAGCTGGGAAGCGATCTGTGCGTGCTCGGAGCGGACCGGTTTGACGGCCTGCACGGTGAGCTTAAGGCGGCGATGAAGCATTCGCTGGCGGATTCCTTTGAGGCGGTGGAGAGAAAAGCCAGAAGCGGGGATCCGATGGCGCAGTATGCGGTGGGACTGTTTTATTACTGGCAGGATATCAGTGCCCTGCAAAAGCCTGCGAGCCGGGAAGAGTATGACAGAAATGAGATCAGAAACGGACAGGAGAGCCATAAATGGTTCCGCATGGCGGCAAAATGCGGCTGTATCCCGGCGTTTCAGAATGTGTACCGCAGTCTGGCGTTCGGCGGGAACGGAATCGCACAGGACCTGACGGCGGCGCTTGCGTTTGTGGAAGAAGCAAAGGATTACGTGAAGATTGACGGGAGCAGCTGCCGGAGCATTGCGGAACAGTACGAGAAGCTGGGCAATCATGCGCTGCGGGTGGACTGGCTGAACCGCGGAGCTGCGGTGAAGTATTCCCCGTGTGTCAATGACCTGGGGCGTTTATATCAGAACGGAAAGGTGGTTCCGCGGGACGATGCGCGGGCGTTTGCGTATTTTAAAGAAGCCGCGGAGCTGGGAAATGAATACGGATTATACAATATCGGGTGGTCGCTTTATAACGGACGTGGGGTGCCGGAGAACCGCGCGGAGGCATTTTCGTATTTTGAGAAAGCGGCGGAAGCAGGACACAGCAATGCGCAGTATTTCGTGTCAACCTATTATTTTGAGGGGAGCTACGGCGTGCAGCAGGATTATCAGAAGTGCCGGAAATGGGCGGAAAAGTCTGCGCGGCAGAATAATAACAGGCCCAAATATTATCTCGGTTACTTTTATCTGTACGGCGTCGGGACGATGACGAATTATCAGCTCGCGCTGCGGTATCTGACGGAATTCACAAACGAATACGAAGACGGGGACGCGTACCGCTGCATGGGAGAGATTTACGACAAGGGTCTGGGCGTGCCGGAGGATATCGAAAAGGCTGTCAGCTGGTATCAGAAGGCGGTGAATGCCGGCTGCGAGGGCGCAAAAGACTCACTGGGACATTTTAAGAAGACATTATTTGGAAAATGGAAACGGAAATAATCGACTGGCGAAGCGGACATTAAAACAGGGAGCGGGATGAAGGAGAAAAAAACAATTTGGGAGAGACTCGGCGGATATATAGAAAAAAGAGAGCCGGGTCAGAGAAATAAAGGTATCAGACAAAAGCAGGGGGATCAGCGCAGGGAGGCTGCGGTGAGAGAAGCCGTCAGAAACGGCGGACAGACAGCCGGCGGGCAGCGTATGACGGCGGACAGAAATATGTATCGGCAGGAGGAAGAGGACATGGGATTTGTGCAGCACAGGCCGCAGCGCGGCGAGCGTCTTAAGCCGCTGGACGTGATTGACGGTTTTCAGGTGCGGCCCGGATTTTACAACAGGACCGGAGCGACAGCCACGTCAAACGGCGTCAGTTTTACGATTCAGTCGTTCGGAGCGACGAGCTGTACGCTGTTATTGTTTCACCCGCAGGAGTCGGAGCCGTATGCCAGGCTGAAGTTTCCGGAGGCGTACCATATCGGCAACACATATGCCATGCTGGTATTTGGGCTGAAAATCGAGGAATTTGAGTATGCGTTTCAGCTGGAAGGGCCGTATGATAAAGCGGCGGGAAAGCTGTTCGACAAGAATCATGTGCTGCTCGATCCGTATGCAAAAGCGGTGACCGGACAGCGTCACTGGGGAGAGCGCCCGGAGAATGACGAGGGATTTGTCTATCACGCCAGGGTCGTGGAAAATAATTTTGACTGGGGCGATATCCGGCCGCTGGAGCACCCGCTGGAGGATCTGATTATCTATGAGCTTCATGTGAGGGGATACACGAAGGATGAATCCTCCGGGGTGAAGGCAAAGGGGACTTATGCGGGGCTTGGAGAGAAGATCCCTTATCTGAAGGATCTCGGTGTAAATGTGGTGGAGCTTTTACCGATCTTTGAGTTTGACGAGATGGAGAGCGCCCGCATCGTGGATGGAAATCAGCTCTACAATTACTGGGGATACAATACGGTCTGCTTTTTTGCGCCGAATACGGGATACAATTCGGTGGAAGAGCACAATCATGAGGGGGATGAGTTAAAGCAGCTGATCTACGATTTCAAGAACAACGGGATAGAGGTGATTCTCGACGTCGTGTTTAATCACACGGCGGAGGGGGATGAAAACGGGCCGTGCTTCTCCTTTAAGGGAATCGACAATGACATTTACTATATCCTGACACCGGACGGACATTATTACAACTTCAGCGGCTGCGGCAACGTGATGAACTGTAATCACCCGATTGTGCAGCGTTTTATCATCGATTGTCTGTGCTACTGGGTGACAGAGTATCGTGTGGACGGGTTTCGGTTTGACCTGGCATCGATCCTGACAAGGGATCAGAAGGGAGCCCCGATGGCGGATCCGCCGCTGCTACAGGCGATCGCGTGCGACCCGATATTGGGGAAGGTCAAGCTGATCGCGGAGGCGTGGGATGCGGCCGGACTTTACCAGGTGGGGAATTTTCCGTCCTGGAGAAGATGGTCGGAGTGGAACGGAAGATACCGGGATGACATGCGGCGCTTCTTAAAGGGCGATGAGGGAATGGCCGGGATCGCCATTACGCGGATCACCGGGTCAAAAGATATGTACGATCCGGCGGCGCGGGGCAGAGGGGCATCGGTAAACTTTTTAAACTGCCACGACGGATTTACGCTGTATGATATGTACGCGTACAACACCAAGCACAACGAGAAGAACGGGTGGAACAACACGGACGGCGATAACAACGGAAACAGCTGGAACTGCGGCGTGGAGGGAGAGACCGATAATCCGGAGGTGGAAAGCCTGCGTCGCCGGATGATCAAAAATGCGTTTGCAACGCTGATGTGCAGCAGGGGACCAGCCATGTTTTATGCGGGAGACGAATTCTGTAATACGCAGTATGGAAATAACAATGCCTATTGTCAGGATAACCGTATTTCCTGGCTGGACTGGAACCGGCTCGAGGAGTACAAGGAGATTCATGATTTCTTCCGCTATATGATCGCGTTCCGCAGGAAATATCCGATTCTGCGCAAATCGACGAAGCCGGCGCTCTGCGGACTGCCGGAGATCAGTATCCACAACGGATACCCGTGGAACGGAGGTACGGACTATACGAGCCGGCTGATCGGTATCATGTATGCGGGAAGAGACGAACAGGATGTCCGGGATGACGTGATTTTCTACGAGATGAACGCGTACTGGGAGCCGCTGATCATGCAGCTGCCGGAGCTTTCAAACGGACTGGAGTGGAAGGTGTGCGTGAATACGTCCATCGACTATGAGGACGGAAAGGATCTGGAATCCCTGACGGAGTTTTACTACAAGAGAAGTATTCATGTGCCGCCGCGCTCGGTTGTCGTGCTCGTGGCGGAGTAAAGATGACGCCTGCCGTATGCCGCGGATGAAAAAGCGTCTGCGGCGGGCGTTATCCGTGCTGCAGTCACGCCGGGAACCGTCTTTCCCGGCGACTGGCAGCCCGAAACCGAAGGCGTCTGCTGTCGGGAATTACCGGCCGGGCGTCTGCGGCCCGGGAATACTGTCCGGTCCGGATGTGCTGCAGGTGTGAAGCGTGCCTGCAAGTTTGATCAGGATATCCCTGTAGTTGTCATCCATCGTCCGGTATATGCTAAGAAGCGTACCTTCTTCCGGGCTTAGCGGGAGTTCCGGATAGGAGCGGATGCTGGTATTGCCGAGAAGGTAATCCATATTTGTATTCAGAAAAGCGGCGATCAGGCCGAGCGTCATACAGTCGGGGTATCGGCGGCCGTGAATATAGCCGCTTACAGTGTTGGGATTTAAGTGCAGGGCATCCGCCAGCTGTCGCTGGGAAAGGCCCTGCTCTTTTAATATCTTGTGGATCCGGGAACCTACCAGCATCATATCGTTCGCCTTTCCCGCTGTAAAAAGCGTCAGGTCCAGCCGCCATCCAGAGTGATGATCTGGCCGGTGAGATATTCGCTGCCAGCTGCCAGCTGCAGCGCCAGGGAGGCTGCTTCGTCCGGCTGTCCGAACCGGCCGGCGGGAATCTCGTTCATCAGCGCTTCGCGCTCTTCCGCTGTAAAGCAGGCGTTCATCTGCGTATCGATCACACCGCACGCGATGGCATTAACCTGGATGCCGGAAGGGGCGAGCTCTTTTGCGAGCGCTTTTGTAAAGGCATTGACACCGCCCTTACAGGCGGAATAAGCGACTTCGCAGGAAGCGCCCGTAATGCCCCAGACGGAGGAGATGTTGATGATCTTGCCGCGCTTTTGGTGCACCATCCAGGGGATCGCGTGACGGCTCATGGTGAAAACGGAAGTGAGATTGGCGGTTACGATATGGTTCCATTCGTCAATTGTCATATCGGAAAGCAGACCGATGTGAGAGATCCCGGCGTTGTTGATCAGAATATCCACGCCGTGAAAGCGCGATCGGATGCGTTCGTAAAGTTCACCGGCGTACGTGTCGTCGCCCGCGTTCCCGACGCTTGTAAGCACATCGGTCCGGTACTCTTTCCGCAGTGTCTGCGCAAAGGCTGACAGCTCGGCTTCGGAGTGCGAACAGGTGATCACGAGACGATGTCCTTCTCTGGCAAAAGCCTCCGCGATCGCACGCCCGATTCCACGGGAGGCGCCGGTGACTAAAACCGTTTTCTTCATGAGAGACTCCTTTTGTAAAATGTAGTTTATTTCTATGATTTCAGTATAACATGGACGGGAGAAAAAGAAAAGAGAAAAATGAAAAGCCGTCCAAATTTTAATTTCTTGTAAATCGCGGATAACTATTTTATAATCAGAATAATAAGCGCGGGAAAGAGACACGAAACACAGTACAGGAGGGGAACATGGATATAAAAAAGCTGGCAGAGAGACAGAGGAAATATTTTATGACGGGGGCGACGCTGTCTTATCAGGCGAGAAAAAATGCGCTTGCAAAGCTTGGACGTGCGCTGAACACATATGAAGGGCGGCTGAAAGAGGCACTTTACCGGGATTTGCACAAGGCGGAATCGGAGAGCAGCATGGCGGAGATCGCCATGACGAAAGCGGAGCTCTCCTACTGTATGAGGCATCTTGGGGCGTGGATGCGCCCGGAGCGTAAACCGACAGGGCTTGCGAACATCCCTGCCAGGAGCTTTACCGTTGCGGAGCCGTACGGTGTGGCGCTTGTGATGGCGCCGTGGAATTACCCGGTGCTTTTGTGTCTGGAGCCGTTAATCAATGCGGTTGCAGCGGGAAATTGTGTGATTTTAAAGCCCTCCGCCTACACGCCGACCGTATCGGCAGTGATTGCGGCCATGATCGGGGAGTGCTTTGCGTCGGAATATATCGCGGTCGTTGAGGGCGGAAGAGAGGAGAATACAAAGCTGTTAGAGCAGCGGTTTGACTATATCTTTTTTACCGGCAGCGTGTCGGTGGGGAGGCTTGTGCTGGAGAGGGCCGCGCGGTATCTGACGCCGGTGACGCTTGAGCTCGGGGGAAAGAGCCCCTGTATCGTGGACCGGACCGCGAATATCCGGCTCGCGGCGAGGAGAATCGTCTTTGGGAAACTGCTAAATTCCGGACAGACCTGCGTCGCGCCGGATTATCTGGTCGTGCACCCGGACGTGAAGGAGCGGCTGTTTGCCGCGATGAAGCGGGAGATTGTGCGCATGCTGGGGGCGGAACCGCTTTTATCGGAAGAGTATCCGCGGATCGTGAACCGGAAGCACTTTGACCGCGTGATGGGGCTGATTGCAGGTGAAAAGATCGTCACGGGAGGCTGCGGCAACCCGGATACCCTGCAGATCGCGCCGACGATTCTGGACGGGGTGACGCTGGATTCACCGGTCATGCAGGAGGAGATCTTCGGCCCGGTGCTGCCGGTGCTGACGTTTCGGACACGTCAGGAGCTGTCTGAGATCCTTCGGCATTTTGAGAAACCGCTGGCCTGCTATCTGTTTACGCGCGACGCGTCGATGGAGCGCTGGCTGCTGCGCCGTTTCTCTTTCGGCGGAGGCTGCATCAACGATACGATCATACATCTGGCGACCTCGGAGATGGGCTTCGGCGGCGTCGGGGCGAGCGGTATGGGGAGCTATCACGGGAAGACGGGCTTTGAGACCTTCAGTCACCGCAAGAGCATCGTGAAAAAGTATGCATGGCCGGATCTGCCGATGCGCTATCATCCTTACACAAAGTGGAAGGATGCCGTGATCCGGCGGGTGATGCGGTAGCGCGGAGCGTCGGGGCGTGATCCGAAAACGGTGTGCAGAGAGCGGCAGAGCGTGCATGCGGAGCGAGGAGTGAGAGGCGTGATCCGAAAACGGTGTGCAGAGAGCGGCAGAGCGTGCATGCGGAGCGAAAAGTGAGAGCCGTGCAAAAAAAGAAAAAGCAGTGTGGAGTGCGACAGCGTAAAAAATAAAAAAATTTTTAAAATAACTATGGACAACCGCGGAAAGATGTGGTAATATAATCAAGCACGATTTGAGAAACATTTGTTTTCGTCGGTTGCATCCATAGTGGCGATGCGTGGCTCAGCTTGGTAGAGCGCTGCGTTCGGGACGCAGAGGTCGCAGGTTCAAATCCTGTCGCATCGATTCCTTGGCAGGGGTGCCGGAAAGCTTGATTTTAAGACTTTCCGGCCTTTTTTGTGTCTGAAAACTGACGTTTGAAGAGAGGAAGGGGGGCGTTCCAACAAAGTTCCGCAGAATATGGCAGGAACTCTTCCTGGCAGAAAAGTTGCAGACAGAGCTGATATGTTCTGCCGCTTTCAGCGGCTTTGTTTTTTCATCCTGCGAGCACAGACGCAGCTATATCAGCCATTCTGAGTGGAGCAGGTACCTTACGCGGATTCGCGAAGGGGCGAAAAACATGCTGATCCCCGGGTACCGGGACATGGATGCTTATGATCTGCCGGAGGAGTTTTCGCATCTGCAGGTGCAGGATATGTCAAAGCTCGGCTTTATGCAGGATATCTGCGGAGAAATACGATTCTTTTTGTCTGGGTCAGCGCCGGTATTCTGGCAGCGATCATTTTGTTTGCTGTGATATTCAGCTTTATGGCCGGCCCGTTTGCGCAATACCGGTCGGCGGCCGGGCTGTATGAGACCGGAAAATACGCGGAGGCTGCGGCTGCGTTTCGGGAGCCTGGCGATTACAAAGACAGCAGGGACCGGCTGGAAATGTGTTATCGGAATTTTTATGGGGAAGAATTTTATGAGGAGGTCAGCCGGATTGAATCAGCAAAAGGAGTATAACGACTGGTGGCTGCGGTCGCCCGGAGAGGGGAGGAATAAAGCCGCATATATTGACGGCTATGGGATTATTTGCCGCGGGGGGACGGATATCCGCAATGAGACGCTGGGAATCCGCCCGGTGATCTGGATCGATCTGTCTGTCGAATAAAAAAGCCGGCGCCCGGAATGCGATAGTTCATTCCGGGCGCCGGTTTTTGCGCGTATCTGTCAGCGGCTGATCTCATCCGGATGGATCTCCCCTGCCGCAAACAGGGCATTTTTCGTGAGTGTCGGTCCGATGAGCTCATACACGAGCACGGAGAAGAGCACGACATTCCGGACCATGGTGCCGTCGGACAGCGTGGCTGCCGTCAGCGCCATTCCGAGCGCCACGCCGGCCTGAGGCAGAAGCGTGGTACCGAGATGTTTCTGAATCTTTTTGTCGCAGCCCGAGATCGCACAGCTGCTGTAAGCGCCGAAAATCTTTCCGGCGGAACGGGCGATGATATAGACCACTCCGATCAGAAGAACGACGGGCGTCCGCAGAATCTTAAGATCCAGCTCCGCACCGGAGAGGATAAAAAACAGGATGGACAGCGGTGTCGTCCACCGGTCAAGCCGTTCCATCAGAGAGGCCGAGGTCTCGCAGACGTTGCAGAAGATTGTTCCGGTCATCATACAGACGAGCAGAAGCGAAAAACCGCAGTGGACCGGGCCTAAATCAAATTCGATCATGGAAAGCCCGACGGTCAGCAGCACGAAAGCCACCGACATGGAGATCCGGTTGGCGCGCGAATGGAAATAGCGCTCACTCCAGTCAAGGATAAAACCGGCAACGGCTCCGAGAAGGAGCGAGAGAATGATCTCAAGTATCGGCTCGACTACAACGGTAATCACACTGATCCCGCCCTGTTCCAGCGCATTTGCAATGCCGAAGGAGACGGAGAAAACCACAAGGCCGACCGCATCGTCGATGGCGACGACCATGAGCAGCAGCCGTGTGAGCGGACCGTCAGCCTGATACTGCCGGACCACCATCAGAGTAGCGGCGGGAGCGGTGGCGGCAGCGATCGCGCCCAGTGTGATGGCGGACGGAATCGAGAGGGCCGCTGGGAAGATCAGGTGAAGGCCGATCAGAGCGAGATCCACCACAAGCGTGGTGATGACCGCCTGGAGAATACCGACCGTGATCGCCTGGCGTCCCATACTGCGCAGGTCCTTAAGCCGGAATTCATTTCCGATGGTAAAGGCGATAAAGCCGAGTGCCGTATCAGAGATAATGCCAAAGGCGCTGACCTCTTCCATGGAGTGGAAGCCGATTCCGGGGAATCCGAGCCGTCCCACAAAATAGGGGCCCAGGAGCAGACCGGTGATCAGATAGGCTGTAACGGCGGGAAGGCCCACCTTTTTTGCCAGTCTTGACATCAAAAGTCCTCCGATGAGGGCAAGTGAGATACAAAGAAGCAGATTCTGCATGGTAATAAACACCTTCTTTCTTTTTTCCAAACATTAAGATATCACTTTTTTTTCAAAAATCAAGAGGAATATTTGCCAAAATGTGCCCGTCCGTGTATAATGGCAGTCAGAATCTTTTGAACACCGGGCTGTATTTGGCAGCCGCAATGAAAAAGGAGGACGCGATGGGAAAAGACGTGATTATTGCCTGCGACTTTAACAGCAAAGAGGAAGTGATCGGATTTCTTGGAAAATTTCAGGACGAGAAACCGTTTGTAAAGATCGGCATGGAGCTGTTTTATGCGGAAGGACCTGAGATTGTCCGGACGATTAAGGGCATGGGACACAAAATTTTTCTGGATTTAAAGCTGCATGATATTCCGAATACGGTAAAAAAAGCGATGACGGTTCTCTCCGGACTGGATGTGGATATGTGCAATGTCCATGCGGCAGGGACGCGGGCGATGATGCAGGCCGGGTTAGAGGGTCTGACGCGCCCGGACGGTACGAGACCGCTGCTGATCGCTGTGACACAGCTGACTTCCACCAGTGAGGAGATGATGCGGCAGGAGCTTCTGATTGACCGTCCGATCGACGAGACGGTGATGCATTATGCAAAAAATACGATGGAAGCGGGGCTTGACGGCGTGGTGTGTTCTCCGCTCGAAGCGGGAAAGGTGCATGAGGTCTGCGGGGAGCGGTTTCTTACCATCACCCCGGGCGTGCGTTTTGCGGACGGAGATGTGGGCGACCAGAAGCGTGTGACGACGCCGGCGCGTGCGAGAGAGCTCGGGTCGGATTATATCGTGGTGGGAAGACCGATCACACAGGCAGAAGATCCCGTGGCGGCTTACCGCAGATGTATGGAGGAATTTGTGGGGTGAATGTACGATGGAAGGGTTTGAGCGGGAGCACATTAAAGCTGATCGCAATCGTTAGCATGCTGATTGACCATGTGGCGGCCGCGGTGATCGTCCGTGTCCTGTATGCAGGGCACTGGACGGAGCAGCTTTATCAGATATACCGGGTGATGCGCTCTGTCGGAAGGATTGCGTTTCCGATCTTTTGTTTTTTTCTGGTGGAAGGGTTTGAGCACACCAGGGACCGGAAGAAATATGCGCTGCGGCTGTTTTTGTTTGCGCTGATTTCAGAGATTCCGTTTGATCTGGCATTTAGTGCAGAGATTCTGGAAGTTCAGTATCAGAATGTATTTTTTACGTTGCTGATCGGGCTGATTACCGTTATGGCATTTCACGCGGCAGAAGAAAAGAAGGAATGGAATCCGGTGGTCCGGGTCGTGCTTCTGGCACTGATTGTCGCTGCGGGGATGGGAATCGCGCTTTTTCTTAAGACGGATTACGACGCAAAAGGTGTCATGGCAATTCTGCTGCTGTACGTCTTCCGAAAGAAACGGAGTATGCAGATTCTGGCCGGCTGTCTGTTTTTTTCCTGGTGGGAGCTGCCGGCGCTGGCCGCATTCTTTCTGCTCGCGTGTTACAACGGTACGCGCGGTCTGCGCATGAAGTACTTTTTCTATGTGTTTTATCCGGCGCACCTGCTGCTGTTATATGCGGTCTGTCTGCTGATGGGCACCGCGGGGATTCCGGCTGTATGAGAGTGCGTCTGAGTACCCGGCCGGGTCAGAGAACGGCCGTGCGGCTGCGGCTGTATGAGAGGGTGTCTGAGTACCGGCCGTGCGGCTGCAGGAAGAGTGGGAAGAACGGCCCGGGGCGGTATTTTTGAAAACGGGAAGATTGCGGAAGGGAAATGAGGGTATTGTATGGAGATATCAAAGCAGACAAAGAGACATCTGATGCAGGTATTGGCGTTTGCCATTCTGCTGTACTGCGGAGTGGAGCATTTTGATATTGTGATCCGGGCATTCCGGTTTGTCATGGGGATTGCGATGCCGTTTCTGATCGGCGGTTCGATCGCATTTATCATGAATGTCCCCATGAAATGGATTGAGAAGCATCTGTTTGTGAAACAGGAGAAGCTGCAGAAGTTCCGCCGTGCGGCAGCCTACCTGCTGACACTGCTCTGCGTGACCGGTATTTTTACGCTGGCGCTGCTCGTGGTGGTGCCGGAGCTTGGAAATACGATCGGAAAGCTGATGGAAGAGATTCCGGTAGCGGTTCGGGAGGCCCAGCGGTGGCTTGCGGATATCCCAAATACGTGGCCCGCGCTGGAGCCGGCGGTGAAGGAGCTTGACATCGACTGGTCTTCGATTTCCGCGGCGGCGGTTAATTTTGTACAGTCTGCGGCGTCCGGGGTGTTAAGCTCGGGCATGGGGCTGTTTTCCGGTATTGTGAACAGCGTCACGACATTTGTAATCAGTTTTACATTTTCCATCTATGTGATTTTCCAGAAGGAAAAGCTGGCGCGTCAGGCAAAACAGATTATGTATGCGGTTTTACCGAAGCAGATTCCGGAGAAAATCTTATCCGTAGTCCGGCTTTCGAATCAGATTTTTTCGAATTTTTTGTCGGGACAGTGCGTGGAAGCGGTGATTCTTGGAACGATGTTTGTCGTTTGCATGACGATTTTCAGGATGCCGTATGCGATGCTGACGGGAATTGTGATTGCGATTACGGCGCTGATTCCGATTTTCGGCGCATTTATCGGCTGTGCGGTGGGAATGATCCTGATTGTGATGGAAAATCCTGTGCAGGCGCTATGGTTTCTGGTGCTCTTCCTTGTGCTGCAGCAGGTGGAGGGAAATCTGATTTACCCCCATGTGGTGGGAGGCTCGGTCGGACTGCCGTCGATCTGGGTGCTGGTCGCGGTCACTGTGGGAGGAAATCTTTTCGGGATTGTCGGGATCCTGATGTTCATCCCGCTTTGCTCCGTGCTGTATACGCTGTTCAGTACGTTTGTAAAGCGCCGGCTTAAGGAGCGGAGGGTGCCCGAGGCGTACTGGAGAGAAAAGCCCGCAGCGGAAGAAGCGGAGGAACAAAAAAATTAGCGGGGACGGTCCGCAACAGAAACAGAATCCTGCCTGGCAGGATTCTGTTATGTGGTGAGGTATATCAATATATGGAAACCCGCCGGATTATGGCGGAATTGTTGTTTGTCGGAACTGACAGAACCCCAACCCCCGCGTCGAAACTCAACAGCTCCTTTTGATGATCTTATCATACAAAACAATTGTGACAGAATCTTGACTATGGTATGAAGAATATCTTAAAATGCTATAACGTATTTCTAAAAAATGCCATAAAGGTCCGGACGGTAAATGTGGAACGGGCTTTTACGGGGAAAATGAGGACGGATGATGTTTGAGACAATCTATTATGAGGTGGCGGCGATTGACGGGGATTATGCACGGCTGAGGAGAACGGATGCCACGGCTGAGGAACTGAAGCTGGTGGCAAGGGCGCTGCTTCCGGCGGAGATCACGGAGGGATCAAAGCTGAAGTATGAGCTGATGCAGTATGAACTCATGGAGGATTGAAAGAGACGGATATGAACAGATTTGTGATAAGACAATCGGCGCTGCTTCTGCTGACGGCTGTGATATGGGGAGTCGCTTTTGTGGCGCAGAGTGTCGGCATGGAATATATCGGGCCGTTTACCTTTAACGCGGCGCGTAATCTGATCGGCGCGCTGGTGCTGCTTCCGTATATCGCCCTGCAGGGCAGAGGAGTAAAAAAGAAAGCGGGCGCAGATTCTGCAGCAGGGCAGCCGTGCCGCGGGAGAGAAGAAAGAACGGCGGCGTGGAGAGACAAAACGCTCATCACGGGCGGGATCTGCTGCGGTGTGCTGCTGTTTGTCGCCGGTAATCTGCAGCAGATCGGGATACTGTATACAACCGTGGGAAAAGCGGGATTTATCACAGCCATGTATATCGTGCTTGTGCCGGCGCTTGGTATTTTTTTAAAACGGCGGGCCGGGCTTCGGATATGGATTGCCGTGATGATTGCCGTCGGGGGACTTTATCTGCTGTGCATGACGGGAGGAGGATTTTCCGTTCAGAAAGGAGATCTGTTCGTCCTGGCCTGTGCGTTTGCTTTTTCCTTTCATATTCTGACGATTGATTACTTTGCGCCGCGGGTGGACGGGGTGCGGATGGCCTGCATCCAGTTTTTTGTCTGTGCGCTGCTCTCGGCTGTGTGCATGTTCGTTTTTGAGAAGCCGGAATTACAGCAGCTTCTGGCGGCCTGGCTGCCGGTTCTGTATGCGGGCGTGCTTTCATGCGGGGTGGCATATACGCTGCAGATTGTCGGGCAGCGCGGGATGGATCCGACGGTTGCGTCTCTGATTTTAAGCCTGGAATCCGTGATTTCCGTGATTGCCGGCTGGCTGATTTTAGGGCAGGAGCTTTCGATGCGGGAACGGCTCGGCTGTGTGCTGATGTTCGCGGCCATTGTGCTGGTGCAGCTGCCCCAAAAACGCGCACAAAAGGAACGCACTGCATAAAGCAGGAGCGGGGCGTGTTCCACCAAAATCGTATAGGAGAGGAACGCGCCGCATAAAGCAGGAGCAGGGCGTGTGCCCCAAAAACGCGCACAAAAGGAACGCGCAGTATAAAGCAGGAGCGGGGCGTGTTCCACCAAAATCGTATGAGAGAGGAACGCGCGCTGCATAAAGCAGGAGCAGGGCGCGTGCCCGGAAAGAGGAGGAACGGGATGAAGCCGCACACGAAAATATATGGAACGATCGGCCCGGCGTGCTGTGACACGGACACGCTCGTCCGCCTGTTTGAGAGTGGGATGACGGGGATACGGATCAATCTGTCGCATACCAGTCTGCGCGATGCGGACGAATGGTTCACGCATATCCGGCTTGCGTATCAGCGCTGCCGGCAGGAAGGGCGGACAGGAGAGAGGAACGGGGAGGGAGCAGGCCCCGAAATCCTGATGGATCTGCGCGGCCCGGAGCTTCGAATCGGCAGGATGCCGGAGTCCTGTCTGTTAAGAGCGGGGCAGACGGTGTATCTGACTGCGGATGAGGACAGGACAAAAGGCGGTCCGGCCGTGCCGTGTGACATGAATACTGCCGCGGACGCACAGGAGGAAGGGAGCGGCGTCGTCTGTATACCGGTTCCGCCAGAGCTGCTGCCGTATCTTTGGCAGAACGGAAGGTACGACGGCGAGATCCTGGTGAACGACGGAACCGTTTTACTGCGAATGGAAGAAAAAATCCGCTTTCGTCACTTGTACGCGGCAAAATGCACAGCCCTGCGCGGCGGAGAAGTAAAAAGCGGGAAGAGCATTGCATTTCCGGGGATTTCTTACCGTCTGCCGACGCTGACGGAAAGCGATATGGCCAATATACGCCTCGCAGCGGAATACGGAGTTACCGGGGTGATGCTTCCGTTTGTGAGAGATCGGGAGGATCTGCTCAGTCTGAAGCGGACGCTCAGACAGGAGGGGGCGGAAACAATCCGGATTTTTGCAAAAATCGAGAATTTACAAGGGCTTGAGCGCCTTCCCGAGCTGATGGAGGACTGTGACGAGGTGGTGATTGCGAGAGGGGATCTCGGGAACGCGGTACCGCTTTTTCGGCTTCCGGTGATTCAGGCGCAGATTGCATCGTTGTGCAGGGAGAGAGAAAAACCGTTTATGGTGGTCACGCAGATGCTTGCTTCGATGGAAAAATCGGCGGTTCCGACAAGGGCGGAGGTTTCAGATATTTTCCGCGCAGTGAGTGAAGGCGCGGCATCTGTGATGCTTACAGGAGAAACAGCAGCGGGAAACTGGCCGGTGGAGGCGATGACCTGCATGGTAAATACGGTGAGGGAAGCAGAACGGTTTCTGAAACATTAGAATGTGTAAAATCCAGTCTTAAAAGACTGGATTTTTTTGTGGATCAGTGTATAATAGTAATAAGACATGCGTAGGAGGGATTCACAAAAGAATAAGGAGAAGCAGATGAACAAGAAGGTACGTATGGGGTGCAACGACAGTTATTTCTATAATCCGTATATTGATAAGCTGCTGCTTACCCCGGAAGGTCAGGAGGACGATTTCACGCGATGGTTTAACGGGGAGATTACAGAGGGGGAACTGCCATCTTCCTACAATGGTTATGACAGGATGGTCAGAGCGGATATCCGTGGGATTTTAGGTCCGGATGCATTCTGGATGGTTTCGCGTATCGGAGAGACGGACGATGCAGGGGAGAAAGACGGTTTTTTTAAGATCACTGTCGTTGGGGCGGCGCCGGAGAAGATGGAATATCTGCTCGGCGATCATAAAAAGACCGAGGTGATTCGCGGGATTTCTTATTCAAAAGAGCAGAGAAGCTCCATGAATCAGGGGCCGTTTAAGCAGAGGCGGCACAGGGATTACGATCCGGATCAGAACTGGCTGACGCTTGCGGCGGGCGACCGTTTCCGCTACAGCAGCAGGATCATTATGGTTGTGGGGGACGATCATGTGAGATGGACCGGCAGCAGCCGGGGAAGCGGGGAGAGCGAGACGCTCGACTGCATGGCAGCAGGGCTTGAGAGCCTGATCTACTTTGCGGATCAGAGAGGCTGTGCGGGCAGTATTCCCTCTGTGTGTTATCCGGGCATGATAGAATTTCTGACAGACTCGGGAGTGGACACGACAAAAGAATTTACGCTCAATGAGACCAGATGCCATATTGAGGACGGCAGAATCCGGGAAGTCGGCAATGTGGACGGGATGCCGCTGTCAATGTACCGTCTGACGCGGCAGCAGAATCATATCCGGTTAGAGAAACCGTTAAGAAGGGCAGGAAAGGAGTGAGCGGGCGCCGCGGCTGTTGAAGCCGCGGCGTCTGGCGCCAGGCCGGACAGGGATTCCGAAATCCGTCCGCGGCACCTGTAATCCGCGCCGTCATCCGTCAGAGTCTGTTTGGAAATCAGCCGGCATGTTCAAAGCGCCCGCTGGCGCCGCAGGGCAGGATCAGCCCGTTTTCAGATACCGTCAGACCGATCTCTTCTGCGCGGATCGACCCGCCGAACTCCTTTAACGCCGTGTGCATCATATAGCTTAAAACAGCGGGCTGAAGCCCTGTCGTGTATGAATTGACCAGGAAAAACAGTGGATCTTTCGTGAGCAGCTTTGCACACAGGCAGATCAGAGGATAGATGGCATCCTCGATTTTCCACACTTCACCTTTCGGGCCTCTTCCGTAGGAGGGCGGATCCATGATGACGGCATCGTACCGGTTTCCGCGGCGGAGCTCCCGCTCGGTGAATTTGACGCAGTCGTCGACGATCCAGCGGATCGGAGCATCCTTTAAGCCGGAAGCGGCAGCGTTTTCTTTTGCCCAGGTGACCATGCCTTTTGCGGCGTCCACATGTGTGACCGAGGCGCCGGCCGCAGCTGCCGACAGCGTGGCGCCGCCGGTGTAGGCGAACAGGTTTAACACCTTCACCGGGCGTCCGGCATGGCGGATCAGCTCGGAGAACCAGTCCCAGTTCGCGGCCTGCTCCGGGAACAGACCGGTATGTTTAAAGTGAAAGGGCTTCAGATGAAAGGTCAGGCTGCGATAGCGGATGGACCACTGTTCCGGGAGATCAAAAAATTCCCACTCGCCGCCTCCTTTACTGCTGCGGTGATAATGCGCGTTTCTCTCATTCCACCCCCTGTTGGTCCGGGGAGTGTTCCAGATGACCTGGGGATCGGGACGTACCAGAAGGTAACTGCCCCAGCGTTCCAGCTTTTCACCTTCTGAGCAATCAATTACCTCGTATTCGTTCCAGTTGTCTGCTATCCACATATTGTTCCTCGTTTCTATGAGTAAGTTATCAGGCGCCTGACGGCGCACAGCGGGGCCTTTTTCAATCCGTATCCGGTGTATCCCTGCATTCTGGCATCGCCGGCGCAGGTATGCTGCGCGCGCATGGGTTATGCCCGGTTCAGGCATTCATGGGAAATTATTTCCGTTTCCATGTGCCGGGCATCAGAAGCACCATGACCGGAAACAGTTCCAGACGTCCGGCAAGCATGTCAAACATCAGGACAAATTTTGAAAACACCGAAAAGATCGAAAAATTCTGCGTCGGCCCGACAAGATTTAAGCCGGGTCCGATATTGTTTAACGTGGAAACCACCGCGGTAAAGTTGGTGGTAAAATCAAACTCGTCAACACTGACGAGAAGTGTGGAGAACAGCAGCACCACAAAATAAATACATAAAAAGACGTTTGTAGAGCGAAGCGTGGCGTGCTCCACCACATGACCGTCCATGCGGATTTTGCGGATTTCCCTCGGATGTATGATCAGAGAGATCTCCTTTTTGATGGACTTAAACAGGATGACCAGCCGTGAAACCTTGATTCCGCCGCCAGTGCTCCCGGCACACGCGCCGATGAACATCAGGATGACCAGGATGGTTTTCGAGAGAGAAGGCCAAAGGTCAAAATCCGTCGTGGCAAAGCCGGTGGTCGTGATGATCGAACCCACCTGAAAAAATGCATGGCGGACGGTTTCGCCGAGTGAGCCATACATATGCTGCGTATCGACACTGATCACGCCGACCGCAGCCAGGATGATAAAAAGATACCAGCGGATCTCCTCGATCTGAAAGGCATCCCGGAACCGCTTTGAGAGGATGCAGAAGTAAAACGAGTAATTGATACCGCTTAATATCATAAAAATCGTCACGATATTCTGAAGCGCCGGGGAATAACCGGTAAAGCTGTCGTTTTTGATGCCGAAACCGCCGGTGCCGACCGTGCCGAAGCTGGTCGTGACAGCGTCAAATAAGGGCATGCCGAATACGCACAGGAGGAGGATCTCGCTGACCGTGACTCCGAGATAGATGATATAAAGGATCTTTGCCGTATCCTTTACGTGCGGCACCAGCTTGCTGACGGAAGGCCCCGGGCTTTCCGCTTTCATGAGGTTCATGGTGGAGCCGCCCATCAGGGGAAGGATCGCCATGATAAAAACAAATACGCCCATACCGCCGACCCAGTGCGTGAAACTGCGCCAGAAGAGTCCGGCGTGTGTGAGCGCCTCCACATCGTTAAGGATGCTGGCTCCGGTGGTGGTAAAACCCGAGATCGTCTCAAACAGAGCATCCACATAGGACGGAATATCTCTGGAGAGCACAAACGGCATTGCGCCGAAAATACTCATGATCACCCAGCTCATGGCAACCGTGACAAAACCGTCCCGCGTGTAAAGCTTGGAGGACTTCGGTTTTCGTCTTGTCAGAAGAAAACTGAAAAGAAAACACAGCGCGGCAGTCAGCAGGTACGAGAAGCCTGAAGATTCCTGATAAATCAGACCGACAAGAGCGGGAAGCAGCAAAAATACAGCCTCGAATCTTAAAATAAAACCAAGAATATATAAAACCATCAGATAATTCATAGCGACTGATCCTCCAAAATTTCCTGGATATCGGAGATGCGGTATCCGGAAAGCACAACTATGACAGAATCGCCGGCCATCATGGCATCCTGTCCGCTGGGGAGAATGACGTTTCCGTTGCGGTAAATGCAGCCGATCAGCGTATTTTTCCGCAGCCGCAGTTTCTGCAGGGGGATCCCCGCGACGGCGGAATCCGCCTTAATGAGAAATTCCAGGGCTTCCGCCTTGCCGTTTGCCAGCTTATAGAGCGTTTCTACATTGCTGTTCCTGGAGTAATTGGCAGAGCGCACATATTTTAAGATGTAATCCGCAGTGATGACGCGCGGATAAATAATGCTTCCGAGATTTAACTCGTTGATCACGGAATTAAACGTGATCCGGTTTACTTTGGTCACGGTCGTGGCATTTGAGACATCGCCGGCATAGAGGGAGAGCAGAATGTTTTCCTCGTCTAAGCCGGTCAGCGCCGCAAATCCCTGTGTATGTTCGAGTCCTTCCTCGGCGAGCAGCGCCTGATCGGTGGCATCGCCGCAGATGATGGTCGCCTTTGGAAGCAGCTCGGCGAGCTCATCGCATCGTTTGTGGCTGACCTCAATAATGGTGACATGGATCCCGGATGCAATCAGGATTTTGGCAAGATAATAGGACAACTTGCCGCCTCCGGCCAGGATGGCAGTCTGCACTTTATGCTTCATGATGCCGATCCGCTCAAAAAATGCGATGGCATCCTGACGCCGGGATGCGATGGCAACAATATCGTTTTCCTGGAATTCAAAATCGCCGTTCGGTATGATGACTTCCTCGCCGCGGATGACCGTACACACCAGGACATTGGTGCGCAGCGTCTGATGCAGGTTAAACAGTTTTAACCGGATCAGAGGCGAATTTTTTCCGACCTTAAAATGTAAAAGCTCCACGTGACCTTTGGCGAAAGAATCGACGCGGATAGCAGAAGGAAACTGGAAGATCCTGGAAATCTCGTTGGCGGCGGTAAGCTCCGGATTGATGATCATAGCCAGCCCGAATTCCTTTTTCAAAAAGGCAATTTCATTATTATAAACCGGATTACGGACGCGGGCAATGGTCTGGCAGTGTCCGGTCTTCTTGGCAATCACACAGCAGAGCAGATTCTTTTCGTCGTCCCCGGTGACGGCGATCAGGAGATCCGCGGTCATAATGCCGGCTTCAATCAGTGTCTGGTGGTTGATGCCGTTTCCGGTGATACCCATGGCATCCTGTTCGTTGGAGATGCTTTCGACCTTCTCCGGATTTTCGTCGATAACGACGATATCATGGTCCTCATTGCTTAACTGTTCCACAAGGGTGCGGCCGACCTTTCCGCAGCCCACGATGATAATGTTCATGGCAAACATGCTCCTTGACTGGATATTGTAGCCCTGCTGTTGCGGCAGGGCTCATTTATTTCGTGGACATTATATCATATACAAAAGATTTTTGGGGAAAATGGTTGATTATCTCAAAAAAGCCTTGATTTACGGGCATACAAGCAGGAT
>CAJUNX010000041.1 GCA_910587865.1 uncultured Roseburia sp.
TGCCCGAGGGGGTGGATCTCTGGCTTGAGGCGGAGATCGGCATCGTCGGCTGCGGTTCCTCGCCTTCGTGGGAGAACGCAGATCCGGATCTGATCGACGCGGGCGGGCAGCCGGCATCCGTGATCCCGGGCGGCAGCGTGTGCAATCACGATACCTCTTTCGCGTTTATCCGGGGCGGGCATATCGACGCGACCGTCCTCGGCACACTGCAGGTGGATCAGGAGGGGAACATCGCGAACTGGACGATCCCGGGCAAGATGGTTCCCGGAATGGGCGGCGCGATGGATCTGTGCGCGGGCGTGAAAAAGATCGTGGTGGCCACGGATCACTGCGAGAAGAACGGCCAGTCGAAGATTTTAAAGAAATGTACGCTGCCCCTGACCGGCGCGCGCTGTGTGACGGATATCGTGACGGAGCGGTGCTACTTTGAGGTGACATCAGACGGGCTCGTGCTCCGGGAGCTGGCGCCGGGCTATACGGTGGAGGATATCCGGGCATGCACGGAGGCAGACTTTGCGGTGGCGGAGGAAATCGGCGTGATGTCGTGACACTGTCGCCAGGGAATCCTGTGACAGAGACAGAAATACAGCACATGCGGCCGCCGTGCCGTCGTGACCCTGTCACGGCAGAAGCCGGGAAGAGAGAGCGGGAAGAGCATGCGGCCGCCGTGCCGTCATGACCCTGTCACGGCAAAAGCCGGGAAGAGAGAGCGGGAAGAGCATGCGGCCGCCGTGCCGTCATGACTCTGTCACGGCAAAAGCCGGGAAGAGCAGGCATAGAAAAAGATGCGCGCAGCGTTTCCTGACGGGAGCCCTCGCGTATCTTTTTGTGTCGGAAAACTGCATAAACTGGTCACAAAACTGCAATCTTTTGCGCCGCGGATCTGTTACAATAAAAACAGAAAAAGAATGGAGGAGAATGACATGTTTGATTACAAGGCAAAACCGTTTTATCTCTCGGACGAGGATATCCGCTGGGTGGAGGATACCTGGGAGGGTATGACGACGGAGGAAAAAATCGGTCAGCTGTTCTGCCCGATCGAGATGTCCACGGACGAGGCCGAGCTGCGGCGCGATGTGGAGGAACGGCACATCGGCGGCGTGCTCTACCGTGTGGGACAGGCGAAGGAGATCTTAGAGAGTCACCGCATCCTGCAGAAGTACAGCAAAATCCCGATTTTTACCGCGTCAAACCTTGAGATGGGCGGAAGCGGCTCCGCGGTGGAGGGGACCTACTACGGTGTGGAAATGCTCGTGGCGGCGACGGACAATGTGGAGCGCGCGTATCAGCTCGGAAAAGTCTCCTGTAAGGAAGGAGCCGCGGTCGGCGTCAACTGGGCGTTTGCACCGATCGTTGACATTGACCGGAACTTCCGAAATCCGATTACGAACGTAAGGACATTTGGCGCGGACAAGGATCGTGTCAAAGCCATGGGCGCGGCATACCTGCGTGCGGCGAAGGAAGAGGGCGTGGCAGCCTGCATCAAGCACTTTCCGGGAGACGGTGTGGATGAGCGCGATCAGCATCTGCTGACCAGCATCAATTCCTTAAGCTGCGAGGAGTGGGACGCGACCTACGGCGATATCTACAAATCGCTGATTGACGAGGGCGCGCTGACGCTGATGGCGGGCCATATCGCGATGCCGGCCTACGAGGAGCATTTTGACGGGAAACCCTGTGACCGGGTGATCCCGGCGACGCAGTCGAAAAACCTGCTGCAGAAGCTCTTGAGAGAGAAGCTCGGGTTTAACGGCTTAATCAGCACGGACGCGACGCCGATGGTCGGCTTCTGCTGTGCCGAAGAACGGAGAAATGCGGTTCCGCTCGCGATCGAAAACGGCTGTGATGTCTTCCTGTTCAATAAGGATCTCGAGGAGGATCTTTTTTACATGACCGAGGGCTTAAAGAAAGGGCTTCTCTCCGAGGCGCGTCTGGAGGAGGCGGTAAAGCGCATTCTCGCGACGAAGGCAGCGATGGGACTTCACGAAAAGCAGAAAGAGGGAACGCTCGTGCCGGATGAGAGTGCGTTTGCCGTGTTAAATTGTGCGGAGCATGACGCATGGGCAAAGGAATGCGCGGACGAGGGAGTGACGCTGGTAAAGGATACCGCCGGGCTTCTTCCTGTCACGCCGGAGAAGCATAAAAGAGTCCTGCTTCAGCTGATGGGCGGTTTCCCGTCGGACGAGCGCGTCTGCGGCCGGTTTGTGGAGCTTCTCACGGAAGCGGGCTTTGAAGTGACGGTGTATGAGAAGGAGCAGCTCGGCTTCGGCGGGGTGAAGTTTGACACGGTGGAGCAGTTCCGTGCAAAATATGACCTGGTGCTTTATGTCGGGAATATCGAGACGGCCAGCAACAAAACAGTCGCGCGCATCAGCTGGCATACGCTTTTCGGACTCGGCAACAACATGCCGTGGTTTACAAAGGAGATCCCGACGGCGTTTGTCAGTGTCGGCAACCCCTATCACCTTATGGATGTGCCGATGATACCGGCATTTGTAAACGGATACTGCAATTCCGAATATGTCATCCGCGCCGTGGTGGAGAAGCTGACCGGAAAGAGCGAATTTAAGGGCAAAAGCCCGGTGGACGCATTCTGCGGCAGGTGGGACACCAGACTGTAAGGTCTGATCCGCGTCATTCGCGGGGAAAAGATAAGAGGGACTGGCGGTTTCATGCCGGTCCCTCCGTTTAAAAATGGAGAGGAGATTCCGATGAGATCAGAAATTATTTCTTTATACGAGGGCAGAAGCGACGTCACCCTGACAACTTATATCCTGGACGATTCCGCAGAGATGCTCGCGGGAAAAAAGAGGCCCGCAGTGTTAGTCTGCCCGGGAGGCGCTTACATGAACTGCTCCGACAGAGAGGGCGAACCGGTCGCGCTGCGGTTTGCGTCGATGGGATACCATGCGTTTGTGCTGCGCTATTCGGTCTACGGCGAGGGGAAACGCGAAGGTTTTCCCGATCTGTCAAAGCCGCTTCCGGTGAAAGAGCACAGCCAGTATCCGGTTCCGATGCGGGAAATCGGACAGTCGCTTAAGTTCATCCGGGAGCACGGGGAAGACTGGCTCGTGGATGCGGACCGGATCGCGATCTGCGGTTTTTCGGCCGGGGCGCACAACTGCGCGATGTATGAGACGAACTGGAACCGGCCGGTGATTTACGAATATTTAAAGACAGAGCCGGAAAAGATCCGCCCGGCGGCGGTGATCTTAGGTTATACGCTGAGCGATTACCTGTATATGAAAGAGATGGCGGAAAAACAGGGGCCGATGGCGCTCGGACTGTTTGCGGCGTCAAACACTTCGTTCCTCGGGGAGGCGGAGCCGTCCGATGATCGCCTTGAGCTGGTGAGTCCCGCGAGGCATGTGACGGCACAGACGCCGCCGACGTTCCTTTGGGCGACGGCCGGGGACAATCTGGTGCCCGTGCAGCACAGCATCCGTATGGCGCATGCGCTTGCGGATCACGGGGTTCCCTTTGAGCTGCACATCTTTGAGGAGGGGGATCACGGGCTGGCGCTCGCGGATCAGACCAGCGCCGCCGTGCGGTCGCAGATCAATGCGGACGCCGTGAAGTGGAGCGCGCTTGCGGACGCCTGGTTAAAGAAGCGTTTCGCTTTTGATCTGCCGGAGATGACGGAATTCGAGCGGATGATGGCGGAGCAGGAAAAAGCTGCAGAACTTTAATTGCGAAGGCATTTTCTGATGGCGTACATAGATCCACAGTTATTTCCCGCCGGAACGAAGCCGGAAAATCGCGGGGAGGTTTCACGGGATTCGGACAACGGTCTGTTCAGACGGCAGGGCGGTGCATACCTTGCGTCACTGTGCCGGTCCTGCCATGCGGGGATTCATGCGGAGCGCGGCGACCGCCGGCAGAAAAAATAACAGGCAGGGAGCGCCACAAAGATGGAATTGCCTGCCTGTTCCTTTTTTTGAAAAGATCTGAGTGTGAAATGGGCTTATAAGCCTTATTTTTATATGCGGGTGCAGAAAATAACGATAGCCGCAATTTCTGTTTCTTCCGAATGTGTTTCTTCCGAATGCTGAAATATATTTGACGAAAGGCACATTTTACAGTAGAGTATAGATATTACGCATCAGAGAAACGGAGTACACGGATGAATTACACAGGATATGAGCTGCTATGGCTGTTTCTGGCTTATTCCTTTCTGGGATGGATTTTAGAGACGGTTGTCGCGGCGGTAAAACAGAAGCGGTTTGTTAACCGGGGCCTGATCAACGGCCCGTTTTGTATGATTTACGGCTGTTCGGCGGTGATTGTGACCGTATCTCTGCCGGAGCTGCACGGCTTCTGGCTGCTGCTCGGGAGCATGATTTTATCGACGGTCATCGAGTGGACGGCAGGGCACATGATCGAGCGGATGTATCATGAGCGCTGGTGGGATTATTCCGCGCTGCCCTGGAACCTGGACGGCTATATCTGCCTGCCCGCATCGTTTGCCTGGGGCTGCCTTGGCATTGCGGCGGTCCGGTGGGGAAATCCGCTGCTTACGACCGTCTTTGCGATGCTGCCGGCGCCTGCAGGCCGGATTCTCGTGTGGGTGCTGCTCGTTGTGCTTGCGGTGGACGGGCTTGCCACATTTCTGATTATGGCGGGATGGAGCCGTTCAGACCGCTGGGTACAGACGGATGCATGGTTTAACCGGTTAAGCGGCCGGCTCGGAAAGCGGATTTTCGATCTTGTGGACAGAAGACTCGGGCGGGCATATCCGGAGCACGGGAAACGGGAGCATGAGCGCGTACGCTCCGTCGTGTTTGCGGAGGGCTGCAGCTTTTACAAGATCTGTATGCTGTTTTTTGTCGGAGCATTTCTGGGAGATATCACGGAGACGATATTCTGCCGCCTGACCGCAGGGGTGTGGATGAGCCGCAGCAGTGTGGTGTGGGGCCCGTTTTCCATCGTATGGGGACTGGCGATCGCGGCGGTGACCGCGCTTTTGTATCGTTACAGACAGCAGTCGGACGGTTTCTTATTCGGCATGGGAACCCTTCTCGGAGGCGCTTACGAATATCTCTGCAGCGTGTTTACGGAGCTTGTATTCGGCACCGTATTCTGGGATTACAGCCATATGCCGTTTAACCTGGGCGGGAGGATTAATCTGCTGTACTGCTTTTTCTGGGGGATCGCTGCGGTGGTCTGGTTTAAGAAGCTCTATCCGCGGATCTCGTCGCTGATCGAGCGGATCCCGATGCGGGCGGGAAAAGTTATGACCTGGCTGCTGCTGGTCTTTATGTGCTGCAATATGCTGGTGTCCGCGATGGCGCTGGCCCGCTATGACGAGCGGGCGCGCGGGCTTGCCGCGGAATCGGACTGGCAGCGGACGATGGATGAGCATTTTACGGATGAGCGCATGGAACGGATTTATCCGAATGCGCTGACCGTGGAAGAAAAGAAACAGGAAGAAAAGAAACAGGAATAATCTCTTTCGATTCAGGGAAAGATCTGATATAATGTACACGACAGCTGCGAGCAGTGTCAGGATGCGGTTTTGCAAAATGGCAGCCTGCTGACAATTTTGCAAAACCGCATCCTGACAGGGCGACAGCCCGTGAGCGGGAAGAAGCGAAGGAAAGGTATAGAGGATTATGAACCAGGAAGATAGACGGCGGAGAAGACAGCAGGATACCAAAAACGCGACAATTGTCTTTATGATATTTCTGATTGTGGTCGTGCTGACGATTGCAGGGGCGGTAGTCCTGATCGGAAAACTAGTGATGCCAAAAGAGAAAACGGATACGGAGCCGGTGCAGAATGCGGCGACGGAGAATCCGCCTGCGACGGAATACATTGCGCCTCCGGAGCCGGAACCGGTGGACGATACACCGGAGCGTGCGGCCCAGATCGTGGCGGGCATGACCCTGGAGGATAAGGTCGCGCAGATGTTTATGGTGACGCCGAATGCGCTGACCGGATTTTCCGGCGTGACGGCGGCGGGCGATACGACGCGTGAAGCTTATCAAAACCGTCCGGTGGGCGGGCTGATCTATATGGGAGATAATCTCACGGACAGGGAGCAGACGACCACCATGCTCACAAATATGCAGGCATTTGCGATTGAGCGGACGGGGCTGCCGGTTTTCCTCGGCGTGGACGAGGAGGGAGGACGGGTCGCACGTATTGCGGGAAATGCGGAATTCGGCGTGACAAACGTAGGCGATATGAAAACGATCGGCGCGACGGGAGATCCGCAGAACGCCTATTCTGCCGGAAATACGATCGGGACATACCTGGCGCAGCTGGGTTTTAACGTGGACTTTGCCCCGGTGGCGGATGTTCTCACAAATCCGGACAACACCGTGATCGGCGATCGTTCCTTTGGCTCGGATCCTCAGATGGTGGCGGGAATGGTGACTGCGGAGCTGCAGGGTCTCTCCGACGCAGGGGTTCTGGGTGCGGTAAAGCATTTCCCGGGCCATGGCGGCACGTCGGGAGACTCGCACAACGAAGCCGTTTCACTGGACAGGACGTTAGAGGAGCTGACGGCGCAGGAATTCGTACCCTTCCAGAATGCGGTGAATGCAGGGGCGCCGTTTGTCATGGTCGGGCATATCTCTGTACCCGGTGTGACGGGGGACAACACGCCGGCCTCGCTTTCAGGCCGCATGATTACGGAGATTCTTCGCGGGCAGATGGGATATAACGGGATTGTGATCACGGACGGAATGAATATGAAGGCGGTCACAAATTCCTACAACTCCGACGCGGCGAGCGTGATGGCGGTCCAGGCCGGGGTCGATATGATTCTGATGCCGGCAAATTTTGAGACGGCATATAACGGTGTGCTTGAGGCGGTGAGAAACGGCACGATCACGGAGGAACGGATCAACGAATCCGTGGTGCGGATCGTGACGGCAAAGCTGCGGATGCAGCAGGCGTCTGCGCCGGAGGACGGTTTGACTCCGGATGCGCCGCAGGGCGGAACACCGGAGGACGGTTTGACTCCGGATGCGCCGCAGGGCGGAACGCCGGAGAACGGTTTGACTCCGGATGCGCCGCAGGGCGGAACGCCGGCAGAAGATACGACGCTGGATGCCTCACAGGACGGAACGCCGGCACAATAGAATCCGGCAATATTAAAAAAGATTGTCCCCAAAATCCAGAGGACAAAAAAGGGATGGCATATGCCATCCCTTTTTCACGTCTGCTTTTTTACAGCGGAGACATCAGGATCTTTCCGCTTCCGCGGAAGACGTTGACGAGTCCCTCCCCGGATACGGCGGAGCCGATCAGGCTCTTTGAGGAGCGCTCCACGGTAAACTGCAGAGAGCTGCTCCAGGCGATCGCCATGTTTCCGTCGATCTTGATCACATCGTTGTCCACCTCAAAGAGAATCAGCTCTTCCATCGGAACCGGGCTCTCTAAGACGGCAAGGCCGCTTCCGCTTAAGCAGAGGTTAAAAAGCCCCTCGCCGCCGAGCGCTGCGGAGGAGAGATTGCTGCGCGCCACGATGTTGTGCTTAATGCGGCCGTCGCAGGCTAAGAATAAGCCGTCCTCAAGCACGATGCCGCCCCACTCCTCGACATTGACGAGCAGGATGTGCTTGTAGGTGGGTTCTAACATCAGAAGGCCGTAGCCGTTGTATTCCGGCTTTGCCGCGCTCTCCTTCGTGACCTTTGCGGAGATCGCCTTGCCCAGAAAATCGCCGACACCCTTGATGCCGGAACTCATCTGTACATTTCCGCCCATCCACTGCATGGCGCCTGCCTGCAGGATCCAGGGGGAGCCGTTTAGCTCGATTAAGACCTGCCGCTGGCGCAGATTCATCTCGGAAGCATAGTAGGCGGAGATTGCGGTCTGCGGCGTCACGCTCAGATCGCGCTGATATTCAAACACTTTTACGCTGCCGGCAGCGGCGATCTGCTTCATGTTCGGATTGTCGAACAGATTTTTGCATTTAAACATGATTGTACCTCTCTTTCGTGTGTTTCATACATTCAGTATATAAAAAAACGGCGGAGAATACAAGAATGAAATACGTACATACGGCAGAGAATCCCGGGAATATGCAAATATTATACTTTATTTTATAAAAATATCAGATTTTTCGGGGCGCATAGTATGGTATAATAATAACGTGATTTTTGGGGGATACCGTAAGCCCGGAAAATCAGACAGAGACAAAAAGGGACAAACAGGAAAGGGGAAGGAAGAGATGAGAGAAACCGTAAATTTTAACTTCAAATGGGCGTTTACCAAGGATGCAGGGGAGATCCCGAAGGAGATGCCGGACAAATGGTACTGGGTGAATCTGCCGCATACCTGGAACGCGATCGACGGGATGGACGGCGGCAATGATTTTTACCGTGGGACGTGCTATTATGCAAAGGCGTTTGAGAAGAGCGGACTGCCGGAGGCGGCGCAGTATTTCCTGGAGATCCGCGGGGCGGCTTCCTCCGCGGACGTCTATGTCAACGGGCAGAAGCTTGCGCACCACGACGGCGGATATTCGACCTGGCGTGTGAATATGACGGACGCGCTCAGCGACGGTGCGAACCTGATCGTGATCGCGGTGGACAACAGCCCGAATCAGACGGTTTATCCGCAGATGGCCGACTTTACGTTCTACGGCGGCCTTTACCGCAGCGTGAATGTGATCGCGGTCGGGGAATCACATTTTGACCTGGAATATTACGGCGGTCCGGGCCTTAAGGTGACGCCGTCCCTTACGGATGACAGCGCGGACGCACAGGTGGAGATCGAGGCATATCTGACAAATGTAAAAGACGGGCAGTCGCTGGTGTATACGATAAGAGATGCAGACGGGGCGGTTGTGGCAGAAAAACGGACCGCTGCGTCGGAGCAGAACGTCACGCTTGACATCACGGGCGTACACCGCTGGAACGGCAGGAAGGATCCGTACCTTTATACGGCAGAGGTGGCGCTTGCGGATGAGAGCGGGACGCTCGATCTGGTGAGTGCAAGGTTTGGATGCCGCACCTTTGAGATTGATCCGGAGCGGGGATTTATTTTAAACGGACAGGAATATCCGCTGCGCGGCGTGTCACGTCATCAGGACCGCATCGGATTCGGAAACGCGCTGCTGCCGGAGCACCATGAGGAGGATATGGAGCTGATCTGTGAGGTCGGGGCGACAACGATCCGCCTGGCGCACTATCAGCATGATCAGTATTTTTACGATCTGTGCGATGAAAAGGGGCTTGTGATCTGGGCGGAGATCCCCTATATTTCCTCCCATATGCCGGGCGGACGTGAGAACACCGTCTCCCAGATGAAGGAGCTGATCGTGCAGAATTACAACCACCCCTGTATCGTGGTGTGGGGACTTTCCAACGAGATTACCATGTCGGGGGATTCCACGGAAGATTTAAGGGAGAACCATACGATCTTAAATGACCTGGTGCACGAGTGGGATCCGACGAGAAAGACGACGATGGCGATCGTGTCGATGTGTGATATTCATGACCCGTATGTGCAGATCCCGGACTGTGTCTCCTACAACCACTATTTCGGATGGTACGGCGGGGATACCTCGATGAACGGGCCGTGGTTTGACAATTTCCACAAAGAATTCCCGAATCTTCCGGTCGGAATCAGCGAGTACGGCTGCGAGGCGCTAAACTGGCACACCTCAGATCCGCAGCAGGGCGACTATACCGAGGAATATCAGGCGTATTATCACGAGGAGCTGATAAAGCAGATCTGGGCGAGACCGTATCTGTGGGCGACGCACGTGTGGAATATGTTTGATTTCGGCGCGGATTCCAGAAATGAGGGAGGCGAAAACGGACAGAATCACAAGGGACTTGTGACGATCGACCGAAAGTACAAAAAAGACGCCTTCTATGCCTACAAGGCATGGCTGTCGGACGATCCCTTTGTGCACATCTGCGGAAAACGCTATGTGGACCGCGTGGAGGAGACCACGAAGGTGACGGTGTATTCCAATCTTCCGGAAGTGGAGCTGTTCGTCAACGGAACGAGCCTTGGGAAGAAGAGCTCGCCGGAACATTTCTTCTATTTTGACGTGCCGAACAACGGGGAGTCCGTGCTGACGGCTGTTGCCGGCGACTGTAAGGATGAGAGCCATATCCGCAGGGTGGAGACATTCAACGAAGCGTACCGCCTGCGGGAAGTGGGCGCAGTGCTCAACTGGTTTGACATCACGGCGCCGGAGGGATACTTCTCGCTGAATGACAGGCTGTCTGAAATCATGGCATCCGAGGACGGCAAAAAACTGTTTCTGACAGCGATGGGACAGCTTTCCGGCAAAAAGGAGGACGGGGACGACAGCGCTCCGGCAGGGCAGGCGCTGGGAAATCCGAAGATGATGGAAATGCTCGGGAGCTTTACCGTCATGCGCCTGATCGGACTGCTTGGAGCAGGCGGCGTAAAACCGACAAAAGAGCAGCTGCTCGCATTCAATGCACAGCTGAATCGGGTAAAAAAACCAGAGTAAAGGCAGGCGGACGCGGGCCGGATCGGATATCCGGCCCGCATGCCGGAATGACAGATGCCGGAACGGATCAGAAGATGCCGTAAAAAACATCATCAGAATCAGGATTAGAAAGTCAGGAATAAAAGATGGGAACACAGACAAAACAGGACAAATCAGTAAAAGAGAGCGCAGCGGCGGACCGGACCGTGATTTTTGAGCAGATGCCGATTCCGAAAGCGGTGATGACACTGTCGGTTCCGACGATCGTGAGTTCTCTTGTCATGGTGATCTACAATCTTGCGGACACTTATTTTGTGGGAATGGTCAACGAACCGGTGCAGAACGCAGCGGTTGCGTTAGCTGCGCCGGTTCTTCTGGCATTCAATGCGGTCAACAATCTCTTCGGCGTGGGAAGTTCCAGTATGATGAGCCGTGCGCTCGGGAGAAAGGATTATGACACGGTGTACCGCAGCAGTGTGTTTGGATTTTACTGCTCGCTGCTGTGCGGAATCCTCTTTTCCCTGCTATATACGATCTTTCAGGCGCCCCTGCTTGCGCTGCTCGGCGCGGATGCGGCGACCGCGGGCGCAACGGGAGAATATCTGAAATGGACGGTTACCTGCGGGGCAGCGCCCGCGATCTTAAATGTCGTGATGGCCTACCTGGTGCGCGCGGAAGGTTCGTCTCTCCACGCGAGCATCGGCACGATGAGCGGATGTCTGCTCAACATCATCCTGGATCCCGTTTTTATCCTGCCGTGGGGATTTGACATGGGGGCAGCGGGAGCGGGACTTGCCACATTTCTTTCAAACTGTGTGGCCTGTCTGTACTTTTTCATCCTGCTTTTTGTGAGAAGAAACAATACCTATGTCTGCATCCGGCCGTCGCTGTTCCGGTTCCGCCGCGCGATCGTGCTCGGCGTATGCGGCGTAGGGATTCCGGCGTCGATCCAGAATCTGCTGAATGTGACCGGGATGACGGTGCTCAACAATTTTACCTCGTCCTACGGGTCGGATGTGGTGGCGGCGATGGGAATCTCCCAGAAGATCAATATGGTGCCGATGTACATTGCGATGGGTATCTCCCAGGGAATCATGCCGCTCATCAGCTACAATTACGCGAGCGGAAATACGGACCGCATGAAAAAGACCGTGCTCTTTGCGGGAAAAGCGTCGGTCGGATTTCTTCTTGTGATGGCAGGAATCTATTACATATCCGCCGGTGGCCTGATTTCGCTGTTTATGAAAAATGAGAGCGTGATCTCCTACGGGACGCCGTTTCTGCGTGGCATGTGCTTCGCCCTGCCATTTCTGTGTGTGGATTTTCTCGCGGTCGGTGTGTTCCAGGCATGCGGCATGGGGAAGAAGGCGCTCATCTTCGCGATTCTGCGGAAGATCATCTTAGAGATCCCGGCGCTTTTCCTGCTGAACCGGCTGTTTCCGATCTACGGACTCGCCTACGCGCAGACGGCGGCGGAGTTTGTGCTCGCCGCAGCGGCCGTGTGGAATCTGCTGCATATCTTCCGTGAGCTCGGGAGGAAAAAGCAGGTGGGAGAGTGAGTCAGTCAGGCATGCAGGGGAGAGGGCTGTCTTTTCCTGTTCGCCGTGCGGCCCGTGCGCCGCTTCGGCGGCGTGTTTCCTCTGCACGGGCCTGCGTATAAAAAAAGAGTGCCGGTATAACCGACACTCTTTTTCTAATCCATTGTTTACAATATCTTTTCTGCCAAATAAAACGAATTCTATTTAAAGAAAAAGGTACCTGAAACGACTGATTAATGCGGCATTGCTGCCATTCTGCAGTAAATTACTTTACTACGGTTACATTGGTTGCCTGCGGTCCCTTGGAACCGTCTACGACATCAAACTCTACTGCAGCACCTTCCTCGAGGGATTTGAATCCTTCCATGTTCAGTCCTGAGTAATGTACGAATACGTCATTTCCGGTCTCATCGGAAATAAAACCGTATCCCTTCTGGTTATTAAACCACTTCACTGTACCTTTCATCAAAAAGCACCTCCAAAAAATAATACTGACTGTATTTCATACAGCTAGTAACAGTGTATCATATGAATTTATAAATGTAAAGCGAAACCGCGTAAAATTTCAGAGATTTTCAAACGAAATCCCATGATTTTTTAAAAATTTCCCCATCAGCGCGTCCCACTCAGCATCGAGACTTTTATCCGCAGAAAAAATGCGGTAGGAAATCCCGGTGGTGAGCATCAGCTTCCCCTGCCGGAAGATCAGGTTAAAAAACATGCCGGTGATGTCCTCCGCGGTAAAAGAGCTGTGCGTCTGCTCTAACGTGCGGGAAAGAGCGTCCGGGGCGAGCAGGAAGACGAACTTAAAATATGACGGCGTCCGCTTTCCCTTAATCAGCTGGTAGCACGCGGGGCGGATCTGTCCGAAGGGCAGAAAGGAAAGCCCGCTTATGCCGAGCGTTTCCGTCTCATCGGTTGAATAAAAATCCGGCGTGATGCTGCCGTCTAAGCTCCAGGTGACATTTCCCTGGATGACGGCTTCCCGCAGAAGAAAATTGTCAAACGTACCGGTGCAGAGCAGCTGATTCATAAAATTTTTGATTTCAGGCAGATTCAGTGCGACCATAGTCTGTATTCCTCTCCATGTTGTCTCCTGTAAAAAAGGATGATCATCGCGATCACCCTTCGGTTTTAAAGTTTCCACTGTCCGGCAGGAACTCTCCTGACGATGGTTTCCCATCGCTGAAATAATTATACGTTTTTACAGGAAATATGTCAATAAAAATGCCAGTGTGTGATTTTGCAAAAATCGTAAAAAAGTCGCTGCCCCGCAGAGGATGGCTGAACTGTATTAGAAAAAGTTCAGCCCGCGCCATTCGCAAAACCGCGCTGACGCGCGCTCCGCAGCTGACGCAGCTCATTTTTGCTCATATACGTGCGCTCCGCTCATGCATTACAGAATGTGCTCATTCATGCCCGCATGAATGAGCACATTCTGTAATGCATGGCTGAACTTTTTGGTAAAATTTTACAATTTTGGAAAAATATGGTATGATCGTACGGGGGTGAAGAAAAATGCCACGAATTATAACGATTGGCCGGGAATTTGGGAGCGGCGGAAGAGAACTCGGAAGACGGATCGCGGACGATCTGAAGATTGCTTACTATGACAATGAGATCATCACGCGGATCGCGGAGCGCACGGATTTGTCGGAGGATTATGTGAAGCATGTGATGGAGAGCGAGCCGTCTGCACTTTTGCCGATCACGGTCGGCCGGAGCTTTTATATGCGGATGGATCCGGTGATGGAGCAGAACAATGCCATCTACCGGGAGCAGAGCCACCTCATTCTGGAGCTGGCCGAAAAGTCGGACTGCGTGATCGTGGGAAGAAGCGCGGACTATATTCTGCGCCAGATGCAGCCGTTCCGCCTGTTTGTGTATGCACAAAAGGAGCATAAGCTGGAACGCTGCAGAAAGCGTGCCGCGGAGCAGGAGCATTTTACGGACCGGGAATTATGGCGTCATATCCGGGACGTCGACAGACGGCGTGCGCGGTATTATCAGTTTTTTACCGGGCAGACATGGGGAGACCGGCTGAATTACGATCTCTGTATCAATACGTCAAATGCCGGGATAAAGGAGCTCGCGGAGGCCATCACGCGGCTGGTGGGCTGATACGGCGTTACGTGCGGCGTGCCCGTGCGGCGTGAGCTGTTCTTTTTGGCGGGGGTGTGCGTGAAGCCATGTATCCTTTGCGGCGTGCCCGTGCAGCGTGAGCTGTTCTTTTTGGCGGAAAGAGTCCATATACTGTACGAACAGTGATAATGTACAGGTGGGAACGATGGATGTTGCGGGACGTGCGGCGGATATGCTGCGGGAGTATCTCTTTAACGCGCCGATGCTTTTCCTGCTCGCAGGGACGCATCTTTATTTCACTCTGCATCTGCGCCTGATTCAGAGAAAGATCCCGCAGGGGATCAGGCTTAGTATCGCAGGGGCAAAAGGACAGACAAAGGAAGGCGGGATCACGGCGTACTCCGCGCTGGCGACAGCGCTTGCCGCGACGATCGGAACTGGAAATATCATCGGAATATCCGCGGCGATTGCGGTGGGAGGACCGGGAGCGGTATTCTGGTGCTGGCTGACCGGGGTGTTCGGGATCGCGACCTGCTATGCGGAGTGTTTTCTGTCGGTAAAGTATAAAGTGACGGGGCGTGGGGGCACAGTCACCGGAGGGCCGATGTATGTGCTGGAGCGCCGGTTAAAAAAAAGACGGCTGGCGGCGGTCTTTGCGTTGTTTACGGTGCTCGCCTCCTTTGGCATCGGGAGCAGCGTGCAGGCGCACTCGATCCGCACGGCGGCGGAGCGGATGTTTTCCGCGCCGCCCGGGATCACGGGGATTCTTGTGGCATCGCTTGCCGGGCTTGTGATCATCGGCGGAAACCGGCAGATCGCGCATGTGTGCAACTGGCTGGTTCCGGTGATGAGCGCGATCTATCTCGGCGGCTGTGTGTGGATTCTGGTCAGAAATGCGGACGTTCTTCCGGCAGCGGCAGGAGTCATAGTGCGCTCCGCCGTATCCGGCCGCGCCGTCATGGGAGGAATTGCCGGGCGTGCGGTGCTGACCGGGATCCGAACGGGGATTCAGAAAGGATTATTTACCAACGAAGCCGGACTTGGGTCCGTGCCGATGGCGGCGGCCGCGGCGGACACGAAGGACCCGGTCACACAGGGGCTTGTCTCGATGACAGGGCCGTTCTGGGATACGGTGGTCATGTGCGCCGTGACAGGGCTTGCGATTGTCAGCAGCATGCTAAGCAGCCCGGAGCGCTTTACCTGCGCGGCGCCGGAGCAGCTGTGTTTTCTCGCATTTGAGGAGCTGCCGGCGGGCGGTTTTCTGCTGTCTCTCTCACTCGCATTGTTTGCGTTCGCCACGATCATCGGCTGGAACATCTACGGAACTTCCGCGGCCCGTTATCTCTGGGGAGAGCGGGGGATCATGGCGTATCAGGCATGTTATCTGTGCTTTGCATGGCTTGGCGCGGTGATGTCGATGGAACTGGTATGGGGTTGTTCGGATCTGTTTAATTCTCTGATGGCGCTGCCGAATCTGGCTGCCCTCTGGCTGCTGCGGAGGGAAATTCACACATAGCCTTGCATCCGGCAGGTGTCTGTGATACATTACAGGAATATACGGCGATGCGTCAGTCCGAAAGACAAAAGCAGCCGTCTTACGAAAGAAAACCCCCGTGATTAAGATACAGGTGGATAAATGATAAGGGAATATTTGGAACAGAATGTGTACGAGGCGCTGCAGGAGCGGCTTGCCTTTCTTTTTGCAGAATTTGACAATATCTATGTCTCCTTTTCCGGGGGAAAGGACAGCGGACTGCTCCTTGAACTTGTGATGGAATATCAGAGAACGCACTGCCCAGAGAAGCGGGTCGGGCTGTTTCATCAGGATTTCGAAGCGCAGTACACGGTGACGACGGAATACGTGGAGCGTACCTTTGAGCGACTGAAGGATGAGACGGAGCCTTACTGGGTGTGTCTCCCGATGGCGACGCGCACGGCCTTAAGCAGCTACCAGATGTACTGGTATCCCTGGGACGACCAGAAGAAGGAAGCCTGGGTGCGGCCGATGCCGGAAAAGGAATATGTGATCTGCCTGGAGAACAATCCGATCGCCACGTACCACTACCGGATGCACCAGGAGGACCTCGCAAAGCAGTTCGGGCGCTGGTACCGGATCTCGCACGGAAAGAAACGGACGGTGTGCCTGCTTGGGATGCGCGCGGACGAATCGCTCCAGCGATACAGCGGATTTGTGAATAAGAAATACGGTTACAAGGAGCGGTGCTGGATCAGCAGGACGTTTAAGGATGTCTGGTGCGCGTCGCCGCTCTACGACTGGTCCTCCGAGGATGTCTGGCATGCATATTACCGGTTCGGATATGACTACAACCGTCTGTATGATCTGTATTATATGGCGGGGCTGAAGGTGTCGCAGATGCGTGTGGCGTCGCCGTTTAACGACTATTCCAAGGAGGCGCTGAATCTCTACCGGGTGATCGACCCGCAGATCTGGGTGAAGCTGGTCGGCCGGGTGCAGGGGGCGAATTTTACCGCGATCTATGCAAAGACGAAGGCCATGGGATACCGGAATATCCGGCTGCCGGAGGGGCATACCTGGAAATCCTATACGCTGTTTCTCCTCGATACGCTGCCGGCGAGACTGCGGAATAATTATGCGAAAAAGTTTAATACTTCTATTGAGTTCTGGCACCGGACCGGAGGCGGTCTCGACGAGGAGACGATTCGGGAACTGGAGGACTGCGGATATAAGATTAAGCGCAACGGTGTGTCCAATTATACTCTGAACAAAAAAACGCGCGTCATTTTTCTGGAAAAAATTCCGGATGACACCGACGATATCCGCTCGTCCAAAGATATCCCGAGCTGGAAGAGGATGTGTTACTGCATTTTAAAAAATGATCACGTCTGCCGTTTTATGGGATTCAGCCTTTCCAAAGAACAGAGAAAACGTATCGAGGTCATAAGGAAAAAGTACAAAGGAGTGGAGGAGATCAACGCATGAGATACAAAAGTCCGGTGTATCAGGTGATCCCGGTGCCGATCGCCCGGGTAAAGCCGAATACCTACAATCCGAATTCCGTGGCGCCGCCGGAGATGAAGCTTCTATATGAAAGCATCAGAGAGGACGGCTACACGATGCCGATCGTCTGCTATCACGATAAGGAGGAGGATACGTATATTATCGTGGACGGGTTTCACCGCTACCGCGTGATGCTGGAGCATCACGATATCTACGAGCGGGAGAGAGGGATGCTGCCGGTGTCGGTGATTGACAAGCCGATCGATCAGCGGATGGCGAGCACGATCCGGCACAATCGCGCCCGGGGAAATCATGCGGTGGATCTGATGAGCAATATCGTAAAGGAGCTGCATGATCTGGGGCGTTCGGATGCGTGGATTTCCAAACATCTCGGGATGGACCGGGACGAGATTCTGAGGCTAAAGCAGATCACGGGCCTGGCGGAGCTGTTTGCGGATGTGGAGTTCGGCAGGGCCTGGCGTCCGGTGGAGCAGATCGGGGTGGAGGAACTCGATCTGCCGTATGACGGGGGAGTGTTGGAAGAGGAGGATGAATAGATGATGATTGTACAGTTTATCAGAGGGTTCTGCATGGCGTTAGCGGACAGCGTTCCGGGCGTTTCGGGCGGGACAGTCGCGTTTCTGCTCGGTTTTTACGACCAGTTTATCGGTGCGGTGGATGATCTGCTGGCCGGGAATATGGAGAAAAAGAAAGCGGCCCTGCTGTTTCTGCTAAAGCTCGGTGCGGGCTGGGCCTGCGGCATGGTGCTGGCGCTGCTTGTGCTGGCGAGTGTGTTTGAGTCCCATATCTACGCGGTCAGCTCAATGTTTATCGGGTTTATCGTGTTCGCAATTCCGCTCGTGGTGACGGAGGAGAAGGAGACGCTGAAGGCCGGGTATAAGGGAGCGCCGTTTATCCCGATCGGGGTGGCGGTGGTGGCTGCGATCACCTACTTTAACCCGGTTTCCGGAGGGGAGGGTGTGAGTCTGGAGCATCTTGACATCCGTCTCGCCGTCTTTGTCTTTGCGGCGGGAGTGATCACGATCTCCGCCATGGTGCTGCCCGGTATCTCGGGGTCGACGCTGCTTCTTATCATGGGGCTTTATCTGCCGATCGTCTCGGCGATCAAAGATATTCTGCACTTTGATTTCTCTGCGTTTCCGACCGTGTTCCTCTTCGGATGCGGACTGCTGGCCGGCGTGTTCGGCGTGGTGAAGGTGATCAGAAAGGCGCTTGCCCGGTTCCGCGCGCAGACGATTTATCTCATCCTCGGTCTGATGGCGGGCTCGATCTACGCGATTGTCATGGGGCCCGTGACGCTTGAGACGCCGCAGCCGGCGATGACGTTTTCACTGTTTGAGCCGTTATTTTTTGTGATCGGCGGGGCTGTCATCTTCGGGCTGCAGCAGCTGAAACGGATAAAAGAATAATATGGATGCAGGAGTGAGAAAATGAGAAAGGTACTGGTTTTCTTAAAAGACTACAAAAAGGAGAGTGTGTTAGGGCCGCTGTTTAAGCTGCTGGAGGCGTCTTTCGAGCTGATTGTGCCGCTGGTCATGGCCGCGATCATCGACGTGGGCGTGGCGTCATCGGACCGGTCCTATATCATGAAGATGTGCATGGTGCTGGTCATGCTCGCCGTGATCGGGCTGGTCTGTTCCATCACGGCGCAGTATTTTGCGGCAAAGGCGGCGGTCGGATGTGCAGCCGGCCTGCGGCATGCGCTGTTTGAGCATATCGGTACGCTTTCCTTTACCGAGATGGATACGGTCGGAACCTCGACGCTGATCACGCGGATGACCAGCGACGTCAATCAGGTGCAGAACGGGGTGAATCTGGTACTGCGTCTGTTCCTGCGTTCGCCGTTTATCGTGTTCGGATCCATGATCATGGCATTTACGATCGATGTGCAGGCAGCGCTGGTGTTTGTCGTGACGATCCCCCTGCTCTCGATCGTGGTGTTCGGCATTATGCTGATCAGTATCCCGCTTTACCGGAAGGTGCAGGCGGCGCTCGATCAGGTGCTGGGCATCACCAGGGAAAATCTGACCGGCAGCCGCGTGATCCGGGCGTTCAACCAGGAAGAGGAGGAGACGGAAAAGTTTCAGGAGAAAAACGGGGTCTTAACGCGCGTACAGCTGTATGTGGGCAGGATCTCCGCCCTGATGAATCCGCTGACCTATATCCTGATCAATGCCGGGATTGTTGTGCTGGTCTGGGTGGGAGCGATCCGCGTGGAGGGCGGCGCGATCACGCAGGGCGAGGTGGTTGCGCTGGTGAGCTACATGTCTCAGATTCTCGTGGAGCTGGTGAAGCTGGCAAATCTGATCATCAATATCAACAAGTCGATCGCCTGCGGCAACCGGATCGGAACAATCTTAGAGCTTCAGCCGTCGATTGAGGACGGGGCAGGTGTGTCTGCGCCTGCGGGAAGCGTGACGGCAGCCAGAGGAAACACGGTCGGTGCGGCAGGAAGAGCGTCCGTATCGGACGGAGACAAAGACACGCTGGACGGACACGGAGCGGAGACGGTTCCCGCCGTGGAATTTTCCCATGTCGGTCTGGTATATGCGGGCGCCGGCGAGGAGTCGCTGACCGATATTGATTTTGCGGCGCGCAGCGGCGAGACGATCGGCATCATCGGAGGAACCGGTTCCGGCAAATCCTCCGTCGTCAATCTGATTCCCCGTTTTTATGATGCGACGAGCGGCGCGGTCCGTGTCAACGGCCGGGACGTGCGCGAGTACACGCTGGAGGAGCTGCGTGAAAAAACAGGCGTCGTGCTCCAGAAGGCAGTGCTCTTTGCGGGGACGATCCGTGAAAATATGCGCTGGGGCAATAAGGACGCGACGGATGAGGAGATCTATGAGGCGCTCGAACTCGCGCAGGCCAGGGAATTTGTGGACACGAAGGAGGGCGGTCTTGACTTTAAGATCGGGCAGGGGGGCAAGAATCTGTCCGGCGGCCAGAGACAGAGGCTCACGATCGCCCGCGCACTTGTGAAAAAACCGGAGATTCTGATTCTGGACGACAGCGCTTCCGCGCTCGATTTCGCGACGGACGCGAAGCTTCGGGCAGCCATTGCCGGGATAAAACGACAGATGACGGTGTTTATCGTCTCCCAGCGTGCGGCCTCGATCCGGCATGCGGATCAGATTCTCGTGCTGGATGACGGAAGGATCGTGGGAACGGGCACGCATGAGACGCTCCTCTCCTCCTGCGAGGTATATCAGGAGATCTACGAGTCGCAGTTTCAGAAGACAGGCGGCCGGTAATTTCGAAAGGAACAGGTATGGTAAGATGAAAAAAGGGATGAGCGGCCAGCAGAAAGCGACGCTGGCAAAGGTTCTGAATTATATCCGGACATACTGGTTTTATCTCGGCTGTTCGATCGTGCTCGCTGCCGTGACGGTGGCGCTGACGCTTTATCTGCCGATACTGACCGGACAGGCCGTGGACCGGATCATCGGCCCGGGCAGTGTGGATTTCGCCGGTATTTTTCTCATTTTAAAAAAGATGGCAGTCATCATTCTGCTCACGGCGGCTGCGCAGTGGATCATGAATGCCTGCAACAATAAGATCACTTACAATGTGATCCGCGACATCCGCATGGAAGCGTTTCAGAAGATTGAGCATCTCCCGTTAAAATATCTCGACGCGCACTCTTACGGGGAGGTGGTCAGCCGGGTGATCGCGGACGTCGATCAGTTTGCGGACGGACTTTTGATGGGATTCACCCAGTTTTTTACCGGGATCGTGACAATCTTCGGCACACTGATTTTTATGCTGACGATCAGCGTGAAGATCACGGTCGCAGTCGTGGTGATCACGCCGGTCTCGCTGTTTGTGGCGAGCTATATCGCAAAAAAGACATTTTCCATGTTCCGGCTACAGTCGGAGACAAGGGGAGAGCAGACAGCCTTCATTGAGGAGATGGTCGGCAATCAGAAGGTGGTGCAGGCGTTTTCGCACGAGGACGAGGCGCTTGAGAAGTTCGACGAGATCAACGGACGTCTGCAGCGTTATTCCCTGCGCGCGATCTTTTTTTCGAGCATCACGAATCCGGCGACGCGGTTTGTCAACAGTCTGGTGTACGCGACGGTCGGCGTGGTGGGCGCGTTTACGGCGATCGCAGGCGGGATCAGCGTCGGACAGCTGTCAAGCCTTTTAAGCTATGCGAATCAGTACACAAAGCCGTTTAACGAGATCTCGGGCGTGATCACGGAGCTGCAGAATGCGCTGGCGTGCGCGGGCAGGGTGTTCGCACTGATCGACGAGGAGGCCGAGACGCCGGACGCTGCGGATGCAAAGACGCTTGACGGGGCGGACGGCCGGGTGGAGTTAGAGCACGTCTGGTTTTCTTATACACCGGAACAGAAGCTGATCGAGGATTTTAATCTTTCGGTCACACCCGGACAGAGGGTGGCGATTGTGGGGCCGACAGGCTGCGGCAAGACGACGCTCATCAATCTGCTGATGCGCTTTTACGATGTGAACAGCGGAGCGATCCGTGTCAGCGGCATTCCGCTGCGTGAAATGACGAGAAAAAGTCTGCGTGACAACTACGGTATGGTGCTGCAGGAGACCTGGCTGCGCAGCGGCACGGTTCATGACAATATCGCGATGGGCCGGCCGGATGCCACGCGCGAGGAGGTCGTTGCGGCGGCGAAGGCGTCCCACGCGCACAGCTTTATCAAGCGTCTGCCGGACGGCTATGACACGGTGATCACAGAGGACGGCGGCAATCTCTCGCAGGGACAGAAACAGCTTCTGTGCATCGCGCGCGTGATGCTGTGCCTGCCGCCGATGCTGATCCTTGACGAGGCGACCTCCTCGATCGATACCCGCACGGAGATCCGGATCCAGAAGGCGTTTGCGAAGATGATGCAGGGCAGAACCAGCTTTATCGTTGCACACCGGCTCTCGACGATCCGGGAGGCGGATATCATTCTGGTGATGAAGGACGGAAGGATCATCGAGCAGGGGAACCACGAGGAATTGTTAGCGCAGGACGGATTTTACGCGACACTCTACAACAGTCAGTTTGCAGCAGGATAAGAAAGTGCGCTTATGAAGAAAAAGAAAAACGGAATTCCCACAGAAGAGATTGCAGAAGATCAGGAGCAGACAAAAGGCAGGCGTTATTTAAACAAAGACATCCGCTGGGATCGTCTTGATAATACCGCGCATCTTTTTCCGGTGATTGCGGGGGAGAGCATGAGCAATGTATACCGCATCAGTGTTACGCTGACGGAGCTCGTGCAGCCCGAATTTTTACAGGAGGCGTTAGATATTGTGCTGCCGAAGTTTGACGGGTTTAATTTACGGCTCCGGCAGGGCGTGTTCTGGTATTATTTTGAGGAAAACGGAAAACCTGCGCCCCGCGTGCGCAAAGAGAGCAATTTTCCCTGCCGGTTTATCCGGCAGAACAAAAACCGGAGCTATATGTTCCGCGTCAGCTACTACAGATATCGTATCAACCTCGAGGTATTCCATGTCTTAACGGACGGGATGGGCGGGATCAATTTCCTAAAAGAGCTGACGTATCAGTATCTGCGTCTCGTGCACACGGAACTGAAGGAAAAAGTGGGCGATTATTTAAACAGCGGCACCTCCTTAAACCGGGAGGACAGCTTTTTAAAAAACTACAAACAGAGCCACGAAAAAGGATATCAGACGAAAAAGGCGTATCTCATCAAGGGTGAGAAGCTGCCGCCGGGCGAGTTCGGCGTCATGCACGGATATATGCGGATTTCGGAATTAAAAAAGGTCTGCCATGATTACGGTGTCAGCATCAACGAGTATCTGGTCGGGGTTTATATCTGGAGCGTGTACACGGAATGCATGCACGGTATGCCCTCGGAGCGCCCGATCCGCGTGGCGGTTCCGGTGAATCTTCGGCCATATTTCAACTCGATCACGACAAAGAATTTTTTTGTCATGGTCTCTGCGGAATTTCACCCGGTGCGGGAGATCTATACCTTTGAGGAAGTGCTGGGGATCGTCCGCGAGAGTCTGCGCAGTCAGATTAACAGAGAGCATCTGGAGGAGCTGTTCTCCTACAATGTGTCCAATGAAAAGATCCTGATCGCAAGAGCAGCGCCGCTGATTTTTAAAAATATGGCGATGCGCGTGGTCTATACATCCTCCGCGCTCGCGAATACGGCGACGGTGACCAATATCGGAAATATCACGGTGGAGGAGGAATACAGGCCCTATGTGGAGCTGTTTCACGCGTATCTTGCAATGTCGAAAGGGCAGCATTTAAAGGGGACAATCTGTTCCTATGGCGGTACGCTGGTATTTAGTTTCAGCTATGACTTAAAGGACGCGTCGGTGCAGCGCGGATTTTTCCGGAAGCTGGCCGCGGACGGCCTTGCGGTGGAAGTGGAAAGCAACGGGGTGAATTATGAGTAGATGCAGACAGTGTAATATTGAGATTCTCGACGAGACCGAGCGCTGTCCGCTCTGCAATTCGGTCTTAGAGCAGACGGTGGAGCTGGAAAATATGTATCCGGATGTCCGGATGATCACGAGAAAGCTGATGCTCATCAGCAGGATCTATCTTCTGTGCGCAATCATCGCCGAGGTGGTGCTTGTCTACATTAACGCGGTGTCGGAGTCTGAGATCTGGTGGAGTGCGATCACGGGACTCGGGCTTTTGTACGGGTATATGCTGATCCGTTACGCGATTTTAGGAACATCCGGTTATATGAGCAAAACGATTGTCCTGACCCTGCTTGCGGTGCTGATGTCGGTCGCGGCGGATTTTGTGACCGGGTATCAGGGATGGTCCGTCAATTATTTTCTCCCGGCAGGGATTCTTCTGATGGATGCAGGGATTCTTGTGCTTATGATTACAAACCGCAGAAACTGGCAGAGCTATATGATGTGGCAGATTTTTATGATACTCTGCAGTCTGGTTTCCATCGTGCTTGCGCTGCCGGGGATTGTGACGTCGCCGCTGCCGGGCAGGATTGCGCTCGCGGCTTCGGTGTTTTTATTCCTGGGGACGCTGATCATCGGAGACCGGAAGGCGCGGACGGAGTTAAAGAGGAGATTTCACATCCGATGACCGTGAGAGCGGATGCCTGCGGCGGCGTACACGCCGGGACGGTTTAAAAACACGGAAAAAAGGCGCCGGGGCAGCGTTATCTGCCGGATGTACGAAACAGCACGGAAAAAGGCGCCGGGGCAGCGTTTATCTGCCGGATGTACGAAACAGCACGGAAAAAGGCGCCGGGGCAGCGTTTATCTGCCGGATGCACAAAACAGTACGGAAAAAAGGCGCTGGGGCAGTGTCTATCTGCCGGATGTACGAAACAGAAGAGAGGAACGTATGCGGGAAAATGAGGCAAGCGTGCAGGGACGGGTCATGCGCGACCTGATCGCCCATGTGACGAATGATCATTTGATCGGAAAAAAGATAAAAAACGGAGAGCTGCGCAAAAAGATCGGGGAGAGTGAGCCGCCGTGGAAGTGTCCGGATCGTTTTACGCTGACGGAGATTGCGATGGAGCAGTTTCAGATGGAACTTCTGGAACTGAAAGAAGAGCCGAACCGGGAAAAAATCATTCTGCAGCTGCACGGCGGCGGATACGTGGGGGCCATGCGGAATGCATACCGTATGTTTGCCGGACTCTATAACGAGGTGAGCCGCGGGATGAGCGTGCTGACGATTGATTACCGCGTTGCGCCGGAGCACCCCTATCCGGCGGCGCTTCTGGATGCGTATGCGGCGTATCTCTGGCTTTTGGACCAGGGGTGGTTTTCGGAGCAGATCATCCTTGCGGGGGATTCCGCGGGCGGCGGGCTCGCGATGGCGCTCTGCCACTATCTGCGGGACCAGGGGAAGGAGATGCCCTGCGGCATTGTGGCCATGTCGCCGTGGACGGACCTGACGGCCAGCGGGGAATCCTATGACACCAATTACGAGAAGGACCCGCTGTTCGGGAAGACGCGGGACAGCCTGATCTACAACAAGGAATACGTGGGCAGCCATGATCCGATGGATGCGTATATCTCGCCGCTGTTCGGGGATTTTCGGGGATTTCCGCCGATGCTGATCCAGGTCGGCTCCTATGAGATGCTGCTCTCCGACTCGGTGGATGTCGCCGCGAAGGCGAGAGGGCAGGGCGTGAAGGTGCGGCTGAGCATTTATGAGGGGATGTTTCATATTTTTCAGATGGCGGCGAAGCTGCTGCCCGAATCGAGAAAAGCGTGGGCGGAGATCGCAAGATTCGTGGACGTGCTGATGCGGGAGTAGAACGGCGCGCGGGAGAACACCGACAGCCGCGTCGCGTGCGGGGAAGAACCCGGGCAAAGAGGGAGAACACCGACAGCCGCGTCGCGGGCGGGAAGAGGAATCATGCATATGACAGGAAACGAAAAGGCAGGGCCGGCGGCGGGATGCATGCTGTGTCCGAGAAAATGCGGGGCGGACCGCGGGAGCGGTAAAACCGGGGTCTGCGGGCAGACAAATGAGGTGAAAGTCGCGCGGGCAGCGCTTCATTATTGGGAGGAGCCCTGCATTTCCGGCGAGGAAGGCTCCGGCACGGTGTTTTTTTCCGGCTGTCCACTGCACTGCGTGTTCTGCCAGAACAAACCGGTTGCCGATGGGGCGGCGGGCGTTTTTGTCACAGTCGAACGACTCGCCGAAATCTTTCTTGAACTGCAGGAAAAAGGAGCGGGCAACATCAATCTTGTGACGCCGGGGCATTTTATTCCGCAGATTGCCGCGGCGCTGATTCGTGCGAAAAAGACGGGGCTCGCGCTGCCGGTGCTGGTCAATTCCGGCGGGTACGAATCGGTGGAAACGCTCCGCCGGCTCGAGGGGCTCGCGGATCTCTGGCTGCCGGATTTTAAATACATGGATCCGGCGCTCGGGGCGCGCTATTCCCATGCTCCCGATTACAGTGAAGCCGCGAAGGCGGCCATTGCGGAGATGGTGCGTCAGAGCGGACCTCCCGTGTTTGAGCGCGGAGACGGGGAAGGGAGGATGCTGCGCGGAACGATCGTGCGCCACCTGGTTCTGCCCGGCCACACGAAGGATTCAAAAGATGTGATACGGTATCTGTATGAAACATATGGGGATCGGATTTATATCAGTATCATGAATCAGTTCACGCCGATGCCGGCGCTTGCGGGCTATCCTGAGATCAACCGCAGGCTGACGGAGGAGGAATACGACGAGGTTACGGATTACGCACTTTCGCTCGGTGTGGAATGCGGTTTCATCCAGGAGGGTGAAACCGCAGAGGAAAGCTTTATTCCGTCCTTTGACGGGGAAGGCGTGTGAGGTGAAAAACCGGCAGCCGTCAGGGTGTGCCGGGCGTCATGTCATATATTTTCTGCGCCGTTGCGAGAACCTGATTCATGACATCCAGGTCATGAAGATGCTGCTTCTGAAGATTCAGGCAGATACCAAGCAGCTGCGGGATGGCGCGGCGCATGTATTCCGTCCGATCCAGATACAGCTTCTGATACTGCGACGGCTCCGGCAGCAGAGAGAGATCCGGCTCATGTGCGGAGACTAAGCGGATAAAATCACGGCAGGTTTCCGTGAGCCCTGCGGCCATGGAGGTGAGTTCCTGACCGGGGATCGTGGCGGAATGAGGAATGCCGCTGTCTGCGGCAGCCGTGGCCATATCTTTTCCGCTGACCGAATGAAGCATGATTTCGTCTGTTTTGCCGGAGAGAAGATCCTCTTCCACACAGCAGACAGTGTATCCGGTATAGTCGGATAACCGGATGTTAAAATCCTCGTCAAAGTTTTCGATTAAAACGACAGGCGTACCCAGCGCAAGAGAGGGCAGCGCGCAGTGCAGCCTTGGTGTGATCACAAGATCGGCAGCCTGATAAATCTTAAGATACGACTCCACCCGCGCTTCCCGGTCGGGCCATGCACCGCCGATTTCCTCCGGGGTGAGCATATGGGTGATGCGGATGATCTCACGATCCGGAAAAAGACTGCGGACATAATCGGCCACGGAATCGGAGACATCTGTAAGCACAATGGCGTGCGTGGGAGAGACGTCGGAAAACGGCTTTAGCGTGAGCGTCAGACATCCGGAAAAATAGCAGTCGATGCCGCGCTGCGTCAGAATCTCTCTGGTGTGAGAATCCCTGCAGCCGATCGGGCCGTGTAATTTCAGATAGTCGGTCACCGGGCCGTCCAGATAGGAATAATCACTAAAAATCCACTGATCTTTCGTAAAATGCGTCCCCGTAAAAAGAGGAAGAAAATAAGGCGAGGGCGGAAATTCATAGGTATGATACAGATACCACCCGTTTAAGATTGCGGCGACATACTCCTTTTCGTTTGGGATAAACAGATTCATGGCCTCACGGTCGATAAAGTAATCGACCCGGGGAAGAAACTGTTTTGCGGCATAGCTTAAGATATCATCGCCGACATTTTCCGTGTTGTGATAGTAAATCAGACCGTATTTCATGGACTCCTCCTGTATGAAGTAAGATACATTGATTATATGCGATTTTTTTTTGTTCGGAAAGTATTTTTTTTCAGGACATGATGTCCGTTTTATTGGACATATTTTATGCGATACTTATCCGTAGCATACGCTGTCAGATTCGGACGGGGTCCGACAGCGTGCGGCAGAACAGATACGGAGGTGGATACAGATGAGCAGAGAGATACGGATTATTGCGGTCGATTTTGACGGTACGCTGTGCACCGAGTGCTATCCGGCAATCGGGCTGCCGAATCTGCGGCTGATTTCTTTGTTAAAAGAGCTTCGGATACAGGGAAGGCAGGTGATTTTATGGACATGCAGATGCGGGGAGCGGCTGGAGGAGGCGGTGGACTGGTGCCGCGGATTCGGGCTGGAGTTTGACGCGGTCAACGCGAACGTCAGGGAGACTCTCGTGCGGTACGGGACGGACGCGAGAAAGATTTCGGCGGATGTGTATATCGATGACAGATCCTGTGGTCCGTGGATTTGCACGGGAAAGGAGCAGAGCAGTGAAAAATTTGTGACATTTGAACAGAATCAGCCTGTCGGAAAAGGGAGAACAGGAGAGCTTTTCGTGGAAAAATGCCAATTTTAAGTTGACGCGTCAGACCAAATCCCATATAATGAATCTGAATTGTCTGGAGTTCGGAATGGATGCGGAGGAAAGGAATGAAGCGTTCTGTACATATAGAGAAGAAAAAAAGGATTACACTGGCTGCCATCTGCGTTGCACTGGCAGCCGTCTGTATCTCTGCTTTTCCTTTGCCGCAGAGAGCATATGCGGATAACCCGGTGGCAGGGACGATCAATGACGGCCCGGTGCGCGTCCGGAACGCCCCTGTGAACGGGGAGCAGGTCGGCCTGCTGTATCCGGGCACGGTCGTCTCCGTGATCGGCGAGGCGACGGGCACGGACGGCTATGTCTGGTATCAGATTCAGGCGCCGTATAACGGCGTGACGATCACCGGCTACACCAGATCTGATTATATCACGCTGCAGACGGCGCAGCCGCCGGCGGAGTCCGGCGGATCGGGCGTGCCGGGGGTGGTGGCAAACACGAGTCTCGGCGTGTATGTCCGCTCCGGGGCGGGCACCTCCTATTCGGCTTTGACAAAGGTCTATCAGGGGCAGCCGGTGACCGTGCTCGGACAGGCGCAGGGAGGCGGTCTGAACTGGTATCAGGTCACATTAAGCGTAGGCGGGACAGCGTATCAGGGATATATCTGTGCGGACTATGTGGCCGTGGACGGCGAGGTGCCGGGCGGCGGATCCTCCGGAGCGGTGACTCCCGTGCCGGACGAGGCATATCTGGCGTCGCTTCTTGCCGCCGGTTTCCCGGAAAGCTACTGCAATTCCCTGCTTGCGCTGCATCAGAAGTACCCGGAATGGCAGTTTGTGCCGGTACAAACGGGGCTGGACTGGAACACGGTGATCGCAAACGAGAGTGTGACCGGAAGGAATCTGATCGAGGCGTCCGCCAATGATGCCAGGAAATCCACGGATCCCGCGTCCTATAACTGGGCGGCGAATACCTGGTACGGGTTTGACGGGCCGGGCTGGGTAGGGGCTTCCTCCCAGTATATCGCATACTGCATGGATCCGAGGAATTTTTTAAATGAAAATTATATTTTCCAGTTTGAGACGCTCGAATATGCGCCCTATCAGACGGCAGACGGAGTCCGCAATATTCTCTCCAACACGTTTATGGCGGGAAATTACACGGATACGGATGGATCCGTCCGCGGCTATGCAGACACGTTTGCGGAGATCGGAACGAATCTCGGCGTGAGTCCGTATCATCTTGCGGCGCGCTGTAAGCAGGAGCAGGGCGTGAAGGGAACCAGCCCGCTGATCTCCGGAACATATGCCGGGTATGAAGGGTATTATAACTACTTTAATGTCCGGGCATATACCACAAGCAGTGCGTCGGCGGCACAGAACGGACTGGCGTACGCAAAGCAGCAGGGCTGGAATTCCATTTACCGCGCCATCGCGGGAGGATCTGCCGTCGTTGCTGATAATTATGTAAAAAAAGGACAGAATACGATTTATTTCGAAAAATTTAATGTTGTTTATACAAACAGCCTCTACAATCATCAGTACATGACAAATGTGCAGGCTGCGATGAGTGAGGGAAGCAATATGGGAAAAGCGCACCTGGACCGGAATCAGGCGTTTGTCTTCCGTATCCCGGTGTATACCGGCATGCCGGAATCTCCCGTAAGCTTTGCGGACACCGGGAATCCAAACAACTGGCTGTCGTCGCTCACGGTAAACGGATACAGCCTGACGCCGGGATTTTCCGGGACAACCACCGCGTATTCCGTGGTGGTGCCGGAGAGTACGGCATCGGTCAGTGTCGCGGCGACCGCGGTGGCGGGGACATCAAAGATTACGGGAACCGGTAATTATTCCCTGAATTATGGCAATAATACGATTAACGTGACCTGTATCGCGCAGAGCGGAGCTTCAAAAAACTATACCATAACGGTGGCCAGACAGCAGCCCACAGGTTCCGGGAATACGATTGCGGTTGCGGATGGCGCGTCGATCACATCCGTTTATCCGGTCGGCGCCTATGTGACGGGGATTTCGCCGGGCAGCAGCGCGGATTCGGTGCTTTCCGGGATTGTGCCGCAGAATTGTACGGTATCGATTCTCACGGCGGGAGGCGAACAAAATACCGGGACGGTCGGGACCGGCAATCTGCTCACAGTGACGGCCGGCGGCGCCGTGGCAAAGCAGGTGGAAGTTGTCATTTACGGCGATATCAACGGGGACGGCAGAATATCCAATGCGGATATCGTGCTGATGCAGAAGCATATTCTCGGGATTCAGACGCAGTCGGGAGCGTCCCTTGCAGCGCTTGACATCAACCGGGACGGCAGTGTGACCAACCGTGATCTGGTACTGCTGCAAAAGCACGTACTTGGGATCAGCACTATCAGCCAGCAGTAAAGCTGCCCGCGGATCTGACCCCGCATGGAGCCGGATCCGGAGAGCAGTGCAGAAATGAGGTATACCATGAAAAAAAGAATACATTTGTTTTTTGTTCTCTTATGTATCTGCATCGGCCTGTTTTATCCGGGAACCACAGTGCAGGCCGCCAGCGGAAAGACGGCGGTTTCCGTCTCTTCTGGAACGGTCAATATCGGTGATACGGTCACGGTTTCCGTGAGCGCGTCGGGCGCATCGGGCGAACATGCGGTCGCGACGATGACGGTTTCATGGGATGCGGCAGTGCTGCAGCTTGTGAGCTGCTCCACCACCTACGGGGGCGGGGGCGGCAGCATCAGGGCGGTCGGTGACAATTTTACGGTTACGTTGTCCGCGGTGTCGGCGGGGACGTCGGCGATTTCGGTATCCGGTTCCGACGGAGTCCTGTTCGACACGGACGAGGAGCTTGAGTCCATGGCGGGGAGCAGTGCGTCCGTCACGGTAAACAACGCCGCAGGGGGGGCCGCGGGAAACGGAGACGCTGCAGGCGGAGGATCTGCGGGAAACGGAGACGCTGCAGGCGGAGGAACGCCAGGGGCAGGCGGTGAGAACAACGGCGGGGGAGCGCCGCTTTCGGCGGACAATTCCTTAAAAAGTCTCACGATTTCGCCCGGTACGCTCTCACCCGCATTTGCCGGACCGACGACAAAATACAGCGCGACGGTGGCTGGCAATGTGACCAGCGTCGCGGTATCCGCGGTACCCGCCAACGAAAAGGCGGTTGTCGAGTCCGTGACCGGAAACGAGGGCTTAAAGGTCGGAACCAATGCGGTGAAGGTTGTCGTGCGCGCGGAAAACGGCGTGACGGCGACCTATACAATCAATGTGACCAGACAGGGAGAGTCCGCGGAACCGCCGGTGGAGCAGAAACCGGAGGAGTCCGGCGGAGAAAACGAAACGGAGGTGCCGGAGCTTCCGGCGGAGTCCGTTCTGATAAACGGTATTCCCTGTCAGATCCGGGAGGACTTTGCGCCGGAGGAAATACCGGCATATTTTTCCGAACAGACAATTCTTTATCATGGAACGCCGCATAATGGCGTAAGCTTTAATAACGGCAGCGTCAGCCTGCTGTGGATGATGCCGGTGGATGAATCGGCGGGAGGAGAAGGTTTTTATGTCTATGACGAGACGAGGGACATGCTCTACCCCTTTGTGAGGATCGGGAGTGAAGAGAAGTATGTGATCGCGCTTTTAGCGCCGGTGGATGCCGTGATACCGGAGCATTATCAGCAGACGGGACTGCAGATCGGCGAGGGGGAGAACATCACTGCCTATCAGACCGCGGCGTCCCAGGAGGGAGAGATCGGATCCGATTTTTATCTGTTTTACGGGGTGAATTCAGACGGGATGGAAAACTGGTATCAGTTCGACCGCCTGGAGGGCACTTATCAGCGGCTGAATCCGGCGCTGGCCGCCGTACAGGGGGAAGACGGAGAAGAGGAGGAGAATATCGCGTCGGATCCGCTGCAGGAAGAATATAATGAGCTCTCGGACCGGTATAAGGAAGTGCGCAGATCGATGGGAGGCGTGATCGGGATTCTCGTGTTTGTGATCGCCGTACTTCTGATACTTCTGGTGAATCAGCTGATACACAGATTTAAAAAAGGCGGACCGGACGGGGACGATCCGGAGGACGACGATGATCTGGAGGACGATTACCCGGACGACGATGATTTGGAGGACGATTACCCGAACGACGATGATCTGGAGGACGATTTTCCGGACGATGACGATTCGGACGGTGATGATCTGGAGGACGATTTTTTGGATGATTACCTGGACGGTGATGATCTGAAGGACGATTTCCTGGAGGATGATTACCCGGACGACGATGATTCGGACGACGGTTTTTTGGATGACGACAGGGAATGCGCTGCCGTTTTACACGGAACATCTGCCGCCCGGATGGCTGTTCTGACAAAAAAAGCTACAGAAGAGGACACCTGGGACGACGGGGAAACCGCTGCCCGGGGCGACGTGGAAGAGGATACCCGAAAAGAGGATGTCCGTGCCGCCAGGGAGGATGACGCCTGGGGCGACGGGCAAGAGGATACCCGGAAAGAGGATGTCCGTGCCGCCAGGGAGGATGACGCCTGGGGCGACGGGCAAGAGGATACCCGAAAAGAGGATGTCCGTGCCGCCAGGGAGGATGACGCCTGGAGCGACGGGGAGGAGGATACCCGGGCTGACGATGACCGGGACGACGGGGAAGAGGACGCCTGGGCTGACGAGGAAGAAACAGAAGCGTCTGACGACTGGCCGGAAGAAGCGACAGGTGATTTTAGCAAAAGAACTGTCGTACGAACATCCGGCCGGAGAAAAGAGGACGGCCGGGCCGCAGAGAGACCGACGGCCGTACGACGCCGTTCGGGCGGTAATACCGGACGAAAAAGAGCGGACAGAGACTGGGAAGATACACCGGCGCCAAGGTCGGGGAGACGGTTTGGCGGCAACCTTTCGGATGAGGAATATGCAGAGAGAAGAGAGGCCGCGGAGCGATTTTTTGCGGAGGAATCTGTAAAAAAAGCGCCTGCGCGCCGGGTGAAAAAAACACCGGAGCCCGTTCGGCTGGACAAAGTGAGAGAGAAGACGCAGTCCGCAGAGCATCCGGCAGCCGCGGGAAAGTCCGAAAAAACGCCGCCGGCAAAGGAGGTGCGTCCGCAGAAATCGGGGAAGGAAAAAGGAGATGGGAAAAAGAAAGGGACCTTTGAGGTCATCGATTTTAATGATTTATAGAGACGGGAACGGAGGGAACGATGCAGACAGCATATACGGCAAAAGCAAAAAAGGCGATTGATATCGCGGTGCGGATGTCTAAGTCCATGAATCATAACTACATCGGGACAGAGCATATCCTGCTCGGGCTGCTGAAAGAGGGCAGCGGTGTGGCGGCGCAGGTGCTCGGTGATAACGGCGTTGCGCTGGAAAAAGTACTGGAGCTGATCGAGGAGCTGATCGCTCCGGTCTCGCCGACGGGACTGATGGACCGCGAGGGGTATTCCCCGCGCGCGCTCCGGCTGCTGGAGGGAGCGTCACGGGAAGCGGCGCGGTTTCATTCCGAGCTGACCGGCACAGAACATATTCTGCTTGCGATGGTAAAAGAGACGGACTGCGTGGCCTCACGGCTGTTAAATACGCTGTCCGTCAATATCCAGAAGCTGTATGTGGATACACTGGTCGCCATGGGGGAGGATGCAAATCTTTATAAAGAGGACTTCCAGAACGGAAAACCGGGCAGAAGGAAAAGCAGCGAGGGCACTCCGGTGCTTGATCAGTACTCGAGAGACCTGACCAGGCTCGCGCAGGAAGGGGCATCCGATCCGGTGGTGGGAAGGCAGGCCGAGATTGACCGGATTATTCAGATTTTAAGCAGGAGAACGAAAAATAACCCCTGCCTGATCGGGGAGCCCGGCGTCGGGAAAACGGCAATTGTAGAAGGAATTGCGGAGCGGATTATCGCGGGCCAGGTGCCCGATACGGTGATCGGAAAACGCGTGGTATCGCTGGATTTGTCCGGGATGGTTGCGGGATCAAAATACCGCGGTGAGTTTGAGGAACGCATCAAGCGCGTGATCGGCGAGGTGATCCGCGCGGGAAACATCCTGCTTTTTATCGATGAGATTCACACCATTATCGGAGCCGGCGGCGCGGAGGGGGCGATCGATGCCTCCAACATTTTAAAGCCGGCCCTTGCGCGCGGGGAAGTCCAGGTGATCGGGGCCACGACCATTGAGGAATACCGCAAATATATCGAAAAAGACGCTGCGCTGGAACGCCGGTTTCAGCCGGTGATGGTGGAAGAGCCGACGGAGGAGGAAGCGGTCGGGATTTTAAAAGGACTGCGCGGACAGTACGAGGCGCATCATCAGGTGAAGATTACGGATGAAGCGCTCGAGGCGGCCGTGCGTCTTTCCGCGCGCTACATCAACGACCGGTTTCTGCCGGACAAGGCGATCGACCTGATGGATGAAGCGTCGGCGAAGATCCGTCTGAGATCCGGGGAAAATCCCCGCGCTGCGGCGGAGTTAAGAGAGCAGATTTTTGCAAAAGAGTCGGAGCTCGAAGAGGCGTTGTTCAGGTCCGATCTGGAGGGGGCGCGCCGTGTCAAAGCCGAAAAAGAGGAACTGGAAGAAAAGTTAAAAAAACAGGCGGCCAGAGCGGAGCGCGACCGTCAGAGAAAACAGCTGACCGTGGGGGAGGACGAGATCGCTGATATCGTATCCGGCTGGACGAAGATTCCGGTAAAGCGCCTTGCCGAGGGAGAGGCAGCCCGGCTGCGCAGGCTGGAGTCGACGCTGCACAAGCGGGTGATCGGTCAGGAAGACGCGGTCGGCGCGGTGGCAAAAGCGGTGCGCCGCGGGCGGGTCGGGTTAAAAGATCCCCGGCGTCCCATCGGATCGTTTCTGTTTCTCGGACCGACGGGCGTAGGCAAAACGGAGATTTCCAAGGCGCTTGCGGAGGCGGTTTTCGGCAATGAGCAGTCCATGATACGGGTGGATATGTCCGAGTATATGGAAAAGCACAGCGTATCCCGGATGATCGGCTCTCCGCCGGGCTATGTGGGCCATGAGGAGGGCGGACAGCTCAGCGAGAAAGTGCGCCGGAATCCGTACTCGGTCATACTGTTCGACGAGATCGAAAAAGCGCACCCGGATGTCTTTAACATTCTGCTGCAGGTGCTCGACGACGGCCATATCACGGATTCTCAGGGGAGAAAGGTCGATTTTAAAAATACGATAATCATCATGACCTCGAATGCCGGGGCGCAGTCGATCGTGGAGCCAAAGCGGCTCGGATTTGCATCGGGTGACGACGAGAAGCAGAATTACGACCGCATGAAGGGCAGTGTGATGGAGGAAGTGCGGCGTATTTTCAAACCGGAATTTTTAAACCGCATCGATGAGACGATCGTTTTCCGCTCCCTGAACCGGGAGGATATGAAGCAGATTGCCGGACTGATGACAAAAGAACTTGCCGCGCGCTGTGAAAAGCAGCTGGGCATTCATCTGGTGGTGCGCGACAGCGTGAAAAACTATATTGTGGAGAAGGCCTACGAGCCAAAATACGGGGCGAGACCGCTGCGGCGTAAGATCCAGAACGAAATCGAGGATAAGCTTGCGGAGGCGCTTCTGGACGGTACGGTGAAACGGGGAATGAAAGTCGTTGTGACGACCAGAAAGAACGTGATCGCGTTTGAGCCGGAAGAGAGCGAATTGCGAAAAAAAGAATGAAAAGTGACGGAAAACACTGGAAATAAAACGACAGTTATTATATAATAACAGGGTATACACACAGAGTGTCAGAGGTTATATCACAACGTATCACAGGAGGATAAAATGGCCGTTATAAGTGAATTAATCCGTTCGGAGACAGATGGGACAATCAGTTTTGGGGATTATTCTCTGGGTGCGAAAGCAAAGCTGGACAATTTTGAGCATCAGGGAGACATTTACAAGGTGAAGACCTACCGGGAGATCACCAAGCTTGAGCGCAATGGCATGTTTGTATATGAATCGGTTCCGGGGACGGCGGTGCAGAAGTTGAGCGCGACGGATCAGGGAATGACGTTTCAGGTGGAAGGAACAGAGGATGCGCAGCTTACCGTAGGTCTTGAGGATGAGACAGAGTATGACATCACGATCAACGGGACGGATGCCGGTAAGATGAAGACGAATCTCGGCGGCAAGTTAAGCGTCAGCGTTGAGCTTGGAGGAGAGACGGCGGACATCCGGATCCAGAAATGTGAATAAAACGGGAATCAGGAAGGAAAAGGAGCTGTACGGCTCCTTTTCTGTTTCCGGGGGAAACGCCGCATAAAGAGAGCGTTTCTGACGTCACCGGCGGAGGGAGGAATCATGGCAAAAGGAAAAACAACCGTATATTTCTGTCAGAACTGCGGTCACGAATCGGGAAAATGGATGGGGCAGTGTCCGGGCTGCCACGAGTGGAATACATTTGTAGAAGAAATTGTGGATAAAAAGAACGCAGCGAAGGCCGGAATGCAGAGACAGGGAAGTGGCGCGGCAAAGCCGGTCCCGCTTTCCGCGATCGAGACGGCGCAGGAAAAACGCACGACCACGGGGATCGGAGAACTTGACCGTGTACTCGGAGGGGGGATCGTATCGGGTTCACTGGTGCTTGTGGGCGGTGATCCCGGAATCGGAAAATCCACACTGTTACTGCAGGTATGTCAGAATCTCTCCGCGCAGGACATCCGTGTGCTGTATATATCGGGGGAGGAATCCCTGCGTCAGATCAAGATCCGTGCGGAGCGCATCGGCAGTTTCGGTGAAAGTCTGACCCTTCTGTGCGAGACGAATCTGGATACGGTTCGGGCGATCATCGACCGGGAAAAACCAGAGATCGTCGTGATCGATTCCATTCAGACCATGTACCGTGAAGAAGTGGCATCGGCGCCGGGCAGCGTATCGCAGGTGCGCGAATCCACTGGCGTGCTGATGCAGATCGCAAAAGGGATGGGGATTTCTGTTTTTATCGTGGGACATGTCACGAAGGAAGGCGTTGTGGCAGGGCCGAGAGTGTTAGAGCACATGGTGGATACGGTGCTCTATTTTGAGGGGGACCGGCATGCGGCTTACCGGATCCTGCGCGGTGTGAAGAACCGTTTCGGCTCGACGAATGAGATCGGGGTCTTTGAAATGCGCCGGGAAGGTCTCACGGAAGTGGAAAACCCGTCGGAATATATGTTAAGCGGCAAACCGGAAGACGCCTCCGGTTCGGTGGTCGCGTGTTCGATGGAAGGAAGCCGGCCGATTTTAATCGAGATACAGGCGCTCGTGTGTCACACCAATTTCGGCATTCCGCGCAGAACCGCTGCGGGAACGGACCTTAACCGTGTCAACCTGCTTCTGGCGGTTCTGGAAAAACGGCTCGGCCTTCCGCTCGGAGGCTGCGATGCGTATGTCAATATTGCGGGCGGGATCCGGATGAACGAGCCGGCCGTGGATCTGGGGATCGTTTTGGCAGTGATATCCAGCTACAAAGACCGCCCGATCGACGGAAAGATGATCTGTTTCGGTGAGGTGGGGTTAAGCGGTGAAGTGCGTGCGGTCAGTATGGCAGAACAGCGCGTGGCCGAGGCAAAGAAGCTTGGTTTTGAAACGTGCATTCTCCCTTTGGTCTGTGTGGACGCCATGCAGGAAAAATCAGGTAAAACCGGCGGAATCCGCCTGATCGGCGTGCGCACGGTGAAGGATGCGATGGACATCATTATGCGGGGAAACGGGTGATTATGACAAAAATATAAAAAAATTTCAAAAAAGTTGTTGACAAACTGTTTTCGGGGTGATATAGTAAACAAGCTGTCGCCGAGAGATACAGCTTCGACAGCAGAGAGAACCTTGATAACTGAACAGTGGATAAACCTTGAAAGATTCTTTTAATAAAGAG
>CAJUNX010000042.1 GCA_910587865.1 uncultured Roseburia sp.
AAAACTGATACGTGACGCAAAGGACCAGCCAATCCTGAATGCTGCCATTGTGTCTAATGTGGATATTGTACTTACTGGAGACAAAGACTTTCTAAGCCTTGAAATGGAACATCCCAAATGTATGACTGTCGCACAGTTTTTAGAAAGTGAAGGTGTGACGGAATGAATCTCGCACTTTTTTAACAACGGAGAACACCACATTTCGAGAAGACAGTGGCTTACGTATTCGCGGCCTTTGTCAGGCGGAACCCTTGTCGTGATCCGGATCCCGGCGGATGACGCGAATTGACGCTGCACAGAAGAGATTTTCGGCGAGGAGCCGCAGATTCTGATTGTAATCCAGTCTGAATACGCAGCAGTACAGGGTATCCAGAACATATTGCAGGGCTATGTGCGAGGAAAACCAGGAGATACGGTTCTGCAGATCCTCCCGGCCGCTGTTTCTGGCAGGTGATCCATTTTCATACCGGCATTATAAATCGCGATTTTTGCTTTCCTCTTTCCGGATCGCTCCGGTGCCGGTATGATCTTGCCCGGCCGCAGTCTGTCCCGTCAGTTCTCTGCCCCGGCCATAAGAAGCTGCTCCACGATCTCCGCAAAGCCCGCTTCCGTCGCATAATACAGCGCACTGTGCTGCTCATTGTCCACCGCGTTCACATCTGCGCCCGCTTCCGTCAGCATTGCCGTGACATCATTCCTGCCATATCTTGCCGCAAGGATGAGGGGCGTCTGTCCCTCCGTGGTCTTCGCATCGATCTGCGCGCCTGCCCCGATCAGGGCCTTTGCCACAAACAGCTCCCCGCCGGCAGCGGCAATGTGAAGGGGCAGAACGCCGTTTAAGTCCGCCTGCTCCGGCATAGCGCCCGCCGCAAGCAGCAGCTGGACAATCACAAGGTTTGACCGCTTTACCGCCAGAAGAAGCGGTGTCTCCCCATCGTCATTCATGCTGTTCACACTGTCTTTGTCTTTTTCCAGAAGGACTTTCACCACTTCTCCCTGTCCGTTCCCGCAGGCGTGATGAAGCGGCGTATTGCCCCGGACATCCGTATGGGTCTCCTCGGTCCGTGAGAGCGCGCTCACCAGCTCGCGCAGCCCCCCGGCGGTGGCATAATCGATGGCCATGTGATTGTCATTGTCCCTGATCGTAATGTCAATATCGGGATTTCTGATCAGTTTCAGCGCGGCATCTGTCCTGCCGTTCTGCGCCATGACCATCAGCGGCGTGACGCCGTTGCTGTCCGTACAGTTGACGTCAGCCCCCGCGTCCGTCAGCATCGCGATGATCTCGGAATTGCCCGTCTCCGCCGCATAGTGAAGCGGCATACGATCCCTGTTATTCCCGAGGCTGACATCCGCGCCGTTCTCCAGAAGCAGCTTCACCAGATCCCTGGCGTTTTTCATGCAGACGTAAATGAGCGGTGTGTTGCCGGATTCGTCCCGCTTGTTCACATCAATCCCGCCGCGTTTTAAAAAAGTCTGAACCACGCTTTTTTTGTTATTTTTGCATGCCTGAATGAGCATATTATCCAACTGCATCCTTCTTCTCCCCCGCCTTTTATCTTTTCTTAATTTTATCCTCTGGGATCCTGTAAGTCAAGCCGGATACTATCATTCCCGCCGCGCCTGTGGTATGATAGTTACGGTTCACGCCGCACCTGTGCGAATGGCGCGGGAGTGAACCGTAACATAGGATTATCAAAAAGGAGAAGATTATCATGGATGTGAAAGAACTGTCAGAATTACTGACCAGATCCGCCACACGGATCAACCAGAGCAAATACATTCCCTGGTGGGAAGATGATTTTGAAAACTGCATTTACCGGTATGATATTTTCCCGGAGGATATGGTGGCGGAAGCGCTAAGCTGCGTCGCGGCATGTCCGAAGGAGACCATGCTGGCCCCCACCGGCATCTACGGCGGCTACGGTCTCTCCCTGTTCCATCTTCTGGTATGGCATAATTTTTACGACGGAATAAAGGCTATGTTTGACGAACAGAAGCTCACCGGGGAGGATGTGAACCTGACGGACGATAAAGGCTTCGGCCTCACGCCTCTTCTGCTGGCCTGCTGCCGCGGCAATCTTAAAATGGCCCGTCTTCTGCTGGACCACGGAGCGGATGCCTCCCTCTGTGACAAACGGGGCATGAACGCGTTTCATTTCCTCGTATACCCCAGGTTCGAGGGGCTGGTCAATCCCCGCACCGAAAAGACCGCCCTGCAGCGGGCGGCCATCGCAGGGCTTCTGACCTGTGATATCAATCAGAAGGATCAGGACGGCCTTACTCCGCTGGCACGCCTTCTGTCTTCCTCCTACTGCTCGGAATACACCTGGCCCCTGACGGAAGTCTTTCTTGATCTGGGCGCCGATACCGGTTATACGGATGAAGAGGGCAACTCGCTTCTGATGCTTGCCATGAAAAACGGGCATATCACTGCCGCTCTTTTGCTGATGAAGCGGCATAAAGAGCTGGTTTCCCTGGCGAACCACGCGGGTGTGACCCCCATCCGCCACGCCCTCGAATGGCATAGCGAGGGACTCTGTCTGGCCCTTGCCGACTGCGGGGCGGATACGGCGGACATGGTTCCCATGGAGATCGACCACTTAAGCCAAATTACCGGAAATGCGTTCTGCAGCCGCTCCGATGAGGACCTGGACGGCAGAAGCCTTGCGCTCTATCTGACCGAAAAGCTGATTGGCCGGGTGGATATGGATGACGATGACGAGCTGGGATATGTCACGGATATTTTACACAATGCCCTCATGTCTGACCCGGACTACCGGGTGCTGGATGTCTGTCAGAAGGCCGGACTGGATTTTATCATGCCGATTCATTTTCGCGGCAGCATCATCTGCCTGCGGGATCAGTGCCTCGGCGTGGGGTACGGGACCGGTGTGATCCGCAAATTAAAAGAGCTCGGGGTGGATATGGACTCCGGGGTCATAAAAGGGCGGACGCCGGCGTTTATCATCGCCTCAAAACAGGGGGCATCCCCGGCATTCCCGCAATACTCCGGCTTTTTTGGCGAGGCGGCAAAGCTCTTCTCCAGAGAATCGATGGAACAGCGGAATGAGGAGGGCAGAGCCGCGGTACATATGGCCGCCAGAAACGGACATACGGATATGCTGGCCGTGATGATCCAGAAGGGCGTGGATGTCAATCTTCCCGAGGACGCCCCTGCCGATGCCGGGGCAACGCCCCTTCACGAAGCCTGCCGGTACGGCCATGCCGATGCGGTAACGCTGCTGATGGAGGCCGGGGCGGACGATACGAGAAAGAATTCCGGCGAAGAGACCCCGGCCCACTGTGCCGTACAGGGCCGGACGCCGGGCAGGGAACTCACAAACGAAGTCCGGCTTAAGGTCTTACAGCAGTTAAAACACCTGGACATTCCCGGGAAAAACGGGAGAACGCCTCTTATGCTGGTACAGCAGTTAAATCTCACCGCCGCCAAAGAGCTGTTCCCCGTGTTTTCCGAAAAAGGCGTGGATGTCAACCGGAGGGATCGCCGGGGCATGACGGCTCTGATGCTCAATGCCGAGCATTTCTGCTACAAGGATGCCGTCAAACAGTTCCTCCAGGCCGGGGCCGATCTCAATCTCGCGGACAACGAGGGCAATACGGCGCTGCATTACGCGCTGTGGTCCGGCGATTCGGGCGTGGCGCGGTATCTGATCAAAAAAGGCGCCGATTATAACCGTCCGAATAATCAGGGGATCACCCCGATGCAGGCAGCGGTGGAAAACGGCATGGATACGGTGCTGGATCTGATGATCCCTTAGCCTGTCACAATCCCGGCTCTTTTTGCCCTGAACTGTGAAATTTTATCGTCCTTCGCGCCCGCGGTCCCCCAGGAAACTCAGCGCATAGATCCCCGACACGGCGAAGGTGCACACCCCGAATAAATAATAAAAAGGGCGCGTCCCGAGCCGTTCTAACAGAACCCCGGCGAACAGATTCCCCACGATGATCCCCAGAGATCCGGCGATGGTGTAGAGCGTATGTGCCGTCGCCTTCAGTTCCTGCGGTGCGAGCTGATACACATAATTGAACCCGCAGGAAAAATTCAGACTGTTTGCCGCCCCAAAGCAGATCCCGCAGCAAAGCAGCGCGATAAGCGAACCGGACATCCCCTGTCCGAGCGCGGTGATCCCGAACAGGACACCGCTGGCGGCCACAAGCGACGGCAGGGAAAACCGGTTCCGCAGGCGCGCCAGAAGAAAAAGAAGCGGTATCTCGAGAAGCGCCTCCCATCCGATGATCATGCCGAGCATCGCCGTGTCAATGCCCGCCTCCGTCAGAATGTAGGGCAAAAAGACAAACGGGGGGTTGATAAAGACATTTAAGGCGAAAAAAAAGAGCAGCAGTGCCGCAAACCGCCGGCCGGAAAACAATTCCGCCAGTCCCTGCCGCTTCCCGGCACCCGCATCCGCTCTCTTCCCGGCGCCTGCATCCGCCGCTGCGCCCGCTCTCTTCCCGGCGCCTGCATCCGCCGCCATGCCCGCGTCCCCGGCATCCCGCACCGTTAAGGCATAGCCCGCACAGACGAGCATCAGAGCGCCCCCCGCGAGATACGTCGCCTCCACGGCCCGCGTCTGTGTCGTCACCGCATACAGGGCGGTCACCAAAAGGGTTGCCGCCACACTGCTGATGCAGGAACCGGCCGAGCCGCCGGCGCGTGCGATGCCGTAGCGGAACCCTTCTCGCGTCGCACCGCGCACGATCCAGTTTTCAACCATCGTACAGGCCGGCGCGCGGAACAGGCAGACGAGCGGCCACCAGAGAAGCGCCAGCGGAATCTGCAGGAGGAAACAAGGGGCTGCGGCCGGGAAGAGCAGATATCCCGCTCCCGTTATGCAGACCGCCGCGACCGTCACCCATTTTACCGTCTTAAGCCGGTCGCTGATCCGGCCCGCCAGATAATTTCCGATCATTCCCGTCGCCGCGGCAGCGCTGCTCACATAGCCGACCGCCGCGCCGGAAAATCCCAGCGACTGCAGATACACCGTCAGATAATTCGCCAGATAAAGTCCCAGCCAGAACAGGACTGCCAGCACCGTGTAGCGCAGCAGCTCCCGCTTATTTTCTCCCGCAGTTTTCTTTTTTCCGTCACTCATGTCAGCTCCTCCTGCATCGCGTCGCCGCGTTCACCGTCTGTTTTTCTCATATATTCACATGACCCGGCATCCCCGTATCCATACGCCGCGCGATTCGCATCGCAGCTCTCCCGGGTCAGCGTTCGTCCTCATGCAGCCACGCCAGCCGCATAATTCCCCTTAAAAATTCGTGCATCGGCCGCTCCATCGCCAGCACGAGATCGCCCATCCGCGGCCTGATCTCTCCCGCGTCGATGATCTGCTTTGCCACCTCGTACATCTTCAGCTTATAGCCCGTCGCATAATTTAACTTGTTGATTCCCCGGGCGAATGCCGCCTTTAACTGATCCTCCGGCACACCGGTGCCGCCGTGGAGCACCAGAGGGATATCCGTCGCCGCATTGATCTGCTCTAAGCGCTCCAGGTCAAGCTTTGGCGCCGACACATAGCTGCCGTGCGCGGTTCCGATTGAGACGGCGAGAATATCCACCCCTGTCCGCTCAATAAATTCAACGGCTTTGTCCACGCGTGTAAAATTGTCGGCATTTTTGTAATCGTCCTCGTTTGCCGCAATCCCGACATGCCCAAGCTCTCCCTCCACATCGATGCCCAGCGCATGGCACGCTTTTACGACCTCCGCCGTCTGCCGCACGTTTTCCTCAAAATCCAGATGCGAGGTATCGATCATCATACTCGAAAAACCGCCTTTTACCGCCTCCATCGTCGTGGCAAAATCAGGCCCGTGGTCTAACATCAGGCCCACCGGCACGCGCACCTTTGACGCAAGATCTCCTGTCACCGCCGCAAACGTGCTGAACGGCATGATCTTTTTATCCGCCGGATAGATCATCATGATGACAGGAATCTGCTCCTCCTCCGCCGTGTCGATGATCCATTTGATGCTCTCCAGATTAAACGCGTCAAAGCCGATCACACACCGCTTCTGCTCATCCGCATACTTTAAAATATCTACTGCTTTTTCCAGTGCCATTTCTTCTCTCCTTTCTGTCCGTGTGCCCTGCAGCCCGCAGCTGTCCTCCCCGGTGCAGGGCACATTTTACCTATCTGGCCTTGTCACTGCCGTACCGCGTCTCTCACGCCCGGTCCGCTCCGTTGTACGCTGATTCAGCGCGCCTCTCTGCCTCTCACACCCGGTCCGCACAGATCCCGAGATATTCGCACGCCTCCTCCAGCACATCCGCATACGATCCGTAAAGCGCGGAGATGTGGTGGATATAAGGCCCCTTCACCAGCCGCCGCTCCCAGACCGGCCAGTCGTTCGTCTCAAGCCACATATAGTTTCCATTGGTCGGCGGCCCGTCCGTAGTATGTCCCTCCCCGATAAAGAGGCTGTATTTCCCGTGGCTTCCGCCAAACCGGCACACCGTTACATCGCCGTCCTTTAGCACAAACTGTCCCAGACAGTTTTCCATCCGCGGTGTCACGCCCTGTTTTGCCAGGCCGGACGGCGCCGGACCGCAGTGCCACAAAAGCTCCGCATTATCGTTCTCCGGGTGGCGGATCGTAAGATCGGCGAGGAAGGACGGCGCCTGCCACAGTCCTGCCGCCTGCAGCAGGACAGAGGAAATCGCACCGTGAATGTCGCACTCGCACGCCACCGGCAGATTTCTCTGAATCAGATCCGCAAACCCCGCGCATGGCATGATCCCGTAGGAGGAACTGAAGGTCCGCCAGCACTCGCTCGCAAAGCAGCTGCACTCGTATTTTTCCGCAAGGGTAAGAAACGCTTCCTCCATCGCTGCTATTTTTTCCAGCGCCTCCTCCTCCATCGCAGAGGTGTCGTACGCCTGCTTTAACCCGGAGAGGATCCCCTCCATCCGCGCCGGACGCTCCTTTAAGATCCGGCCGATCTCCATATTGATCTCCGTGTAATCGATCGTCACGATCTCCGCGCCGAACTGCTCTGTCAGCTCGTTCTCGTTTACCTTCACCGTGAGAAACGTGCGCGGCCGCACACTGATCTGTCCGATCCGAAGGGAACGAAACGCCTTTACAATACCAGAAATCCGCATAAACCGCTCCACGCCGGCTGTAAACTGCGGATCATTCACTCTGCAGTTCTCCAGATATGTATAGGGCACATTGTAGTGGTCGAGAATCATCCCGGAGGCAAACAGCCCGCACTGCGTATCCGTCTGCCTGGGTCCGCACTCCGGCGGCCTCTCGTCCCGCGGCCCCCAGAGCAGCAGCGGCTTTCCCATCAGCCTGCCGAGAAGCGCCGTCGCCTCCTCCGCTCCGAAATTCACATGTGGAACGATCAGGGCATCCACCTCTTTTTCCCGAAAAACCTTCGCAATCTTTTTCGCGTCGGAGGGAAAAATCATCAGCCCCTCCTCATTTACGAAATCAGCCGTCACCACATTTGCCCCGAACCGCTCCGCGATCCGGCGGACCGCCTCTTCCACCTGCCGTTTTCTCTCATGCGCATATTCCAGCTCAAAATCCTTTGTATCCCTTCTGGTCGGCGCAAGTCCGATTACCAATTGTTTCGTATGCATCCTTCCTCCTTCCTTCAGCACGCTCTGTCTTAGTGCGGTCCGTCCATTTTGGCAAAATAAAACATGGCGTCCGTATCCGTCTCGATCGCGACGTGCGGACTTCTCTCACACGGCACGCTTTCCGCCGTATACTCTGCGGTTTCCCTGCCCTTCGCACACGCCCTCACCCGGATGGTTCCGGGCTCCGTCGTCGTGCGAAGGATCAGCTGGCAGATTCCGCCGAAAAGCTTCCGTTTTAATTCCGTAGCTCCCAGCGTATCGTAGGGATCGTTGTTTGACACCGCAAGCACCTGCACCGGGCCCTCCGTCTCAAATTCCACCAGATCGCCGGACCAGTACACGGGATTTCCCGCCGCGTCCTCTGCCCCGACAGACAGGATGATCACGTCGGTCCGGTTCGCACACACCCGGGCGCAGTCCGCCGGTACAGCATTCTGTCCTGCAAAAAAATCTGTCTGCTCCTGCCGCAGCGTCAGCCTCACCGGCGCCCCGGTCGTCCGGATCCGGTCTTCTGCGCAGACCGTTTCCCCGTCATATGCGACGGCGAGCAGCTCACCCGGCTTATAAATCACGGAAAACACGGTACGGCGGTACGGATTCACCTGCTGCCGCCCCAGCGAAATCCCGTCTAGAAACAGTTCCACCTCCGCCGCATTGCTGTACACCTTTACCTCGACGGGCTCGCCCTCTTTGCCGGCATGATTCCAGTGCATGGGCCATATTTTTATAAAAGGATCCCCTTCGTCCCACATCTGCTTATAAAACCAGGTATTCTCCTTCGGCGTGCCGGTCGGTTCAATAATGCCGCTCCTGGAGTAAATGCGCGGCCATCCTCTCGACTCTCCCCGGTAACCGAACGCAACCCACTTAAACATGCCCATAAAATACGGCCTGGTGTTCACGCTCTCCCAGTCCTCTCCGCTACCGTCGCCCATAATCCCGTATTTAAGCATTTTCCCGCCGATCTCCGAGGATACGAGCGGTATGTCGGGGAACCTGGCATGGATCTCGTCAAACAGCTCGGACTGGTAATTGATTCCGATGATATCGGACGCCCCCGCCGCGCCGCTTCCGTCCGTACATCCACCGTCCATCGCCATCATAATCGGGCGGGTAACGTCGTATTTCCTGGCTGTATGGCGCATACTGCTCATAATCCGCTGTCCGCGCTCCGTTCCCTGAATGCGCTCCTCATTTGCCATGGACCACATCACGATACACGGATGATTCCGGTCACGCTTCATCATGTGGCAAAGCTGATCCAAATCTTCCTTCGAGCAGCCGAACCAGCGGTTTTCGTCCATCACCATGATGCCAAGCCGATCGCAGAGATCAAGCACCTCCGGCGTCGGCGGATTGTGCGAACAGCGGTAGGCGCTGACTCCCATCTCCTTTAATGTTTTCATCCGAAATTCCCGCACCGCATCCGGGACTGCCACTCCCAGATTCGCGTGATCCTCATGGGCGCAGACCCCCCTGAGTTTTACCGGTTTCCCGTTGATCTGCATCCCCTCCGTCGTAAAGGCAAGCGTCCGGAAACCGAACGTCGTGTCATACGTATCGATTCTGACATCATCCTGCCAGATGCCGGTCTGCATCGTATAGAGCGCCGGATGCTCCGGCGACCACAGGTCCGGATCCTTTACCTCAAGCTGCATCCTGCTGACACTGACCTCCCGCGGCGCTGCCGTAAGGCGCTCTCTGGCTTCGGCCACGCAGTTTCCCGCCGCGTCCAGGATCTCGTTTACGACGCAGACCTCTGTCTCCTCATATAAGATGCTGCGGATTTCTGTTTCCGCCGTGACGCACCAGCGCCCGGTTCCCGCGCCCTCCTCCGCGGTTTTTCTGGCATCCACATATGTTCCCCAGTTTTCCACGGCGACAGGCGCTGTCTTTATCATCCACACATGCCGGTAAATTCCCGCTCCCTCGTACCACCAGCCCTCAAAATCCGTGGTATCCACATAGACGGAGATCTCATTTAACATATCCCCGTAATCCACGTACTCGGTGATCTCAAAGGCAAACGAGGTGTACCCGCAGAAATTCCGGTACAAAAGATGCCCGTTCACATACACCGTCGCATGGGTGGAGACACCGTCAAACTGTAAAACGATGCGCTTTCCCTCATCCTCTGGCGAGAGAGCAAACAGCCTTCGGTACCAGCCGTTCTGACGCGGCACGAATCCTTCCGTGTCGCTGGCGGAAAAGTCCACGCCGCCCGCGATCGCGTAGTCATGCGGCAGATCCACAACCTCCCAGTCCCCGTCGTAAAAGCTGGCCGCGGCCGGCCCTCTGCCCCGCTCCGCTTTAGTGTGCAGATAATAATACATCATGTTGTTCGGTATCGGCCGTTCCAGGTTATCCAGGTGAAACTTCCAGGCAAAATCCATACCAAGCTTCTCTCGCATTTTCTTCCTCCATTTCCAACAATCACGCACATCCGGGGCCTGCGGCCACGATGACGCTCCCCGGCCATGAGTCCTTCTATCACGGGCCGCACATCCGGGGCCTGCGGCCCTGATGACGCTTCTGCATTCCGGATGCCGGACACCGTCAGTCCGTAAATGCGTGATACTGCTCTGTCCACACCTCGCTGTAGATCTTTCCTTCCGTGTTCCACGCCTCCTCGACGGCGCTCTTCCACTCGCTCTCGCCCCACTGGCCGCTGACCACCTTGGCGCACGCCTCATTGATCACCGTGTCGGAGTCGCCGGTTAAGAATTCCGCCTCTGTCCCCGTCAGGTCATAGGGCACAAACCAATCGCACGCTTCGATCGTCTCCAGCGAATTGATCTTATTCTGCAGTTCTTTTATCTGAACCGGCTTCCATTCCCCGGGGTTGACATACTGCGCCGCATAGGTCGTCTCGTCGTACCACTCGTTTAACAGATAAAATCCCAGGTAGCTGTCCGCATAATTATCCGCCGGCACATACTCTTTTTTGCTGTCATCCGCATACGACCACTCGGTTCCCTCGAACCCGTGCGCACACAGCATATAGTTGTCCTCGTTTTCAAACATCCAGTTTAAAAGCTTTGCCGCCCACTTCGCATTCTCACTGTTTGCGTTTAACACAAGCTCCGGCTGGTATTCCGGGTTCATTCCCCATGCGCCCGTGCCGCCCGCCGGGAAATCCGTAAAGTTGTCCAAAGCGACGTATTTTACGGCGGAATCCGGGTCATTTTCAAAAATCGTCACAGACGGGGAAACACCGGCATTGTACGGGCCCGTCCACCCGCCGGCGCGGTCGGCTGAGATTAAATCAAAACCGTCCTGGATGCTCATCGTCTGATACTCGGAGTGCAGCCATCCGTTTTGGTACCACTTCTGCAGCTCCTCCAAAAGCAGATAGCTGTTCTCATGCATGTACCACGGCATGATCGTCCCGTCCTCCGTCAGATAATGATCACCGAAAAATCCGAGGTAGAACGGACGAAAATCGCTGTTCTCCATATTCATAAAGGTCATCATCGGGATTTCGTTGTCGTTGCCGTTTAAATTCTCATCGATCACGCCCTGGAAATAAGCCTCCAGCTCTTCCATCGTGGTCGGGCACTCCATATTCAGCGCATCCAGCCAGTCCTGGCGGATCGCAGGCACATACTGTTTGGAAAACAACTCTTTTCTCGGAAGCGCATAGATCGCGCCGTCCGCTGTTGTACAGCCCCGCAGGGAGTCCTCGTTTAACCTGGCCTTGATATTCGGCATATCGTCAAGATACTCATCCCACGGCTTTAACGCATTCTTCTGATAATACTGATTCCAGTTTCCGGCATCCTCGGTAACGTTTAACACGTCCCATTTGTCCCCGGATGTGATCATCAGATTGATCTTCTCCGACCAGGAATCCGTCGGGATCACCACCAGCTCAAAGTCCACGCCGGACTCTTCCTTAATCTTTGCGAGAACCGCCTCATTGTTCGCCTTATTCTCAATGTCATTGATCCCGCGCACGACAAAGACCACAGGCTCCGTCTGCACCTCATCCGCGGCAGCCGTTCCCTGACCGCCGGATGCCTCCCCCTGGCTGCCGGACGTCTCCGTTCCTCCCGCAGCCGGATCCTCTCCGGTTCCGGCAGACGTTCCCCCGCAGCCGGCCAAAAGTGCTGCAAGCAGAGCCCCGCACAGTCCCATGGAAACCAGTTTACGTGTCTTTTGCTTTCTTCCTTTTCTCATGTTCTCCTCCTTTTGGGGACGTGAAATCCTTCCACGCCTTATGTTGCGTTGCGCGGGCGGCGTCACACAGCAATCCGCCGCAATCTGCCGCACCCACATACAGCGCTATTAATTACAACGGTCGTCCCGTGATATTTTACAGGTTATCCCTTCACGGATCCGACCAGTACACCCTTCACAAAATATTTCTGAATAAACGGGTAGACGCACAGGATCGGCACTGTCGCCACCACAATACACGCCATTCGGATCGCCTCTGCGGGCGGTTTTGCCACTGAGCTTGATGCTGCAAAATCATAAATATTGGAATTTGCGATCAGCTGCTGCAGCAGATACTGAATCGTCCACATGTTTTTATCCGACATATAAAGCATGGAATCCCACCAGGTATTCCAGTGAAACACCGCATAAAACAGCCCGATCGTCGCGATCGATGCCTTTGACAGCGGCAGGACGATCCGCATCAGAATCGTGAAATCGTTCGCCCCGTCAATCTTTGCCGACTCCTCCAGCGAATCCGGGATCTGCATAAAAAAGTTCCGCAGAATGATCAGATTAAACGGATCCACCAGGTGCGGGATCACATATACCCAGAAGGTATTCGTGAGTCCCAGGCTTCGGATCAGCAGGAAATTCGGAATCATGCCGCCCGAAAACCACATCGTAAATGTGATCAGCACCGTGAGAAATTTCCTCGCCGGATACTTCCTGCGCGACAGCGGATACGCCAGCAGAGACGTGATAAAAATGTTAAATGCCGTGCCGGTCACCACCCGAAGGATCGTCACCAGGTACGAGCTCCAGATGCTCGGCGACGACAGGATATAGCGATACCCGGTCCAGTCGAGTTTCCGCGGAAACATCCGCAGCGGATGCAGCGCCCGCTCCGCATCGCCCATCGCGGAATGACCGATCACATAGAGCATGGGATACAGCATAACCGCGCAGACGAATATCATGATCATGATATTAACTATAGAAAAAATTCGCTCTCCTTTTGATAACTTCATGGCAGCCTCCATCTCACCCGTATACCGTCATCCTAAAATAAACCTTCGGAGCCAAGCCTCTTGCTCGCCCTGTTTGTCACAAAGATCAGAAACAATGAAATCACCGATTTAAACAGCCCGACTGCAGTCGTGTAAGAAAAATTACTGCCGATGATACCGGTGCGGTAAATATACGTGTCAAACACGTCCGCAACCGAGTAGACCGCCTCGCTGTACATCGTGTAAATCTGTTCAAAATTGTCCGTCATAATCTTTCCCATCTGAAGGATCAGCATGATCGCAATGATCTCGCCAATCGCGGGCAGCGTCACATGTATGATCTGCTGAAAACGATTTGCCCCGTCGAGCTGCGCCGCCTCATACTGCTCCATATCGACGCCGGCGATCGCCGCCAGATAGACGATCGTTCCGTACCCCACGGTTTTCCAGATCTCGCTGATGATTAACAATCCGCGAAAATGTTCCGCCGAAGCCATAAAATAGACGGACTCTCCTCCGAGCTTTACGATCAGAGCGTTAAGAGGTCCCTCCGCGCCCACGAGGATGCGGAGCAGCCCCGCGACGACGACCCATGACAGGAAATACGGCATGTACGTGATCGTCTGGACGCTTTTCTTAAAAAAGCGGTTCTTCACCTCGTTTAAAAGCACCGCCAGCAGAATCGGCGCCGGAAAGACGAAGAGCAGGCGCAGACCGCTTAAGATCAGCGTGTTCCCCATCAGCCGCGGGAACTGACTCGAGGTCAGAAATGTATGAAAATGCCGCAATCCGACCCAGTCCGAGGCAAATATGGCAGACACGCCGCCCACTGCCCCTTTATAATTTTTAAATGCGATAATCAGCCCGTACATCGGCACATATTTAAATATCGCAAAGTACAAAAGCCCCGGAAGCACCATCAGATGAAGCATCCAGTATTTGGTAAAACTTTCTTTTACCTTTTTGCCCAATGATTTCTTTTCTGTCATGCCACTCCTCATTTCTGCGCCGTTTACCGCTCAGGCAAACGGTATCTGCACGCATCCCGCTGCCGCGACGGCCCGCCCGTCGAAACGGTCAGCCCCCTGTCTGTCCTTCCGGTCCGCCGGACCCGAATACCGGCGTTCCGCCGCACATCACTGCCCGAATCTTTCTAAGCGCCGTGATATCCTCCGCCGGATTGCCCTCCACCGCAATCAGGTCCGCGGCCAGTCCTTCCCCGACCGTCCCGGTCACCCCGGAAAGCCCTAAGATTTCTGCCCCGTTTGATGTGCCGGCCCGTATGGCCTCCAGCGGCGTCAGCCCGTATTTCACCATGTATTCCAGCTCCAGATATGTGTTCACGCCGTGAATGTCCACCGGGACATCGGTTCCCGCCCCGATTAAGACGCCCATATCGTGATATTCCTTTAAATGATCGCGGTAAGCGTCACGCGAATCGGAATATGCGTTCTTTTCTCCTTTTTTGTCACCTTCCTCGGCAAATGTCGAATACACCATGACGGTCGGCACCCAGGCGATCCCTTTTTCGATCATCTGCTGCGCCTGCTCCCGCGAGAGAAAGGTCCCGTGCTCGATCGTGTCCACACCGGCGTCAATGCACTGCTGAATCGTCACCGGCACGCCGGAGTGCACCGCCACCTTCCGGTTTCTCCGATGGCACTCGTCCACGGCTGCCTCCAGCTCCTCGCTTGTAAATTCCGGCACGAATTCCCGTCTGCTGGTTAACAGCTTGATCCACTGCGCCCCGTCCGCAAGGTTTTTCCGGATCCGTTTCCGCAGCTCCCACGGCCCGTCCGCGATATCTCCCCCGTCCGGGAACTCACTTCCGTGCCCGCCCGTCATGCAGATTCCGTTTCCGCAGGGAATGATGCGCGGGATGGGCTCGTCTAAGATCCCCTGCTCCGCCGCCCACGCAAGCCCTGCAACCAGACCGTTTTTATCCGCGACCGAGCGCAGCGTCGTCACCCCTGTCCGAAACGCCGATCTCGCATTTCTCAATGTAATATAAGCATGTACAAAATCACTCCCGGCATATCCGAACGGCTTGTTCCCCCACGCGCTGATGTGCACATGCAGGTCAATGAGCCCCGGCATCAGCGTACAGCCTCTGTACTCTTTTACCCCGCCGCCGCATGTCTTCCTTATCTCCTCTTCCCTTCCGACCTTAAGGATCACACCCGACGTGTCGTCAATTGCAACCGCGGCGCCCGTGCCCTCGTATTCCAGCACAGTTGCCCCGTCTCCGGTGATCACCCGGTCCGCTGTCAGAATCATATCTTCTCTCCCTTCCGGCCCTTCGGGCCCGCTTTTCTCCTCTCCGTCCCGGCAGAGCTGTCTCCCGAAATCCGCTTTTCTTCTTTCCGCCGCGGCCGCCGGCTCACCATGAAAAATCAAATACCGTCCGGCTGACCCGGCGTTCCCCGGCGTTTAGCAGAGGGGAATCCCCCAGCCCGCTGTGCAGGCAGTCGCTGACATACATCGGCTCAAAGCACACCCCGCATTTTCCGTCGTAAACCGCCCCGTCCTTCCCCGGATAGTGCATCCCGTGAAAATCGGGGATGTAAAAATGAATGCAGGATGAATCCGTGTAAATCAGAAGACGCCTTCCCGATGCCGGGTGGGAAAGCCCGGCCGCCGGCTCCTCTCCGCCGTCGAGCAGATAATCATGGTCAAATCCCCCCATGCGCTCCCTCTGCTCACAGGGCCCCTCATAAAGCGTGCCGATCCTCACCGGCGACCGCAGATCCATCGGTGTGCCCGTCACACAGTATTCCCTTCCTGCAGGCAGTCCATCCGTCCCCGGCTCGGAAATCCGGTCCGCGCGCACGAACACGTTCTGATCCGTCACCTCTCCGCCGTCATTCCCGGCCAGGTTAAAGTACATATGGTTGCTGATCCCTGCCACCGTATCCTGATCCGACGTGACCTCATAGGTCAGAATGACCTTTCGCTTCTCAATGCGGTACGTCACAAGCAGGGTCAGCTCGCCGGGATATCCCTCCTCGCCGTCCGCGCTCACGTACCGGAATACAATCTCCTCCTTTGCTGCGCGAAGCACCTCAAATACGCGCTTGTCAAATCCTCTCCTGCCTCCGTGGGCATGATGCTCTCCATGACTCTTTGACAGCTGCCGGCGCACTCCCTTCACCTCATATTCCGCACCGAGAATTTTCCCGGCGTAGCGCCCCAGCGTCACGCCGAACATCGGCCCTTTCTCCATCTGACTTTCCGGTTTCTCAAATCCCAGCAGCACATCCGTCCGCCCTGCCTCATCGTCCAGATACAGCGACCGCGCCGCCGCTCCGAGGTTCGTCACCACAAGTGTAAGTCCGCATCCGTCCGTCAGGTGATACAGCCCGATCTCTCTGCCGTCCGCCTCAAAGCCGGCCGGCTCATAACGAATTCCCATATCTTCTCCCCTCCTCTCCGCTGTGTCCTAAATCAGCGCGTGCGCTTTATAATAGGCGCTCCACTTCTCCGCCACCGCGGGATCGATCGTCCCGCTCTCTAAGAAAAGCTCAGTGGTCCGCGCATCCGGGATCCCTGTCCTGCCTCCGGATCTGGTGCATTTGATCGCCGCGACGGCAGCCGCATACCGCGCCGACTCCCTCGCGTCCTTCTCCTGCAGCAGCCCGTAGATATATGCGCCGTGAAACACGTCCCCCGCGCCGGTGGAATCGACCAACTCAATCTCCGTGAAGGCCGGTCCCTCAAAATAACCGTCCGCATCGATACCCGCGTATCCTTTTGCCCCGCGCGTCACGATCACTGTCTTTGGTCCGCGGCTTCTGATCCGTTTTAAGCCGTCCCGAAGCGCCTTACTGCTCCGGGCTTCTCCGCACATTTCCCGGAAGAAAAATTCGGAACAGATAAATACATCCGTGATCCCGATGTGCTCTTCTGTCTCCTTCTCATAGCGGTCCGCGTCAAATACGACGCGCCCGCCGGCCTCATGAATCCATTCTGCTGCCAGAAGCGCCGCCGGCGTCATTTTCCAAAGATGTAAGTACTTCGCTGTCTCAATCACGCCGCGGTCAAGTTCTTCCGGCAGGATCCCGCGGAGGCCGTAGCTTCCGATGCAGCTCCTTCCTCCCGTCTGCTGTTCCGCCAGGCAGAAGGTCAGGTTTGTCGCCTCCTGCTTCAGGCAGACCATATGTCCGGTATCCACGCCCGCATCCGCCAGCTCCTGTCGGCAGTAGCGGCCAGCGCCGTCCCCGCCGTATGTGGCAAAAAGCGTACACGACGCGCCCAGGCGGCTTAACGCAACCATCGCAGTCGGAACCTTCCCGCCCCCCTGGCTTGTCTGAAACAGCAGCCGCTGCGCCATGTCCGTCTCCGGAATCTTAGGCACCCCCGCCGTTATGTCCAGGCAGAGATCTCCGATTCCAACTACATCATACGTTTTCATTTTATTGCCGCCCTTTCTGTCTGATTCTTTTTTCAGGCGATGCCGCCTGCCGGTGCATCATGCGCGTCATCCACCAAAAATCTCATGATACACCTCGTCAAAATGCGCAAGCTCCTCCGCCGAAAGCATCCGGTCAAACGCCTGTCCGTTTCTTTTTGCGCGCTCCGGATTTTTGGACCCGACTAACGCCGACGTCATCCCGGGCTGTGCGATCACCCACTGGATTGCCGCATCCGCCGCCAAAATACCGTTTGCCTCCGCCGTCTGCTCCACGACATCCACCAGCTTCCGGCAGCGGCTGAATTCCGGCTCCTTTAAAAACGGATAGAAAAAGGTCCTCCGGTCGCCCTCCTCAAACTGCGGCTCCGTCTTATATATGCCGCTTAACATCCCGCCTGCCAGCGACGCATAGGAGAGAATGCCGATCTGGTTCTTCTCGCAGAAGCCGCGCAGCTCTTCATTCTCCCGCGTCAGCATCGAATACCGGAACTGTGCACAGTCAACCGTACCGTATTTCACCGCCTCCGCCATCTCCTCCTGCGAATAATTTGACAGGCCGATCATGCGGATCTTTCCCTCTTTCCGCAGCTCCTCAAGCCCTGCCATCGTCTCCTCCACCGGATGATCCGGATCCGGATAGTGGCAGAAGAACAGATCAATATAATCCGTCTGAAGCCGCCTTAAGGAATCCTCCACATCCCGTCTGAGCGCCGCCGGTGTCAGGTCACGCTCCATACAGTTCTTCTGCGGATTAAAATGCGCGCCGCCCTTTGTCACCAGCACCACCTGATCGCGGATCCCGGCAAGCGCTTTTCCGACAATCTCCTCCGAGCGCCCGCCGCCGTAGCTCGCCGCGGTGTCAATCATACTGACCCCTCCGTCAAGCGCCGCGCGGATCGTCTCTACCGCATCCGCCTCAGACACCGCTCCCCACACATTTCCGGCCAGCTCCCATGTGCCGAAGGCCACACAGGAAGCCTTCACTCCTGTCGTTCCAATTTCCCGGTATAACATCTTTTCCCTCCTATCTGAATATGTTTGTAAACTTTGTTGATTTGTGCCTTTTGCAAAAATTTCAAAATTATGTTGATATTGCACTGTTTTATATGCCTGTTCTTAAAGCATTTGTAAACTTTGTTGTCTTTATGTAATGAAAGAATAATATACTTTGAACTTTTTGTCAATATATTTTTAAAGAAAGTTTGAAAATATTTGTCAGATAATTTTATATTTGTAGTAAAGACAGGCAGATTTGTTTTTTGCGTTTTCACTTGATTTCACGCACTTCCTGGCGTATACTTAATTTTATAATCATAGTTTTGTCTGATAAAACAAAAACAGCACTTTTTAACTAATGTTTTCAAATAGAAACTCAGAGAACCAACAGAATGATCAAAAAGAAAGCAGGAAATTACCTATGACATCGGCAAACTTATTTACCGGCGCTCCTGATCTGCACGGAAAGCCAAACGCGTTAAAACAGCACAATCTCCGGTATGTGATCTCGCTTTTACAGGACGGGGACGCATCCGCCGCCGCGCAGCTGTCCGCGCAGACGGGCTTAAGCAAAACCACGATCTCAAAGATCCTCTCGGAGCTCTGCGCCAGAAACCTGGTACGTTCGGCAGGAAAGGGCGATTCGGCCACCGGAAACGGAAAGAAGCCCGAATTTTTTACCATCAATGCCACCTATGCCCTCACGATCGTGCTCTCCTTATTCGGACGCGAAGGGCTCCGCTGCTCCGTCGTGGATCTGTGCGGGAATGTCTGGCATGAGGCGGACTACGGGCTGCCGCAGGAGGGCGGATATCCTGCGCTTCTTGATGTGATGAGGACGGCCCTGCACCATGCCTTTTCACATGCAGGGGCGGATGCGCACCGGATCTGCGGCATCGCCATCGGCTACGGCGGGACGGCAAATACGGATCTCGGCGAGATTCTCTACCCCCCGTGTTCGGCAGAAGCGCAGTTTTGTCCCGTCTGCGCCGATCTGGCCGGCTCGGTTCCCGAAGACGTCATGATTTATGTGGATAACATCGGACATTTTTCCGGATATGCAGAATTGATGTTTGAAAAGGAAAAAGATGTCAGCAGGATCGCGGTGATCTCCTGCGGGGAAGTGATCAACGGAAGCACGCTCTCCGCCTCACAGCAGCGGCCCGGCAACCGCGGTATCGTCGGCGAATTCGGCCATTTCATCCTAAACCCGGCCTCCCCGACCACCTGCTACTGCGGCTCTAAAGGCTGCCTGGAATCGCTGATCTCCGAGCGCGCCATTCTCGCATACGGCAGAAAAATCGCGCCGGATTATCCGTTTTCCGCGCTTGCAGTGCGCGCCGTCGCACATGAGATCGGGATCGATGACATCCTCTCCGCCCTCGGCAGCAGAGACCGGTTCGCCGAAGCCGTCTTTGCGCCGGTGTGCGACTACCTCTCCATCCTGATCCGCAACCTGGTCGTGCTGCAGAGCGTCTCAAAGGTCATCATACAGGGCAGCTACGTCCGGGCGGGCGAGGATTTTTTAAACGGGCTGAAGGCACGTGTGAACCGCTACTGCTCCTATGCCACGGGCGGCGATTTTCCGATCGAATATTCCAGGTGGTCCCTCCAGGGCCCCGAGGCCGATAAAAAAGCATGCGTTTACGGAGCCGCACGCTATACCTCGAACTTCTACTTAGACAACTTAGTTGCCGAATGGTTTTCGGCGTGATACAACAGGCGCGGGCTGAACGGACGGTTACTTTTCGTATAAATGTTCAGCCCGTATCTTTCGCCGTTTCTTCTCTCATCTTATTTCTTTGTCCGCTCACTGTAGACGATATTTCCGAACTTTCCGTCCAGCCTGCGGTACTGCCCGTCCATCTTCGCCGCCCGGAATGCCGTGCGGCCGAGGAAATTATCGGGCACCGCATCGTCCGTTCCCGCGAGAATCCGGTCGCAGAGCTCGATGTTATCCTCTAAGCACTGCCTCGGGCCGACCGGCGCCCCGTGCGAATAATAGACCGTATCGTACGCATCGTCAAAGGTCTTTAAGCGCAGAAGACTCTGCCTGTACTCGCTGATCGTCGTGCTCTCCTCCCCGCTCACCAGCGTGTTCACATTGCAGGCATCCCCGTAGAGAATCGAACGCTCCACTCGCAGCAGCATACAGCAGCTGCCCCTTGTGTGGCCGGGAACCTGCACGACCTCAAGCTCCGCCTCGCCAAGCGGAAAGATCTGCCCGTCGAATAGATCCGCAATCTCCGTGTCCGCTCCCGGAACGGGGACAAACATCTCCTCCGTCAGGTTCGCATCCGGCCCCATCATCGCGGCCGCGTAGCCCATCCGCATCTCCATGCCGTGTTCCCCGATCATTCCGCGGTCCGCCGGGTGCAGATACACCTTCGGCCATTCCCCGACACCGCCGGCATGATCGCCGTGGCCGTGCGTTAAGACGACTGAAACAGGCAGATCCGTCAGCTCCTCCACCAGCTTTCGCAGGCCCTTTAATCCGGTGCCCGTATCGATCAGCACCGCCGCGTCCGTTCCCTGTACCAAAAAACAGAAGACATTCGCAGGATCCGTGATCTGCGTCACCCGATCCGTCAGTTTGTTTACCAAAAATCTGTTCATCGCTTTCCCTCATCCCTTCTTTGATCTGATGCCCGGTTCCGCCGGCGCAGAATATGCGCTGCTGCGGAAGGCGGATGTCCGCCCTCCCCTTCTGCCGGTCACTTTACGGGACCAGTATAGCACACCCCGCATGCTACGGATATAACGTAATCTGACACCGGATTCTCTTTATGGGACGTTTTCAAACTTTTATAAACTTCTGTTTTGAGCTTTTCGGCTTTTCTGGCAGAGTCAGTTTTAACCTTCCGCTGTCAACCAGCGGCTGCACAATCTGTGCCATTGTATATGTTCTCGATTTTCCTGTAAAAGCAATCAGCTCTGCTCTTGTTCTGGGGATACAGCAGAATTCCACAACAGCATCAGAGACAGACCGTGATTCTTTATTGTACCCATTCTTCATAACCACTTTAAACTCCCCATGGACAACGGAAAAAACCGGCGCCGGCAGGCCCGCATTCAGAAATTCCGTCCGCATCGTCGGAATTCCCGAGTATCTGTTTTCTGTCACCTTTAATAATTCCAAAACATTTGCCAGTACGGCATTTCTCGTTTCCGGGCGAACTTTTCCAAGTGCATCGATAGAAATCCTTCCGTATAACCCGCCGCTATTCGTTATTTCCATGCGGTCACGATACATCTCGATCCGTATCGGCACGCCCTCTGTGTGAATGCTGTAATCACGATGGACCAGCGCATTGAGAATCGCCTCACGTACCGCTTTCATCGGATATTCTGTTTTGTCATAGCGATGGCCGGTTTCATCTATGATTGTTTTTGTGCGGCTGTTTTTTCTTACAAATTCTACCGCCTCTTCCAGCATATCCGGAATCGCCCCGGTCATCCGTTTATTGTCGATATAACGCTCGCCGTCATCCCCGACGGTCCCCATTTCCGTTCCGGGAAGCGCCACTGCCGTAATACACAGCTGCGGAAAATATGTCTGCGGATATTTCGAAAAAACCATCAGGCCCGTCAGCGTCGGATTCCCGTCCGAAGTGATTCCCATTAATTCTAATATTTCTCCCGTCTGAACATGGTCCGCAAGATTTTTTCTCTCATCCTTTACCGCATCCAGATAATATTCCATTCGTTTTTGATCCGGCAGCAGCAGCTTCGCATTGTCAATTGTTCTGATATCGTCACGAATTCTTTTTCGGAACGCCTCATAACTGTATATTTCATATTCACTCATCGGCTCATCCGACTCGCCAACCCGGACATATGACCCCTTTATACGTCCGACTCCTTTATAAAAAACCGGTCGTTCCGAAAGATCCGCCCCCGGAATTTCAGCAGAAACAATCACTTTTCCTTCAATCTCGCAAATTGTAAACAATGCACGCACCAATGGTTCCATTTGTTTACATTGTTCCGTAACTTTTTTTTGCAAATCCTGCGCGTCATATACGCCTTTTACAGAAAATCTCTCTTTTTCATCCAATCCGAAAATAATTACGCCGCCTTCGTCCTGATTTGAAAAAGAAGACAGCGTATCATAAAGCCGCGTGGGGCATCCCATTGCGGCAGCTTTCACTTCTATATTTTGTGACTCAGACTGCTTATTGCAAATATCCGTCACTAACTTTCTCAGCGCATCTGTCTGCATTCCATTCTCTCCATTTCACAGAATATGACTTCATATTATCGCAAATCCTCCTGTTTTGTCAAGTTTTGATTACTATTTTTCAAATTTTGATAAGCAGTATTTAAATTTGTTAAGAACAATTCAAATTTTGCAAGCTTTGCGTGCAGCTTTTCGCTCTCATTCCGCATCACCCGGGCAGGCTGTCAGCCCCCTCTGACACCATAAAAACAATTTCTCAAATGCCGGCTCAAACTCACAGGATTCCCCCGAATTTATGTTCAGAGCCATCTCCATCACTTCCCGGTCCGTCCCGTCAAGAGCCCGCAGCAATTCTTTTTTCGTCGGATAAAAAACCCCTGTTTTGAGATAATAGATATTCTGCAGGATAAAAAACACATTCTTACAGGCCGCAGGCAGTTTCTGAACGTTATTCATCCGGTCGGCATGCACATATCTGTGACACAGTTCATGGTACAGATTGCCAAGGCTTACCTTTATGAAATTGATCAGGTCACTTCTGCCGTACGCGGGCGCCAACGAGGAAAGCGTGCCGTAATAATCCTTTGTCGTGTGTACCAGATGACATAATTCCAACGGATTCCAGCAGGAAAACTCGTCCATTCCGCAGATAAAGCCGCAGGATTTTTCGAAATCCTCCATCCCGGATATAATCTTTCTGTAGGAATCCAGATCCTGCACGGACAACTGGTCGATGATGACCATCATATCGATATCGCTGTCCTCTGTCGCTTCCCCGCGCAGGTAGCTTCCCTGCAGTCCGACATACAAAAGCCGGTCGCCGAATGCATCTTTCATGGAAGCGGTTAATCTGTTTACATAGTTGTCTGCCTGAAACATTTGAAGTCCTCCCTCTCCTCTTTTTTATGAATAGATTTTAGTAGTTTCCGGGAAAAATGTATAGACTTGAAAAGAAAGATCTGATAGACTGAATCATGAATCGTGCCCATAGATAAGCGGGCACTTTTTTCACAGACAGACGCTTTCCGGGAAAACAGGAGATTTCACAAAATGGCGGATAACGCACAGACAAAGAGCGTCGCCGAACCGGGCGACGGCAAAAACGGTACCACGGATGCGTGGGTCTGCCCGAACTGCGGGCGTACCTTTAAAAGACACAGCCAAAGCCACTACTGCGGAGAAAAGCCGGCATCAATCGACGCATACATCGCCGCACAGCCAGAACATCTCCAGCCGTTCTTACGTGAGGTGCGGGAGACGATCCGCAGGGCGATTCCGGATGCGCAGGAGAGGATATCGTGGAGTATGCCTACGTTTTGGAACGGACATAATATCATCCATTTCGCAGGCTTTCAAAACCATGTGGGCCTGTATCCGGGGCCAGAGGCTGTGGCGGAATTTTCAGAGCGTATCAAGGACTGCAAATCCGGCAAAGGCCGCATTCAGTTCACATACAGCAAACCGCTTCCGCTCCTGCTGATCGGAGAGATTGCAAAGTGGTGTTATGAGACAGGGAACCATCCCTGAGCGATACGGGGCGCCGGCGGAAGGAAACTTCCTTCCGCCGGCGCCCCCGCACAATCCGGATTCCTGTTATCTTTTAGCGTCCTCTCGCGTCCAGCTCCCTGCGGATCTCGTCGTATTTCTCATTCGTAATCTCATAAAACGCCATGGAGATCAGGGATGCGATATAGCCGATCACCGGCATGCCGAACCGCAGAAATGCGATCATGCCGAGCACTGCGGGCGTCTGCTCCTGATTCGCCACAAAGCCCACCAGTCCCAGGAAAAAGCTGGCGATAAAGCCGCCGATGGCCATTCCGAATTTGTTGATAAAGGTCAGTGAGGACGACATCAGTCCGTCCGCACGCTGACCGAATTTCCACTCGCCGTAGTCCGAGCATTCCGGCAGCATCGCCCAGCCGAGCGTACCGGGGAGCTTGGAGATCAGTCCGAACACACCCATCATTGTCATCAGAATCAGCACCGGAGCCGTCGGCATGATCCACATCACCACAAGCGGGAAGATCGAAAACAGGCTGCCCAGCCAGTAGAGTCTCTTCTTGCCCAGCCATTTTGTCAGAATCGGGAGCAGCGGAATCGCCACGATTCCTGTGATCAGCGTCACGGTCGCAACCTGCGGAACCAAATCCTCACGTCCCAGCACATATTTAAAATAGTACATATTGACCGCGCTGCAGGTCGCGTTTGCCAGCACGTCGGTTCCGAACGCGATCATTAACATCAGCATCGGCTTATTTTTGATCAGAAGCCTCAGATCCTTTAACATGTTAAACGACTGCTTCTCTCCTGTTTTCGCAGGCTCGCACACGTCATACGGCTTTCCGCCCCATGCGCAGATCCAGAAGGAAACGGTCGTTAAGATGCCGACCAGCGCGCCATAGAGCGCCCAGCCCTGCTTTCCTCCGCCGAATGCCTCCACCAGCGGAAGCGCCAGAATCGTGACGACAAACTGCGACACGATGCCCATTCCCTGTTTCCAGGACACGATCACGGTTCTCTGATTCGGATCCTGCGACATGACGGGCGTCAGGGAATGATAGGGGATATTTACCACCGTCGATGCCAGGGAATATGCGATATACACCACATAGACATAGACGATCTTCATGTTCGGCGAGAGCTCAGGCGCCGTAAACAGCAGGAAAACCAGGATTCCCAAAAGAGGTGCACCCGCAATGATCCACGGACGATATCGGCCGAGTTTACTTCGCGTGTGATCGCCGAGCATACCCATGATCGGATCCGTAAACGCATCGATAAACCGGGACACGAGCATCAGCCCGGACACCACCATGGTGTCGATCCCGAAAATATCGGTGTAGAAAAAGGTCAGGTACGACATGACCAGAATAAACGCCAGGTTTGATCCCAGTCCGCCGAACGAATATTTGAGTACATCACTGAATTTTGCTTTTGCATATTGTTTGTTGTTCATGGCTTCCTCCCCTTTTACAGACCAAGTCTCTCATACAATTCCTTCGGTGCGTCGTTTTCTTCCATGCTTCTGCGTATGTAATCGCACATTCTCCCCCGGATCTCTTCGTCTTCGATCGGATGCTCCTGACCCGGATCCTCTTTTAAATCAAACAGCATGGATCCGAATGCCGTGGTGTCTCCCATGCGGTTTTCGGAACGGATTTTCATCACTTTACATCCTTTGGTAAACGAAAACGGCCCGGCCAGTTCGATTTCCTTTAATTCGTCCACACAAAACATCGCCCGCATATGGGTCGGCATCAGCGTGTATTCATAAACCGGCGCGTCGGGATCAGGCGCGGCATGCATGTACAGATATCTCCCGTCCGTCACATCCACCTGGCTGCCGTGGTATCCGAAGACCGCATAGTCCCGGATCGGCGTATCCGTGTCCATCACACCCGTTAAGGGTTTCCCCATCATGTCCTTCGGAATCTCTACTCCGAAATAATCAAGGAGCGTCGGCGCGATATCGATCATCTGCACAAGGGAATTCCGCTTTACGCCGGCACACTCCTTCCGGCGCGGGTCATAGATATAGAGCGGCACGTGCGCGATCTCATTGTAGAGCGGCATACTCGTCTTACCCCACCAGCCATGCTCACCGAGCAGAAATCCGTGATCCGTGTTGACGATCAGCATCGTATCCTCCCACAGGTCATACCGGTCCATCAGATCCAGCACCTTCCCTAAGTAACGATCGCATTTGCTTAAGAGCGCCGCGTATTCATACCGCACATGCGCGACCGTATTCTCATCCTCCTCCACCGGCGCATAGGGCGGCCAGTCCGCCTCGGCTGCCGCATCCCCGGTAAAGGTGTGCGGGTAGAGAGCCTTATCGTCCTTTAACGTGTAGAACGGTTCATGCGGGTCAAAGGTCTCGATCTGTAAAAACCAGTTATCCTGTGCATGGTTTTTTTCGATAAATTCCAGCCCGTAACGGAAGGTGACGGCCTGGGATGTCTTCTCCTCCGTATCCATATTGCGGCGGTTTACCTCATCATGCGCGAGCATCTTTGTGTACGGCGGATAGGCCAGCATCACCTCTTTCTTCTTAAACACCGACTTCTTATCATACTGATAACTCAGATCCGCTTTCCAGAGATCCCCCTCCTGCCCTCTTGAAATCTCCCAGGATGAATAGCGGTTGTGATATGTCGCGCCGCCGTCCTCCCAGTAGTGCTGGTGATCACTGACCAGATGGGTATAAATCCCCGCTTTTTTTAACAGCTCCGGCATGGAATCGTCAAAGGGCTCCATCGGCCCCCAGCTGCGGTGGTAAAAATTCATCCGGCCGGTCTGCAGCTCCCGCCGCGCCGGCATACACGGCATACTCCCCACGTAACAGTGCTCAAACTGCACGCTCCGCTCCGCCAGCCGCTTAAAGTTCGGCGTGATCGTCCAGTCACACCCGTAAGTCTCCAGCATGTGACGGTTTAAGGAATCATACATCACCATTATTGCCTTCATGTGTTCAAAACTCCTCTCGTTTTTTTATTCCCGCGAGCAACGAGCCAGGTGACTGCCTGCAGGCATTTGGCGACTGCCGCGAGGGTCAAAGCCCCCGCCCCCTGGGGCGCTTCAATCCTGATGCCCCGCTGCTTGCGACGGGATCTCTGACTTTGTCCGGACATCCGCGTTTTCGCGTCCGTCCTGTTCTGCTTTCATTCATGTTCTGAAAGCAATTTTTGAAAACGATTTCAGAAAACGATTTCAAATTCGGGATATGGATAAGGCGTCCTAGATACGCCTTATCGAATCCCGTTCCATATATTTTGTTTCATATTCAATATAATGCTCTGCCGGCTCTTTCCCCTCGATGTAATCCAGCAGCAGCTCCGCAGCTCCCGCTCCCATCGCCTGCACCGGCACATACATCGCGGAAATCTGCGGATACAGCACAGCGCCTTCATTCCTGCTGTGCTCGGCGGAAATCACCGAAACCTGCTCCGGAACCTTTAGCTGCAGCTGTGCGCAGGCGCTGAGCAGAATCTGCGCCTCAAAAATCCCCCGCGCGCTGACGGCCGTACATCCCTGCCCTCTCACATACGTTTCGATGACGGAGCGCGCCTCTGTCCCGGTCTTTTCAAATCCTTCCGAAAAGACACTGCACAGCTCTAACTCCGGCATCTGTTCGTGCGCCTGCCGCCGGATCGCCTCCAAATGATTCCGGTGCATCTCGCTGATAAAAAACAGGATCTTCCGGTGTCCCTGTTCATAGAGAATCCGGATCATCTTCACACTGTACTGTTCAAACTGTGCATAGACGTTCAACCCGTTTTTGTGCACCCGCTTCCCGATATACACCACCGGATATTCCTCCACGATCTGATGAAAAACCTGATCGTCCCGCGCCTGATTCGGCAGGCCGCTGAGCAGCAGACCGTCGATCTTTTTCTGCCTGAGATACTCCAGGTACTTCGGGATCTTTTTCTTTCTCTGCCAGTAATCGTCATTTTCACTGATCAGCACCATGCTGTAATCCCGGTTCCGCAGGCTTTTCTCAATCCCCTTTAACAGCTCCAGATTATAGCTGGAGTCAAACACCGACCCGCCGACTGCCGGAAAATATACCCCGATCATGCGGGAGGACTGTTTTTTTAACCCCCGCGCAAACTGATTGGGTTCATAGCTGTAATATTCCACCGCTTCCCTGACCGCCTGCGCCTTCTTCTCGCTGACTGCCGCCGTGCCGTTTAAGATGCGCGAGACCGTGGCGGCCGAAACCCCCGCGCGGCGTGCAACGTCACGTATCGATGGCTCCATCGTCCCTCCCGCCCTTTCTTTGAAATCGTTTTCAAATCTGTATCTACCTTACCAGTTTTTCTTTTTTCCGACAAGATCAAAAAGTGCCAGAATTGCACGCGGCAATCTGGCACTTTTTACTATTATGAAAAAATCTGAAAGAACCCCGCTGACTGTAAAAACACAATCGCCATAATCACCGGCGCCACATAGCGGATCATGAACGCATAGAGCTTTTTGCGCCCGAATTTGTGCCCGCTCGACTCCATCTCGTCGATGATCCACTGCGGTTTGATCACCCAGCCCACAAAGATGCAGGTCAGCAGGCAGATAAACGGCAGCAGGAAGCTATTGCTGATATAGTCCATCAGATCTAACAGCTGGGCTGTCTGTCCGTTCGGCAGCGGAAGCTCAAAGTAGAGCACGTTGTAGCCCATACAGATGATCACCGCAGCCACAGCGGAAATTGCTCCGATCACCAGGCTTACCTTTTTGCGCGATGCCGAAAACAGCTCCATGCAGTTCGCGACAAGCGTCTCCATCACGGAGACACAGGACGTCAGCGCGGCAAACGCTACCATCACAAAGAAAACAATCCCGATCACGGTTCCGACGCTGCCCATCGCGTCAAACACCTTCGGCAGCGAGACAAAAATCAGGCTGGGGCCCGACGCCATGCCTTCCGTTCCCGCAAATACATACACTGCCGGTATCACCATCATACCCGCGAGAAACGCCACGCCGGTATCAAAGAGCTCGATCTGGCCGATCGACCGGCTTAAGTTCACGTCCTTTTTCACATAGGAGCCGTAGGTGATCATGATACCCATCGAAACGCTCAGCGAGAAAAACAGCTGGCTCATGGCATCCAGCAGGATCTTTGAAAACCTGGAAAACGTAAGCCCGGTCAGATCCGGGATCAGATACACGCCCAGTCCCTGCAAACCGGTGCGCGTCACGCCCGACTCATCCGTGTGATGCAGCGTCAGTGAGAAAACCGCAATCCCGACAATGAGAACGATCAGCCCCGGCATCACCAGCTTGGAAAACTTCTCCACGCCGTCCTCCACGCCGCAGTATACGACAAACGACGTCACGGCGAGGAACAGCAGCATAAACACGATCGGCGAAACCTTTGACGTGATAAAAGAGGTAAAATATCCGTCCTGCGCCGCCGCCTTTCCCTCCCCGGTCACATAGACGAGGACATACTTCGTAATCCAGCCGCCGATCACCGAGTAGTACGTCATGATAATCGCCGGGACGAGAAATGTCAGCTTTCCCAAAAACCCCCACTTCGGCCGGATGGAAGCAAACGCATGAAATGCGCTCTTTTTTGTCCTTCTCCCCATCGCGATATCAGTCGCCAGCAGAGTAAAGCCAAAAGTCAGCACCAGAACCAGATAGATCACAAGAAATAATCCTCCGCCGTCCTGCGCCGCCAGGTACGGAAACCTCCATATATTTCCAACGCCCACCGCACTGCCCGCCGCGGCAAGCACAAATCCGATGGAGCCGGTAAAATTCCCCTTCTTTTTTGCATCCATAACGCTCTCCTCTTATCCTTCCATATTCCCCTGTCCCCGAAACGCCGCGGGCCGTCCGATGCCGCTTCTATTCCCGTCCGGCTAAAAACGCTTCCAGCACAGTCGCGGAATGCTCCGCCGCCAGGTGCTTAAACTGCTCATAATCCTCGCAGCCCCCGTCCACACTGTCCGAAATCGAGCGTAAAACGATGCAGTCCACCCCGTTGACATAGCATGCCTGGGCGATTCCGCCCCCCTCCATCTCGCAGGCGATCGCGTGAAACTGATCCCCGATCTGATGTTTTCTCTCCCAGGACGCCAAAAAACAGTCACCGGTGGCAATCGTGCCGGTAACGGCCTTAATCCCGTTTTTCGCCGCTGCCGCGCAAAGCCGCTCCCCGAGAGCCGGCGAACAGGGCAGATTGATCAGATTGATCCCCGAAATCATGCCGACCGGATCCCCCACCGCCGATGTATCCATATCATACTGCACGACATCTGACGCAACCGCAATATCGCCGACGGAGAGCTCCTTTGTCAGCGATCCCGCCACCCCGATATTGATCACACAGTCCGGATGATACGTCAGGATCATCGTCTGCGCACACAGCGCCGCAAAGCATTTCCCGACCCCGCAGACCGCGAGCACCACCTCGCGCCCGAAAAGCATACCGCGGTGAAAGGTAATCCCGCTGATCACTCTGCTCTCATTCGCGTCGAGAAGCCCGATCAGCTTTTCCATCTCAAGATCCATTGCTCCGATAATTCCGGTTAATGACATAATTTATCCTCATTCCTGCGCTGCTTTTTTTCTATGTAACGAATCCGTGGAGGCAGCGCTGACACAAATCCGCATACCCTATCAGGGTAGCATCTGCCAAAAGAAATGTCAATCTTTGAATCAGACGATTTACACCAAATCTTGAAGGATACGCAAAAATAGTGTATCATGGAATCAGGAAAAACGATCATGAGAAAGAAGACAGCAAAAGGTGGTGATTCTATGGGCATGACAAACAAACAATTTCAGGGATTCTTACGGCTCGCATTAGAACTTCTCGAGAGAGCGCTGCAGAAATCTCCGGACAATGAAGATCTGAAAAAGGTAAGAGATATTTTTCAGTCCATGCTGGAGGATGACGAAACGTATCAGCCTCTGAAAAAGATGCAGATAAATCCGTTTTGTGACTGCAGCACATCTGCGATGCGCGAAAATGTGAGGAAAGGGGAGCTTTGACGAAAAACATCAACCGCGCAGGCGGCGAGGGCTCGGCGGAATACACCGCAAAGGCGATTAAAATTTACTGCTCACGGACCGACGCGGCGGAGTAAAACCGCCCGGCGAAGACAGGACGCCGCGATCGCATCTGTTACAGACAGGGGCCGGGAACCTGAAATCAGATTCCCGGCCCCTGTTTATGACCGCCGCATCCGTCTCACTCGTGGCAGCCCCCTCCGCAGTGATGACCGTCCTCCCCGTGGTGGCCGCAGCCATGGCTTCCGCAGTCTCCGTCATGATGGTGCTCTCCGTGATGATCGCACTGCACGTTTGGTTGATACGAAAGCCCGCCGGACAGCAGGGCCTCCACCGCCGCGTCCGCGCTTCCGGATACACCGCCGTACAGCCGGATCCCGGCCTCCGCGAGCGCCATCTGCGCGCCTCCGCCGATCCCGCCGCAGATTAAGGCGTCCACTTTATATCCTCCCAAAAGGCCAGCCAGCGCACCGTGTCCGCTTCCGTTCGTCCCCACGACCTCGGACGATACCACTTTATTGTCCTCCACATCATAGAGCTTAAACTGCTCCGTGCGTCCGAAATGCTGGAAGATCTCACCGTTTTCATAGGTCACTGCAATTTTCATCGTCATTTCCCCCTTTCGATTCCTATAGTATACCCCTCCGGGAAAGAAAGGTCAAATGGATTCACCGCCAGTCCGCTTCCCCGATTCCGTCCGGCGCGCCGAATCCGGCGCCCGGTGTCTGGCGTATGTCCTGCCGGACTTCACCGCACTCGGCAGCATCTCCCAAAGCTGTACCGCCCGGCCGACCCGGATGAATGCGCCAGCGGATTCCGGCACTCATATCTGCCCCACCCCTTGCGATTCCTCCCTGCATCATATATAATTCTACTGACGAATGTCAAGAGAGTCCGGGTGTTCTGGAACCGGGCTGACAGCAGTACAAAGCAGGAAGGACAGGAAAAGGAAATGGCCGAATACCGCATTCTGATCATCGAAGACGACATTACCATACAGACCCAGCTTAACACGCTCCTGACCGGAAACGGATATGACGTTTCCGCCGTCACGGATTTTTCCGAAATCATCGGGCAGATGAACGCGTTTTCCCCTCATCTGGTCCTCTTGGATATCCGGCTGCCGGGAAACAGCGGCTTTGAGATCTGTTCGCAGATCCGCGCCGTTTCCGATCTGCCCGTCGTATTTGTGACGGGCTGCAATACGGATATGGATGAATTAAACAGTATCATGCTCGGCGGAGACGCCTTTATCACAAAGCCCTTCAACACCGCGATTCTGCTTGCAAAAATCGCCGCTCTGCTGCGGCGGGCCTATCCTCCCAGGCAGGCAGAGACTTATGTCTGGAAGGGCGCGGTGCTGCATCCGGAAAGCAGCTCGCTGGAATATCACGGACAGAAGGCGGAGCTGACAAAAAATGAACTGAAAATCCTCTGGTATCTTTTTAAAAACGCCGGAACCATCTGCGCCCGAAGCGATATCGTGGATTTCCTCTGGGACAATCAGCTCTACATTGACGACAATGCGCTCAGCGTAAATATAACCCGTATCCGCGGCAAGCTCGAAGCAATCGGCCTGACCGGTTTTATCCAAACCAGACACAGACAGGGGTACATGCTATGAACCAAAAACAATATGTAAAAAATCTGCTGCCCGTCATTCTCATCAATCTCTCCGGGATGTCTGTCCTCGCTTTGTTTCTGACCGCCACCGGCAATCCCGTTTCCGTCAGTCTGCCTGTACTCCTTGTCTGGACGGCTGTTTTCCTTGTCTATGAGATCCTTCTTTACCGCACGCGAAACAAACGCCTGTGCCGGCTGCTTCAGATGACGGAACAGTTAGAGGAGCGGTATCTGCTGCCGGAGGTTATGAACGTACCGGAGCGGGCGGATGAGGCGGTATTCTACCGTATTCTGAAGATGGCCGGAAAGTCCATGCTCGAAAAAACAGGCGTGGTGCAGCGGGAACGAAAAGAATATAAGGAATATATCGAGCAATGGATCCATGAGGTGAAAACGCCGATCACGGCGATAAAGCTGCTCTGTGAAAACAATCCTTCCCCGTTTTCCAGGGAGGTGCTGGCGGAGACGGAGCAGATCAGCCGGTTTACGGAGCAGGCGCTTTACTACGCACGCAGTGACCATGTGGAAAAGGATTATCTGATCCGTGAAACCAGTCTGAGCGACGTCGTGCATGCCGCAATCGCGGAGAACAAATACCTTCTGCGGCGAAATCATGCGCAGATCACAGCCGAACAGCTCGACCGCTATGTCTATACCGACGAGAAATGGGTGCGGTTTATCTTAAATCAGCTGATCAGCAATTCCGTAAAATACCATACCGAAGCGCCGGCGTTACGCTTTTTTGCAGAAGAAAAACAGGGCCGGGTCCTGTTGTCCGTAGAAGACAACGGAATGGGGATCGCAGAAAGCGACCTGCCCCGTATTTTTGAAAAGGGATTTACCGGACAGAACGGACGAATGAATCAAAGCTCCACGGGAATCGGACTGTATCTCTGCAAGCGTCTCTGCGATAAGCTCGGCATCGGACTGACCGCAGCTTCCCGGGGAACGGGAACCACGATGACGCTGTCCTTTTCCGTCAACGATTTTGTGACAGGGGCGCAGGGCTGAGCTGCTCTGCGCTTCTTACATTTCTGTAAGAACTTTGCAGGAAAACCTGATACAAAAAGCAGCGCGCATCCTTTACCATAACGGTATCACAAAAAGGGAGGTCAGCCGTATGAACACCATCTTAAAACTGGAGCACATACAGAAATATTACGGGAATGAGGGAACGATCACAAAAGCGATTCAGGATATCAGTTTCCATGTACAGTCCGGCGAATTTTTAAGTATCATGGGAGCGTCCGGCTCCGGAAAAACGACGCTGCTCAACTGCATTTCCGCCATCGACACGGTAAGCGCGGGCCACATCTGGCTGGAGGGAACCGATGTCACGGAGATAAAGCCAAAAGCGCTCGCACGGTTCCGCAGAGAAAACTTAGGCTTTATTTTTCAGGATTTCAGTCTTTTAGACACCCTGACGATTTCCGAAAATATCGCGCTGGCGCTGGCGATCAGTCATACGCCTGCAAAAACCATCGAACCGCGCGTTGCCGCCATTGCGAAGCAGCTGAACATCAGCGATATTTTGGACAAATATCCGTATCAGGTATCGGGCGGGCAGAAACAGCGCTGCGCCTGCGCCAGGGCGCTCATCCACAACCCAAAGCTGCTTCTGGCGGACGAACCGACCGGCGCGTTAGACAGCCATTCCTCACAGATGCTTTTGTCCACCATCCAGAAGATCCATGAACAGCTCGGCGCGACCATTTTAATGGTGACGCATGACGCGTTTTCGGCAAGCTATTCGAACCGCATTTTGTTTTTGCAGGACGGAGAAATTTTTACGGAGCTGCACCGGGGCAGCGACAGCAGAACAGTCTTTTTTCAAAAAATTCTGAATGTTCTTACCATAATGGGAGGAGGGCAGAGCCATGTATGCTAAACTTGTAATAAAAAACGCGAAACGCTCCGTAAAGGATTATCTTATCTATATCGTTACGATGACGATCTGTGTCACTCTGTTTTATTCGTTCCTGTCCGTATCCAGCCGGTATTATCAGCCGGATATCGGAAGCGAATATGATGTTGCAATGCTCGGTGACAGTATGAAAACGGCGATCTGTCTGATTACATTGTGCCTGCTGTTTCTGATCCGCTTTGTCAATCACTATATGCTGCGGCGCAGGCAGAAGGAATTTGCGGTTCAGGCCGTTATGGGAATGGAACAGAAAACCATCGCAGGGCTATTCTTCGCCGAGACATTTATAATGGGGATTCTTTCGATTGTTCTCGGAATTTTCTTCGGTATGCTCTGCTCGCAGTTTATCACGGCAATGCTTCTGACCTCCTACGGGAAAACATATACGTTGTCATGGACGCTGTTTCCGGATACCGTTCTGCTCACGATCTGTTTTTTTGTGCTGAGCTTTCTTGTTACAGGCCTCTTTCACATCCGGTCCATCCGGAAAACGAAAATCGTCGATATGCTTTCCGCAGACAGGCGAAACGAACCGGATCCGAAAAAGAGCCGCTGGATCATTGTTGTCGTGATCCTTTTTGAACTGGTTACGGCTCTGGCCCTCGTGACGGGAATCCGTAAGGTTTTCTTTTACTACGACAGTCGTTTTTCTTTGCCCGTGAAGCTGCTGTTTTTCGGAAACATCTGTTTTCCGTCCGCCGCGCTCCTTTTATCCGTCCGGTGGCTGATCCGTGAGAGAAAAGCCGGCATAGATACGCTGCTTCCCGCCTTATCCGCGTGTTCCGTCCTCAATGCTTTTGCGGCGGCCGCCGTCCCGTTTTTCACAAACCGGTACTACTTATCCTGGGGTTCTGGAACGGTCAGCCAGTATCTGACTTTTCTTCTGGCTTACCTGCTTTTCTTCCTCTGCGCTCTGATCTTCCTTGCGGGGCGTGTGATCGCCGCATGGAAGGAAAAATCCCCGGAACACAGATACCGCGGTGAAAATCTGTTCCTTTTCGGACAGATTCTTTCCAGATTAAATACGACCGGCCAGACCATGACGCTGATCTGCGCAACTTTAGCGCTTGCCATTTTTCTGTTTATTGCCGCGCCGATCCTGGTCAACTGGGCTTCCGGTTATCTAAAGACGCGCTCCATGTACGACATACAGATTTTTTCCATGTACAATAACGTGTGCGAGGAAAACGATCTGCCGGACAACGATTATGAGATTGTCAGCGATTTTCTCGCTGAATATGACATTGAGACAGCGGATGATGTTGCGTTTTCTTTATACCTGCCCGAAAAAGCGGATTTTCACAGGCGGATCAAATATGATTTCCCGGTCGTCGCGATTTCTCTGAGCGATTACAACCGGATACGGGAAATGCTGGGATATGAGCCGGCAGTTTTGTCGGAGCACGAATTTACGACGCAGTGGAAATCCATTGCCACAGAAGAAGAGAGAGACCGCTTTCTCGCAGAACATCCCGGGTTTACTACAGATGCAGGCGTTCTGACCCTTTCCGAAACTTCTTATTACGATGAGACCATCGGTATGACCGCTTATAATTCTTATACCAATGTTGTCTGTGTCTTTCCGGACAGCGTATGTGAAGCCCTGCTGCCCGTTATGCAAAACCGCTATATCATCACAGAGGAATCGCTTTCTTATGCGGATGCATCGGAACTGGAAAAACGATTTACAGCAAAATATCCGGAGCAGACGGACACCGGCCCTGCCTATGGGATCCGTATGAGCACCCTGCAGATCAACGAGACAACGGCGGGAAATTTTGTTCTGCAGGCTTCCATGCTTTACGGAGCGATCGTGCTGATGGTCATCTGTCTGACCGTCCTGTCGCTGCAGCAGCTTTCCGACGCGGAGCAGCATAAATACCGCTTTCTGGTATTGCGAAAACTGGGCGTGGAGGAATCGAATATCACGAAGCTTATTTTAAAACAGGCCGGGTTCTGGTTCGGGCTCCCCGTCATCACTGCGGCCGTGGTCGCGGTCCTTCTCATTGCCGGTTTCATTCAGACAATATCAGCGGAAATTTCGGCTTATATCGGGCTTCGCGCCTTACTGCTGCAGACAGGCGCAACGGTAAGTATTCTTGTACTGCTGCTGATCTGCTATTTTATCAGTACCTGGATGATGTTTGAGCGTTCTGTGGAAGATGCAGACCGGTAAACTGACCGGTTCCTGTTTCGCCGGATCCGACGGAGGCCGGGACAAAATACGGGGCTGTTGCAAAATTGCAGCAGCCCTATACTGCCGTTTCAAATCGTTACCCTGCCGTTTTTTTGTTTCCCTTACCCTCCTTCCACACGGATGCCAGAATATCCTTTAGCACCAGAAATGCATCCAGCTCTTCATACCCGTATTTCTTTTCCAGGTCGCTTAGCAGCCGCTTCAGCTCCGCTGCATAACAGGCCGTATCCATCTCCCCCTGATACCTTGCCAGGATCGGATATTTTTTGCTCCACGCCTTTGTCCAGTCGATCTTATCCGAGACCTGCCCGCTCGTTTTGTCAATCACTTCCTGGATTACCCGGATGTCGATATCAAAATCCACCAGTTCGTCCAGCGACACCCCGTAGAGCACTGCAAGCCGCAGGGAACTATTATAACCCATGCATCTATTACGGCAAAACCTTTTTTTGAAAAGAGGGGCTATCGCGTTGTGAAAGAACAATCCGTAGAACGACAGGGACTTTTTCTTACAAACTACATAATGGAAAAGAAAAGGACTCCCTGCACCGGCGGGGAGTGATATTTTCTTCTGGCATATCGCAGGCATTGGGCGGCTTGCCTTAGATACGCCATGCGTTGATAGCGGCATAGTGTATGACTACTCTGCAAAAGGCATTAAATGTGTATTCAATATGCTCCTTGTATGCTTCTGTGCAATTCACGGAAATTCCCCCTTTCTCCCCGCATGGGGCGGTGC
>CAJUNX010000043.1:0-6206 GCA_910587865.1 uncultured Roseburia sp.
CATGGGTTATCTGTACAAAATATGTTTTGAGTAACTATTTCACGACTTTAGAGTTCATAGGGAAGGGGATGGTTATACTGCCATGTCAGGATGCCCGGGAAGGACTGCCCGTTAGTGGCAAGGAGGTACCTGGCCAGGGATATAACCTTCTGTGCGGTGGCCAGATCAGTGGAAGAGTATATCGCATTATCAATACCCGATGTGGAGCCTATATGTCCGATGATGTCCATCATTCCAATATGGTCTCTTTTCGCCGATACAATTTGCGTTTTTGTATCCGGAACAGAGTTTTTGCCCCGTTTTGGCCGGGTAGGCACTGGAATTTCAGAGCCTTTTGGAATTTTAGCGATCAGCTTGGTGCTGAGCACTTTTGTGTATTTTTTCTCAGGGTCATAAATCGTTCTGCGCTCAAGAATGTAGGTATCTCCATTCTTCTGAGGCTTTTTAATGACGGAAGTTTTGATTTGGCCGGATGGTTTTGCTGGCATAACATGCTCCTTTTTATTTGAGTATATACTTATTATAATATATACTCAAATAAAAAGCAATACTAAAAGGACAATATATCCAGTAAAATCAATGGTTTCAGCCTATAATATCCCATGGGTTATCTGTACAAAATATGTTTTGAGTAACTATTTCACGACTTTAGAGTTAAAAGACGGCGGCAGGATGGAGCGGCTGTACCCGATTCCTGTGCAGCAGGAGACTGCGCAGGGAGAACCGACGCCGGCCGCGCGGATTCTGGACTGGGAACGGGAGCCTGAGAATTTAAAACGTCATATGTTAGGGCGCGGCTACCGCATGAATGAGTATCTGTCCGGATATATCGACCTGTATGACGGGGAGATCGGGTATCAGAATTACCTGTTTAAAAGGGATGAGCTAAAGACGCTGGTGACAGCGATCGAGAAGGATATCGACGAGGGCAGCTATAACAAATATTATGCGACGAGCGGCCAGGAGAATCTGTCTGAGACGTACTACAGTAATATTTCGATGGAATATTATAACAGGGACGGACAGTATGATGTCTGGGATTATTTTTACTCGTACCGGCGTTACCACAGGGAGAGTCCGGTAAAGGAAAAGACGATGAGTTCTACGGTGTTTCTGACCTTTGGCCCGGAATGCAGACATACGATTGAGGCACTGGAGAGAATGGGTGTGTTCGAATCGTACCGGCTTGAGACGATCGAGGAATATCGGCTGCGGACAGCGTATGATTAGATTGTGCGTGCCGCGTGTGCAGAGTGCGGGCGCGGCGCAAAAGTGAGCGGCGAACCAAAGAAGAAACGCGGCGCGGGAATGGGAAGAAAGGCGAATGCGGCACAAAAGTGAGCGGCGAACCAAAGAAGAAACGCGGCGCGGGAATGGGAAGAAAGGCGAACGCGGCACAAACGGGAGCATGGGAAGGCAGGAGCGGGCGGGAATGCGGCGCGGAAATGAGGAAACGGATGTGTATCGATAACGAGCGTTTTGAGCAGGCCAGGCGGAAAGTGATCGGAGAGGAGCGAAAGCGGGAGGGGATCGGCACACTTTCCGAAAAGACCGTACATGCGGTGTTAAAACATTATTATGCGCCGGATACCGCCGCGCAGGAGATCCCAGTCGGGGACTTTGTGGCCGATATCCGTACAGAGGAGGGGATCATCGAGATTCAGACCCGCTCATTTGACAGTATGCGGAAAAAGCTTGCCGCGTTTCTGCCCCTTTATCCGGTCACGGTTGTCTACCCGATTCCGCATATCAAATGGCTCAGATGGATTGATGAGGAAACGGGGGAGGCGTCACCGAAGCGCAAATCTCCGAAAAAGGGGAGTCCGTATCTGGCGTTTTCCGAGCTTTATAAGATCCGCCCGTTTCTCACGAACGAAAATCTGCGTTTCCGCTTTGATCTGATCGATATGGAAGAATACCGGCTGTTAAACGGCTGGAGCCGGGATAAGAAAAAAGGAAGCGAGCGTTTTGACCGGATACCGCTGACATTTGTAGATGAAGTGCGGATCGACAGCAGGGACGATTACCGGAAACTGCTTCCAGAGGAGCTGCCGGAATCATTTACGACAAAGGACCTTGCGAAATGCGCGCATATTACCATGCGGCTGTCGCAGATCACCCTTCTGATTCTCTCCGACTTACAGATCGTTGAGCGCATCGGAAAACAGGGGCGCTCTTATCTCTACCGGCGTACAAAAGCATCTTCAGCGGGCTGAAGCCCGGGGACGGGTCTGCTCCGACCTGATGTGATAGCCTGCCGCATGGACAGCGATATGTAAAACCGCATTTTGAAACAATATGCAGCCATTGGAATTTCAGGAGAAAAAATGAAAATCATTGTGTTTTATTTTTCGGGAACCGGAAACTCAGAATTTATAGCAGGGCAGTTTGCTAAAAGAATGGGAGCGGAATGCCATAGCATCGAAGAAAAAGCAGATTTTAAGAAATTGTTTGATATGGTTGATACAGTAGCGGTAGTATATCCTGTTTATGGCTCATGTGTACCCCGGATTATGCGTGAGTTTGCAGAACTGTATCTGGATGAATTTAAAGAAAAGAAGCTGATTATTTTTTGTACACAGATGGTGTTTTCTGGTGACGGAGCAAGAGCTTTTGCAAGGCTGATACCCAATTGCGGGGAACATATTCTTTATGCAGAACATTTTAAAATGCCCAATAACATTTGTAATTTTCCCCTTTTCCCGATGACTGAGAAAGAATTAGTAACCAAGCCAGAGAAGGCGGTAAAGCGCCTGGATAAAACTTGCAATAACATTAGAAATGGCGTTATAAAGAAACGGGGATGGAATATTTTTTCTGCTCTTTTAGGAAAAACACAAAATGTCGCTTATCCTAAGATAGAAGAAAAAGCAAGGCATTCCTTTCGCGCAGATGATACTTGCATAAAATGTGGTTTATGCGTCAGAATTTGTCCGATGAATAATCTTGAAATGGTAAACGGTCAGGTTATTCAGAAGGATAATTGTACGATTTGCTATCGCTGCGTAAATGCCTGTCCGAAACAGGCGGCAACCGTTTTTTTAAAGGTAAAACCGAAAAGACAGTACAAAGGACCTGAATCCTGATTCAGCAGCCGCTTTTGCCCCTGCAAATGGCTGCAAAGGGATGCAGCCGGTGCGGCCAGAGATATGCGGATGCGCGGGCTGGTACAACGGAAAATAAGTAACTAACACCTTAACTTGCCTGATCTGCGGCGTTGTCGTCAATCGACGCAGCCACCGCTGCGCCTCATTCCTCCGCCCTGCATATGAAACAATCATTCTGCGTCAATGTATCAGAAACTTATTTTCCGTTGTACTAAGTTCCGGGAAGCCCGTCGAGAAACCCGAGATATTCGTCGAACAGGTTAAACAGCATATCTCCGGAGCAGACAGGAAGCTCGGCGGAGGTGGCTCCGATCGGCGTGTATGTGTAGAGATCCTCTGCTTTTGTCAGCACAAGCGCCGGGATGACATCATAGTCCGGGCCGAAAAGAATCTCTAAGTAGGCGCTGTATTTTGCCGCCTGCAGCACCTCCTCTGTTTCGATCTGATCATTCATTTTGAACTCCAGGGAAAAAACGTGCGTGTCTGTGATCACAAGCACATCCGCGTAAATCCGGATGAAGCGGGATTTTTTGATGCGCAGCTCAAACGCGATTTCCCAGTCTGTGTAATCCACACCGTAAAGATCCGGAAACAACGCGCGCATGACTGCGGCGGTATCGCGGAAGGAGTGAAACAGGCCGCGGGTATCGTTTAAGTTACGGCCGATCTGCTTACAGCCCGCCGTCAGCTGCGCAAACCATTCCTCCTCACTTTGTGCGAGAAATTCGGGGACCGTTGCGTAATAGCCGCAGAAGTCGCCGAGCCCCGCATGCGGCCTGGCCTGCCGGATCAGTCCGTGCCAGTGATACGACGCGTCCTGACAGCAGAGCTCGTGCATATACGGGGAGGCGTAGAGATAGTGATTGATCACGCTTTTCTCTGCGCCGAGACGTTTTGCGATATCTTTTGCTTTGATGCCGCTGCTGCTGCAGATGACGGCAAAAATATTCCGTTCCATCAGATCCATAGCAAAGTCCAGCCTTTCTTTGTGTTTCTGTTTTTCCGTTTTGGTCCATTATAACATATGCGAAGGAGGCGTTACAGCTTTCTTGCAAAACATTAGAATCTGTGTTACGATAGTTACCGGCTTTTATGGAGGATAAAACCGGCCAGATCCGTTTTTAACGGTGCGGAATGGAGGATTTTATGAAGTGGAAACAATATACCATTGAGACGACAACGATCGCGGAGGACTATATCAGCATGGCGCTTGCGGAGCTTGGCATTGACGGCGTGCAGATCGAGGACAATATTCCGCTTTCCAAAGAGGATCAGGCGGACATGTTTATCGATTTTCTGCCCGAGCTGCCGCCGGATGACGGGACAAGCCGTGTGAGCTTTTTTATCGAGGAGGACGGGAGCGATCACACAAAGCTTCTGGTGCAGGTGAAGGAGGCGCTCGAAGAGCTGCGTGCGATTGTGGAGATCGGCAGTGGCAGGATCACGGCGTCGGAGACCGAGGATCTGGACTGGATCAACAACTGGAAAAAGTATTTTACTTCATTCTGTATCGATGATATTCTGATCAAACCGACCTGGGAGGAGCAAAAGGAGGAGGATCAGGATAAAATTCTCATCGAGATCGATCCGGGGATTTCCTTCGGAACCGGAAAACACGAGACGACCCAGCTGTGTATCCGCCAGCTGCAGAAATATATCCGCATCGCGAAGGAAACGGCGGAGAAAAATCAGACGGCGGGGCCGCGCGTCCTTGATGTGGGATGCGGCAGCGGGATTCTCTCGATCGTGGCGCTTAAGCTTGGCGCCGTGTCGGTCGTCGGGACGGATCTGGATGCGGACTGCCTGACGTCAACGCACGATAATATGGAAGTCAACCATCTTGCGCCGGAGCTCGGAACATTTTATCTCGGCAATCTGATTGAGGATGAAGCGCTGCAGGAAAAGGTCGGGACAGAGGAATATGATATCGTTGTGGCCAATATTCTGGCGGATGTGATTATCCCGATGGCGCCGGTGATCCCGGCGCGGTTAAAGCGCGGCGGATATTTTATCACGTCCGGTATTATCGATTTTAAGGAAGAGGAAGTCCGGGAGGCGATTGCGCGCACCGGCATGGAGATTGCGGAGATCAACCGTCAGGGCGAATGGGTCAATATCACGGCGCGTCGCATATAGTACGACGAATCGGAAGGAACCGGTACTCGGATCGGCCTGACTGCTGATCTGTGTCAACGTACCGGAATCTTCAATCTGGTTGTACTGGTCTGACTGCAGCAGGAAAGGGAGGAGCGCGATGTATCAGTTTTTTGTGGAGGACGCCCAGATTCGTGACGGGATTGTGACGGTGAAAGACGGTGACGCAAGACATATTCACAGTGTGCTCCGGTTAAAGGACGGAGAGGAGATCCGCATTTCCGAAGCGTCCGGGAAAAGCTATTTCTGCCGCATTACAGAACAGACAAAGGAGACAGTGTGCGCGGCGATTCTCATGGAGGCGGAGGGAACGGAGCTTCCCTGCCGGATTACGCTGTTTCAGGGACTGCCCAAAAGCGATAAAATGGAACTGATCATTCAAAAGGCGGTGGAGCTTGGCGTATCGGAGATCGTGCCGGTGGCGATGACAAACTGTGTGGTGCGGCTCGACGGGAAAAAAGCGGCGGCAAAGACGGCCCGCTGGCAGGAGATTGCAAAAAGCGCCGCAAAACAGTCAAAACGGAGCGCCATTCCCGCTGTCCGCGTGCCGGCGACGGTAAAAGAAGCGGCGGAACAGGCAAAGGAATGCGATGTGATGCTGGTTCCCTATGAGAACGAGGAAGGAATGCAGTCTCTGCGCAGGGCGGTAAAGCAGATCGGCCCCGGCAGTGCGGTCGGGATCTGGATCGGCCCCGAGGGCGGATTTACGGAGGCGGAGATCGGACTGGCGAAGGAGCAGGGGATGATACCCGTGTCTCTGGGAAGACGGATTCTGCGCACCGAGACGGCAGGTATCGCGATGCTCTCGATCCTGATGTATGAGACGGAGCGATAACCGGCGCCAGCCCGAACGGAGAGCAGGATACCGTGCATTCTCCTGACGTTACAGAGCCGTCCGCACGAGAGAGGGATGCTTACGAGCCGTCCGCGGGCAGACAAAGAGGC
>CAJUNX010000043.1:6306-37111 GCA_910587865.1 uncultured Roseburia sp.
GCCGTCCGCACGAGAGAGGGATGCTTACGAGCCGTCCGCGGGCAGACAAAGAGGCATCCGTTACAGGGCCGTCCGCACGAGAGAGGGATGACCGGGAAAAAAGAAAGCCGCAGAAGGCGGCAGTAAGGAGAACGACGATGAAGGTTTATCTGGACAATTCCGCGACGACCCGCTGCAGCGAGCGCGCCATGGGGATCATGCTGCGGGCGCTGTCGGAGGATTACGGAAACCCTTCCGCCTTACACGGCATGGGGAAATGCGCCGAGGATTATATTCGTGATGCGCGGGAGAAGATTGCAGCCACGCTGAAAGCGGATGGGAAAGAACTGATGTTCACCTCCGGGGGGACCGAATCCAACAACACGGCCTTAATCGGAGCCGCGCTCGCGAATCCCCGGCTTGGAAGACATATCATCACGACAAAGATCGAGCACCCCTCCGTCCTGGAGCCGCTGGAATATTTAAAAGGACTCGGATATGAGATTACCTGTCTTGATGTGGACTGCGACGGTCAGATCTCCCTTCAGGCGCTTGCGGATGCGGTGAGGGAGGATACGGTGCTGGTGTCCGTTATGATGGTCAACAACGAAATCGGCGCCGTGGAGCCGGTGGAGGAGGCCGCAAAGCGGATCAAAGCCAGAAATCCGAACACGCTGTTCCATGTGGATGCGATTCAGGCATACGGAAAGTTTCGCATTTTCCCCAAAAAAATGGGAATCGATCTGCTTTCGGTCAGCGGCCATAAGATCTGTGCGCCCAAGGGAACCGGGTTTCTCTATATCGGCGGGAAGACAAAGGTAAAACCGCTGCTCTACGGCGGCGGACAGCAGAAGGGACTGCGCTCCGGCACGGAAAATGTGCCAGGGATCGCCGCGCTCGGCGAGGCGGCCGCGGAGTGTTATGAGCATCTGGATGAGACGGTCAGCCGTCTGTACGGGCTGCGGGAACGTCTGATCGGACAGATCACGCAGATTCCGGGGATCACGGTCAACTGCACCGGTAAAAGCGCGCAGCCTGCGGCAGCTGCCGGGAGCGGCGGGGGCATGTCCGGTTCGGTATCCACCGCGGCGCCCCATATCATAAGCGTCACGGCGGAGGACGTCAGAAGCGAAGTGCTTTTGCACGCGCTCGAGGATGCCGGGGTCTATGTCTCGGCGGGCAGCGCCTGCTCGTCGCACAAGCCTGCGCCCAGCCGTACTCTGCTCGGGATCGGTCTGACAAAAGAGCAGGCGGGCTCCACGATCCGGATCAGCATGGGAGCGGAGACGACGGAGGAGGAGACGGACTATGCGGCGGCAGCGCTAAAAGAGCTTGTGCCGTCGCTGCGCCGGTTTACCAGGAGATGAAAGGGAGGGTCTGATGAACGAAACATCTTTTTTGATCAAATACGCGGAGATTGCGATTAAGGGAAAGAACCGCTACCTGTTTGAGGACGCGCTTGTGGCACAGATCAGACGCGCGCTTAAAAACGTGGAGGGAAATTTTTCGGTGCGCAGGGAGCAGGGCCGGATCTATGTCGACACGAAAGATGCGTTTGACTATGACGGGGCAGTGGAGGCGCTTCGTCACGTATTCGGGATCGTCGGGATCTGCCCGGTTGTGCTTTTAGAGGACGAAGGATTTGAGCGTCTGGAGGAAGAGGTCGTTTCCTACGTCAGCCGGGTATACGGGGAAAAGCAGTTTTCGTTCAAGGTAAACGCAAGACGCGCCAGAAAAAATTATCCGCTCGAATCCATGGAAATCAACGCACGGATGGGAGAAAAAATCCTTGAGACGTTCCCGAACACGCGGGTGGACGTCCATCACCCGGAGGTGACGATCTGCATTGAGATCCGAAACCAGATCAATCTGTATTCGGTCGTGATTCCCGGGCCGGGCGGTATGCCGGTGGGGACAAACGGAAAAGCCATGCTGCTGCTCTCTGGCGGGATCGACAGTCCGGTGGCGGGTTATATGATCGCAAAGCGCGGCGTTTCGATCGATGCGGTTTATTTCCACGCGCCTCCCTACACGTCGGAGCGCGCAAAGCAGAAGGTCGTCGATCTCGCGCAGATCATCGCGCGCTACACGGGGCCGATCCGTCTGCACGTCGTGAATTTTACCGCAATCCAGCTCTACATCTATGAGCAGTGCCCGCACGAGGACCTCACGATCGTCATGCGGCGCTATATGATGCGGCTCGCGGAGCATTTTGCGGGGGAATGCGGCAGTCTCGGCCTGATCACGGGCGAGAGCATCGGTCAGGTGGCCAGCCAGACCATGCAGTCGCTCGCGGCGACAAACGAGGTGTGCACGCTGCCGGTTTACCGCCCGCTGATCGGGTTCGACAAACAGGAGATTGTAGAGGTGTCGGAGCGCATCGGTGCATATGAGACGTCGATTCTTCCCTACGAAGACTGCTGCACGATCTTTGTCGCGAAGCACCCTGTCACCAAACCGAACATAAAAATCATCCGCAGGGACGAGACGATGCTTGCGGAGAAGATCGATGCGCTGATGCAGGAGGCGGTCGGGACGGTTGAGGTGATCACGGTTACGGGGAACTGACCGGCCGCGTCCGGGATCCGGGAGGAGACATCCCGTCCGGGATCCGCGTGATGCGTGCAGGCCGCGCCCGGGATCCGGCAGGAGTCATCCCGTCCGGGATCCGCGTGATGCGTGCAGGCCGCGTCCGGGATCCCGGACAGAAAAAGACCGCAGGACATCGTCCTGCGGCCATATATACATTGCGATGAGGCGGGATAGCGCCGGTTATGAAAGCAGATAGGGGGATAAGGTCTCCATGATCTCGTCGAGATGCTCCTCCGTGTGGATTGCGAGGTCGATCGGCTTGGAGAGATCCAGGCTGAAGATGCCCATAATGGATTTTGCGTCGATGACATATCTCCCGGAAATTAAATCAAAATCATATTCATACTGTGTGATGGCGTTCACAAAGGATTTTACCTTGTCGATTGAATTTAACGATATCTGTACTGTTTTCATTTAAAATGCCTCCTTGATAAGATAAACTGTTTCAGATGCACTTATAGTAATGTTTTTTATTGGAAAAGTCAACAGGAAAACTGTAAAATAATAGAAATGAGGTAGGAACATGAAAAAGGCGGCGCTGCACAATCTGGGGTGCAAGGTAAACGCCTATGAGACGGAGGCCATGCGGCAGCTTCTGGAGGATGCGGGGTATGAGATTACCGCATTTTCGGATGTCGCGGACGTCTATGTGGTCAACACCTGTTCGGTGACCGGTGTGGCGGATCACAAATCCAGGCAGATGCTGCACCGTGCGCGGAAAAAAAATCCGTCGGCGGTGGTGGTGGCCGCGGGCTGCTATGTGCAGACGGGGGAAGGGAGAGGAGAGCTTGACGGGATTGCCGATCTTATCGTCGGAAATAACGAAAAGCACCGGCTGCCCGCGCTTCTGGCCGAATATGAATCGTCCCGGATTCCCGTAAAATGTGTTGCGGATTTAAACGGCGGGACATCGGCATACGAGGAGCTGTCGCTGCGCAATGTGGCGGAGCATACCAGGGCGTTTGTCAAGGTGCAGGACGGATGCAATCAGTTCTGCAGCTACTGCATCATCCCGTATGCGCGGGGGCGGATCAGAAGCCGCAGACAGGAGGATGTGCTTGCCGAGATCCGCGCACTTGTGAAAAACGGCTGTCTTGAGGTCGTGCTCACGGGGATTCACCTGGGGTCTTACGGCAGGGATACCGGGGAGAGCCTGTCCGGTCTGATCGCGGCGGTCTGCGCGGTGGAAGGCGTGGAGCGCGTCCGGCTTGGGAGCCTGGAGCCCGGTGTGATGACGGAGGAATTTGTCAGTGCGCTCGCCGTACTGCCGAAGCTTTGTCCGCATTTTCACCTCTCCTTACAGAGCGGCTGCGATACGGTGCTTTCCCGCATGAACCGTCACTATACGACGGCGGAGTACGAGGCGGTCTGTGCGAGGATCCGGACGCATTTTACCCACCCGGCGATCACGACGGATGTCATTGTCGGGTTTCCCGGCGAGACGGAGGAGGAATTCGGGGAGACGCTTGCGTTTCTTCGCAGGATCCGGTTTTACGAGCTGCATATTTTTAAGTATTCCAGGCGGGCCGGGACAAAGGCGGCGGATCTGCCGGATCAGGTGCCGGAGCAGAAAAAGGCGGAGAGAAGCGCCGTCTTATTTGAGGAGGAACGGAGGATGTCGCGGGAGTTCCGGGATTACTACATCGGTAAAACCGTGACCGCTCTGACGGAGGAAACCTGTGAGATCGACGGCGTGCGCTACGTGACCGGCTACACAAAAGAATATTTAAAGGTTGCGCTTTTGTCAGAGACAGAGCGGACAAACTGCCTGGTGCGGGGAACGGTGAGCGGACAGCTTGCGCAGGACCTCTATCTTTTGGTTGAATTTTAGGACAAACTATATTAGAATATGTAATAACGATGCTTTTTCGACAGGATGCCAGGGAACGGCGTTCCCTGTCTGGGCAGGTATAAGGGCGTGACAAATATGCAGAATATCAATAACACACAGTATTTTAAAGTAGAAAAAGAGCCGGAGCTTAAGGTGGGCGATATCCTCGCGATCGTGTATCGTGCACTTTCGGAAAAAGGATACAATCCGGTCAATCAGATTGTCGGGTATATCATGTCCGGGGATCCGACGTATATCACCAGCCACAATAATGCGAGAAGCCTGATCATGAAAGTGGAGCGGGACGAGCTGGTGGAGGAAGTCCTGCGGGCATATATTAAGAATCATTACTGGGAATAGGAGCTTCATGAGAGTTTTAGGACTGGATTTTGGATCGAAGACGGTTGGCGTGGCGGTCAGCGACGAGCTTATGCTGACAGCGCAGGGACTTGAGATCATCCGCAGGGAATCCCCCAATAAGCTGCGGCGGACCCTGGCGAGGATTGCGGAGCTGGCGGATGAATACCAGGCGGACCGTATTGTTCTCGGTTATCCGAAGAATATGAACGGCACGGAGGGAGAGCGCTGCGAGAAGACGAAGGAGTTTGCGGCGCTTTTGGAGAAGCGGACGAAGCGCTCCGTTCTGTTATGGGACGAGCGTCTGACGACGGTGTCCGCGGACCGTATTATGATGGAAGCGGGCGTGCGCAGGGAGAACCGGAAGCAGTATGTGGATGAGATTGCGGCGTCGCTGATTCTGCAGGGATATCTTGACTCACTGCAGAAATGAAAGGGCGTTTCCGTGAGAGGAACTGTTTTGCGGGCGGGGGTTTGTCTGTGGCCGCGGCAGTGCAGATTGTGAGAAAGGCATGGTTCATTCTATGGAGAAAATAGTATTTGCCGACCCTGTAACGGAAGAAGAAACCGAGTTTTTCGTGGTGGAAGAGACACAGCTTGGCGGGATCCGCTATCTTCTTGTGACAGAAGAGGAGGAGGCGGACTGCGAGGCATATATTTTAAAAGAAGTCGGGGAAGCGGACGGAGAAGTTGTTTTTGAGATGCTGGAAGAGGAGACGGAGCTCGCGTCGGTCGGAAAAGTATTCGCGGAGCTGGTTGAGGATGCGGATGTAGAGTATTAACAGGAACATTGCAGCAAAAAGAAAGGAAATTTCGGAGGTAAGTTTTTTGAAAAAAGAAAAATCACAGAAGCTTAAGATTATCCCGCTCGGAGGTCTTGAGCAGATTGGAATGAATATTACTGCCTTTCAGTACGAAGACAGTATTATTGTTGTGGACTGCGGGCTGTCATTCCCGGAGGACGACATGTACGGGATCGATCTCGTGATCCCGGATATCACGTATTTACAGGAAAATCTGGAAAAGGTAAAGGGATTTTTTATCACGCACGGCCATGAGGATCACATCGGAGCGATCCCGTATGTGCTAAAAGAGATCAATGTGCCGATTTACGCGACGAAGCTGACGAACGGGATCATCGAGCACAAGCTTCGGGAACACAACATGTTAACAAAGGTAAAGCGCAAGGTGGTGCGCTACGGACAGCACATCAATCTCGGGTGTTTCCGCGTGGAATTTATCAAGACCAATCACAGTATCCAGGACGCTGCGGCGTTGGCGATCTATTCGCCGGCGGGCACCGTGATCCACACAGGGGACTTTAAGGTGGATTATACGCCGGTATTCGGCGATGCGATTGATCTGCAGCGGTTCGGAGAGATCGGAAAGAAAGGCGTGCTCGCGCTGATGTGCGACAGCACGAATGCGGAGAGGCCGGGATTTACGCGCTCGGAAAAGACGGTGGGCCGGACATTCGACGAGCTGTTTGCGGATCACAAAAACAGGCGTATTTTCGTCGCGACATTCGCGTCAAATGTAGATCGTGTGCAGCAGATTATAAATACGGCATATAAGTACGGGCGCAAGGTGGTTGTGGAAGGCCGGAGTATGGTCAATATCATCGGGATTGCGTCGGAGCTTGGATATATCAATATTCCGGATAATACGCTGATCGACATCGAGGAGCTTAAGCACTATCCGGATGAGCAGACCGTGCTGATTACGACCGGAAGCCAGGGGGAGGCGATGGCGGCTCTTTCCCGCATGGCGAGCGGCATGCACAAAAAGGTGACGATTAAGCCGAACGATACGATCGTGCTCAGCTCAAACCCGATTCCGGGAAATGAAAAGGCGGTGTCCCGGATCATCAACGAGCTCTCCATGAAGGGCGCAAACGTGATTTTCCAGGACGTGCATGTTTCCGGACATGCCTGTCAGGAGGAGATCAAGCTGATCTATTCGCTTGTCCGTCCGAAGTATTCGATCCCGGTGCACGGGGAGTACCGCCATCTGATCGCGCAGGCGAAGATCGCGGAGGAGCTTGGGATTCCGAAGGATCATATCTTCCTTCTCTCCTCGGGCGATGTGCTGGAGATCGATGACGAGAGCGCGGCCGTGAGCGGGCGTGTGCATACCGGGGCTGTCATGGTGGACGGACTCGGCGTCGGCGATGTGGGAAATATCGTGTTAAGAGACCGTCAGCATCTGGCGGAAGACGGTATTATCATTGTTGTTCTGACACTGGAGGGCGGATCCGGGCAGCTGCTCGCAGGACCGGATATTGTTTCACGCGGATTTGTATATGTGAGGGGCTCCGAGAGCCTGATGGAGGAGGCGAAGCGTCTTCTCGACGAGCGGATGGATTATTGTATGAGCCGCGGGATTACCGACTGGGGAAAGATCAAGACGGAGATCAAGGATTCTCTCGGTGATTTTGTGTGGAAAGAGACAAAACGCCGTCCGATGATTATGCCGATTATTATGGAGGTATAAGAGAGTTATGAACCTGAACAAGATCATTTTAAATTTTGTCAGTATCAGTTTTTCCATACTGATTCTGCTGCTTGTGGCGATCGGACTCGTGGAGCTGGGGCATTTCTGCTATGAGTTCGGTTATCGTGTATTTACGGAGGAGCCGGTGGCCTCCGCTCCGGGCACGGATGTGATAGTTCAGGTGACGAGCGATATGTCGGAGCGGGAAATCGGAGAGATGCTCGAGGAAGAGGGGCTGGTGCGGGACGATCTTCTGTTTTATGCGCAGCTGAAGCTCTCGGCATATTCCCAAAAGCTCCAGCCGGGCGTCTATACGTTAAACACGTCGATGACCGGAAAGGATATGATGGCAATCATGGCTGCCGTGCCGGAGGAGGAGTCCGACGGAGAGTCAGGCGGTGAGAACGCGGACAGCGGCGATGACGGGGAGGCCGGTGATCCGGATGACGGAATCGACGGGGCAGCCGGTGATCTGGACGACGGAGTCGGCGGGGAGGCCGGCGATCCGGACGATGACGGAATCGACGGGGCAGCCGGTGATCCTGATGATGACGGCGGCGACGATGACCAGGGGGATGAGACGTGATCACGGACGAGAGGCTTGCGGCCTACATCAATTCTCTTGCGAAGGAGTTGACGCCGGTGCTTGCGGAAATCGAGCGGGAAGCGCTGGCAGAGCGCATTCCGGTGATCCGCAAAGAGACGCAGAGTCTCTTAAAGCTTCTGCTTGCGGTAAGGCGGCCGGAAAAGATTCTTGAGGTCGGGGCTGCGGTCGGATTTTCCGCACTTCTGATGGCGGAATACGCGCCGAAGGGCGCACAGGTCACGACGATTGAACATGATGAGAAGCGTATTTCCGCTGCGCGGGAGAATTTTGTGCGGGTCGGCAGAGGCAGTCAGATCACGCTTCTGGAGGGGGATGCTGCAGAGATTCTCCCCTCGCTTGACGGTCCGTATGACCTGATTTTTATGGATGCCGCAAAAGGGCAGTACCTGGCGTTTCTGCCTGAGGTGCTGCGTCTTCTGGCACCGGACGGCGTGCTGGTATCCGACAATGTTTTGCAGGGCGGCGATATCACGGAGTCACGCTTTGCGGTGACGCGCAGAAACCGCACGATCCACAGCAGGATGCGGGCTTATCTGTATGAGCTGACGCATCGGGAAGGGCTCGTGACATCCGTATTGCCGGTCGGCGACGGGGTCACGGTCAGCGCGTGGGAGAGGGCGTGAGACGGAAAAAGAGCCGTAGGACGCCGCCGCAGGTCACAGACAGCGCGTGGGAGAGGGCGTGAGACGGAAAAAGAGCCGCAGGACGCCGCCGCAGGTTACAGACAGTGCATGGGAGGAAGGATGCGATGAAAAAACCGGAATTGCTGGTGCCGGCGGGCAGCCCTGAAGTGCTGCGTGTCGCGGTGGTTTACGGTGCGGATGCCGTGTATATCGGAGGCGATGCGTTCGGGCTTCGGGCGAAGGCGAAGAATTTTTCCGCGGAGGAGATCAGGGAAGGGCTGGCGTTTGCCCACGCGCGCGGCGTGAAGGTGTATATCACGGCCAATATCCTCGCGCACAACGAGGATCTCTCAGGTGTGCGGGCCTATTTTGAGGAATTAAAAGAGATCGGTCCGGATGCGCTGATCATCTCGGATCCGGGCATTTTTTCCATTGCAAAGGAAGTCTGCCCAGAGATCGAGATCCACATCAGCACCCAGGCGAACAACACGAATTACGCGACATTTTTGTTCTGGCACAGGCTGGGTGCAAAGCGTGTGGTGTCGGCGAGAGAGCTTTCTTTGGCGGAGCTTCGCGAGATCCGGGCGAATATTCCAAAGGAACTTGAGATCGAGACGTTCCTCCACGGTTCGATGTGTATCTCTTACTCGGGCAGATGCCTGTTGTCGAATTATCTGGCGGGGAGAGATGCAAACAGAGGCGAGTGCACGCATCCGTGCCGCTGGAAGTATGCGGTGATGGAAGAGACGCGGCCGGGCGAATATTTTCCGGTGTATGAAAATGAGCGCGGCACCTATCTGTTTAACTCAAAAGATCTATGCATGATCGAATACCTCCCGGAACTGATGGAGGCGGGCATCGACAGCTTTAAGATAGAGGGCAGAATGAAGACGGCGCTTTATGTGGCGACGGTGGCACGTACCTACCGCAGAGCGATCGATGATTATCTGGAATCAGAAGAGCGTTATCGGATTAATCTGCCGTGGTATCAGGAACAGATCAGAAGCTGTACGACCCGACCGTTTACGACCGGTTTCTTTTTCGGAAAGCCGTCGGAGGAGACGCAGATCTACGATAACAGCACTTATACGACCGGATATACATATCTTGGGATTGTGAGCGAAAAGAACGAAGACGGTCTCTGCCGGATCGAACAGCGGAATAAATTTTCCGTGGGGGAAGAGATTGAGATCATGAAGCCGGACGGGCGGAATCTTTCTGTGACGGTGCGGCGGATTACGGATATAGAAGGAAATGACATGGATGCGGCGCCGCATGCGAAGCAGGTTCTCTGGGTGGATCCGGGCGGACCGGCGGAGTTATATGATCTGCTGCGCCGGAAAGAGTGCAGTTAAAAAGAAAAGGATGGTGACAAAGGATGCAGGGGAAGTATGTTGCGTATGTGGGCACGTATACGCATGAGAACAGTGTGGGAATTCACATTTACGACGTCGATGTGGAGCAGGGGACACTACGGGAGCGCAAGGTCGTTCCGATCAACAATCCGTCGGATCTGATTGTTTCAAAAAACCGGAAGTTTCTGTATTCGATCGCGGATGAGGGGGTGGAATCGTTTAAAATCCTGCCGGACGGCGATCTTGAGACGATGAACAAGCAGTGGATCGGCGGAATGAGGGGATGTTATGTCGAGGTGGACAATCAGAACCGCTATCTGTTTGTCGGCGGACATCACGACGGGCGTGTGAGTATGATGCGCCTGATGCCGGACGGAAGCATCGGTGAGATTGCGGACGGTATTTTCCATAAAGGGATGGGGCGCAGTCTCGCGCAGCGCAATTTTATCCCGCATGTCGATTGTGTGAAACTGACGCCGGATCAGAAGTTTCTCTGCGCGGTGGACAACGGGCTTGACCATATGAAGATTTACCGCGTGGATTACGAATACGGGAAGCTGAAGCTGATCGATATCGTGCGGGGGCCGTTAGAGTCCGCGCCGCGGATGCTGCGTTTCTCAAAGAACGGAGCGTATGCGTATCTGATGTATGAGCTGATGAATGCGGTGGAGGTGTACCGGTATTCGGTCGTGCATGAGATGCCGGTCTTCGAAAAGATTCAGACGATCAGCACCGTGTCGAAAAAGGACGGAGACGCGTGCGCAGCGTCCGGTATGGAGCTCTCAAAGAGCGGGAAATACCTCTTCTGCAGCAACTCCGGCGTGAATTCCGTCGTCTGCTTTGAGGTGGACCAGAAGACCGGGCTTTTAACCAGGCAGTTTGAGACGCGTGTCAACAGCGATTATCCGAAGATGTTAGAGATATATCCGGATGAGCGCCACTATCTGACGCTGAACAATAATTCAAACGATATCTATTCTTATAAGATTGATTATGAGAATAAATATTCGCTGGTATCAATGCCGGGCATTCAGGTGGATAAGCCCAACTGTATTTATATCATGGAACTCTTGGAGGAGGAAGCCTAAGAACGTCAGAGCCGGGGATGCATGCCCCGGCTTTTTTGTGCGGAGAAAACATGCCGGTTTTCCTGCCGGCCGTTGATAAACGGGATTGATTTTGACAAGTGTACTGACGCTTTTATTTCAGCCAAATGACGCAGAATGAATTCTCGGTCTGCAGGGCGGCGGAGAGAGGCGATGCGGTGGCATCGCTGACCGACAACAACGCCGCAGATGAAAAATCAGGCAGGTCAGGGTGTTCGTTACTTATTATTCGTTGTACTAGTAATTGGTCAGCATCAGTCTCTGCTTAAACGGGGCCTGAAGCCGGTCGATCGTGCGTCTCGCCTGCCCGTACCGGTTGCGGTTGGTACGGATCACGTAAATCTGGCTGGCGCCCCGGTATTTTTCGCGCTGAAAAAAAGGAATGCGGATCCAGTCTCTGGAAAACGGAATCTGATTCTCCATAAGAAGCCGTGTGGCCTGATCGATAATCCGTTCGCTTGTTGTTCTGCAGAGCTCGACGTCATGGTCGAGCTTTTTTGTATTGCCCAAAATCTTGCTGTTTTTCATGAAAGATAAAAACTCCTGTTCTGCGTGGATCTGCGAAATCAGATGATACAAAAATACGTTGCCCTGCGGGGGCAGAATATCGCCGTGCGGCGTCTTACCGGATCCGGATATGGATCTGCTTCCCGAGGCTCTCTGCGATTCTGATCAGAAAATCAAGGCTCGGGTTATAGGTTCCGCTCTCAAACCGTGAAATATTTGATTTTTTTGTGCCGACGCGCTCTGCGAGCATTTCCTGCGTCACATTCTGCTCTCTGCGTGCATTTTTCAGCTGTTCGACAACCTCATAACGCGGCCCGGGGATCTTTGTACTGTCATCCATTTTATTCACATTTCTATGTCAGATTTCTGATTTCGTCAACCTAAAAGTTATCATATATGATAACTTGTGTCAAGAAATTTCTGCTCTGTTGCCAGCTTTTGTTCTAACATATATAATCATATTTGTGAATGTAAGAAAAGAGAGTAAAATGATATGGATATAATATATGTAAAGAAGCCGGCTAATGGGTATGTGGAAAAAAGAAAGGAGCAGGATTATGAGTAATATAACTTCCCACACCAATTGGTGTGCTGAACCTTGAAACATCAATGCTTTAGTCCATAAAAAAGGCACAAGCCTGCACTTGATGGTATAATTGAATTGCGAATAACAATCACAAAGCAAGGAGATTTATGCCATGTCAAGTATACCATATAATGCCGAAAATGCCATCATCAGCACGGATACAACTCTCTCAGAGGAAGAAATCATCCGTATTTATGGGAAGCGCTGGGATATTGAGGTATTTTTCAAGACCTGCAAATCCTATCTGCATCTGGTAAAGGAGTGCCGGAGCCTTTCCTATGATGCTTTGACCGCTCATGTATCCATTGTTTTTGCACGATATATGATGCTTGCAGTTACACAGCGATGCAATACGGAGGCAAAATATAATTTAGAACCGAAAAAGAAATTGAAATATAAAAGTTTTTACGAAATTCAAGCAAAAAATATTGATTATACAGAACTTTTTGGATATACTAATAGTAAAGGAGGCGAGAGTATGATTGTTAGACCCCATTATTTAGATTTATTGAAAACCTACCGTGATGTACCGCTGGTGAAAATCCTTGCTGGTATTCGCCGCTGCGGTAAATCTACAATTTTAGATATGTTACAGGATGATTTGATAAAAAGCGGCGTTCCCGCCGACCACATTATCGGTATGCGTTATACCTCAGAAGATTTTGACGACGGTATGACCGACAAGGATATGTATAACGGTATCAAAGAGAAAATGACAGACGGTGAGCGTTATTATCTTCTGCTTGACGAAGTACAGGAAATCACAGGCTGGGAAAAGGCAGTCAACAGTCTTTTGGAAAATGCCAATACAGACATCTATGTGACTGGCTCCAATTCCAAACTGATGTCAAGTGAAATATCCACTTACCTGACGGGACGGTATATCTCTATCCCCGTATTTACGCTGTCCTTTGCCGAGTATATGGAGTTCAAAAAAGCAAGCGGACGCACGCCGAAAGAACTGCTTACCGAATATATCCGCATGGGCGGTTTTCCTATTGTTGCGCTGAGCAATTTTGACGAGGGCGCAGCCTATCAGATCGTCGAGGGCATTTACAATTCCGTTATCACCAGCGATATAACGAAACGGCACAACATCACGAACTTTGACCTATTCAACCGTGTTGTGAAGTATATCGTTGAAAATGTCGGCAAGACCTTTTCCGCTAACGCTATCGTGAAGTTTTTGAAAAGCGAGGGGCGTTCTCTCTCGGTGGAATCGGTATATAACTATCTGGAATGGCTGGAAAAAGCCTTTGTGATCTATCGCTGCCAGCGATATGACCTGCAAGGCAAATCCGTACTGAAAACGCAGGAGAAATTCTATCTTGCGGACGCTTCTCTGAAATACTGCATGATGGGTTTTAATCCGAAATCCGTTGCCGCTATGCTGGAAAACATCGTGTACTTTGAGCTCTTCAGAAAAGGCTACGAGGTGTATATCGGCAAAAACGAAACGAAAGAGATTGACTTTGTAGCGGTACGGCGTGACGAGCGTATCTATGTGCAGGTGTGCCGCAATCTGCCGGAGGAATCCGACCGAGAGGTTACAAATTTGCTTGAAATCAAAGACCACTATCCCAAGTATGTCGTAACCCTTGACGAACTTGCCGCAGGCAATATCAACGGCGTGAAGATCGTGCATATGGCAGATTTCTTGTTAAGTGAAAATTATTAAGTTATGTTTATGAGCAAATAGGAGGCGATATTTATGAATTATTTGTTGACAGCTAAAATGCGTTATTATCATAACGATAATTTCGGAAACAATTTTATCGAAAGTTTGTGATTCAATTTCTCGAAATTTGAGTGGGTGTAAGCATGAGTTACCCTCCAATGTCCCTCCTGAAACGAGCCTGAAAACAGTAAATCTGCCGATGTGCGGGGGACGCTGCAAAGAAAAGCAGAGCATAAAAAACAGCCCGCAGGCTCCTGATATATCAGGGGCCTGCGGGCTGTTGAGGTCTGATGCCGGTGGTGGGGCTCGAACCCACACACCCTCGCGGATAACAGATTTTGAGTCTGTCTCGTCTGCCAGTTCCGACACACCGGCGCAGCGGGCAGCGTTTTGTGCTGTCTCAACAAAAGAATAGTACCACACTCTTTTACAGATTGCAAGAATTAAATGTATCTTTGGACGGGTGAGACTATGCCGCGGGAAATTTGGTTTGCATTTTTCCGGCGAAGTGGTAAAATGGAACGGAATCAGAAAACAGGATTTTAGTTCAGGAGGATGTATCGTGCCATTCAGTGATTATACAGCAGCATTCAAACAGGGAAAACGGAGCTATATGACGGCGCTTTCAAGAGGGGAATATCCGTATCTGCCGGTGCTCGATGATATTTTATCCTACACGGAGATCGTGGCGACGATCCCGCTGGGGCTTATGAATATTCCGCTCTCGAAGATTGTGGGGACAAAGACGCAGGGGAGGACGAATGCGTTTGCCAATGATTTTATGCCCCTGCTCTCCGAGAAGTCGGAGTTCGCCTCAAAGTGGGCGCATCTTTATGACAGCCAGATTGACGAGGGGATCCGCGATCCGATCGTGGCGTTCGAGTTTATGAACCGCTTTTACGTTCAGGAGGGCAACAAGCGCGTGAGCGTCATGAAATATCTGGGAACCTACAGCATTCCCGGCACCGTGACGCGTCTTGTGCCAAAGAAGACGGATGACAAGGAAAACCGCCTGTATTATGAATTCCTTGATTTTTACGAGGTATCGCATTACTGCGATATCTGGTTCACCAGGGAGGGAAGCTACAAAAAGCTCTTAAAGCTGATGGGAAAGGACGAGGGGGAGGAGTGGTCGGAGGACGACACACAGTTTTTCCGCGTGGTGAACGGCAGGTTTGCCAAAGCCTTCCAGATGGCGCACGGGGACAAACTGGTGCTCAATGTCTCGGATGCCTTTCTGATCTATGTGGAGGTGTACGGCTACGAGCAGATGAAGGAGCAGAGCGAGCGCGAGATACTGCACGGTCTGCAGGATATGTGGGAGGAGATCATGCTGGCGGACAAGGGCGGCCAGGTGGCGCTGGTGCAGAGCCCGGAGGAGGCGAAGGAACTGCAGAAGCCCTCGCTGTTAAACAGGCTCATCCCCGAGGTGACGCTTGCGTCCGAGCGGCTGAAGATCGCATATATTTACCCGAAAACGGCGGAGACGTCCAGCTGGACCTACGCGCATGAGCTGGGGAGGCTGTATGTCGAACAGACGCTCGAAGAAAAGATCGAGACGATGGTGATCGATAAGGCGAATACCGAGGAGGAGGTCGAGGAGGCGATCGAGGAGGCGGTGGCGGCCGGCTGCACGCTGATTTTTACGACGGCGGTACAGATGGTCAATCAGAGTGTCCGCTCTGCGATCCGGCATCCGAAGGTTCGCATTTTCAATTGTTCGATCAAGATGTCATACTCTTCGATCTGCACGTATTACGCGCGGATGTATGAATCAAAGTTCCTGATGGGAGCTATCGCGGCGGCGCTCTCAAAGACCGACCGGCTCGGGTATGTCGCCGACTATCCGATCTACGGGACAATGGCGAATATCAATGCCTTTGCGCTGGGCGCAAGGATGATCAATCCGGATGTCAGAATACAGCTGGAGTGGTCGCGTGTGGAGAATCAGAATGCGAGGGAGAAGCTAAAGCAGGAGGGCGTCGTGTGTATCTCGGATGACGATATGATCACGCCGCAGCACGCTTCAAGAGAGTACGGGCTGTACGCGAAGGCAAAGGACGGGAGTCTTGAGAATATCGCAACGCCGATCTGGCACTGGGGCAAGTTTTACGAGCAGATTATCAACAGCATCCTTCACGGCGACAGCGATGTCGGCGCGCAGAAGGGAAAGAAGGCGGTAAATTACTGGTGGGGGATGTCGGCGGATGTCATCGACGTGATCTGTTCAAAGACCATGCCGCACGGCACGCACCGGCTGATCGAATTCCTCAAAAGCTCGATCCGGGCAGGGAGTTTTCATCCGTTTGACGGCATTATCTATTCCCAGAACGGTGTGGTGCGCTGTGAGGAGGGGAAGACGTTAAGCCCGGAGGAGATCGTCACGATGGACTGGCTGGCGGAAAATGTCGTCGGAAAGATCCCGGAATACGATGAGCTGACGGAGGAGGCCAGAGAGCTTGTGCAGCTGCAGGGCGTCCGGATAGACGAAACCAACACGGAGAAATGATGCGATGAACATAATGGTACTGGCTGACTGTGAGTCAAAGGCACTTTACGATTTTTATGATCCGAAGCGGATGGAAGGGATTGATCTGATCATTTCCTGCGGGGATTTAAAGGCGGAATATTTAAGCTTTTTCGCGACGCTCTGCCCTGTGCCGCTGCTTTATGTGATGGGCAATCACGATACGTGCTATGATAAAAAACCGCCGGAGGGCTGTATCTGTATCGAGGATGACATCTATGTGCACAACGGGGTGCGGATCCTGGGACTGGGAGGCTCGCGGGAGTATCTTCCGGGTGCAAAATATCAGTATACGGAACAGCAGATGGAGCGCAGAATAAGGAAGCTGCGGCGCAAGCTGCGGCGACAGAAGGGATTTGACATTCTGGTGGCACACGCGCCGGCAGCCGGCATAAACGATCTCGACGATCTGCCGCACCGCGGATTTCAGGCGCTGCGGAGCCTGATCGAAAAATACGAACCGCGCTTTTTTCTGCACGGGCATGTACATGCCAACTATAGCCGCAGATTTAAGCGGGAAGATATGTTCGGAAAGACGACAGTAGTCAATGCCTATGAATATTATGTGATACACTATCCGGACGGCGGGGAGACGGGCGCATCGCTGCACTCCGCCGCGTCCCGATAGAGAAGAAGGGACACAAAAACGCCCGGGTGCAGGGGAGATCTTCGCATCCGGGCGGTCGGGGAAATCCGTTACTTTTGTATTTCGTTGTTTCTTATCCCAAGTATAAAGTAATCAATGAGTCGATTGATGGTATTCTGCTGTGTTTTGATGATTTTTCGGAAATTTTCATTCTCCTTTGTTAAACGAAGCACTGTCATCTCATTCTCCATAATGACCACCTTTTTCTATGTTGTTGTCCTGATAATTCAGATATTAGTGAATCAGAGGCAGGATGTCAAGAACGAAGGGGCGGATTGCGGGGAAATGCCGGCACTATTAACAGGATGTGCCAAAAACAGCGTCGGATTCGACAAAATATGGAGCGCTGTGGAATGCAGGCGCAAAGGGAAAACGGAGGAAGCGTGTCAGAGGACCGGGAAAAAAAGACGAAGAAGGTCTGAAAAATAGGAGGGACTGTTTGACGGAAAAGACAAAAAAGACGATAAAGCGATACATAAGCGGCGGGATTTTCGGGATGGCAGCGTTCGTTCTGCCGGCGCTTTTTTTCTGGCTTCTCGAGAGTTATACACACAATCCGTTTTTAGAGGTGCGTCCGCGTGCGCAGCTGTTTAATATTCTTTTGTTTGAACTTGCGGCGGGCATTCTGTTCTGTCTGACGGGGCGGTATAAGGCCGCATGCCGGATCGAGGCATGCGCGGCCATGCTTTTTGGGATTGCAAATGCCTATGTGGTGCGTTTCCGCACGAACCCGCTGGTGCCGTGGGATCTTTTTTCCGTTCGGACCGCGGCGAATGTGGCGGGAAATTATGATTTTACGCCGGATGCCAGGATGATTGCGGTGACGCTGGCCTTTCTTATCCTGATGGCCGCGCTGATCCCGGTGCGCATCCGCCCCTGGCGGCTGGTTTTCTGGAAACGGTGGCTGCTGGGAGGCGTGCTGACGCTCTGCCTGGTCTGTTTTGCGGACACGCTTCAGCAGGAGAGTTTTCAGAACCGGCATTTTTTGTACAACAAACTGTTTACACCGGTTTACATGACAAATGTAGATGGCATTGCCGTGACGTTTGTGATGAATCTGGCCTATATGTCGATCGAACGCCCGGAGGGCTACAGCGCGGCGGAGGCGAAGGAGCTGCTGGCGGAATATGAGCAGACGGCTTTGACAGCAGAAACAGAAGAGGAGGAGCTGCCGAATCTGATTGTCGTCATGAATGAATCGTTCGCCGATCTCTCAGCGTTGGGATCGCTGCAGACGAGCCGTGACTATCTCCCGTTTTTACACCGTCTGCAGAACGGGGCGCCTGATACGGTGACGGGGACGCTGCACGTGTCGGTCTGCGGCGGGAACACGGCGAACACGGAGTTTGAATTTCTGACCGGAAATACGATGGCATTTCTGCCGCAGGGCAGCATCCCCTATCAGCAGTACCTGACCGGGGAGTGCCCGTCGCTTGCGTCGCACCTGAAATCGCTCGGCTATCAGACGGTGGCGACGCACCCGTATTACGCGAACGGGTGGGAGCGCGATACGGTCTACCCCTGGCTCGGATTTTCGGAGAGCCTGTTTCTGGACGCCTACGACATGGCCCCGCGTGTGCGCAATTACGTGAGCGACATGGGCTGCGTGGACAAAATCATTGAGCTGTATGAGAATAAGGCGGAGGGCAGGCCGATTTTTATCTTTAATGTGACGATGCAGAATCACGGCGGCTATCAGGATCTCTATCCGAATTTTACGCCGGAGATCACCGCGGAGGGGATTGAAAATATCTCGCTGGAGCAGTATCTGTCACTGGCGGAACTCTCGGACCGCTCGCTAGAGGCTCTGATCGAATATTTTTCACAGGCGCCGGAGCGGACGGTGGTGGTGTTTTTCGGGGATCATCAGCCCGGCGATACCGTCGCCGCGCCTGTTCTCGCGCAAAACGGCATGCGGTGGAATGCTCTGACGGAGGATGAGCTGCCGCTGCGCTATGAGGTGCCGTATGTGATCTGGGCCAACTATGACATCGAAGAGGCGAAGAACGCGGATACCAGCGCAAATTATCTCGGCGCGCAGGTGTGCGCCCGCGCGGGGATTCCGGCTGACGGCTACCGGCAGTATCTGCTGGATCAAAGCAGCGTCGTGCCGGTGCTCTCTGCGGTGCGGACGGAGACGGCGGCTCAGACGGGGGAGGAAGAGGAAAACGAATCGCTCTTACGCTACCGGAAGCTGCAGTATTATATGATCTTTGACCAGAAAGGAGAGCCGTAGGCGATGCAAAAAAAGATTCCGCTGCTGGCGGCGGCATTTGCGCCGTTTCTTATTATGGTGATCATCTGTATCGACCATGAGGTCTGGCCGTTCGGAGAGCAGTGCATCCTCCACATCGATATGTATCATCAGTATTGTCCGTTTTTTGCGGAGATGGCGGAGAAGCTTCAGACAGGCGGAAGTCCGTTTTATTCGTGGAAGATCGGACTTGGCGCGGATTTTGTGTCGCTGTACGCCTATTATCTGGCGAGCCCGTTAAACTGGTTGCTTTTGTTCTGCCCGCGGGGGGCCGTGATCGAGTTTATGACGCTGGCGGTGCTGGTCAAAACGGCATTTGCCGGGTTTTCGTTTGCGTATTTTCTGCGCGCGCATTTTAAGACGGATGCCTGGCAGACGGCGCGCGGCGACCTGGCGTACGGTGCAGCCGTAGATTTCGGAACGGCCGCATTCGGAACGGCGTATGCGCTCTCGGCCTTTATGGCGGCCTATGCGTGGAATATCATGTGGCTGGACGTCGTGGCGCTGGCGCCGCTCGCGGTGGCGGGGCTTGAGCGCATGGTGCGGGAGGGCCGGCCGTTTCTCTATTACGGTGTGCTCTCCCTGTGTATTCTGAGTAATTACTACATCTCGATCATGCTCTGCCTGTTTTTGGTGCTGTGGTTTCTGGGATACTGGCCGGCGCACCGAAAGAGCGGCATCACGGCCTGGATCCGTTTTGCCGGATATTCGCTTCTCGCGGGAGGAACGGGGGCGGTACTGATTATACCTACGGCTGTCGTTCTTAGCATGAGCGGCGCTTCCGGCATCTCGTTTCCGGAGAAGATGGAATGGTATTTCGGTCTGATTCCCGAGCTTTCCAGGCATCTGATGCTGACGGAAGTCTATACGGGCGACGAGCACTGGCCCAATATCTACTGCGGCCTGTTCGTGCTGGTTTTGTTTGTACTGTATCTGCTCAACAACGGGATTTCATGGCGGAGAAAATGGAAGATCCTGCTGCTGGCATCACTGTTTGCCGTGAGCTTTGCGAATAATTATCTGGATTTTATCTGGCACGGGCTGCATTTTCCAACCTCGCTGCCGGGGCGGCAGGCGTTTTTGTACAGCTTTGTGCTGCTGTATGCCGCGTTTGAGGAGCTGATTCACTTACGGGAGCACAGTCTGTGGCATCTGCCTGCCGCGGCGGCGGTGATGTCGATCGCCCTGACGGCGTTCTGGCTGAGTGAGACACCGGCTGAGCGCAATCTGACGGCGTATGCGGTCAGTGCGGTTTTTTTCAGCATCTACCTGATGTCGGCCGGGATCTGCATGGCGGGAAAGGAGAAGACCAGGGAGCTCATGCTCGCGGTGGGCTGCTTTGCCGTCATGGCGGAGCTTGTGATCAATTACGGCGCCACGGGGCTTGAGACGGTCAGCCGGACGTCGTATCTGGCGAATCTCGCGGATTACAGAGAGGTGCTCGCGCGCGGGGAGGAGCTTGCGGCGGAGGATGGCGTGATGTTTTACCGGACGGAGGAGCTTGAGCGCAGGACGAAAAATGACGCGGCGTTTTACGGCTACCGCTCCGCGACACAGTTTTCGTCTCTGATGAATCTGGAGGTCAGTCATTTTTATCAGAAGCTCGGCATGGAGGGCGGGAAAAATTTTTACAGCATCAGCGGCGCGACGCCCATGCTCTCCGCGATGCTCGGGATCCGCTACGCGCTGGCGGATAACGACATGGAGGAAGGGCCGCTCGCCACGCCTGTGGCATCTTCAGGGGGGACGTATCTGTATGAAAATACGTATGTCCTGCCGCCGGGGTTTGTGGTGGACGAGACGGTGGCGGACGCGTGGGATGCCCTGGAGAACGACGATATCGGGAATCAGAATGACCTGGCGTGGATGCTCGGGGCACAGGAGCAGATGTTAGTCCCCGTGTCCGCCGTGTCAAATCCGGGCTGTTCGCGGCTTGAGGTGGAGGAGACCGGATATTATTATGCCTCATACGGCAGTACGGATGTCGACAGTCTCACCATGGAGACCAGCGACGGCAGGAGCAGATCTTACGGCAAGGTCTCGCACGGATATACGCTGGATCTCGGGTACTGTAAGGCAGGGACCGTCGTGGAGGTAAAAAATACCGTGGAAAAGACGGTGTCGATGACGTTTTACCGGCTGAGCCTTCCGGCGCTTGAGCAGGTGTACCGCACGCTGAGCGCACAGACGCTTCAGACAGAATCCGTTTCCGACAATCGGTTAAACGGCGTAATTCGGGTGAGGGAGTCCGGACGTCTGGTCTTTTCCATTGCAGACGAGGAGGGCTGGCGGCTGTACGTGGACGGGGAGGAGACCGAACCGGAAGCATTCGGCGGGGCGTTTTTAAGCGTTCACGTCGAACCGGGAGAGCATGAGATTGCGCTCATCTACGAGTCGCCCGGCTTTGACACAGGGGCGAAGATCTCCGCAGGCTGCCTGCTTCTGGCTGCATTCACCCTTGTCCTTCGGAAACGCAGGGAAGGGCTGCAGAGCCGGCGCATCACTGCCGATTAAGTTGTATCCTGTCCGGTTTATTGGACAGAAAACAGACACCTGTCCCGGATAAGGGACATATCCTGCGTTACACTCTTTTTATCAAATGACGAAAAGGAGTGAACGTAGATGAAAGGATATGTCGTGGATGCCGGTTATATGGGATATGTGGATGGAAGATATATGCTCTTTGCGAACGAGGAGGATTATCTGGAATATTTTTCGGAGGGATAATGGCGGCTGTCATTGAAATTTTGTACTGAATATGTGATAATAGGGGGTGGTATTCAAAACGACAGGAATACCGCCCTGTTCTTATGTCACAGGAAAGGGATCACCATTCAGGAAAGAAGGGAGACAGATGGCAGAAAAAGAGATTGAAGTTTACGGGAAGCATCTGGAGGGGATTTCGATACGGCCTTACGAGCATCACGCGAAATATTACGAGACGGATCAGATGGGAATCATCCATCACTCCAATTATATCCGCTGGATGGAGGAGGCGCGCATGGATCTGATGGACCAGATCGGCCTGTCCTATAAGGAAATGGAGGCCATTGAGATCATCAGCCCGGTGCTGTCCGTATCGTGCGAGTATCACAGCATGGTGCATTTCGACGACGTGATTGTCATCGAGACAAGGATTGTGAAGTACAACGGAATCAAAATGGAGTTAGAGTACCGGATGACGGATAAGGAGACGGGAGAGCTGCGCACGACCGGCAGAAGCGCTCACTGCTTTTTAAGCCGGGCGGGGAGGCCGATTTCCCTGAAGCGTTCGTATCCGGAGCTTGACACGAAGTTTTTTGAATTTACGGACGCCTGATGCGGACGGAGAGCCGGACAGGGTGTCCGGGCGGAGAAAACGGGAAAGCGTCCGGGCGGAAAGCCGGACAGGGTGTCAGGCCGGAGAAAACGGGAAAGCGTCCGGGCGGAGAAAACGGGAAAGCGTCCGGGCGGAGAGCCGGACAGGGCGTCCGGGCGGAAAAACGGGAAAGCGTCCGGGCGGAGAAAGCGGAAAGGCGGAGGAGAGATAAATATGATACGGGAAAGGCTACAGGCACTTAGAAACGAGATGGAGTCGCGCGGGATTGACCTTTATGTGGTGCCGACTGCGGATTTTCACGAGTCGGAATACGTCGGAGATCATTTTAAGGCGCGGAAATTTATCACGGGTTTTACCGGCTCTGCGGGCACGGCGGTGATCACGCGGACAGAGGCCGGTCTCTGGACGGACGGCCGGTATTTCGTGCAGGCGGAGGCGCAGCTTAAGGATACGACCGTGACGCTTTACCGCATGGGCGAGGAAGGCGTGCCGAAGGCGGATGAATTTATCGAAGAGAAGCTCCCGGAGGGCGGAACGCTCGGATTTGACGGGAGAGTCATAAACGGGGCCTGGGGGAAAAAGCTTGCGGGCATCGCGGAGAAAAAGCACGGGTTGCTCCACATGGACGAGGATCTGATCGACCTGATCTGGACGGACCGTCCGGCGCTCTCAAAGGAGCCGCTGTTTCTTCTGGAGGAGAAATATTCCGGAAAGAGCACGGCGGACAAGTTAAAGGAGCTGCGTGAGGCTATGGAAAAGGAGGGCGCAGGGTATCACATCCTGACTTCCCTTTACGATATCGCATGGCTGCTCAACGTGCGCGGGGGTGACATCGAGCATGTGCCGGTCGTGCTCTCGTACCTGGCCGTGACCGGGACGGAGTGTATCTGGTTTCTGCAGGAGGAGGTCGTGGATGAGAAAACGGCTGTATATCTGACGGAGAATCAGATCACGACGCGGCCTTACGATGCGATCTACGATTATGTGGCGGCCATTCCGGAGGAGGCGCATGTGCTGATGGATCAAAAGACCGTCAATTACCGGATTGCTGGCAGCTTAAAAGAAGGAGTTACAGTTGTCGACAGGAGCAATCCGACGGAGCTGATGAAGGCGGTCAAGAATCCGGTCGAGGTGGACAACACGCGGATCGCCCATGTGAAGGACGGCGTTGCGTTCACGAAATTTATGTACTGGCTGAAGACGAATATCGGGAAGCTTCCGATGACCGAGATCTCAGCCTCCGATTATCTGGAGGAGCGCAGGAGAGAACAGGAGCATTTTCTGGATCTCAGCTTTTCGACGATCAGCGCTTACGGGCCGAATGCGGCGATGATGCACTATTCGGCGACGCCGGAGTCGGATGCGGAGTTAAAGCCCGAGGGATTCCTTCTGGTGGATTCGGGCGGACATTATCTGGAGGGCACGACGGACATCACGCGGACGATGGCGCTCGGGCCGGTCACGGATCAGATGCGCGCACATTTTACCGCGGTCTGCCGGTCGAATCTGAACCTGGCAAGCGCCCGGTTTTTATACGGGTGCACCGGATATAATCTCGATATTTTAGCGCGCGGTCCGCTGTGGGATCTGGGAATCGACTACAGATGCGGGACAGGACACGGCGTCGGATATATTTTAAACGTACACGAGAGTCCGAACGGGTTCCGCTGGAAGATCGTGCCGGAGCGCAGCGACAGCGCGCCGCTTGAGGCCGGGATGATCACGACGGACGAGCCGGGCGTTTACCTTGAAGGAGAGTACGGCATCCGGACGGAAAACGAGCTTGTCTGCCACAGGGGAGAGAAGAACGAGTACGGACAGTTTATGTATTTTGAAAACATCACCTACGCGCCGATTGATCTGGACGCCATCGACCCGGAGCAGATGAGCGGGCGTGAGAGACAGATGTTAAACGTGTATCACGCGAAGGTGTATGAGACGCTTTCTCCGTATCTGACGGAGGAGGAGAACGAGTGGCTGCGCAGATACACGCGGGCAGTCTGAGTGCAGGAGATGCGGCGCGCATCCCGGGCATGAGACCGGGATGCGCGTGACAAAAAAGAGAGAACAGGAGACGGATATGGGCGGTAAGCTGGTATTGATTGACGGACACAGTATTTTAAACAGGGCGTTTTTCGGGATCCCGGATCTGACGAATTCCGAAGGACTTCACACGAATGCGGTATACGGTTTTTTAAACATCCTGTTTAAAATCTTAGAGGAAGAGCGCCCCGATTATCTGACGGTGGCCTTTGACGTACACCAGCCGACCTTCCGCCATGAGATGTATGCGGAATATAAGGGAACCAGAAAGCCGATGGCGGAGGAGCTGCGGGAACAGGTGCCGCTGATCAAGGAGATGCTGACCGCGATGGGTGTGACCATCATCGAGCAGGGCGGCTATGAGGCGGATGACCTGCTCGGGACGATCGCGAAGCGCAGTGAAAAAGAGGGCGTCGAGGTCTCCGTCGTGTCCGGGGACCGGGATCTGCTGCAGCTGGCGTCGGATCACATCCGCATCCGGATTCCGAAGACGAAAAAGACGGGGACCGAGATCGAGGATTACAATACAAAAGAGGTGAAGGAGCGCTACCAGGTGACGCCGGAGGAGTTTATCGACGTGAAAGCGCTGATGGGGGATGCGTCCGACAATATTCCGGGGGTGCCAGGCATCGGGGAGAAGACGGCGACCGCGATCATCGCGGCCTACGGCAGTATCGAGAATGCCTACGCGCATGTGGAGGAATTAAAGCCGAAGCGCGCGTCCGCAAATCTGAAGGAATACTACGCGCAGGCGCAGCTGTCGAAGACGCTCGCCACGATCGTGACCGATGCCGACATCGTGTATGACCTAAATGCGGCGCGGATCGGGCAGATCACGGATCTGTACACGGAGGAAGCGTATCTGCTGTGCAAACGGCTGGAATTTAAACACCTGCTCGGCAGATTTACGGTGGAAGCGCCGAAGAATGTCGCGGAGGAGCATTTTAAGCGGATTACCGACCGGGGAGAGGCAGAGCGCGTGCTCGCCGGGATGAAGGGGAAGGACTGTGCGTTTTACTTCGTGCCGTGCGAGGAAGCACACGATGATCACATGGAGACGGACGGGCAGATGAGCCTGTTTTCGTCGGGCGAAAGAAAGCCTGCAGCCGCGTTTCTGGGGCTGGCGGTCGTCTGCGGGCCAGAGGAGATTTATTATATCGAAGCCGGGGAGGAAACCGGCTGCGGGGAGCTGGCGGGGCTGTTTGCACAGTGCGGAGCGGCCTCCCTGTCGACGCTGGATTTAAAGCCGCAGTTAAAGCTGTTCGGGATGCTGTATCAGACAAGTGTCGGGCAGCTGACGCGGGAGACGTTTTTTGACGGGACGATCGCGGCGTATCTGCTCAACCCGATCAAAAACGAGTACTCCTGTGAGGATATCGCGAAGGATTACGCGGGGATCATGATTCCCTCGCGCAGGGATCTCCTCGGAAAGCTGACCTTTGACGCAGCCGCGGCGGAAAAGCCGGACGAATTTTTAAAATGTGTCTGCTACATGGCTTATGTGGCGTATGCGACGCGGGAGACGTTTGTGGAAGAACTGACAAAGACCGGGATGAAGGATCTCTTTTTCACGATTGAGATGCCGCTTGTCTTCACGCTCGCGGATATGGAATACGAGGGAATCATCGCGTCGGGGACGGCGCTTAAAGAATATGCGGATCAGCTTTCCGGGCGGATCACGGAGCTTGAAGAGGCGATCTGTGAGGCGGCGGGGGAGCAGTTTAACATCAATTCGCCAAAGCAGCTCGGCGTGATCCTGTTTGAAAAATTAAAGCTGCCGAACGGGAAAAAGACAAAGACAGGGTATTCGACGGCCGCCGATGTGCTCGAGCCGCTGGCGGAGGAGCATCAGGTGGTGGCGGATATCCTGGAATACCGGCAGCTGACGAAGTTAAAATCCACCTATGCGGACGGGCTGACGAATTATATCGCGGCGGACGGGCGGATCCACACATCGTTTCATCAGACGATCACGGCGACGGGGCGCCTCAGCAGCACGGAGCCGAATCTTCAGAATATACCGATGCGCATCGAGCTGGGCCGGCTGATCCGCAGGGCGTTTCTGCCGAAGGAAGGCTGTGTGTTTGTCGACGCCGATTATTCCCAGATCGAGCTTCGCGTGCTGGCGCACCTCTCGGGGGACGAGAAGCTGATCGAGGCGTACCGCGAGGCGCAGGACATCCACCGGACGACGGCCTCTCAGGTGTTCCACATCCCGTTTGACGAGGTGACGGATCTGCAGCGGAGGAATGCGAAGGCGGTAAATTTCGGCATTGTCTACGGCATCAGCTCGTTTGGCTTAAGTCAGGGGTTAAGCATCAGCAGAAAGGAAGCGGCGGATTATATCGAGCGCTATTTTGAGACGTATCCGAAGATCAAAGGATACCTGGACGGACTGGTGGCGGAGGCGAAGAAAAACGGTTATGTGACGACCATGTTTCACAGGAGGCGTCCGATCCCGGAACTTTCAAGCAGCAATTTTATGCAGCGCTCGTTCGGAGAGCGGATCGCGATGAATTCCCCGATTCAGGGGACCGCGGCGGATATCATAAAGATTGCCATGATCCGCGTGCACGACCGGCTGATGAAAGAGAACATGAGTTCGAGGCTGATCCTCACCGTGCACGACGAGCTTCTTGTGGAGACCAGGGAGTCGGAGGAAGAGGAGGTCCGCCGGATCTTAAAGGAGGAAATGCGCGGCGCGGCCGAGCTTGCGGTGATTCTCGAGATCGATATCCACAGCGGGCACGACTGGTACGAGGCGAAATAAAGAGAGACGGGTAGCGGCGGGAGTATCCCGCACGGCCTGACGAAACAGAGGGAATCGAGGAAATGAGATGAAATTTATCGGGATTACCGGCGGTGTGGGAGCAGGAAAATCCGAGATCCTTTCCTATCTTGCGGCGCAGCCCGGCACAAAAGTGATGCTGGCGGACGAGATCGCGCACAGACTGATGGAGCCGGGAACGGACTGCTATGCCAGACTCACGGAGCTGTTTGCGGGAGAGGATATTTTTTTGAAAAAACAGGATACGGATGAGACACCGCGGCTCACGGAGCGGGGCGATGCGGCGCCGTGCGCGCAGGCAGGGGAAACGCAGGGCGGGTTTGACCGGGAAAAGCTGGCGGCTGTGATTTTCGCGGATGCGAAGAAACGGGCAATGCTGAATGCCGTCGTCCACCCTGCGGTAAAGGAATATGTGCTGCGCGCCGAAAAGGAGGAGCGGGAGCGGGGAGAGATCTGTCTGCTCGTGCTTGAGGCGGCGCTTCTGATTGAGGAGCATTACGATGAGATCTGCGATGAACTCTGGTATATCGATACAAACGAGGCGCACCGCAGGGAACGTCTGATGAAAAGCAGGGGCTATTCCCCGGAAAAGATCGCGGGGATCTTTGCCAGCCAGATGGAGGATGCGGCGTACCGCAGAGCCTGCCGTCGGGTGATTGACAATAACGGGACCGTCGAGGAGACCATAAAGCAGGTGGATGCGATTCTCGCGGACGCAGTGTCTGCTCCCGGACGGCCCGCGCAGCAGGATGGATCGTTATCATGAACGGAGTAAGGAAAAAGAGCAGGAGATTTCGCAGATGAGTGACAGGAGCATAGTTGAACAGCCACTGGTGTTCGGGCTTGATATCGGGACGCGCAATGTGGTGGGAACGGTGGGATACCGGACAGAGGAGGAAGAGTTTATTGTCGTGGCCCAGTATATGACGGAGCATCAGACCAGAGCGATGCTTGACGGTCAGATACACGACATCGGGCGTGTGGCAAAGACGATAAAAAGGGTGAAAGAGGAGCTTGAATCCCAGATCGGTCAGCCGTTATCGGAGGTGTGCATCGCGGCGGCCGGGCGTGTGCTTAAGACGGTGACCACGCATATTTCCTATGATTTTGCGGAGGAGACCATTGTGGACGGCGAGGACATCCACACGCTTAATCTGCTCGGAATCGAGCGTGCGCAGGATATTCTCAAAGAGAAAAATGATACGCGCTACAAGTTTTACTGCGTCGGCTATTCCGTGGTGAAATATTATTTAAATGACGATGTGTTCTCGAATCTCGAGGCGCACAAGGCGGACCGGATCGGCGAGGACGTGATCGTCACCTTCCTGCCGGAGGATGTCGTGGACGGACTGTATGCCGCGGTGGAGCAGGCGGGGCTTGTCGTGGCCAATATGACCTTAGAGCCGATCGCCGCGATCAATGTGGCGATACCGGAGAATTTCAGATTGTTAAATATCGCCCTGGTGGATATCGGAGCGGGGACTTCCGATATCTCGGTGACCCGGGACGGGAGTATCGTGGCGTACGGCATGATTCCGCTGGCGGGCGATGAGATCACGGAGCTGATCGTTCAGAATTATCTGGTGGATTTTAACACGGCGGAGATGATCAAGCTGGCAAGCGGCGTGACGGGAGAGATCACCTATAAGGATATCATGCTGATCGAGCACACGGTGACAGCGGAGGAGATATGGAATCTGTCGGCTCCCGTGGTTGACCGGATGACGGGCGAGGTGGCGGCAAAGATCAGGGAGTTAAACGGGGATAAGAGCGTCAGCGCGGCCTTTATCGTGGGCGGCGGCGGAAAGATCCACGGCTATACGGAGATGCTTGCGGAAAAGCTGGATCTTCCGCCGGAGCGTGTGGCGCTCCGCGGGGAGGAAGTGCTGCAGGAGGTAACCTTCCGGCAGGAGGACATTAAAAAGGATCCGCTTCTTGTTACCCCGATCGGTATCTGTCTGAATTATTACGATCAGCGGAATAATTTTATCATGGTGCGGTTTAACGGAGAACGCGTGAAGCTGTACGATAACAATAAACTTACAATTGTCGATGTCGCGCTGCAGGCGGGATTCCCGAATGAGGAGCTGTTTCCGAAGCGGGGAAGGGCGCTGCAGTTTCTGGTGAACGGGGTTCCGAGGATCGTCCGCGGCGAGGCCGGGGAGTCGGCGCAGATTTATATGAACGGCCGTCCCGCGAACATCAACACGCCCTTAGAGCCGAACGGTGAGATCTATATCGAGCCGTCCACAATGGGGGGACCGGCGGCATTAAGGCTCGAGCAGCTGGAGGAGTATACCACCTCGGATGTCACGTTTGTCGTCAATGACAGGATTGTGCGCTGTCCGAAGTTTCTCGAGGTAAACGGAAGCCTGGAACCCCCGTTTTACGAGATCCGGGAAGGAGACAGGATCGATACGCGCAGTTTTTATACGGTCGGTCAGCTGGTGGAGTTTATGGATGTGGAGCTGGACCAGGATCGTGAAATTTTTGTCAATAACCGGCTTGCGGATCTCGATACGCTGATATATGAGAATTTTTCGATTGAGTGGACGGTGCTTTCTTTCGGAGTCGCGGAGGAACCGGCAGGGACTGCCGCATCAGAGCGGCAGAAACGGTCGGAAGAGGAGGATACAAAGCAGCCTGCGGTATTGTCGGCCGGTGACCCGGAAGAGATGCGTGAGGCCGGCACAGAGAGGAGGAGCCTGCCCGGGGAGCGTGATCTGCCGGAAGAGAGCCGGTACGGGGAGCTGCCGGGGAGGAGCCTGCCCGGGGAGCCAGGAATGTCGGAAACGGAGCAGCCCGCGGCATCGTCGGCCGGTGACCCGGAAGAGATGCGTGAGGCCGTCACAGAGGGGCGGAGCCTGCCCAAAGAGCCGGGCCTGCCGGAAGAGAGCCGGTACGGGGAGCTGCCGGGGAGGAGCCTGCCCGGGGAGCCAGGAATGTCGGAAACGGAGCAGCCCGCGGCATCGTCGGCCGGTGACCCGGAAGAGATGCGTGAGGCCGTCACAGAGGGGCGGAGCCTGCCCAAAGAGCCGGGCCTGCCGGAAGAGAGCCGGTACGGGGAGCTGCCGGGGAGGAGCCTGCCCGGGGAGCGTGATCTGCCGGAAGAGAGCCGGTATGATGACCGGCCGGGCAGAAATCTGCCTGTCATGGACAGCGTCGATAAAACGGAGGGCGGCATGCTTAAGGAGCAGGAAAAATCCGGGGAGCGTGCTGCGTCCGCAGAAACAGAAGGCGCCGGGGACCGCGGTACTTCTGTAAAAGAGGAAGAAGCAGGGAACCACGATACTTTTGTAAGGCAGGAAACATTCTGGGAGCGTGATGCGTCCGCCTCGGAAGTCGAGGAGGAGGGACGGGATAGATCCGGCGCGAAGGGGCAGAAGCCGATCGCAGAGCAGGAGCTGCCGGGCCGGGAGAAAACGGATGCGTCTGCTGCATATGCCCGTGAAGTGTCATCGGATCGCGGAGTGCCCGTGAGGGAGCCGTTGCCGGATCGTGAAATGCCGGCCCG
>CAJUNX010000044.1:0-7121 GCA_910587865.1 uncultured Roseburia sp.
GGACGGCGGAGACTTGTATTCCTGCGGCAAGGACGGGAATAACAAGGAATTGATCTGTCATATACCTGCAATGTCTGTTACCTGTGATACAGGAAATATTTATGTACTGTCAAAAGAAAGTGGTGAGGAAATCGTTTTACCAAAAAGCCATTGATTCCCGCGGACAACGAGCCGGGTGGGCATGCCCGCATGCACATTTGGTGACTGCCGCGAGGGTAAGCAGCCTCGCGGCAAGCGGCGGGGTTGCTGACTTATTCCAGATTGAGGAACAAATGCGGCAATGAACAGGAAGCAATACAGAAAGAGGAAAAAACTCAGAAAGAGAAAGATGAAGCGGCTTATGATTGCGTATCTTCTGCGGGCAATCGTCATGCTGATACTAATTATAATGCTGATACTTATGGTTTGCGGATGTCTTTACATATACGAGAAATTTACAAAGAAAGATGAAAAGGCAAATAAATACACGGATATATACACAGATAGAAACGCAGGCAGCGCTGCTGTTCCTGTTACTGCGACAGTGAAGAGTGCCCCGGGGTTTTGTGTTGTCGTGGATGCAGGGCATGGAGGAAGTGACGGAGGTACTGTCAGCGGCAAGGCAGTAGAAAAGGAGATTAACCTTTCGGTTGCATTGAAGCTGAAAGCTATTCTGGAGAAGAACAATATAGAAGTTATTCTGACCAGAAGCTCCGATGAAAATATAAGCCTTGCAGATCGTACGTCTGTTGCAAATGCCTCCAATGCAGATTTTTTTATCAGTCTTCATTGCAATTACTATGAGAAGGATGCCCGGATAGCAGGCATGGAATGTTATTACAACAATTCAAATGCGACAGAAAGCAAAGGATATGCAGAAAGTATCATCAGCGCAGTATCGCTAAGTGAGGATATTGAAACGAGGTATGCAAAAACAGAGGGCTATTATGTTTTGCGAAACACGCAAATGCCCGCTGTTTTGGTAGAAATGGGATTTCTCTCAAATGATTCTGAGAGTCAAAAGCTGTTGGATGACGATTATCAGGAAAGTTTGGCACAGAGAATTGCAGAAGGAATTTCCAATGAAATAAAGAGAGGAGAGAATCTGTGAAGAACAATAAAAAAGGCGATAGCGCCAAAATTGAGATAGAACGGCTGCTCCAAAAAGCGCTTAGAGTACAGCAGGAACCAGGCCGGCAATTAAATGATTCCATTATCCGTCAATGCGAAAAAAGATTTGAACAGGGGAGAGGATCAGATTCCGGGTGACGGAAGGGCTGGGCGCTGCTCAAGGCAGACCTGCGTGACGGAACATCTCACAGCAGCAATGATCCGGATAAAATTGCTATTCATAAACAAAAACAGGTTAGTACAACGTTTTACTATTGACAAATAGAGGTGATTGTTCTATATTTATTTTATTGGTACAACGTTATACTAATGAGAACTGACCTGTGTAAAACACATATGACCAAAGGATCCGATGATGGAGAGGAAGTGAGTCAGATGGAAGAATTTTTTATGGAAATGCTGCGCCAGCTGCAGCGTGATTATGATGCGCTGGATCTGCCGGTTGTGAGTGAGGAGGGGAAGATGCATGAGTTCATGCTTCCGATGCCGGACGGTGTGAAACTTCAGACATTTCTTTTTTACGGCGGCAGCGGCGGTGGGGAAGCGGCCGGCACAGACTGCCGGCCCGTGATTTTGCAGCGCTCGCCTTATGCGCACTCGATGGATTCCTACCGGGTTCACGGGGAAAACCTGGCGCGCCGCGGATTTATCTACATCGTTCAGTTCTGTCGGGGAACCGGCGGGTCGGAGGGGGAGTGGGATCCGAATGTGAACGAGCGTGCGGACGGCCTTGCCACGCTCAACTGGCTGCAGGAGCAGAGCTGGGTAAAAAACATCGGTTACTGGGGCGATTCCTATCTGGCGCTGACCGGCTGGTGTATGGCGGATGCCGTGCCAGAGAAGGTAAAAGGCATGTATTTAGGCGTATATGGAACGGACCGGTTTACCTCGGCGTATCAGAAGGGCTTGTTCCGTCATGATGTTTTGACGTCGTGGGCGATGGAGAACGCCGGGTTTTCGGTGGAGGCCGACTATATGGACAGCTGCAGGTTCCGGCCGCATTACCGGGTGGACGAGGCGCTGTGGGGAAAGGAGATTCCCTGGTATCGCCGCTGGATCACCGCGACAAAGGAGGATGATCCCTACTGGCAGGAGGGCTTTTGGAAGCTGCTTCGCGAGATTCCGGAAAAAGTAAAAATCCCGCTTTACGTCACGGAAGGCTGGTATGATCATCATTTGGGAAGCGCGTTAAAATCTTACGCAAATTTAAGCGGGGAGACGCTGGAAAAAAGTACGCTCTCCATCGGCAGCTGGAATCATTTCTGCATGAACTGCCTGGAATGGAGCAGCCCGGAGCATTTGGAGAACAGCGAGGTTGCCTCCATGGTGAAGTGGTTTACCACACTGCTGGTAAAAGAGCAGACACCAAAGCGGTCGGCAAGGATTTATCTGATCGGAGCGGACCGGTGGGAGGAGCTGCCGTCCTGGCCGGTACCGGTGAAGGAGACAAAGCGGTTTTACCTGGCGGCAGAGGAACATCCGGAATGCGCACACGCGTATGTGCTGCATGGGAGCGAGGGCGCGGCTTTGACACAGACCGGATATCTGTATCGCCCAGACGACCCGGCGCCGTCCCACGGAGCGGAGTCTATGTTAAAATCCATGGATCAGGTCGGCAGCATGTATCAGCCGGAACCCGGATTCCGTCCGGATGTGATTACATTTGTCTCGGAGACGTTAAAAGAAGAGATGCTGATTGCCGGACAGATCCGGGTGCACCTTACGGTTGCGAGCGACTGCGAGGACACTGCCTTTACCGCGAAAGTGATGGAGATAAAGGCGGACGGACGTGCCGTCAATATCCGTTCCTCCATTACCACGATTGAGGCGGACCTTCCGTGCAAAACGGCGGGATACGTACCGGGGGAGCGTACCCGGGTCTGTGTGGATATGTGGGATATCGCCTGGCAGGTAAGCGCCGGTTCGAGAATCCGCGTGGACATTTCCTCTTCGGATTTTCCGCAGTATGCGGTTCATGCAAACTATCCCGGCGTGTGGTCGAAGCAGGAAAAAACGCGGGACGCTCATCAGACGATCTTCTGCGGCTTCGGGCAGGAATCCTTTATCGAGTTTCCGGTCGCAGAGCTGTAGGGATAAAACACATGACTGTATGCAAAAGAAATGAAACGATCAGCGCCGGCCTCGGAGTGCCGGCAGGAAAGGAGACGAAACCATGAAAAAAATCGCGATCGGCGGTGGACAGGGCTTCTGGGGAGATTCCCCGGATGCCGCGATTCACATGATCAGGGAAGGCTGTATCCAGTACATGGGCTGTGACTATCTCGCAGAGCTTACGCTTTCCATTATGGCAAAACAGCAGTTGAAAGATCCCGCAAAGGGATTTGCACCTGATTTTGTCACACGTATTTTAAAGGAAGCGGGAAAAGAGGCATGGCAGAAAAAAATTAAGATCTGCACCAATGCCGGAGGGATGAATATTCAGGGCTGCGTGGATGCGATTCATACATTTGCAAAGAGCCAGGACATGAAAGGCTATAAGATCGGCTATGTCACCGGAGATTCGATCCGGGAAAAGATTCCCAAGCTGTTAAAAGACGGATGGACGTTCCCGAATTTTGATTACGACGGAGATTTTCACGAGATCCTGGACAAGATCTACAATTGTAATGCGTATATCGGACACGAGGGGATCGAGGAAGCGCTTTCCATGGGCGCGGATGTGGTTGTGACCGGACGCGCGGCGGACAGCGCACTGTTTCTGGCGCCGCTGGCCTATGAATTCGGCTGGGCGGACGACGACTGGGACAATCTCGCGCGCGGCATCATGGCAGGCCATCTCTTAGAGTGCGGCGGACAGGGTGCGGGCGGCAACTACATGTACGACTGGCGCGGCGTGCCGCAGATGGATGAGCTCGGATTCCCGATCGCGGAGCTGACAGACGATACGTTTGAGGTCACAAAAGCTCCGAACTGCGGCGGTATCATCTGCGAGCAGAGCGTGAAGGAACAGTTTTTATATGAGGTGCACGACCCGGCAAATTACCTGACGCCTGACGTCAATGTCGATATCAGCAATTCGACGATCACGCAGCTGGGGCCGGACCGTGTGCGCGTGGGAAATGTAAAAGGAAAACCGAGACCGGATACGTTAAAGCTCTGCGTCGGCTACCACAAGGGCTGGAAGACGGTTTCCATGTTAAGCTTTGCGTGGCCCGATGCATACGAAAAGGCAAAATACTGCGCGGATGTGATCATGAAAAAAATGATGCGCCGCGGCATGAAGGCGGACGACATTCACATCAGCTACATCGGATTAAACAGCCTTCACCTCGGCGTTGCCGATATGAGCGAAGAGGCGTTGAAAAACTTAAACGAGTGTGTGATGCGGATTGCGGTTTTCTCCGAGGACAAAAACGAGTGTGCGAAAATCATTCCGGAGATCAGTCCGCTTCAGTTGAACGGACCGCCCGGAGCCTCCTTCTTCGGCGGAAGAGCCCATGTGCAGGAGGTCATGGCGCTGTGGCCGACAACGGTGCCGCGCGATGCGCTTGACATCAGGGCGCATATTCTGGAAGTGTAGCAGGAAAGGAGCAGGGGACTATGCCAGAGATTTATTTAAATGATATTGCGCACGGGCGCAGCGGCGACAAGGGTGATACCAGCAATGTCTGCGTTTATGCGAGAAAACCGGAATATTATAAGATCATTGAGCGCGAGGTGACGCCCGAGAAACTGCACGCATTTTTTGGCGATATGGTAAAAGGAGAGATCACACGCTATGAGGTGCCGAGTCTCGGCGGATTTAATTTTGTCATGAAACATGCGCTTGGCGGCGGGGCCACCATGAGCCTGCGGCTTGACAGCCTCGGAAAATCGATGGGAAGCGCCGTGATGCGCATGAAGATCCACGTGGAAGATGGAGAAATATAAGACAGCCGGCATGTCAGAGCGGAACGGAAATGCAGCCGGAACAAATGCCTGTAGTATTGGCATGTCAGAGGGAACCGGGAATGCAGCCGGAACAAATGCCGGGAGTATCGGCATGTCAGAGGAAACCGGGAATACGGTCGGAACAAATGCCGGGAGTATCGGTCAGCCGGAAACGTCGCGAAATGCTGTGAAAGGAACGGATCAGGCGGAGGATGGAAGCGAATCTCTTCGGGATGGCGAACCGGTGCCGGAAGACGGGGGTGAGACCCTTCGAAAGAGCGGACGGGAATCCGCAGAACTTGCGCGGGAAGTTCTGGCGCTGGTGAAACTGCGGGTTCTCACACAGTACCGGTATCTGGCGAAAGCCATAGAGCGGCTAAAACCAGTGCCGGGAATGTGTGTATCCGGCGGTGGAAAAGCGAGTGGCGCTGACGACTGTTTCTCAGACGGCAGCGGGAAGGAGAGCAGCCATGCCGAAGCAGTCTTTCAGACCGACGGCCGTTTTCTGTATTATGATGTGGAGAGGCTGCTGGAAAATTACCGCAGAGATCCGTATGAGGTGAGCCGGGATGTTCTGCACACGCTGCTCCACTGTCTGCTGGGACATATGTATCAGAAGCAAAAAAAGGATCCGGCACTGTGGGATCTCGCCTGCGACCTTGCTGTGGAGGGGATTCTGGCTGGTCTGCAGAATGCGCTGCGTCCGGTCACGGACCGGGAAGGTGGACAGTGTGCGCCACACGGGGACCGTGAGTCCCGCACCCCATATGAGAAGGATGTCTCCAACGAACATTACGGGAACCGTAACCGCCTGAAACGGCTGGAATTTGAGCGGCTGACACAGGCGGCGGGCGGGACGTCGGCTCCCGTGCTCTACCGGTATCTGACAGGGTGTATCCGGTCTGACAGCGGCATCCGGCATGAAAATGGTATCCGGCGTGATTCGGAGGATTCGATGCAGGTGTCAGCGGAGTCAGATGATCCGGCAGAGCTTTACGTGTCAGCGGAGTCAGATGATCCGGCAGAGCTTTACGGGCCAGCGGAGACGAATGCGCTGGCGGAACTGTTTTACCGGGACAGTCATGCGTGCTGGTACGCCGGATCCGGCGGGAGGACGGCAGGCGGCAGACGGAGCAGAAGAGCAAAATCGGGACAGGACGGCGGGACGGATGCGGGGAACAGAGAGAAACCTGCGCCCGGACAGCCGGATGCGGAAGAAACGGATGATTGTTCGGATCAGAGCGGAGAGGAAGAGACCGGGGAGTCTTCGGATCAGAGCGGGGAGGAAGAGACCGGGGATTTTTCGGATCAGAGCAGAGAGGAAGAGGACCGGTCGTTTTTTGAACGAGATTCGGGACGGGAAACAGAAGAATGGGAGGAACTCTGCCGGGAAGTCCGGGCAAAGGATCGTATCGGCAGACACCGTTCCGCAGTGGCCGGGAAGGAGCGGCAGCGGCTTTCGGTGGAGGAAAACGGGATGGACTACCGTGAATTCCTGGAACAATTCGGGGCCTGGGAAGAGACGATTGCGGTTTCACAGGAAGAATTTGATCTGGTTTATTACGAATACGGGCTGCGGTGTTATGGCAATATCCCTTTGATAGAGCCATTGGAATATCGGGACGACCATAAGATCCGGGAATTTGTCATCGCGATCGACACCTCGGGGAGTGTGCTGGGAGAGCAGATCCGGGATTTTATCAGTCAGACCTTTGCGGTTCTGCGGCAGCCCGACTTTTTCTGCGGGCAGTCCCGGATTCACGTGATCCAGTGCGACGCGAAGATTCAGGAGGTCACGCTGATCGAGGGAGCAGGCGGGACTGACGGGCTGCGTGAGACATTTGACGTAAAAGGATTCGGCGGGACGGATTTCGTTCCGGTCTTTGAGCATATCGCGCGTGAACGGGAGGAGGGCCGGATGGAGCGGCCGCAGGGACTGCTTTATTTTACGGACGGCCTCGGAACGTACCCGGAGAATGAACCGGATTACCCGGTGGCGTTTCTGTTAAGAAAACAGGCATACCGGCTGCCGGATGTGCCGGCCTGGGCGGTAAAAGCCGTCATGGACGGCGATCGGATCGTGATCGAAAAGTGATACCGTTTTTTGCCGGATGAACAGA
>CAJUNX010000044.1:7221-33674 GCA_910587865.1 uncultured Roseburia sp.
TGAGATGCGGGAAAGGTTTTGCCGCACAGGCGGGTGAAAGCAGGAAACGATTTTGTCCGGTGCCCGGGTAAAAGTGAGACCGTTTTGCCGGATGAACAGATGAGATGCGGGAAAGGTTTTGCCGCACAGGCGGGTGAAAGCAGGAAACGATTTTGCCCGGTGCCCGGGTAAAAGTGAGACCGTTTTGCCGGGGGATCCGGCAGATGAGGGATGTGAGCGGTCAGAAAGGAAAAGAGACGTTTATGGACATAGCCAGCGCAAAACAGCAGATCAGAGAGACGATACAGATTTACCTGGCGAAGGATGAGGCAGGACATTACCGCATCCCGCTGACCCATCAGAGGCCGGTATTTCTGATCGGCGCGCCGGGACTTGGGAAAACGGCGATTGTGCATCAGATCAGCAGCGAGCTTAAGATCGGCATGGTGGCGTATTCCATGACGCACCACACGAGACAGAGTGCGGTCGGGCTTCCTGTGATCGTGCAGAAGGAATACGACGGTGTGTCTTATGCGGTCAGCGAATATACCATGAGCGAGATTATCGCTAGCGTGTACGACTGCATGGAAAAAACCGGGTGCAGAGAGGGAATTTTGTTTTTGGATGAGATCAACTGTATTTCCGAGACACTGCTTCCGCCGATGCTGCTGTTTTTACAATATAAAATGTTTGGCGGTCACCGTCTGCCGGAGGGCTGGGTGGTCGTTTCGGCTGGTAATCCCAAAAAATATAACCGAAATGCCAGGGAATTTGAGGTGGCGATCATCGACCGTCTGCTGTACATGGAGGTAGAGCCGGATTATCCGGTGTGGAAACGCTATGCGCTGGAAAAAAAGGTGTCCGGCGCCGTGCTCGGTTATCTGGAGAGCCACAGGGAACATTTTTCCGTGATCGAAAAAAATGCGGAGTACACGGCTGTCGTCACGCCGCGCGGATGGGAGGATCTGTCGGAAAACCTGCGCATGCGGGAAGAACTCGGGCTGACGGTGGACGGGAATGTGATCTCACAATACCTGCAGCACCCGGAAATCATGCGGGAATTTGCAGCCTACTACCGGTTTTACCAGCGTTTTAAGGGAAGGCTGGATGTGACGGCGATTCTGGACGGCGTGTGTACGGAAGAAACACTCGCCGCTGCCAGAGCCGCGGATCCATGTGAGCGGATTGCACTGACCGGGATGATCACGGAAGCGCTGACCGGCCGCATGGGAGAGGTGATGGCGCACATGGAGAAGCTGCGGCAGAGCAAAAACAGACTGCAGGAGACGAGTCCGGACGGCGGGATACCGGAGGACGAAAAGCAGCGCTATCAAAAACGGCTCGCCGGGCTGAAGGAGGAGCAGAGACGGACGCAGGATGCGTTGGGGGCCGCGCTTCGGTTTCTGACGGAGGCGTTCGGCGAGGGCAACGAGCTTGGCATAGCGGTCAGTGACCTTGCTATGGCGCCGCAGTCCGCGGCATATCTGGGACAGTTCCCGCATCAGACATGGATGCGTGCGGCCGCGTCGGGATCGCTGCCGGCAAGAGAGGAAAAGCTGCTTGAGCGGATCGCGGCAAACAGAAAGCAGAAATCGGGCGGGGATGAGACGAATGACTGAAAAACGATACGTGTCCGCCGGACACCGGGAAATACCGGCGGAATATGAGCTGCGGTCCGACGGCACGGCTATGCTGTGCCGCTGGCCGCGTCGGGACCGCAGCGAAGCGGCTGTGGTGCCGGAGCAGGTACAGGGATATCCGGTCACGGCGGTCGCACCGCTTGCATTTGCGCCGTACCATCTGCCCGCGGGGCGGATGGCGCAGCTTGCGCAGGAACCGGTGATCTCCTTCAGCGCTTTTTGTATGAAACACGGACGTGAGATGGAATATGAGACCGAAGATGCGGGTGGACCGGAAGAAATCATGCTTCCTGACAGCATCACGGAAATCGGAGAATATGCGTTCTGGTGCTGCGGGAGACTCGCCAGGATCCGGATACCGGGCAGGGTGGAGAGGCTGCCTGCGGGTGTTTTCGGCAAATGTAAAAACCTCCGTGAGGTGATTCTGGAAGAGGGGATCCGAACCATCGGACTCAGACCGGAGGGGACAAGAGAGGCGATGCCGGAAACAGGAGCGTTTTACAATTGCAGTTCAATGGAACGTCTGATTTTACCGGAGAGTGTGACATACCTTGGAGCAGAGACGTTTAACAGCAGCGGGATACGTATTCTGTCGGTCTGCGACGGGGAGGTAGAACACGCGGCCAGGCAGCAGCAGGAGAGGTGGTCCGTGGAGTCCGCCATGTCGTCCGAAAGGCGGGTAGAACACGCGGCCAGGCAGCAGGAGAGATCGCCCGTGGAGTCCGCCATGTCGTCCGGGGTGTCGGGTATATCCGTATGGCATCATAATGTAGAGGTCCATCCGACCGCCTTTCACCACACTGCCAGCCTGCAGTGGATGGAGCAGTGCGCGGCAGACGGGACAGTCCGCTGGCGAATCGGCCTTCCGATGGAAAAAGAAACGATCCTGCGCTGTGATCAGCGCTTCGGCGGACTGGCCCGCCTGCCGGAACTGTTTTTTTCCGAAGGTCCTGCGGAGGCTGACCGGCTGGCAGAAAAAGCATTCCGGCTGGATTTTTCGGGGCGCATGGCGGCGGCGCGGCTGATGTATCCGCATGGACTTAAGGAAGAGACGGAGCGCTGGTATCTGGAGGTGCTCGTAACATACGCGGACCGGGCGGCGTATTTTATGGATGCGGACGGGGAGACGCCGCTCCGGAAACTGGCCGGTCTGGTCTGCGGGAGCCGGTTTCTGACGAGAGAACAGATGATCCGGCTGATTCATGCGGCGGGAGAAGAACAGGACTATGAACTCGCGCAGCAGATTCTTTGGATGCAAAACAAAAGATTCCCGGAGGATACGGGATTTGAGGAACTGGAGCTGTAACGCCGGTGCGGAAAACCGTGATGACCGGCCGACCGCACAAAGCCGTTTTCGGAAGCCGGGCAGATGTTCTGCGGAATGGTGAAAAGCCGCCAGAAAAGGAGCCGGAATCATCGGGCCAGGCAGAGTGCGGACGAAAAGCCAGCAGAAAAGTGCCGGAAACGTCAGGCCGGGCCGGCTGGCGGCGGGTGAAAAACCGGCAAAAAGGAGCCGGTGCAGTACACTGAAAAAATCGACAGAATGAGAGGAAAGGACGGGAAACAGGATATGGAGAGGAAGACAGAACAGGGAATGCAGGCGCTGCAGAATCTGAAGGTGCTGGATCTGACAAGGGTGGTTGCAGGGCCGTTCGGCGCATCGATTCTCGGAGATCTCGGTGCGGACGTGTTGAAAATCGAGGTGCCGGGACGCGGGGATGACGCGAGGGCTTACGGTCCGTATGAAAACGGCGAGAGCATGTATTACGCGAACTTAAACCGCAATAAAAAGGGTATTACTCTGAATCTGAAATCAGAAAAAGGAAAAGAGCTTTTCTTAAAGCTGGCAAAGGATGCGGATATTCTGCTGGAAAACTACCGCCCGGGTGTGATGGACCGTCTGGGACTCGGCTATGACGTTTTAAAAGAGGTCAATCCGCGCCTGATCTACGGTGCTGTCTCCGGATTCGGCTCCTACGGGCCGTACTCCGACCGTCCCGGCTATGACATTATCTCACAGGGCATGGGCGGACTGATGAGCATCACCGGGGAAAAGGGCGGCGATCCGACCCGGTCCGGCAATGCGATGGGCGATATTCTGGGCGGATTAAACCTGGTGATCGGTGTTCTGGCCGCCGTCAACGCGAGAAACCTGACGGGCGTGGGCCAGCGGGTGGACGTCTCTCTTGTGGATTCCGTGGTGGCGAGTCTGGAAAATGCCTACATACGCTATTTTAAGTCGCATGAGCTTCCGGTGCGAAACGGCAACGCCTACGCGTCCATTGCACCGTACGATACCTACCGTGCGAAGGACGGACATGTGATCATCGGCTGCGGCAATCAGAAGCTCTATGAAAAACTGTGCACGGAAGTGCTCGACATGCCGTGGATGATTACCGACGAGCGGTTTTTAACGATTCCGCTGCGTGTGGAGAACAACGAGATCCAAAAAAAATACATCGAGGAGTGGACATCACAGCGCACGGTGGACGAGATCGTGGATCTCATTCTTGGCAGGGGAATCCCGGCCGCGCCGCTCTACAACGTAAAACAGATCGTCGAGGATGAGCACATTGCGAAGGCGCGGGAGATGTTTATCGATATCGAGCATCCGGTGATCGGGAAGATGACGGTGAACGGCAATCCGATCAAGCTGATGGACATGAAGCCGCGCATCAACTGTCCCGCGCCCACACTCGGGCAGGACAATCACGCGGTATATGTGGATGGCCTCGGCCTTTCGGAGGAGGAATATATACGACTGACGGAAGAAAAGGTGATCTGAGAAAAGAACAGAAACGGTCCGGTGCACCCGCAGAGCGGGGGATCCGGACCGTTTCTGTGTGAACTGCATATGGCATAAACCGGACCGGTGTGGTAAACTAAGAACAGATCAAAGAGCTCAGAAAGGAAAACGACATGATACAGGATATCGCACCGCTGCATTTAAACAATCAGTACGGGTCCAGACAGCCCGCGCCGTCGGACTGCATCTTTTCTTTTCGTGAAAATGCGGTCTGCGTACGAAAGCAGTGTTTCGAAGGCGCAGAAGGCATGCCGGCAGGGCACGGACAGAAGGATCTGCCGGGGCAGAGTATCTTTCCGACTTTCGCAGGAGTGCGGGACTGGTGCGCGGCACGGGGAAGAACGATGCCGGCTGCGTTGTTTCTCTTTGAGATCGGGACAACGTCGTATTTCCTCGCGGATCTGCCGGAGGAATTCGCAGAGACGGACATTGCGGCAGGAGTACAGCCGACCGGATCAGCAGAGAGCAGAGCAGAGAGCGGGACAGACATCGCGGCACCGACCGGATCAGCAGAGAGCAGAGCAGAGAGCGGGACGGACATCGCGGCAGGAGTACAGCCGTCCGGATCAGCAGAGAGCAGAGCAGGGACCGGGACAGACATCGCGGCAGGAGTACAGCCGACCGGATCAGCAGAGAGCAGAGCAGAGAGCGGGACGGACATCGCATCCGGCGCGCATACGGACCGGGCGGGGTGTGACAGGGAGATTTCGTATACATATGTCCGGATGTCCGACGTCCGTCGCATGAGGGCGAAAGCGCAGGTACTGGCAGCTGCGACGGCCTGGCACCTGTATGTCTGGTATCGCGACAACCGGTTCTGCGGCCGGTGCGGCGGGCGGCTGGTCCACAGTGAGACCATGCGTATGCTCTCCTGTCCGTCCTGCGGGAATCAGATATTTCCGAAAATTGCCCCCGCGGTGATCGTGGGCGTGACCGACAAAGAGCGGATCCTGATGACGAAGTATGCGAACCGCGAGTATAAGCGCTACGCCCTGATCGCCGGTTTTACGGAGATCGGCGAGACGGCGGAGGAGACGGTGCGGCGCGAGGTATATGAGGAGGTCGGACTTCGGGTTAAGCATATCCGGTATTATAAGAGCCAGCCGTGGGGGTTTGATTCAAATCTGCTGCTGGGTTATTTCTGTGAGCTTGACGATATGCACGAGATACGGCTTGATACGGAGGAACTCGCGACGGCGGAGTGGGTACATTACAGCGAAATTACAGACGACGAAGAAGGGCTGTCGCTGACGCGGGAGATGATGACGGTATTCCGGGACGGGTTTAAAAACGGGAAGGAGCCGTGACAGAAAAGGATACGGCAACGACCTTTTTTATATAAATATTTCTGCGGGAAAAATGCGCATGAGTGAGGATGCTATGAGTGAGAATGCGATGAACGAAAAAAAACATGTGATTGACAACATCGAGCCGGGCAGTATTGCGGAGGAATTAGAGCTTGTACCCGGGGATGCACTTCTCCTGATCAATGGGAAAGAAATCGGGGATGTCCTGGATTATCATTACCTGATCCACGACGAAACGCTGCAGATGCTTGTGGAGAAAAAGGACGGAGAGGTGTGGGAGCTTCTGATCGAGAAAGACTATGACGAGGACCTGGGGATCGTGTTTGAAAACGGGCTGATGGACGACTACCGCACCTGCCGCAATCACTGCATCTTCTGTTTTATCGATCAGATGCCGAAGGGAATGCGGGAAACGCTTTATTTTAAGGACGACGATTCGAGGCTGTCGTTTCTGCAGGGAAATTATGTGACGCTGACCAATATGGACGAGAAGGATCTTGACCGTATCACGGCACTTCGGCTGGAGCCGGTGAACATTTCCGTACAGACGACGAATCCAGAGCTGCGCTGTGCGATGCTTCGGAACCGATTTGCCGGGGAGGCGTTAAAAAAAATCGACCGCCTGTATGAGGCGGGGATCCGGATGAACGGGCAGATTGTGCTCTGTAAGGGGATCAATGACAAAGACGAGCTCGAGCGCTCCATCCGCGACCTGACGCAGTATCTTCCTTATATGGAGAGCGTGTCCGTGGTGCCGGTAGGCCTGTCAAAATACCGGGAGGGCCTTTATCCGCTTGAGCCGTTTTCCAAGGAGGATGCGGCGGAAGTGCTCGGGGTGATCCGCCGCTGGCAGCAGGCGTGCATGGAGCGGCACGGGACGCATTTTGTCCACGCGAGTGACGAGTGGTATCTATTGGCGGGGCAGAAGCTTCCGGAGGAGGAGAGCTATGACGGATACCCGCAGCTGGAAAACGGCGTGGGAATGCTGCGGCTTCTGATCGATGAATTTCACGAAGCGCTTGCCGCAAAGAAGCATCGGCGGGAAACCCGCGCAAAGCAGGTGACAGGGAAACGGGAAGCCGGATGCGCACATGTCAGGGAGATGGAGAATGATCAGGGAGACAGCGCCATGGAGCCGGAGCATCCGCCCGTCCGGCACCGTATTTCCATCGCGACCGGATATCTGGCCGCACCGTTTTTAAAGCAGCTGGCAAAGGAGTGTATGGAGGCGTTTCCGGACCGCCAGATCACGGTTTATCCGATTCGAAACGACTTCTTCGGAGAGCTTATCACGGTATCCGGACTTCTGACCGGACAGGATCTTGTGGCGCAGCTTCGCGGCAGGGAGCTGGGGGAGAGGCTGCTTTTGCCGTGTAATCTGCTGCGCAGCGGCGAGGAGGTTTTTCTGGACGACATGACGCTTGAGGAGTTTAAAACTGCTTTACAAGTGGAGACAGATATTGTAAAATCAAGCGGTCAGGAACTGCTTTTTGCCATGCTTGGACGGGAGGGAGCCGTCTGATTTCAGGCGGATAAGACCGTGGGGCGGATGTGGCGTTTAGAAAGGAATACGTTTTATGGGGAAACCGATAGTGGCGGTAGTGGGACGTCCGAATGTGGGGAAATCCACTCTCTTTAACGCGATTGCGGGGGAGCGGATTTCGATCGTGAAGGATACGCCGGGGGTGACGAGGGACCGGATCTATGCGGATGTCAGCTGGCTGGATCACAATTTTACACTGATCGATACGGGCGGAATCGAGCCCGAGAGCAAGGATATCATACTTTCACAGATGAGGGAGCAGGCACAGATTGCCATTGATACGGCGGACGTGATTCTGTTTCTCACCGATGTCAGACAGGGACTTCTGGACGCGGATTCAAAGGTGGCGGATATGCTGCGGCGCTCCGCGAAGCCGGTTGTGCTGGTTGTCAACAAGGTGGACAGCTTTGAAAAGTTTATGCCGGACGTCTACGAATTTTATAATCTGGGGATCGGGGATCCGTTTCCGGTTTCCGCCTCCTCGCGGCTGGGTCTCGGGGACATGCTCGACGAGGTGGTGCGTCATTTTCCGGATTACAATCCGGCGGAGGAGGAGGACGACCGTCCGAAGGTGGCGATCATCGGAAAGCCAAACGTCGGCAAATCCTCGCTGATCAACAAGCTGGCGAGAGAGGACCGCGTGATTGTGTCGGATATCGCCGGGACGACGCGCGACGCGATCGATACCGCGGTGAAGTTTCAGGACAGGGAATATGTTCTGATCGACACGGCGGGGCTTCGCCGCAAGAATAAAATAAAAGAAGAGATCGAGCGCTACAGTATCATCCGCGCCGTCACGGCAGTCGAGCGCGCGGATGTGTGCATCATCGTGATCGACGCGCAGGAGGGCGTCACCGAGCAGGATGCGAAGATCGCCGGGATCGCGCACGACCGCGGCAAGGGGATCATCATAGCGGTCAATAAGTGGGACGCGATCGAGAAGGACGACCGGACCATGTATCAGCACACGGACCGGATCCGGCAGGTATTAAGCTTTATGCCGTACGCCGAGATCATGTTTGTGTCCGCAAAGACCGGACAGCGGCTTCCGAAGCTGTTTGACCAGATCGACATGGTGATTGCGAACAACAGTATGCGGGTGTCGACGGGCGTGCTCAACGAGATCGTCGCGGAAGCGGTAGCGCTGCAGCAGCCGCCGTCGGACAAAGGAAAGCGGCTGAAGATTTATTATGTGACACAGGCGTCCGTAAAACCGCCTGCATTTGTCATATTTGTAAATGATAAGGAACTGATGCATTTTTCATATACACGCTATCTGGAAAACCGGATCCGCGAGAGCTTCGGGTTCCGCGGGACCGCGCTCAGATTTATCATTCGTGAGAGAAAGGAAGATAAAAAATGATCGCAGCGAGACTGATCGCACTGGGGACGGGATATCTGTTCGGCCTGTTTCAGACAGGATATCTCTATGGAAAAAGTCAGGGGATCGACATCCGCAAAGAGGGGAGCGGCAATGCGGGTGCGACGAATTCCCTGCGGGTGCTCGGATTAAAGGCGGGGCTGATCACGTTTGCCGGAGATCTGTTTAAAGCGATTTTCGCGGTGCTTCTGATGCATCTGATCTTCGGAAGCCGTTATCCGGAGGCCGTGACGGTGCTCGGACTCTATGCGGGATTCGGCACGGTGCTCGGGCATAATTTTCCGTTTTATTTAAAGTTTCAGGGCGGAAAGGGAATCGCCTGCACCTCGGGCGTGATCCTCGCCGTCTGTCCGCAGGCTGCGCCGTTCTGCCTGCTTCTGTTTATCGGCTCGATTGCGGTGACACGGTATGTGTCGCTCGGCTCGATTCTTGTGGTAACGGCGTTTCTGATCCAGGTGATTCTGTTCGGACAGATGGGCTGGCTGTCGACGGCACCGGCGTATCTGCCGGAGTTTTATGCAGTGAGCGCCTGTTTTACGGCGATGGCGCTGTGGCGGCACCGCGCGAATATCGGACGTCTGCTGCACGGAACGGAGAATAAGATCGGTATGAAGAAAAAGGATGGAAAAGAGGAATAGATATGGCGGATACTGCGGTGATCGGTGCGGGGAGCTGGGGCATTGCGCTGGCGAAGGTACTGCACACAAACGGAAATCAGGTGACGGTCTGGTCGCTTCTGGCAGACGAGGTCGCGATGCTTGAGAGGGAGCACGAACACAAGGATAAGCTTCCGGGGGTCACGCTGCCGGCGGACATGCGGTTTACCACGGATTTAAAAGAAGCGGTACAGGGCAGAGACTATCTGATCCTCGCGGTGCCCTCCGTGTTTACGAGGAGCACGGCGGCATCCATGGCGCCGTATGTGACGGCGGGACAGGTGGTCGTGTGTGTGGCAAAAGGGATCGAGGAAGCCACGCTGATGACGCTCTCGGATATCGTCGCAGAGGAAATCCCGGCGGCCGAAACGGCGGTGATGTGCGGGCCGAGCCACGCCGAGGAGGTCGGGACAGGACTTCCGACGACAGTAGTTGCTGGCGCCGCGAAAAAGAGCGTCGCGGAGGGGGTGCAGGATATCTTTATGAATGAGGTGTTCCGCGTCTATACCAGTCCGGACGTCCTCGGCATGGAGCTGGGCGGCTCCTTAAAGAACGTCATCGCGCTCGCCGCCGGCATGGCGGACGGTCTTGGCTACGGCGACAATACAAAGGCGGCGCTGATCACGCGCGGGATCTCGGAGATCGGGCGGCTGGCGCTTAAGATGGGCGCAAAATACGAGACCTTAAGCGGTCTGACCGGCATCGGCGATCTGATCGTGACCTGCGAGAGCCGCCACAGCCGCAACCGGAAAGCGGGGATGCTGATCGGGCAGGGATATACGATGCAGCAGGCGATGGATGAGGTTAAAATGGTGGTCGAGGGCGTCTACTCCGCGAAGGCGGCGATCGCGCTCGCCAGAAAATACGGGGTCGACATGCCCATCACCGAGAGTGTGAACCAGGTGCTGTTTGAGGAAAAACCGGTGCGCGAGGCGGTCGCGGAGCTGATGATGCGCGACCGGCGTGCGGAGAACAGCGCACTGGAATGGAGTGAATAGAAGACGGATTCTGACGAGAGACAGAGTCAGCGGAAACGGAGGAAGAGTGTGAGAGTAGAGATAAAAAGACTGACGGAGACGGCGGTTCTCCCGGTGCGCGGGAGTGCACAGGCGGCCGGCTATGATCTGTGCGCGGATCTTACGGAGCCGCTCGTGCTCGCGGCGGGTACGGGAGCAAAGGTGCCGACCGGGCTTAGCGTGGCGCTGCCGGACGGATATTTCGGAGGCGTCTATGCGCGCAGCGGCCTTGCCACGAAGCGGGGACTGCGCCCGGCGAACTGCACCGGCATCATCGATTCGGATTACCGCGGGCCGCTGCTTGTCCCTCTGTTTAACGATTCCGGCAGCGAGCAGACGATTCAGCCGGGGGAGCGGATTGCGCAGCTGATCATTCAGCCGTATCTTGCGGTGGAATTCGACGAGGTGACGGAGCTTGACGCGACCGCGCGCGGCGAAGGGGGATTCGGATCAACGGGAGCGTAACGGCAAAATACGCATTCTTTTTCTTGCGCCGTCTGTCCTACAGCGGTATAATGGAAAAAGAAAAGTGATAAAGGGGGATCTTTGCCTTATGGAAACAAGAATGATGAAGTTTTACTCAAAAGAGAGTAATCTGGTGGCCATGCATGCCATACCGGGACATTTTGCCACCAGCCACTCACATATCAATTACTATATTGATATCACCAGCCTTAAGACCAGGGTTCGCGAGGCGGAGGAGATCGCCCGCGTGCTCTATCACAAGATCGGCCGGCTTTCCTACATCGACACGATCGTGTGCATGGACGGCACGGAAATCATCGGAGCATTTCTCGCGGAAACGTTTGAGCGGGGGGATTTCCACTCCACAAACCTTCATGAGACGATCTACGTGGTGAGTCCGGAGATCAACGGCAACAATCAGATTCTGTTCCGCGATAATATCAAGCCCTGCATCAGCAATAAGCATGTCCTGATGCTTTCCGCGACGACGTCGACCGGCAAGACCGTCCGCAGAAGCTTAGAGGGCATTCAGTACTATGGCGGTATCGTCGAGGCGGTGGCATCCGTGTTCAGCACGGTGAGCAGTGTGGACAATATGCCGGTACTTTCTGTGTTTACGGAGGAGGATATTCCCGGTTATACGGCCTACGCGGCGGGAGAGTGCCCGTTCTGCCAGAAAGGCGAGCGTATTGAGGCCATGGTAAATGGTTTCGGGTATTCCAAGCTGTACTAGTACAACGAATAATAAGTAACGAACACCCTGACCTGCCTGATTTTTCATCTGCGGCGTTGTCGTCAATCGACGCAGCCACCGCTGCGCCTCATTCCTCCGCCTTGCATATGAAACAATCATTCTGCGTCAATGTATTAGAAACTTATTTTCCGTTGTACCAGTGCATCGTCAAAATGCCGGGTTTTTACCGAAAAAGCTGTCAGTTTGACGAAAGCAGGCAAAAACAGTCGGAATCACTGTGAAAACCCACAAGGAAAAGTTTTAATCTTTGTTGAGGCAACATATAGCGTTTCTGCCGGTTTTTTTGTATAGTAAGTATAGCAAAAATGAATCGCCACTATTTTATTCAGGAGGATTAAGACCAATGGCAAGTTTATCAATGAAGAACATTTGCAAAGTTTACCCGAATGGCTTTGAAGCTGTGAAGGATTTCAACCTCGAAGTTGAGGACCAGGAGTTTATCATCTTTGTAGGACCGTCCGGATGCGGTAAGTCTACGACGCTTCGTATGATCGCAGGGTTAGAGGAGATTTCCTCCGGTGAGTTCTGCATCGACGGCAAGCTTATGAACGACGTTGAGCCGAAGGACCGCGATATCGCAATGGTATTCCAGAACTACGCACTTTATCCGCACATGACCGTATTTGATAACATGGCATTCGGTCTGAAGTTAAGAAAAGTTCCGAAGGACGAGATCAAGAAGAAAGTGGAAGAGGCTGCAAGAATCCTTGACCTTGACAAATTATTAGACCGTAAGCCGAAGGCTCTTTCCGGTGGACAGAGACAGCGTGTTGCTATGGGACGTGCCATCGTGCGTAACCCGAAGGTCTTCCTGATGGATGAGCCGCTGTCCAACCTGGATGCAAAGCTTCGTGTGCAGATGCGTTCCGAGATCGCAGCGCTTCATGACAGATTAAAGGCTACCATCATCTACGTTACACATGATCAGACCGAGGCTATGACGCTTGGTACCAGAATCGTCGTATTAAAGGACGGCGTGATCATGCAGGTAGATTCTCCGCAGACTTTGTACAACGAGCCGAACAACTTATTCGTTGCAGGATTTATCGGATCTCCGCAGATGAACTTTGTAGATGCAGTATGTAAGGTAGAGGGTGACAGAGTGACCCTTTCCTTCGAGAACACGACGATCACGCTTCCGCCTGCAAAGGCTAAGAAGTTAATCGACGGCAATTACAACGGCAAGACGGTCGTTATGGGTATCCGTCCGGAAGATATCGATGATTCCCAGATGGAGCTTGAGGCTCACAGAGACAGCACATTTGAGGCTGACGTAACCGGATACGAGTTACTTGGTTCCGAGGTTCTGTTATACTTCAATGTTGCAGGGGCAGGCATGAGCGCGAAGGTTGATTCCAGAACAACCGCACGTCTGCATGACCACATCAGACTTGCTATGGATCCGGAGAAGATCCACGTATTCGACAAAGAGACAGAGCTGACCATTACGAACTAGTTCGTAATCCATTGAACACCGACACCCCGCAGCATGCTGCGGGGTGTTTTTGTAAAGGGACGCAAAGAAATGTCAGCCGTTTCACGGTATGCGCCGTCGCGCGGCGGAAGAGAAATCTTTCCGGTCCGATTCTGATCCCGCAATTGACAACAGCGGGGGAATCCGATAAAATGAGACGAAACGGGACGACGGAGTTGCAGAGGAAAGAAGGTAGAAGTCAATGATCTCAAATCACAAGATGCAGGCAGCGCTGGACGAGATCCGGGAGATTTCCAAGACCGATCTTGCGCTTTATACGGAGACAGGCAGGCAGATGGCAGCCACCTTTGAGCCGGAGGAGGATATGAGGGAGGCGGTGGTTTCCTTTGCGGATTCCATGGCGGAGAGCCAGATGCTCGGCGGATATCACTTTTTTAAGGTGATCGTGGACGGAGAACTGGAATATGTGCTTTTGACCCGGTCTTCCGCGGAGGATGCCTATATGGTGGGCAGACTCGCGGTCTGTCAGATCAGAAATCTCGTGTCGGCTTATATGGAGCAGTTTGACCGGAACAATTTTATGCAGAATATTCTGCTCGGCAATATGCTGGTTGTGGACATGTATAACAAAGCGCAGAAGCTGCACATCGGACAGGCGGAGCGCGTGGTGTTTATCGTCGAGCTGGAGGGGAAAAAAGATCCGGCTGTGATGGAGCTGGCGAAGAATCTGTTTGTGACGAAGACAAAGGATTTTGTCACGGAGGTCGACGAACAGAGCATCATCCTGATTAAGGATACCGGCGAGCTTGAGAGCGAGGAAGATCTGCAGACTTTGGCATCGACGATCGTGGACAGCGTTCACGCTGAGGTGATGGTGCGCGTGCGGGTCGGATACGGCAACCGTGTGGACAATCTGCAGGACATCGCGAGGTCTTATCAGGAGGCGAGGATGGCGCTTGAGGTGGGCAGGATTTTTTACGCGCAGAAGGAGACGATCGCCTACCGCTATCTCGGCATTGGGCGTCTGATCTATCAGCTGCCGATGACGCTTTGCGAGATGTTTCTCCATGAGGTGTTCGGGGAGGGGATTCCAGAAGTCTTCAATGAGGAGATCACGACGACGATCCAGAAGTTTTTTGAAAATAATCTCAATATCTCCGAGACGGCGAGACAGCTGTACGTTCACCGGAATACGCTGGTGTACCGGCTGGAGAGGCTGGAAAAGACGATCGGGCTGGATATCCGGAGATTTGACGATGCGATGACGTTTAAGATTGCGATGATGGTCATCTCGCATATGCAGTATACAAAGGCCAAAGAACAGGAGCTGTAACCTGTCTGTCAGGGAACAAAAGCGGGCGGTCCGCAAAGCGAGCGGCCCGTTTTTTTGTGCCGTAAAATGGTATGCCGGTATTTTTGTGCAATATGTAAAAAAATACGAAACATATGTTCTGTTGCTTGCGCGGAATCCGGGAGTATGATATGATGCATTGTGACGCGCCAAAGACGGCAAAAAGAAGGATGTCTGCGGCAGTCTGCATCTGCAAAGGAGCGCAGAGGGGATAAGCGGTCCATACGGATGCGGACGGGAATGGAAAGGAAGAGTGACATGGGAACAAGCGCAGCATATGACGAGAGCAGTATTTCCGTACTGGAGGGGCTGGAGGCTGTCAGAAAACGGCCGGGGATGTATATCGGGAGTGTGTCCAGGAAGGGATTAAACCACCTGATCTATGAGATTGTGGATAATGCGGTGGACGAGCATCTGGCCGGCGCGTGTGATACGATTGTCGTGACGCTCGAAGCGGACGGATCCTGTACGGTGACGGATAACGGACGAGGCGTGCCGGTGGGGATGCATGCGAAGGGCGTCTCGGCGGAGCGTGTCGTGTACACGACGCTGCACGCCGGAGGGAAGTTTGACGATTCCGCGTACAAGACGAGCGGCGGACTTCACGGCGTGGGTTCTTCGGTTGTCAATGCGCTTTCGACTTATATGGACGTTCAGGTCAGCAGAGACGGGTATATCCATCATGATCGTTATGAGCGCGGCGTGCCGGTGATCGAGCTGGAGGACGGTCTGCTTCCGAAGCTCGGAAAGACGAAAAAGACAGGGACAAAGATCAATTTCCTGCCGGATCCGGAGATTTTTGAGAAGACGAGGTTTAAAGGGGAGGATGTGAAGAGCCGGATGCACGAGACGGCCTATCTGAATCCGGAACTCACGATCATCTACGAGGATTTCAGGGACGGCAGGGACGAGCGGATCACCTATCACGAGGAGGAGGGGATTCTCGGTTTTGTCAAGGATCTCAACAAAAACAGTGAGGTGCTCCACGACGTGATTTATTTTAAGGGTGAGACCGAAGGGATCACCGTGGAGGCGGCGTTCCAGTATACGAATGAGTTTCACGAGAATATTCTGGGGTTCTGCAATAATATTTTTAACGCGGAGGGCGGCACCCATATCACCGGGTTTAAGACAGTGATGACCACGGTGATCAATTCCTACGCGAGAGAGCTTGGTATTTTAAAAGAGAAGGATGCGAATTTTACCGGTACGGATGTCAGAAACGGAATGACGGCTGTCGTTTCCGTGAAGCATCCGGATCCACGGTTCGAGGGACAGACGAAGACGAAGCTGGACAATCAGGATGCCGCGCGTGCGACGTCAAAAGTGACGGGCGACGAGATCCAGCTGTATTTTGACAAGAATCTCGAGGTGTTAAAGACCGTGATCTCCTGTGCGGAGAAGGCGGCAAAGATTCGCAAATCCGAGGAGAAGGCGAAGACAAATCTCCTGACAAAGCAGAAGTTTTCGTTCGATTCGAACGGGAAACTGGCGAACTGTGAGAGCAGGGATGCCTCGATCTGTGAGATTTTTATCGTGGAGGGAGATTCTGCCGGCGGTTCCGCGAAGACGGCCAGGGACCGCAGTTTTCAGGCGATCCTGCCGATCCGCGGCAAGATTTTAAATGTCGAGAAGGCCAGTATCGATAAAGTCCTGGCGAACGCGGAGATCAAGACGATGATCAATGCTTTCGGCTGCGGTTTTTCGGAAGGATACGGCAACGATTTTGATATCTCGAAGCTGCGCTATGACAAGATCATCATCATGGCGGATGCGGATGTGGACGGCGCGCATATCTCCACGCTGCTTTTAACACTGTTTTACCGGTTTATGCCGGAGCTGATCTATGAGGGGCACGTCTATGTGGCGATGCCGCCGCTCTATAAGGCGATTCCCGCGCGCGGGGAGGAAGAGTATCTCTATGACGACGAGGCGCTCTCGCGCTACCGCAAAAAGCATAAGGGGAGTTTTACCCTCCAGCGCTACAAAGGACTCGGAGAGATGGACGCGGAACAGCTGTGGGAGACCACACTTGACCCAGAAAGACGTCTTTTAAAGCGGATCGAGATTGAGGACGGACGCATGGCCTCCGATGTCACAGAGCTTCTGATGGGCAATGATGTGCCGCCGCGCAGGACGTTTATCTATAATCATGCGGAGGACGCGGAGCTTGACGTATAGCAATGAGCGGTGCAAATCGTCATGAGACGATCTAAGTGAAACAGGCAGAGCGGCTGCCGGCAGCCGAATCTGTCTGAGTCACTTGTGATAAGGCGGTGCCAAACAGGTGCCAGTGGCACCTGTTTGGACCGGAGCGGAGCGAAGACGGCCCGCAGCGAGATGAAGCGAAGCGGAATCGAGCTGGCACCGCGGGGGAAAGCGTGAGGGGCAGAGCGGAGTCCACCGCGCAGCGGGAAGAGGTGGAAGCAGGCTGGCATTGCGGGATGGAGCGAAGTCCACCGCGCAGCGGGAAGAGGTGGAAACAGGCTGGCATTGCGGGAGAATGCAGCATTAGAAAGAGGGAACCATGAGACAGGAAGAACAGATTATCCGCACCGAATACGCGGAACTGATGCAGAAATCCTTTATTGATTATGCGATGAGCGTGATCGTCGCGCGCGCCCTGCCGGATGTGCGGGACGGATTAAAACCGGTGCAGAGGCGCACGCTTTACGATATGCATGAGCTGGGAATCCGTTATGACAGGCCGTACCGCAAGAGTGCGCGTATCGTCGGGGATACGATGGGTAAGTATCACCCGCACGGAGACAGCTCGATCTACGGGTCGCTTGTCGTGATGGCGCAGGATTTTAAGATGGGCATGCCGTTAGTGGACGGCCACGGCAATTTCGGTTCGATCGAGGGCGACGGCGCCGCCGCGATGCGGTATACGGAGGCCAGGCTTCAGAAACTGACGCAGGAGGCATATCTCGCGGATCTCGACAAGAATGTGGTGGATTTTGTGCCCAATTTTGACGAGACGGAAAAGGAGCCCGAGGTGCTGCCGGTTAGGGTGCCGAACCTTTTGGTCAACGGTGCGGAGGGGATCGCGGTCGGCATGACGACCAACATTCCGCCTCACAATTTTGCCGAGGTAATTGACGGTGTGATCGCCTATATGAAAGATCCGGATATCAATACGGAGCAGATGATGAAGTATATCCCGGGACCGGATTTTCCGACCGGGGGGATTGTCGCAAATAAGGACGAGCTGCTCTCGATCTATTCGACCGGAACAGGAAAGATCAAGATCCGCGGAAAGGTGGAGGTTGAGCACGGCAAGGGAGGAAGAGAGCGGCTTGTGATCACGGAGATTCCCTACACGATGATCGGCGCGAATATCGGAAAGTTTTTGAACGATGTTTATAGTCTGGTTGAGACGAAGAAGACGTCCGATATCACGGACATCACGAATCAGTCTTCCAAAGAGGGGATCCGCATTGTGATTGAGCTAAGGCGCGGCGCGGATGCGGAGAATCTGAAAAATCTGCTTTACAAGAAGACAAAGCTCGAGGATACGTTTGGCGTAAATATGCTTGCGGTTGCGGACAAAAAACCGGAGACGATGGGTATTGTTCCGATGATCCGCCATCATGTGAATTTTCAGTTTGAGCTGGCGACGAGAAAATACCGCACGCTCCTGGCGAAGGAAAAGGATAAAAAAGAGATTCAGGAGGGGCTGATCCGCGCCTGTGACGTGATTGATCTGATTATCGAGATTCTGCGGGGAAGTGCGAATGTAAAGACCGCGAAGGCATGTCTGACGGACGGGATCACGGACGGGATCCGGTTTAAGACGGCGCAGTCGAAAAAGGATGCCGAAAAGCTCCGGTTTACGGAGCGTCAGGCGGATGCGATCTTAGAGATGCGTCTGTACCGACTGATCGGACTTGAGATCGAGGCGCTTTTGCGCGATCATGAAAAGACGCTGGCCTGTATCGCGGAGTATGAGGAGATCCTCGAAAACCGCGGGGTGATGGCGCGCGTGATCATCCGTGAGCTGCAGCATTTTAAGAAAGAGTATCAGCGGCCGCGGCGGACGGCACTTGAGAATCTGAGAGAGGTTGTGATCGAGGAGAAAAAGCCGGAGGAGATGGATGTGGTCTTTCTGATGGACCGGTTCGGCTACGGAAAGACGATTGATGTCAGCACGTATGAGCGGAACAAAGAGGCGGCCGATGCGGAAAACCGTTACGTGATCCAGTGTAAAAATACGGACCGGATCTGTATGTTTACGAACCGCGGACAGCTTCACATGCTCAAGGTATTTGATCTGCCGTTTGGAAAATTCCGGGACAAGGGAACGCCGTTGGACAATCTGAGCAACTACAACAGCAGTGAGGAGTCGGTCGTGATGCTCACGAATCTGGCGGCCATCCAGGACAAAAAGCTATTGTTCGGGACAAAGACGGCAATGTTAAAGGTGGTCGACGGCAGTGAGTTTGACGTGGCAAAGCGCACTACGGCTGCGACAAAGCTATCCGACGGGGATGAACTGCTTCTGGTGAGCGTTCTCTCGGGAAATGAGACTCTTGTCATGCAGTCGCAGAAGGATTTCTTTCTGCGCATCGAGGCCGCGGTGATCCCGGAAAAGAAAAAAGGCGCCGTGGGCGTGCGGGGAATGCGGCTCGGCGAGGGAGATCTGCTGTGCGAACTTCATCTGCTGCAGGAAAATGAGACAAAGAGTGCGGAGGTAAAGGGCAAAGAGGTTGCGCTGCACCGTCTGCACATCGGAAACCGTGATACAAAGGGGACGAAGAAGTGATAAAAGCGATTTTATGGGATCTGGACGGGACGATCATCAATTCGGAGGAAGGGATCACAAAATGTGTGCAGTACGCGCTGCGCGCACATGGGATTGAGGAGCCGGATTTAACAAAGCTTCAGTGTTTTATCGGTCCGCCGCTGGGGCGGATGTATCGGGAGAAGTACCATATGTCGGAGGAGGAAGCCTGGCAGGCAGTGGCTCATTACAGGGAACGCTTTGATGTCGTCGGGATCTTTGAGTGCACGCTTTACGATGGGGTGAGGGAGACGATGGCGTCCCTGCAGAAAAAAGGGTACATTCAGGCCCTTGCATCCTCAAAGCCAGAGCCTGCCTGCCGGAGAATTCTCGCACATTTCGGACTCACGGAGTATTTTGACGAGATTGCAGGTGCGACGCTGGACGGGGCGATCAGCACAAAGCACGAGGTGCTGAAGGAGCTGGGCAGACGTCTTGCGGACCGGGAGCTTTCCAAAGAAGAGCTCTGTCTGATCGGCGACACAAGGTATGACGCTGCGGGCGCAAAGGAATACGGGATCCGCACAATTGGCGTCAGTTACGGCTTTGGGACAAGGGAAGAGCAGATCGCGGCCGGGGCGGAGGCGGTGTTCGACCGGATTGAGGAAGTGGAGAGATACATTGAAAACGACGGGCGCATGTAAAATATGGCAGATCATTTACCCGATCGGGATCTATTATGTGGTATCGGGGATCGTGTATATGGTACTGGAATTTCTGCTGGGGCCTGCCGGCCCGGATTATATGCTGCGGCAGATGATCTGTGCTGCGGCGACGCTGCCGTTTCTCTGGTCCTTTTATAAAGAGGACAAAAAGACGCTGCCGGCCGGTCCCGGGCGGGGAGATCCGCAGCCGCCGAAAGAAACGGGGAATCTGACGTCCCGGGGATCCGGCGCCGGACGGGACCTGTTTATGGGGCGTGAGGGGATGCGCTGCCGGATGAGCCTGCTCTCTGATCTGGCGCTGTCGGCGATTGCAGGCGGGACGGCGGGGATCGCCTTAAACAACCTGATCGCCATGACGCGGCTCACGCAGATGTCATCCGGCTTTAAAGAGGCAAACGAAGCATTTTTTGCGGGGCAGCTGATTTTTGAACTGCTCGGCTCCTGCCTGCTGATCCCGGTTGCGGAAGAGCTTTTATACCGGGGCGTGGTTTATCGAAGAATGCGGCCGGTATGCGGCGCGTCTTTTTCGGTGTTGCTCTCGGCGGTGATATTCGGACTGATGCACGGGAATCTGGTGCAGTTTCTGTATGCGGGTGCGCTCGGACTTTTGCTGGCGTTTCTTTTGGAGCGGACCAAACATCTTCTGACGGCGGTGTGCGCGCATATTGCGGCAAACCTGGCGGCCGTGCTGCGGCAGGAGACGGGATGGCTTTCCTTCTGCTATGAGGTATCGCCCGCGGCGCTTTTGTGCACGGCCGTACTGACGGCGGCCGCGGCAGCCGCGGTGCTGATCCTGTGGAAGAAGAGACGATGAGGTCATCTTAAGCCGCACCGTGAAAAAGAGCAGAGACGTTTGGAGCGCGCCGGGGAAGGATCAGCAGAAGTCATCCTAAGCCGCGCCGTAAAAGAGCAGAGACGTTTGGAGCGCGCCGGGGAAGGATCAGCAGAAGTTCCTAAGCCGCGCCGTGAAAAAGTATACAGGGCATGCAGGGACGGCCATGTGGGAAACGGAAGAAAGAATGGATACAGGGAGACTACATTGATGAAAAAGGCATATATCTGGAGAGGAATGATATACATGGCAGGACTTCTGATCCTGGCGCTGGGAATCACGCTGAATACAAAAACAGGGTTCGGCGTCTCAGCCCTCGTTTCGGTTTCCTATTGTGTGTCTGTTTTGTGGAATCTGAATTTTGGAAATATGACATTTATCTTATATGCGGTTTTTATGCTGTTTGAGATGGCGATACATCTTGCGGAGCACATGAGCAGGGCGAAAGCCGGTCCGGCAGCGGGAGGCGGCTGTCAGCGCAGAAGTCTCGCACAGGAGCTTTTTCTGGATCTGCTTCAGCTGCCGATGAGCCTTATCCTGACCCGGTTTATCAATCTGTTCGGTGCGCTGATCCCGGATTTCGCGGCGGAGGGTCAGGGCGGCTTTGCGGGAAGTATGGCGGGGCGTCTTCTGATGCTTCTGTTTGCGATCGTGTGCACCGGGGTCGGTTCGGCGATGTCGTTAAACATGCGGCTCGTTCCCTGCCCGGCGGACGGCGTGGTTCAGGTGTTTGCGGATACGAAGGGAATCGGAGTCGGGCTGGTGAAAAACGGCTTTGATTTTCTGAATCTGTGTATTGCGCTGGCGCTCGGACTGATAGTGGGACATCGCGTCATCGGAATCGGGATCGGAACAGTGGCGGCAATGCTCGGTGTGGGGCGTGTGATCGCAGTGTTCAACGGATTTTTCATGAAGCGGCTGTGTACGGTCGCAGGGGTGGAAAGCAGAGCCTGATTGTGCAAAAAAAATCTCTGAATTGTGCTATTCTGTGGCGGATCATTCTGCTAAAATGATACTATAGTCCCGGTATGATCTGTCCTGACGGACGGGCTGGGAGAGAAGGAGGAAAAAGAAATGGCTTTTATTCAGATGAATCTGTTGTCGCAGTCGCTGATGCGCACCGTTCCGGTGAACGTGATCCTTCCGGCGGACAAGCTGGTATTTCCGGGAATGCCGGTGAGGGAGGACAAACCGTATAAGACGCTGTATCTGCTGCACGGGATTTTTGGCAGCTATGCGGACTGGGTAAACGGGACAAGGATCTGCCGCTATGCGGAGGAGAATGACCTGGTGGTTGTCATGCCGTCCGGGGACAATGCGTTTTATGTGGATCAGAAGGAAGGACAGAACTGTTACGGAGAATTTATCGGCAGGGAGCTTGTGGAGCTGACGAGAAAGATGTTCCCGCTGTCTCATAAAAGGGAGGATACCTATATCGGCGGGCTTTCCATGGGCGGCTACGGTGCGATCCGGAACGGCCTGAAATATCATGACACGTTCGGCGCGGTCGTGGCGCTCTCCTCGGCGCTGATTGTGGAGGGACTTCCGGCGAGAACCAACGATGCTCCGATCTTTATGGAGCGCAGAGATTACGCCGAATCTGTCTTCGGCGACCTGGATGAAGTGTTAAAGAGCGATAAATATCCGAATTATCTGGTGGAGCAGTTAAAGAAGGAAGGCGCACAGTTCCCGGACTTTTTCATGGCCTGCGGGGATGCGGACGGACTTTTGAAGGCAAATCAGGATTTTGCAGCGTTCTTAAAAGCGAATGATGTGTCGGTGACGTTTGAGGTCGGGCCGGGCGGTCACGAGTGGGATTTTTGGGATACCTATATCAAAAAAGGGATGGACTGGCTGCCGCTTGAGCGAAACGGACTGGGAATCAACAGCGGGAACGTCAGGGTCTGAAGCGCGGGCCGTGACGGGAAAGAGGAGCCGCGGGAAGGCGCGAGGAAGAACTGCGGGAAACGCGCGGGCCGTGACGGGAAAGAGGAGCCGCGGGAAGGGCGCGAGTCAGAGCGGAAGGAAGAGGACAGCGGGAAGGCTGTGCGTGAAACGCGCGAGTTGTGACGGGAAAGAAGAGCCGCGGGAAGAGCGGTGGGAAATGCGCATGCCGTGACAGGAAAGAGGAGCCGCGGGAAGGACGCGCGGGAAACGCGCGAGTCAGAGCGGAAGGAAGAAGACAGCGGGAAGGCTGTGTGAAAAACAAAGAATCAGGGAAGAACAGGAGGAAAGAGATGGGATTAAAAGCAGCGATTTTTGATTTGGACGGAGTGATCGTATTTACGGACAAGTTTCACTATCAGGCATGGAAACAGATGGCGGATGAAATGGGGATCTATTTCGACGAGGAGATCAATAACCGTCTCCGCGGAGTCAGCCGGATGGACAGTCTTGAGATTATTCTAGAGCGGTATGAGGGAGAGCCGTTGTCACAGGAGCGCAAAGAAGAGCTGGCGACACAGAAGAACGATACCTACCGCGAGCTGTTAAAGACGATGTCACCGGCCGATGTGACGCAGGAGGTGCGGGATACGCTTGCCGAGCTCCGCAGACGCGGTGTGAAGATTTCGCTGGGATCCTCGAGCAAAAACGCGAAGTTTATCCTGGAGCGCGTGGAGCTTCTCGACGCGTTTGACGCGATCTCTGACGGCACGAATATCACAAAGTCAAAGCCGGATCCCGAGGTGTTTCTGAAAGGTGCGGAGTTTTTGGGCGAGAAGCCGGAGGAATGCGTGGTTGTGGAGGATGCCGAGGCGGGAATTGACGCCGGGATCGCAGGCGGCATGAAGACGGCGGCGATCGGTGACGCCGTAAACTGCGGCAAGGCAGATTACACGCTCACGACATTTTCTGATCTGTTAAATATTTTTGTGGCATAACATCGTTTTATTGCAAAAGTTCAGCCATGCTTCGCAAAATGGGCGAATCATGCCCGCATGAATGAGCACATTCTGCGAAGCATGAGATGAGCGCCCGTATATGAGCAAAAAGCAGCTGCATCAGCAGCGGAAAGATCCAGCGGAGCGGTTTTGCGAATGGCGCGGGCTGTACGGGCGTTAACTTTTTTCAAAAACATTTTTCGATTTAACGTGGTTCTGGGATGATCCGGGAGGCACGCATGGTTTCATGCGTGCCTCCCGGACATCAAAAAGGCAGGAGAACAGTGTGAAAAATCGTCTCGATAGCTGATTTTTCAAACGGCTATTTGTGCCGGAGCGTCACAAATAAGCCATGATGGACCCCGTCACATAAACGCTCCGGAATGGAGATTAATTATGAAGGCTTTATTTATCGGCGGAACCGGAGTCATCAGCACAGCGGTTGTGGAGCGGCTGGTGAAGCGGCTTAACTGGGAAGTGTGGCTGTTAAACCGGGGAAACAGAACAAAGGATATCCCGGAAGGAGTTCACCAAATCACGGCGGATATTCAAGACGAGGAGGATGTGGCGAAAAAGCTGGAGGGGCTGACGTTTGACGTGGTCTGCGAATTTATCGGATTCCGGGTGCAGGATGTGGAGCGGGATTACCGGCTGTTTCGCGGAAAGACAAAGCAGTACATTTTTACGAGTTCCGCTTCGGCCTATCATAAGCCTGCAGCCTGCTATCTTGTGAATGAAGGAACGACGCTTGCGAACCCGTACTGGCAGTATTCCAGGGATAAGATTGCCTGCGAGGAATTTCTGATGGAAAAATACCGCGCAGAAGGATTTCCGGTCACGATCGTGCGACCAAGCCACACGTATGACAAGCGCCATATTCCGCTCGGCGTTCACGGAAAAAAGGGCTTCTGGCAGGTGATCAGACGGATGCAGGAGGGAAAGCCCGTCATCATCCAGGGAGACGGGACTTCGCTTTGGACACTGACCTTCCATTCTGATTTTGCAATCGGTTATACGGGGCTGATGGGAAACCGTCACGCGATCGGGGAGGTATTTCAGATCACAGGAGACGAGACGCTGACCTGGAATCAGATTTACGGGACGATCGCGGATGCGCTCGGAGTGGAGCTTCATGCATACCATGTGTCGTCGGATTTTCTGGCAGCAGCCGGGAAGAAGTACGGATACGACTTTGAGGGCGGGCTGACAGGGGATAAGTCGTCATCTGTCGTTTTTGATAACAGCAAATTAAAACGGACGGTTCCTGATATGAAGACGGAAGTCCGTTTTGACCAGGGTGTGCGGATTGCGCTGGATTATGTGCTTTCCCACCCGCAGGAGTGCCAGACAGAGGATCCGGAATTTGACGCGTGGTGCGACCGCGTGATCGCGGCTCTTGAGGCGGCAAAGGAACAGGTGTAGAAAGTACCGCCGGGATCCGGATGAGCGGGGAGACCGGCAGTTTCGGAATATGCCAGAGTCGATGTGCAGGAAGAAGCCGGAAGGATACTGTAAAGAATAAAAAGACCGCATGAGCCTGGGGCCGCCGCAGACACCCGGATCCATGCGGTTTTTGCCGTCAGGAAGGTCGATTCGGGATCACCCGGCCCCGGCGCCGGTATCCGCGCCCTGCCGCCGGTATCCGCGCCCTGCGGCGAAAGAGTCGGCGCCTGGCCTGGGATTCTTTCGCCATGGCGGAAGAACTTCACGCCCCCGGCCATGACGGAAGAGCCCGGCGCCCGGCCGAATGAACCCTCAGGCCCGGTATCCGCGTCCCGCGGCAAAAGAGCCTCGCCCCGGCGCCGGTTTCTCCGCTACGCCGGGTAATTCAGATGTGCCTCGTCGATGCCGTAGAGCGTATTCTCCAGATAGCGGTTTGCGAGATAATTCGCCATATCGAGGTTGATATCCAGATAGTTGCCGCAGTCCTTTGCCGCAGCGCCCGGCACCTCGCCGCGGTAATCGCGGATGAATTCAAAGAGCTCCGTGATCAGGGGCACGATATCCTTCGATTCATAATCGCCCGCCAGAAGCAGATAAAAGCCGGTCCGGCAGCCCATCGGTCCGAAGTAGATCGTGCGCTCCGAAAACTCCCTGTGATTACGCAGAAAAGTGGCGCCGAGATGCTCGATCGTATGTACCTCCGCCGTGTTCATCACAGGCTCGTCATTCGGCGACGTCATGCGCAGATCAAAGGTTGTGACGATCTCCGCGCCGACATGATCCTTTCTTGAGACGTAGATCCCCGGGGTCAGCCGGATGTGGTCTACGGTAAAGCTTGCTATTTTTTCCATAAGAAACCTCCTTCGTTCTGACTATATTAAGAGTAATCCCTGAGCGAAGGTTCGTCAAGAGGGAAGTTTTGTGCTAAAACAGCAGGAGGACGCTTATATGGGATTCACGCCATCGCGGTGGCACTCAGGACAAAGGAGGAACAGGAGCAGGAGGACGCTTATATGGGATTTCACGCCATCGCGGTGGCGTGAAATGAAGAAGGGATTCAGCCGCCCGGTGTGCTGTACTACCAGAGCAGGGGCCAGAGCGCCCACACAGGGCCAGCCGTACCAGCCTGACCGCCACACCGTTTACATAGATTTCAATCAGCTTGACAAAATCCGGGTGTGCCGCCAACTCGCACAGCAGAGCATTATCCACCCGCTTTTCAACAGGTCAATCATTCCGTCACTCAAACGCAGGTCTTTTAAGCGCTCTTGGATTGTTAAACTCATCTGATACTCCTCTTGCTATTCATCGGGCAAATTTTCTATGTATCTGCATCTTCGGGCAATATAGGGGAACGTTTTTCAGTTCGGTATCGCTCCGCATTTTTAACCTTGTTTTGCTTTGGCATATGGGGCATATTATCCATTTGGTATTCATGTTAAATACCCCAATCCCTGCTCATCATTTGCAGTTTTACCATATGCGGGTAAATCCTGCCGGTGTTCATCAGTTTTT
>CAJUNX010000045.1 GCA_910587865.1 uncultured Roseburia sp.
GATTTTACAGGAGAACGCCATATATTTCACTACACGTTCTTATTTGACGCTTACTATTATCAAACAAATTATGGTATAATTCATTTTAACAAGTAGTAATTGGTGGGAGGAAAATATGAAAGTCGAAAGATGTGTAAAGGAGTCTTTTGTTGTGATAGGAAAAGTGGGGTCAACTTTAGACGGAGAGGGCTTTATTCAAAGATTATGGGTTGATGCAAATTCTCACTTTGGAGAAGTTCAGCATTTGGCTAAGAAAGATGAGAATGGAAATATCAGTGGTATATGGGGTGCTATGTCTGATTTCTCGCACTCATTCAATCCGTGGGAAGATTTCAACAAAGGACTTTATCTTGCTGGGGTAGAGTGCAACGAGAATGCAGAAGCCCCCAATGGTTGGACAAAATGGATTATTCCTGGCTATGAGTATATTTATATAGAATGTGAAAATGATTCTACCTTTTCAGAGGCAATAAAATATTTGGAAGATAATGCTATTCCATTAGTAGGAGCAGTTCATGATTTTACATGTCCACAGACAGGGAAGAATTATATGTTTTTTCCGATTAGAAAGTTATAAATAAATTCCTATTTGTTTATTGCAGTATCTAAGAGAGATAAGTTAACGCTTATCTCTTTTTTGAACCCACATTTAAAGGTGTGTGTTTCTCCCCAAAAAATGAGAAGTAAAAATATAAACCCACATCCAGACACAACCGCTTACACAAAAATAAGGGTATGTCAGATTGCTCTAACATACCCCTAAATCCTCAAAAATGTTGAATTTACGGCATTTCTGATTAACCGAAGTATCTCTTTAACAGACCTTCAAAAGCCTTGCCATGTCTCGCCTCGTCACGAGCCATCTCATGTACGGTATCATGGATCGCGTCAAGATTTGCAGCCTTGGCTCTCTTCGCCAGGTCAAACTTACCGGCGGTAGCGCCGTTCTCGGCATCCACTCTCATCTCAAGGTTCTTCTTCGTACTGTCGGTAACAACCTCACCCAGCAGCTCGGCAAACTTTGCTGCGTGCTCTGCCTCTTCCCATGCAGCCTTTTCCCAGTAGAGACCGATCTCCGGATAACCCTCGCGGTGAGCCACACGCGCCATGGCAAGATACATACCAACCTCAGAGCACTCGCCCTCGAAGTTTGCTCTTAAATCTGCAATGATATCCTCGCTGACACCCTGAGCCACGCCGACCACATGCTCGGCAGCCCACTCTCTGCCGCCCTCCTGCAGTTTGAACTTCTCAGCCGGAGCCTTACATACCGGACAGCTCTCCGGAGCGGCATCTCCCTCATAAACATAACCACATACTGTACATACATACTTTGCCATTGTTGATTCTCCTTTTTTCTTTAAGATTTCTAAATCAGTAACTATTACTGATTTTAATCGATTTACTACGGTTTGTCAACCTATTTTTCAGATATTTTATTTTTTCTTTATCTGTGATACAGACCATTGAGCGCAGGCCGCCTGTGCCGGAGTCAGAAGAACCCGTGCCGTGGCCGCCTGTGCGGAGTCAGAGTCAGAAGAACCCGGGCGCAGGCCGCCTGTGCCGGAGTCTGAGTCCGGAGTCAGAGTCAGAAGAGCCCGTGCCCGGCTCTAGCTGCAGGATTTACCGGTCGGTGCGGCGGTCTTTCCTGTTTCTGACGATACAGGTATGGCCATGTGCCGGCAGAGGGCGCATGTTCCATAAAAATAGGCACTGTGCCCCTCGATCTCACCGTCGAAATCCTGTCCTGCAAGGATATTAATATGATCAAGACCGCTGACCTTCAGATCTGTCACGTTTCCGCAGTGCGTGCAGATAAAGTGATAATGCGGCGCAGTATTCGGATCAAACCGTTCCGGACCTGCCCCGGTGGAGATCTTCTGAATCTCTCCGAGCCCGGCAAGCAGGGTGAGATTGCGGTAGACCGTACCGAGACTGATGTTCGGATATTCTCGGCGTATATTTTGATATACCGTCTCTGCGGTCGGATGATCACACCGCCCCGCGAGAAAATTCCGTATGGATTCCCGTTGTCTGCTGTATTTTAGCATGAGCAGTATCCTTTCTCAAATATAGGAATGGTTCTTGTTTTATTATATAGAGGGGGAATGATTCTGTCAATAAAGAAAAACTGGAAAAGCGGATTGTTCCAAACCGGGTTCATAGATAGCCGAAAGCTGCATATAATAAAAGTAAGCGAAACAGAGTACGGAGTGCCTATGGCAGGAATGAAGCGGTTTGTTACATATATATATACCTATGAGGACGGGAAGAAAGGAAATAATGCCGGGTTTGCGAAGATAGAGATCCGGGGAGCGGACTGCAGGGTTGAGATTCACATGAGAGGTATTTTTGCGTGGAGAGGCACGGGAAGAGTTTTCCTGTTTCGGAAAGCGGAAGATCGGATGGAAGGAGTCCGGATCGGTGAGATCCGCCCGGTAAATGGGGGAGGGAGCCTGGCGGTGATGGTCAGATCGGAAAAGATCGGGGATACTCCGTTTGGAATCGGAGATATGGAAGGTATTTTCATACTCAGTGAGGATGACAGAATCTTTATGAGCCGGTGGAGAGAAGGGGAGCTGCCAGAGGTTTCAAAAGAGAGGTTTCATGAGTGGCAACCTGATTTATCCAGGGGCGGAAACGCCCAGACGGAACCGGCGGGCCAGCCCGAACTGCGGGGGAGGGATGACGGGGATGTCCGGCCGGGCGTGTCGGAAGGGGTGTCCGGTCGCGTTCAGTCTGACCGGCCGGCGGTCCGGGAAGATCTGCATCGCCAAAGTCAGCCGGGCGGAACGAAAGGGATACCTGGTCCCGGTCAGTCCCGTCAGCCGGCGGTCCGGGAAGATCCGCATCGCCAAAGTCAGCCGGCGGCTTCGGAAACAGCGGAAAATATGCCCTCTGTGGCAGCACGCCCGATGCAGAATATGCGTATCGTGCGGCCGCAAAGTCCGGTTCGCCCGTTTCAGAAAAATGTTCCGGTTCGTCCGTCCGTAAATACGCCGCAGTATCAGGAGACGGCTCACCAAATACATACGGAAGAAGAGACCGCCGAGACACAGCGGCAGGAAACATCCGGGAGACGGCAGGAGGCAATCACGGAGGCACGGCGGCAGGGGAGTATTGATGAAGTACCGTCAGAAATGCTGGAACAGACGGAAGACAGTCGGTCAGCGGCGCAGAATACGGCCGGTCAGGCGGCGGTGCAAAATGCGGATAACGGGAGAGTACAGCAGAGAGCGGCCGGGGATATCGGAAAGCAGGCGGCGGTGCAGGACGCGGCCGGCCAGGCGGCCGGGGATATCGGAAAGCAGGCGGCGGTGCAGGACGCGGCCGGCCAGGCGGCCGGGGATATCGGAAAGCAGACGGCGGTGCAGGACGCGGCCGGCCAGACGGCGGAACAGATGACAGACAGCCGGATGCGGCAGGAACAGGATGTTCTTTTGGAGAAGACGCCGGAACATGTCACACCGCAGGATGATATCTCCCTTGCGAAAGAAGCCGTGCAGGCGACCGAAATTCCGATGAGAAATATTCTGCCCGGGTATGACTGGAAGGCGATTTGGGAGAATCTCACGGAAAATCATCCGCTGTTTACACCGTTCGACGACAGGGAGACTGTGTGCATACAGATTGAGCTGAGAGAACTGCGTGATCTGCCGCGGCGTTACTGGTATCTCGGCAACAACAGTTTTCTGCTGCACGGGTTTTTCAATTATCGTTATCTGGTGGTTGGCAAGACAGGAGGGGGACGCTGGTTTCTCGGCGTGCCGGGCATTTATCAGAGACAGGAGCGTGTGATGGCGGCAATTTTCGGCTTCCCGGAATTTGTTCCGACAGCGGCGGCGGAGGATGAGAGCGAAACCGGAGAACCGGTGAACCGTTTTGGATGCTGGTATCGGTATATTGAGGAGTGAAACGAAAGGGAGCCGTAAAAAGGCTCCCTTTTGAATGTTTTTACCGCTTTTAAATAGAATGAGCGGCAGTATATGATTCCGGAGCGATGAGCGCATACCGTATATGATCCGTCCATTTTCCGCGGATTTTGATACAGCTGCGCTCCATTCCTTCCTCCGAGAAACAAAGATCGGATAAAAGTCGTATGGAGGCCGTATTTTCCGGCATGACACGTGCGAAAATGCGGTGGAGGGAAAGTGCAGAAAACGCGATGTCTATGGCTTTCTGAACCGCTTCCCTGGCATAACCCTGATGCTGGTATTCATAGTCAAATTTATAGCCGATTTCACAGCAGGAGTATGCCTGCCGGAGGATATCGTGCAGACATACCGTGCCGATAATCGTATGCGGCCGTCCCTTTAAAAAAACATAAAACCGGATGGTAGAAAGTCTGGTGGCAAGTTTGTATTCGCATTTTAAAACAGCCTGCTGGTGTGATGTGGTATAAAAATTTTCCGGACGCTGCGGTTCATACCGCTCAAACTGTTCTCTGTTGCGCAGCTGAAAGCGCAGCACCTCCTGACTGTAAACCGGAGGAAGAATTTTTAACACAAGACGGCTGGTTTCATATTCAGCATTCATAGATGGCAATCCTCATTTCCATGTTTCCGCAGGCCGGGGTCGGCACAACACGCCGGCGTATGCTTCTGGCCCCAAAACCGGCAGATTGAAATATAACAAAAAATAGGTTAAAATATCATACATCATAGTATTATATTTTGAGGGAAATGTCCATGATACACGAAGAAAAATATATGAGGGCAGCGATCCGCGAGGCAAAAAAGGCGTATGCGCTGGAGGAAGTACCGATCGGATGCGTGATCGTTCAGAATGACAAAATCATTGCGCGGGGCTACAACCGCAGGAATACGGAGGGAAATACACTTGCCCACGCGGAGCTCTCCGCGATCAGAAAGGCGAGTAAAAAGACAGGGGACTGGCGGCTGGAGGACTGTACGATGTATGTGACCTTAGAGCCCTGCCAGATGTGCGCCGGCGCGATCGTGCAAAGCCGCATGAAAGAGGTGGTGATAGCCTGCCGGAATCCGAAGGCGGGCTGCGCAGGCTCTGTGATCAATCTGCTGCAGATGGCGGAGTTCAATCATCAGGTTGCGATCCGTCAGGGAATGCTTGAGGAGGAGTGTTCCGCCATGCTCTCAGGATTTTTCAGAGAGCTTCGGAAGAAAAAGAAGCAGAAGGCGGACGGAATGCTGTAAAAAGTTGTGATGCGCAGAAACTCAAGCAATGCTTTATTCTTTTTTTTAAACTGATCTGTTATATTGAAGACATATCGGAATCCGATATCGAAGGATCAATGCGCTGCAGAGCATCACACCACAAAGACGGATCAAAAAGGAGAATAAAAATGTTTGATACGATGAAAACAGCAGGAAAAATCAGAGAATCAAGAATTGCCATGAATATGACACAGATGAACCTGGCAGATGCCATGGAAGTCAGCTTTCAGGCCATATCAAACTGGGAGAGGGGCAATTCCATGCCGGACATCGCGAAACTGGAACAGCTCTGCGGGATTCTTCATATCAGTATGGAAGAGCTTCTGGGGGCGGATCAGTCCCGGACAGTCAGAAAGGTGATGGCTGCAGAGCGGGAAGACGGCATCAGCGGCAATGACGATCACCCTGTCAGCATGGATGAAATAAAAGATTTGGCGCCGATTCTGCCGCCTGATAAAGTCGGAGCGCTGGCGGAAGAATACCTGAAACAGAATCCGGATGAAAAGATCGATTTCGCTGCGGTCATGGGGCTGGCGCCATTTCTTGATAAGAAATATCTGGATGCTCTGGCGCGGAACGCTCAGATAAACAGTCTTTACGAATGGACAGGGCTGACCCCCTTTTTAAGTGATAAAGTCCTGGATGAGCTGGTGCTGGCAGCCGATGTGGAGGTGAATGTGCCGGGTATTGCCGCCCTGGCGCCCTTTTTGTCGGAAGAGACGCTTGATAAACTCTTTCAACAGATTCCCGAAGGGGAACATGAGAATATCAGCGGTCTTTTGCCGTTTCTCTCCCGGAAAACCCTGCAGGACTACGCCGAAAAGCTGATGAAGGAAAACAACCTTGACGCGTTAAAGGCGGTTATGCCGTTTTTGTAAAAAAATGCGGTACGCCAACGATTCAGCGGAGCATTATGAATGACCGGTATTTTATGGCGGCTGCGGGGGATGCCGCACTGCCGGAAGGACTGCTGACATACGTTTTAAGAACATGACCTCGTCCGGGTGGCGCGTCCGGATCTGCCTGTGACAGGGACGTTGCGATCGGAGTGCTGCATCATTTATGCGGAGCCGGTGATTTGCGGATGGAAACACTGCAGAGATGGGGGGGAGTCAGGCGAAAAACGAAACCATACAGATAAAAAGAAGATACTGTGGGCCGGTAAAAAACATGTGTTGTCTATTGGCGGACGCGATCAGATCATCAGAGATTCTGCCTGTGAGATGCGGGCATTGGAGCGGACTTCCATGAAGCGGGGTGCGGCATGTGGTGGGGCTGTTGCAAAATTCGGTAATTCCGCAATATATGGCTGTGATACCACAGATATCCATGCTATATATTGTGTGTATACACCATTTTGCAACAGCCTCATTCACAAGCTTCGGTGGGCTTCGGGAAAAACAGAAATGATAAAAGGATTGTTAAAACGACGGAGTAGAACTTCGTTATTTTTTTTGAAACAAAATCTGCAAAACGAAGATTAATAATAAAACTTGCTTGAAAAAATTAAAATGAAGATTATAATATACAAGTAATGAATAAAACGAAGAAACATAGCAAAACAAAATTAATCAAAAAAGAGAAAGAGGAAGGAGAAACAACAAACATGAACAAAGTATATCAGCGAATTAACTGGGAGAACTATCCCAACGATGCAACGCCTTTAAGCGCACAGAACTTAAACCGTCTTGATGTGGCTGCAGATGAGCTGGATAATCGTCTGATTGCGATGGACACGGTAAAAATGGACAAGATCACCGCCGCGACCATGGTGAAGGACATTGCCTACAACGAGGAAAACGGGAACTTTACCGTCACTTACCTGGACGGTTCCTCCTACACGCTGGACACGAAGCTGGAAAAGCTGGCGGTGAATGTTACCTACGATCCCGCAGCGGAGCAGCTTGTCATTCTGCTGGATGACGGCGCCACGCAGCGCGTGGATCTCTCGGCGCTTGTCACGGAGCATGAATTTCTGGATTCGGACACAGTCGGATTCACCGTGGACGAAACGGGCGCCGTCCGGGCGCAGCTGCGGGACGGGTCGGTCACGGAGGAGAAGCTCCGGCCGGACTATCTGTCCGATATCCGCGTGGAGAGCGCGAAGGCGCAGGCCGCAGGGGCGGCAGCCGCGGAAAACGCCGCGCAGGCGGAAATATCGGCGAAGGAGGCCGAAAGCTATGCAAAGGGCGGCACGGGTGTGCGGCCGGGCGAGGATACGGACAACGCACTTTACTACAGCAGTCTTGCGGAAACGCAGGCGGACCGCGCGAAAGCGGAGGCGGACCGTGCGGCGGCCGAGATCCTCGACCGTGTGATGACAGAGGAGACAGCCGGGATCGGAAAGCCGGACGGGGTGACAATCACCGTCGATGAGGAAGGAGTTCTCACGGCCTCCGTGGCCGGGAAGACCTCGGATCTTGAAAACGACAGCGGCTTTGCCGTGGCCGCAGCGCTGACACAGGAGGAATACGACGCCCTGCCGGAGGAGAAGCTGACCGACGGGAAACTGTACCTCGTTCGGGACGTTGCCGGGGAAAGCGGGCAGCTGATCCGAAACGGGGTAGATTATGGCACGGACCACGATCTGCGGGAGCGGCTTGGGGCGGCGGATATCTCCGCGGTAGGCGACGGCACAGTGACAGGTGCGATTCGTGAATTAAACACGGATATTGCCGGAAAGGCTCCGGCATCTCACAGTCATGCATGGGGTGGCATTATGGGCAAACCATCAACCTTTACGCCATCGGATCATACCCATGCGTGGGGTGCCATTACTGGCAAGCCCGTGACATTTGCCCCGTCTGCTCACACGCATGATGACAGGTATTATCTCAAGAGCGAGGTCAATGTGATGGAAAGCGCACTAAGTCAACGATGCGGTACGGCTGTCCGCTGGATCGGGCTGTTCGAGCAGGAGATCACGCTGGCTGGAGGAACGACATTTTTCCAAAGCATTCCGTCACAATATTGTGTCGGAGGATATTTTTATAATATTAACTGTACCGGTAACTCGCTCAATTTTACATGCAACATGGAAGGGTATAACATGGCGGTCAGAAATACGAGCTCATCCACACTGACAACGCGTGTGCAGGTGTACATTATGAGTATAGGCGTTTAAATTAAAACAGCCCGTAAATCCGAAAAATCGGCTGGCCGTAGCCAAAGCTCAACGTATCGCCTGATATATTAAGTACCGTCCTTGCGGCCACAGCATCGCCGCCAGCAACAATCGCGGATCCGGTAAAGACCAGGACGTTGCCGGTACTAATGCCGATCATGGGTGATGACTGTGCAGATACAACAAGACCGATAAAAACCATGTAACTGCTGATGTCAGGGATGGTGATGGATCCTGATTTAAATGGATCATAATAAAACTTATTGAGCAACAGTTTTCCGATTTTACTGATATCCGTGTTTCGACCACTCTCCCCATCTCAAAGAGAAGAAAAGCCATATCACCTAAAATCCCCGATTCCCGCGAAACACCGGTAAATCCCTGCCGGCATACCGCTGTCCCAAAAACCACACAAGAACCACGCGAAAATCGAAGTGATAAAATCCGAGATAAAATCCGATCCGGCAAAGCTTGACAATCCGACATCAGATAAGCTATACTAAATTATCCGAGCAGCCGGGGTGTTAGCGGTACCCTGTACCAACAATCCGCTATAGTTGGGGTGATGCCGAACGGAGGGTCTTTTAATTGCAGAGCTGCCCGCCATAAGTGGCGTTGATGTCTGGGTCTTGCGCAACAGGAATCTGTGAACCGGGTCAGGTCAGGAATGGAGCAGCCCTAAGCAGAAGCTTCTGTGTGCCGCAAGGGTGCCTGGGCTGAGTTAACTGTGGTGGTAACGTCTGTGATTGGGATTCGAAGGGAGGCGCCCGGATTTTGTTTTGGTTTCGAAGCAGCGGCAGGTAAGATCCGGCCGGCAGTTGGGGGACTGACCGGGGATGAGCGGAATTACCGTGAGTGCATGGTATGGGGGCAGATGTGGAAAGGAGAAGGATATGTGGGACAAAGTCAGAAAAATGCTGTACGAGCTGTGTGATGTATTTGAGTTTTTTATGGCCGCGGCGGTTGTGCTGGGGATTGTGATCGCGGCGGTGACGCTTTGGCCGGAGCTCAAATTGTACTGGGAGCATCGGATGGAGATTGGGGCGTTTTTAAGTTATCTGGATGCGGTCTTTAATGTAGTAATCGGAATCGAGTTTGTAAAGATGCTTTGCAAACCCAGTTCTTCCAATATCATGGAAGTGCTGATCTTTTTGATTTCCCGTCACATGATCGTGCAGACGACATCGCCTGCGGAGGATCTGCTGTCAGTGATCAGCATCGGAATCCTGTTTTTGTTCCGGCGTTTTATGCTGATGACCAGGCCGGACGAGAATCACCATGTGCCGAATATCTTTGGGGCGATAAAAAGAGCGCAGTCGGAGGAATTTCGCAGGGCTGTGATCCGGGCAGAGGAAGAAGAGCAGAATCACTCTGAGTTTGGCGACGAGGAGAAAAAATAAAAAGTAAACGAACAAAACGAAAAAATGCAGATAAAAAGCGGATGGCAACCGCTGGTTGACAAAATACCATGTGCTGTTTTCTTGTCGGACGGGACCAGATGATCTATGATTCTGTCAGTGAGATGCGGGCACCGGAGGGAACTGCCCATGTATCGGGACGTTGCTTTCGGGGTCCGTTTTTTGTGAGAGGGAAAAGGCAGCCAGACATTTCCCTCACAAGAAATCGTGTGTGGGATCAGTGTTTTGTGAGGCGGATCGGAAATCAGCAGTTTCCGCAAAATGATTCGACATGTTTCCCGCAAAAGACAATCTGACATGGAAGTAAGATTGAAACATTACACTGATGTGCTGATGTTTCATCGCGGGTTTGCGTCGGAGCCGCAAACCCGGAATCGCAGAGCCAGATCTGATATCTGGCTCGCGGTCTTCACAAAAGTGCTCCGGCATGGAGGGAAAATATGGAATTTGCTGAAAAACTTACACTTTTAAGAAGAAGAGAAGGAATGTCACAGGAACAGCTGGCAGACAGGCTTGGCATCACGAGACAGTCGGTCAGTAAATGGGAATCCGGCGCATCCGTGCCGGAGCTCGCAAAGCTCATTGCGATTGCCGATCTCTTCGGGGTCAGCCTGGACTATCTGGTCAGGGATCGGGAAGACTGTGCCAAAGGGCAGGAGAACAGCGTGTGGCAGGAAGCCAGAGAAGGGGGACGGAGTGAGCGTACAGGAACATACGGCGGGAATCCGGATCTTTTGGAGGAAAAAATAGACCGCCTTGAGAGAGAGCTGCGCGGCTATGAATATATCAGCAAAAAGAAAATCGGAAGGATTCCTTTGGTATGCGTACGATTTACGCCGAACCGAGGCCCTGTCCGTGCGGCGAAGGGGATCATCGCGATCGGGAATGCCGCGGTCGGTGTGGTGGCGATCGGCGGTTTTTCGTTCGGAGTGATCAGCATCGGTATGATCGGGATGGGTCTGCTTGCACTCGGGGGCGTGGTGGCCGGTCTGCTCGCATTCGGAGGAGTTGCGTTTGGCCTGATTGCGGTGGGCGCGGTGGCGATCGGCGGGCTTGCGATCGGTACATCCTCTGTGGGAATCTACAGCTGTGGTATGGCGGCAGTGGGAAGGGAGATTGCAGTCGGAAACCATGTGGATGCGCAGACTGTCGTCGGCCTGGAGTGCAAAGGAGAACATATCCTGCAATATAAAGCCGGGATATCACAGGAAACCGTGCGGGCATTTCTGCTGGAGCATCATCCCTCTCTTCACGGATGGCTGGCTGATCTCCTTTCATGGCTGGGAGCAAATATCCGCTAGGAATCAAAAAAAATGAATACAGGCATTGAAATTCCGCCAAACTGATATATAATAAGTAAAAAGACAGTCTGCCTGACGGAAACGGCGTGACTGCAAAATGTAAGAAGGAGAGGTATTTTAATGTTTGGTCAGTTAATCAACACGCTTAAGAAAAATCCGAAAAAGATTGTTTTTACGGAGGGGACAGATCCGCGTGTACTTGAGGCAGCATCCCGCCTGCTTGCAGGAACTTTCCTGTCGCCGGTTCTGGTGGGGGATCGCGACGAGATTTTTGCAGCGGCGGAGGAATGTGCGTTTAACATCCGCGGTGCAGAGGTGATCAATCCGCTGGAGTATGACCGCCTGGACGAGATGGTAGATCTGTTCTGTGAGCTGAGAAAGAAAAAAGGGGTGACGCCGGAGCAGGCGAAAAAGACACTTTCTCAGGCAAACTATTTTGGGACGATGCTGGTAAAGATGGGCGAGGCACATGCGCTGCTCGGAGGCGCGACCTACTCCACAGCAGATACGGTGCGTCCGGCACTGCAGCTGATCAAGACCAAGCCGGGGAATTCCATTGTATCTTCGTGCTTTATCCTGGTAAGGCCGTCTGCAACCGGTGAGAATGAAGTGCTGGCGATGGGGGACTGCGCGATCAATATCAAGCCGACCGAGGACGAGCTGGTAGAGATCGCAGGTGAGACCGCCGAATGTGCAAAGCTTTTCGGCATTGATCCGAAGGTTGCCTTCTTAAGCTATTCTACATTCGGCTCGGGCGAAGGGGAGGATGTGGATAAGATGCGCAATGCGGCCGAGAAGGCGACAGCGAAGTATCCGGATCTCCCGATTGTCGGTGAGCTGCAGTTTGACGCGGCGGTGTCTCCGCGTGTCGCGCGTACCAAGTGCCCGGGGAATGACATTGCCGGACATGCGAATACCTTTATCTTCCCGGATATCAGCGCCGGAAATATCGGTTACAAGATTGCACAGCGTCTTGGAAATTTTGATGCATACGGCCCGATCCTTCTCGGACTGAATGCGCCGATCAATGACCTGTCGCGCGGCTGCAACGCTTCGGAGGTATATTCGATGGCGATTGTCACAGCGGCGCTCGCGTAGGGAGTTTACACAGAATTGGATGGATATATGGTCGTGAAATGACATATGAGACTGTAAAAAATGTCCAAAACAATTAATGCGACAGGAATATGGCATAGCAGAAATGTTATGCCATATTTTTTGGCGTACAGCCCGAGGTCCTGTATACGAAAAGAAATATTCTGTGCAGGGACGGGGGAGGGCGGAACGGTGTGATAATCAGATAAAAAGGCAGGTGGAAGATTTGAGCCGGAGGATTCTTGGAAAATATGACGGTTTGAAATACGGGTGGCTGAAGGATGCAAAAAAGTTTCTGCTGCTGGTTCTGTTTGTTTTTCTCGTGTTTCGTCTCGTGATCGGTTTTTCCTTTGTAAAGGGAAATTCGATGGAGCCGACACTGCATGACGGCGAGATTGTGCTGTATGTGAGGATCAGTCGGCAGTACCAGAAGGGAGATGTCGTCTCTGTGCGGATTCCGGACGGAGAATATTATGTCAAGCGTATTATCGCGACGGAAGGGGACACGATCGATCTGAAGGACGGCAGAGTTTACGTGAATGATGAACCGCTCGATGAGCCTTACATAAAGGGAGAGACACTGCCGCAGGAGGGGACGGTCCGCTATCCGTTTACCGTGAAGGAGGATCAGATCTTTGTGATGGGAGACAACCGGGAGACCTCAATGGACTCCCGCAGTTTCGGTGTTGTCGGCACACGGCAGATTAAGGGGCGTATCTGGTTTCACGCGGGTCAGTTCTATATCCGGAAAATCTGACCGGCAGAAAGCGCGCAAACGTGACTGACATCTGATTCTGTTGTCGCAGGGACAATCATATTTGTCGCAGTATTTTTTCGAGACGCTTTCTTCCCTCTGCAAGATGTCTTTTGACGGAACTTCGGCGGATGTTCATGAGTTGGGCAATTTCGCCGTATTTCATGTGGTGGAAATGCCATAGGATGACGACCTGCGCCTCGGAAAAAGGAAGCTTCAGGATCTGATTCATCAGATATTCCCGAGAGGATTCGGTTGAGAAGAGATCGTCAAAACGGTCATCATGAAAGACGTCTCCCGCCAAAGAATCGGTGTCTCCGGCCTGATTAAGGTCAATGACCCGGAGACGGTGAAGCCGGTATTTTTTCTGGAATTCGTAGCAGATACGGAAATTAATCTGATTGAGCCACGCGATGATAAGCGAGGGCTCATTCAGCTTCGCGATGTTTTTCAGCGCTTCCGTATAGATCTCTTTCAGGGCATCCTGTGCGAGAGCAGTATTGTTCAGATACCGACAGGAAAAACGGTACTGCTGCTGACAGGTCGCAGCGTACAGCTCGGCAAATGCATTACTGTCGCCGGCCTGTACGCGGACGGCCAGCCTGGTAATATATCGGTAGTCTGAGGAAGACATGACGGTTCTTTCTCCTTTCCGGGAGACTGCGGCACAAAAGGACCGCCGGCATATCCTGTCAGGGAATTTCATGCGGACGGCGGTATCACAAAATCCTGTGTCGGTTCCACATATCTCCATTATAGCACAAAACAGATCTTTTCGGGAAAAATACGGATAATCCTGTGACAGCACAGGAAAGAACCGTCAGATTTCCGGGACAGTATAACCTTTTTTATCCAGTGCTTCTTCGATCTGGTCTAATATCTCCTCCGAATCGGCCTGCACGGTGTGATAGTGATATCCTCCGGTGATGTTCATCAGCTCAGAGGATGTTCCGCTTCGGACATTTTCGATAAACTGCCTTACATCCGATGCGCAGAAAATGTTAAGCTTAGCCTCGATTTTTCCGTACGCCTTATGCCAGACAAACACATCGACGACCATGCCGCCAAGTCCGGTAATCAGGGACAGCTCTTCCTCGGTCTGCTCTGTCGAGTGACATACCTTAAATATGCGTTCGACAAATGGCGTCTGACGGAGAATATATCCGTAATGTGTCGGAATAATCTCATATCCGGCGGCCTTCAAAACAGAGATATCCTGTACGATGATCTGCCTGGATACGCCGAACCGGCTGGCGAGCTTTACGCCCGGCACCGGGTTCTGCTCTGACATCAGAAACCGGATGAGTTCTTTTCTCCTGTCATCTGCCTTCATGAATCCGCTCCTTTATACCGCGTGAAGATTTTTCAGCGAGAGATCTAAGATCGGGGAAGAATGAGTGAGAGCTCCGCTTGAAATATAGTCTACACCGATATCGATGAGTTTTGCAACATTTTCTTTGGTGACGTTTCCGCTGCACTCGGTTTCGGCTCTGCCGGCGCACAGCCGGACCGCCTCTCGCATGTCCCCGACACTCATGTTGTCGAGCATGATGATGTCGGCGCCCGCGTCGAGCGCTTCTTTTAACATATCGAGATTTTCCACCTCCACCTCGATTTTTCGGACAAACGGAGCGTACTCTTTTGCCATGCGCACGGCTTCGCGGACACCGCCGGCGGCGCCGATGTGATTATCTTTTAAGAGGATTCCGTCGCTTAAATTGTATCTGTGATTATATCCGCCGCCCACGCGTACCGCATATTTTTCAAAAATGCGCATATTCGGGGTGGTCTTTCTGGTGTCGAGCAGCTTTGTCTTACTCCCGGCCAGCAGATCGGCGATCCCGCGCGTATAGGTCGCGATCCCGCTCATACGCTGCAGAAAATTCAGCGCCGTGCGCTCTCCCGAGAGCAGGACGCGGATATCGCCGTGAAGTGTGCCGAGCAGTTCGCCTTCTGCCACGCGGTCTCCGTCCCGGCAGGAACAGATAAACTCCGTCTTCTCATCCAGCAGCTTAAATACCCGTTCGAACACGGCAAGTCCCGCGATAACGCCGTCTTCCTTACAGAGCAGCTGCACCTCGCCGGTCTGCGCGTGGGGCATGACGGAATTTGTAGTGATATCCTCGCTGGTGATATCCTCACGCAGTGCGCTTACAATCAGCTCATCTGCATTCATTTTCATTGTGATGTGATCCATGACGTTTCTTCTCCTTTTCGATTGCTTCTAATACAAGTGTACGGTAAACGGCTTCACAGCCGTCGTAGCGTGCCGCGTCGATGGCAGGCTCAGGCAGTTCGTCTGACTTATTGTAATAGGAAGTGATATGTTCTGCGGCGCGTTTTGCAAAGACCAGACTCTCGAGCAGCGAATTACTTGCCAAACGGTTGCGGCCGTGTACACCGTTGCAGGCAGTTTCGCCGACTGCGTACAGCCGTTCCATAGAGGTTCTGCTGTACCGGTCGACATCGATTCCGCCCATAAAGTAATGCTGTGAGGGGACGACCGGGATGGGGTCTCTGGTGATATCGTAGCCCTCTTTTCGGCAGTGCTCGTAAATGTGCGGAAAATGTGAACGGATCTGATCTTCCGGGATCGGGGCCAGCGAGAGCCACACATGTTTTGAGCCTTCCTTTTTCATTTCCTCAAAAATTGCGTTTGCGACGACATCCCGCGGCAGCAGCTCATTGACAAACCGCTCGCCTTTGGAGTTGAGCAGAACGGCTCCCTCGCCGCGCACCGACTCGGAGATTAAAAATTCCCGCCCGTCTTTTTCCGTGCTGAGCGTGGTCGGATGAATCTGAATATAGTCGATGTGCTGCAGCCGGATGCCGTATGTTAAAGCGAGCGCCAGCGCATCCCCGGTGAGGTGGCGGTAATTCGTGGAATGCGGAAAAAGCCCGCCGATGCCGCCTGTTGCGAGCACGGTATAGTCCGCCTGTATACAGGTATAGCTGCCTTTTGCATCACGGCCGATGATGCCGCGGCAGAGATTGTCCCGAACGATCAGATCCACCATCGTGAAATGCTCGGTCAGCGTGATATTTTTCCGCGTCTCTGCGGCATTCAAAAGATGCGATGTGATCTCTTTTCCGGTTTCATCCTCGTGGAAGAGAATGCGTGGCCTTGAGTGTGCGCCCTCACGGGTATAGATGAATTCTTCACCGTTTTTTTCGAAACGGACGCCAAGGGAGACGAGATCTGCGATAATGTTCTGGGATGAGCGGATCATGATGTCGACCGAATCGGGATTGTTTTCGTAATGTCCGGCACGCATCGTATCCTCGTAAAAAGCATCATAATCGTTCTCGTCGCGCAGGACACAGATTCCGCCCTGTGCGAGTTGGGAATCGCTTTTTGACGCCGTATCTTTTGTCACAATGACAATTCTTTTTTCTGCCGGCAGATTCAGCGCACAGTAAAGTCCCGCGACGCCGCTGCCGACGATTAAGATATCCGTTTTCATAATCTGCCTTCCGTGGAGGATGTGTGCGTGGCAGGTGAGACACTGTCCGCTGTCTGCAGCATGCGCTCAAGCGGAAACAGGGCCTGCCGGCGCACGTCATCGCTGATCATAACAACCTGATCCTCATTTTTGAGTACGTCCCATATGCGCTCTAAGGTGTTTAATTTCATATCCGGGCAGCAGGGATGCGGATCCGGAAAATAAAAGTGCCTGCCCGGATGACCGGACTGCAGTTCAAATAAGACGCCCTCCTCGGTGCACACGATAAATTCGCAGCAATCGGATGCGCCGGCATAGCGGATGATGTCTGCGGTGCTGCCGATGTAGTCGGACAGGGCAAGAACATCACTCTCACATTCGGGATGCGAGAGCACGAGAGCATCCGGGTGTCTCTCTTTTTCGGTGCGGACCTGTACGGCCGTGATTTTTGCGTGGATCGGGCAGCAGCCGTCATTTAAGATGACATTCTTTTCGGGAACCTGTGCGGCCACATAGCTGCCGAGGTGGCGGTCCGGGATAAAGAAAATATTGTGATTCGGGAGCGCCTTTATGATGTTTACCGCATTTGAGGATGTGACGCAGACATCGCTCTGGCATTTGAGCTCTGCTGTCGAATTGATATAGCAGACGACAGCGAGGTCTTCGTACCGGCGGCGCATCTCCTCAATCAGGCCCGGTTTTACCATGTGCGCCATCGGGCAGTCCGCGGTTAAATCCGGCATCAGCACCTTTTTGCCGGGATTGAGGATCTTCGCACTCTCGCCCATAAAGGACACGCCGCAGAAGACGATGATGTCCGCGGTGCTTAATCTGGCGATTTTGGCGAGATAAAAAGAATCACCCACATAGTCGGCGATTTCCTGAACCGCATCCGGGGTGTAATAATGAGCGAGAATCACGGCATTCTTTTCTGCCTTTAATTGCCGGATCTGATTTTTTATTGTCTGCATTTCTGTCTCCCACAATGATTTATAGTAGATAACGAGTTCATTATAGACTGCGGCTTTACATCTGTCAAGTTATGTGTAAAGCGGGCAAAAGGACGAACGGTGTTTTGCAGAGATTCTGTGAAGTATTCGGATATCATAAATTGTAATTTTATGAATATTTTATAAATAGTTCACACAATATTAGCACTCGCCACTTGACAGTGCTAACAAAAAGGTGTATAACAGAATTACCGAATAGGAAATGGCCTGTGAGGAGAAACTATTAACAGTAACCGCGATGCAGCCAGTCTGCATCCGGCACATGATAAGAAAGAAGGTATCTATTATGTTAAGACCAAGTATATTCAACGACAACTTTACAGACAGCTTATTTGACAACTTTTTCGGCGATATGTTCCTGCCGGCGCAGCATATGCGCACAGCCAGCGCGATGACTACGGATATCCGCGAACTGCCGGATTCCTATCTGATCGATATGGAGCTCCCGGGATTTTCCAAAGAGCATGTGAAAGCGGAATTAAAGGACGGCTACATGACGATCACTGCCGCCCGCAGCGAGAAAAAGGACGAGGAGGACGAGAAAGGCAGATACGTGCGCAAAGAGCGTTACTCCGGCAGCTACAGCAGAAGCTTTTATGTCGGCGAGGCCGTGACGGAGAAGGATATTCAGGCAAAGTTTACGGACGGGATTCTGACGGTCACGGTTCCGAAAAAGGAGCCGGCGCCGCAGGCGGAACAGAAGAGATATATTGCCATTGAAGGCTGATGATACGGGACGGACGGCGTCTTTTTTCGCGAACCGGCTGATGAATCAAAAAAAGTGCGTGATGAGCGCACTTTTTTTGATAAAGTCATTTCCATTTGCTTCAAAATGGAGTAGAATGTGGCAGAGGGAAAAAGAAACTTTGTGGGGGCGCAAAAGAGATGTTTAGAAACAAAGGAAGAGCAATGCGGGTATTCGAGGAATATGCCGTGCTGACAGTGGCAACACTGATACTGGTGACTGGGGTTTACGCGTTTAAATTTCCCAACAATTTTTCGTTCGGCGGCGTGACGGGTCTTGCGATCGTTTTAAGCGCAGTGATTCCGGTCTCCGCGGGGACGATCACCTTTGTCATCAACATGCTGCTGCTTGTGGTGGGTTTTATGTTTCTGGGGCGTGGCTTTGGGGTGAAGACCGTGTATGTAAGCGTTCTGACATCGGCAGGCTTAAGTCTTGCGGAGATACTCTTTCCGATGCGGCAGCCGCTGACATCGCAGCCGGTGCTTGAGCTGATGTATGCGATTGTGCTGCCGGCGTTTTCTTCCGCGATCCTGTTTAATATCGGCGCATCAGGCGGCGGGACCGATATCATCGCGATGATCCTGAAGAAGTATTCAAAGCTGGATATCGGAGTATCGTTGTTTCTCGTGGACCTTGGCATTGTGATTGCATCGTGCTTTGTGTTTGATACGACGACGGGCCTGTTTTCCATGGCAGGTCTGCTGGCGAAGTCGCTGGTTGTGGATAATGTGATCGAGAGCATCAACCTGTGCAAATATTTTACGATTATCTGCAATGAACCGGAGCCGATCTGCGAGTTTATCACAAAGAAGCTCAACCGGAGCGCTACGGTTTACACCGCGGAGGGCGCGTACGGACATAACAAAAAGACGATTGTAATCACGATTATGAAACGGAATCAGGCGGTAGAATTACGTAACTTTATCCGGCTCAACCAGCCGACAGCGTTTATTGCGATTACGAACAGCAGCGAGATCATCGGAAAAGGGTTCCGGGGATTTCATTAAGGAGAGAAAATATGCTGATTAGTATTCTGGTAACTTTGGTATTTGGAGCGCTTTATTTTTATATTAAGCTTCCGGCGATCAATCTGCACGCGACAGAATGTTACACGTTTGTGTTTCTGACCTGTGCGGTGTACTGTGTCTGTAATCTGGTGGTGACCGGATTTAAGGCGTCCGGTGTGAAAGATTATCTGAAGCATCTGATAAAAAAATGCACGGTTCCGGTTGTGATTGCAGCGGCGCTGCTTGTGACGGGTGTTGTGGGCGCGATCGCCGGAAACGTGTTTTTCCGGGCGAAAACCTACGCAAAGCTGCTTCCGATCGAGGCCGGTGACTTTGCAGCGGAGGTGGAGGAGATCCGCTGGGATCAGATTCCGATGTTAGATGAAGATTCCGCCAATACGCTTGCAAATAAAAAGATGGGGGAACTCTCGGATTTGGTATCGCAGTTTGAGGTGGATGATTCCTCCGCACAGATCAATTATCAGGATCGTCCGGTGCGGGCGACTTTTCTGAATTACGGCGGCATCATCAAGTGGTGGAACAACCGGGGAGAGGGGATTCCCGCGTATCTTCTGATCGATATGGTGACGCAGGAGGTGACGGTACAGAGGATGGAGCAGGGGATGAAATATTCGCCGTCCGAGCTGTTTAACCGGAATATTTACCGCTATCTGCGTTTCCGTTATCCGACAAAGATGTTTTATGACGTAAATTTTGAAGTGGACGATGAGGGTGTGCCGTACTGGTGTGCGACGACAGTGACAAATACGATCGGACTGTTCGGCGGTACGGATGTCACAGGGGCGGTGCTGGTAAATGCACAGACCGGCGAGAGTCAGTACTATCCGATCGGGGATGTGCCTTCCTGGGTGGACCGTGTCTGCAGCGCCCGCCTGATCATGGAGCAGTATGACTATTACGGCCTCTATCAGGGAGGCTTCTGGAACTCGGTACTCGGACAGAGCGGCTGTACGAAATCAACCAGCGGTTACAATTATATTGCCATGGATGACGATGTATGGGTGTACACGGGAGTGACATCAGTGGGGGGAGACGAGAGTAATCTCGGATTTATCCTCGTGAACCAGCGGACGAAAATGGCGCGGTATTACCCGTGCGCGGGTGCGAATGAGCGGTCCGGCATGAATTCCGCACAGGGAGCCGTTCAGCAGTACAGCTATCAGGCGACGTTCCCGATCCTGTTGAATATCGGCAATGAGCCGACCTACTTTATGGCGTTAAAGGACGCTTCCCAGCTGGTAAAAATGTACGCGATGGTCAATGTCAGTCAGTATCAGATCGTATCGACCGGGATGACGGTGGAGGAGTGTCAGGAAAATTACGCACAGCAGCTGCTGAAAAACGGGATTTCGGAGGTAGAGACACAGCCGGCGGCGGATGAGGCCGAGATCTCCGGAAGAGTGGTGGAGATCCGCTCGTCGGTGATGGACGGCGATACCTGGTACTTTATCCGGCTGGATGATCAGCAGATTTACTATCTGATTAACGGGCGCGATTATCCCGTCGCGGCGATTTTAAATGTGGAGGATAAGGTGACGATTCGTTTTGAACAGGGGGAGGATGAGATTCTGACCGGAATTTCACTGGAGAGGAAATAAACGGAAGATGAGAGGAGAAGGACGGAGGCATCGGATGAAGATTTGGGAAGAGGAGAAGCAGAGTTATATCCGCGCGGCGATGGAGCGCAATTCCGCAGAGGAAAACAGACGGCTGAAAGAGGAGCTTGATGCGGTCGACTGGTCTGTACTGGAGCATATATATAGGAAGGAAACCGTCAACGAGCGCGGCGTGTTTGCGCCGTTGTCGGCGGTGGAGCGCGCGGAGATCGAGTCGCGGCGGGAGGAGTTTCTCGCACTTGGCACGGACGCGGTGCGGGCAGGGAAGGTCGGAGCCGTACTGCTCGCAGGGGGCCAGGGGACGCGCCTGGGACTGGACCGTCCGAAGGGCACGTTAAATATCGGGATCAGCCGGGAGTTATACCTGTTTGAGCAGCTGATCTGCAATTTAAAAGAGGTGACGGACGCGGCCGGCGCATTTGTACCGCTCTATATCATGACGAGCCACATCAACGATCATGACACGCAGGAGTTTTTTGCGGAGCATGCATATTTCGGTTATCCGAAGGAGTATGTGAAATTTTTCACACAGGAGCTGGAGCCGGCCTGCGACTATGAGGGACGGGTCTACATGGAATCCGCGACAAAGCCGGCGATGTCACCGAACGGTAACGGGGGATGGTTTGGTTCTATGGTAAAAGCAGGACTGCTTGCGGATCTGAAAGAAAAGGGGATCGAGTGGATCAATGTGTTTGCCGTGGATAACTGCCTGCAGCGCATCGCGGATCCGCTGTTTGTCGGGGCGACGATTGCCTACGGCTGTCAGAGCGGTGCGAAGGTGGTAAAGAAGGCTGCGCCGGACGAGAAGATCGGCGTACTCTGTACGGAGGACGGCAGACCCTCGATTGCGGAGTACTATGAGATGACGGAGGAGATGGCGACCGCACGGAAAGAAAACGGCGATCTGCTCTACGGCTACGGAGTGATTTTAAATTATCTGTTTTCGGAAGAAAAGCTCGAGGAGATCGCGGATGCGCGCATGCCGGTACATGTGGTGGAAAAAAAGATCCCGTATCTGGATACCGATGGCAGCCATGCAAAACCGGATGCGCCCAACGGGTATAAGTTCGAGACACTGGTGCTTGATATGGTGCACATGATGGATGACTGTGTGCCGTTTGAGGTGGAGCGTGAGCGGGAGTTCGCGCCGATTAAAAATCTGCACGGCGTGGACTCCCTGGATACGGCGCGGGAGCTGCTGGCCGGCTGCGGGATTGCGCTGTAGGGGATCGCGATGAATCAGGATGCCTGGAAGCTGTTATGCGAGTTAAACCGTGTCCGGCCCGACGGTCTGACCGGCCGGATCGCGCTGCAGTGCGCGCCGCTTCTTGTCGGAATGAAGCCGTCGAATCTTCTGACGGCAGCGTGCGGCTGCCTGGCGGAGGTGAAACGGCGGCTTTGGAATACGGATATTGCAGTGCAGCCGCTCTACACGGACGAACGTCAGACCGTCTTATTTCTCTGCCGGGAGGAAGAGGTGACGGCATATCTGCACAGACCCGCAGTGGCGGAGGCCATGAGCGGATTCGGATATCATGTTCTCTGGATGGAAGCAGTGCTGGAGCGTCTGCGTACCCGCTACGGCGATTATATGCGGACGAGGAAGACGTTTCCGCATGAACTCGGTCTGCTGCTGGGATATCCGGTGGGGGATGTGCTTGGATTTGTGAAGAATCACGGCGAACATTATCTGTACAACGGATACTGGAAGGTATACGGGGATGTGCAAAAGGCGAAAGAAACCTTTGCCGCCTATGCAAAAGCGGAGGAGTGGCTGCTGCGTCTTGTTGCGGCCAGGACGGCGTCAGGGCGGAAACCATGAGCGTCTGTGCGGAAAAGAGCTTCGGTCAGGCACCGCGTTCAGCCCTGGGATGTTTTTACGTTACGGACGATCTTTAAGAGATACTCCCGCAGCATCTGTCTGTCTTTTGCGGAAAAATCCGAAAAAAGGATCTCGAAAAAGTCATTCTGGGCAGCGCGTCCGTCCGAAATGACCGGATCCGCGGCAGCGCAGAGCGACAGATGGATCGTTTTATGATTATCGGGAGTGTGGAATCTGGTCAGAAATCCGCGCTCTGCCAGTGTCTTCACGGAGGTGGAGACGTGAGATTTTGTCAGAAGCCGCCTCTCGATAATATCGGATGCCGTATCAAACTGAGGATTATTGGCAAGAAACAGCAGGATGTCAAGCTCCATCCGTGTGAGATTGTACCTGATACAGACGGAGGAGGTGCATTTATTGTACACATTCAGAATCAGATGCTGTGCGTCCCAGAATTCTCCCGGTAACATAGAGGTCCCCTCCTTAAAATCGTTCTTTTTAGAACTATTTTAAAAAGAAATTGAAAAAAAGTCAATAAAAGACTTCAAAAAAGAAATAAGATATGTTAAAATAATAATCTAATGACAGAAAGTTTTTTTATCGGAGTATGGCGTAGTTTGGTAGCGCGCACGGCTGGGGGCCGTGAGGTCGCAGGTTCAAATCCTGTTACTCCGATTTTTTTGTGCCCGAAAATATTCCTGCGTCCCTTCAGCCCGCGCCGTCCGCAAAACCGTGTCCTGCACAGCTGCGACTGCATCCCGGCTTTGCGGCAATGCGACATATAACGTGATAATGAGAAAAAGAAAACCGGCGATCAGATATTCTGACCGCCGGTTTTGAGCGGAGTCGGAGGGATTCGAACCCTCGTGCCCCGGAGGGCAAACGCATTTCGAGTGCGCCCCGTTATGACCACTTCGATACGACTCCATTTTAAAATGTTTTGCGCAGTATTACACTGCGGATTCTAGTATACCACATTTTTCCTGATTTGCAAGGATTTCTGATAAAAAGAATAAAATTTTTTGTCTCCGATACCGCGCTCCTATAAATATATTGTGCTCGTTGCGAAAACATATTATACTGGATTCGTATCAGAAGAGATCGCAGGTTTGTGCCGGAGCCACAAACCTGGAACCGCAGAGCCCGATCTGATATCCGGCTCGCGGGCTTCGCAAAAGTGCTCCGGTATGGAGGAGAAAAATGAAGATATTGTTTGTAGAATATCCCGCCTGCAGCACCTGCCAGAAGGCACGCAAATGGCTGGATGCGCATGAAATTTCGTATGAAAGCCGCCATATCAAAGATCAGCGGCCGACGGCGGAGGAGCTTTCGGCCTGGCATAAAAAGAGCGGACTGGACATCAAAAGATTTTTCAATACCAGCGGACTGCGTTATAAGGAGCTTGGGCTAAAAGATAAGCTGCCCGGCATGACGCCGGAAGAAACATACGCGTTGCTTGCCACGGACGGAATGCTCGTCAAACGGCCGGTGCTCGTCACAGAGCATGCGGTGCTGACGGGTTTTAAGGAGGCGGACTGGGAGAAAGCGCTGCTGCACGGGTGATGCAGTAAAATTTTCTGCACCGGTTGCAAAAACGACAGAAAAAGAGTAAAATTTTTTGTGGAGTCAGATGCCCGGACAGACGGCGGGGCACGAAGACATCACGCACCGGCAAACCGGAAAGAATAAGAGGAGGATATGCAGATGAAACGAATCGGATTACTGACAAGCGGAGGCGATTGTCAGGCTTTGAACGCTGCGATGCGCGGAGTCGTAAAGGGACTCAGCGGGAATGTGGACGATCTGGAGGTGTACGGTTTCTTAAACGGTTATAAGGGACTGATTTACGGCAACTATCGTCTTCTGACATCCGCGGATTTTTCAGGCATTCTCACAAAGGGCGGAACGATTATCGGTTCGTCCAGACAGCCGTTTAAGCAGATGCGCGTCCCCGATGAGAACGGACTCGACAAGGTAGAAGCGATGAAACAGACCTACTATAAGCTGAATCTGGACTGCCTGGTCATCCTGGGAGGAAACGGAACGCAGAAGACGGCGAACCTGCTGCGTGAGGAAGGCTTAAATATCATTCATCTCCCGAAGACGATCGACAATGACATCTACGGAACCGACGTGACCTTTGGCTTTCAGAGCGCGATCAATATTGCAACCGATGCGATCGACTGCATACACACGACGGCGGCCTCGCACAACCGTGTCTTTATTGTGGAGGTAATGGGTCATAAGGTGGGATGGCTGACGCTGTATGCCGGTATCGCCGGCGGTGCGGACATCATTCTTCTTCCGGAGATTCCATATGATATTAAAAAAGTAGCTGCGGCGATCAATAAGAGAACGAAAGCGGGGAAAGGCTTTACGATTCTGGCGGTCGCGGAAGGCGCGATCTCCAAAGAGGATGCGCAGCTCTCCAAAAAAGAATATAAAGAAAAGATTGCCAAACGCAAATATCCGTCCGTATCCTATGAGGTCGCGGATAAGATTTTTGAAGAGACAGGCGTTGAAGTGCGCGTGACCGTGCCCGGACATACGCAGAGAGGCGGAAGCCCGTGCCCGTATGATCGCGTGCTCTGCACGAGACTGGGAGCTGCGGCTGCAAAAGCGATCATGGAAGAGGACTACGGCTATATGATTGGCATGGTCAATAATAAGACAAAGCGCATACCGCTTGGCGAAGTGGCAGGGAAACTCAAGATTGTGGATCCGGGCAGCCAGATGATCAAAGAGGCGAAGCGGACCGGCATCAGCTTCGGCGACTGAGCAGATAAGAGCAGGAACGGGCTGCATACGGAATATACCGGCGGTCCGTGGGAAGAGAAAGGGAGAAAAGCATGTCATATACGGCGTTATATCGGAAATTCCGTCCACAGGAATTTACCGATGTCAGAGGTCAGGATCACATTGTGACGACACTGAAGAATCAGATAAAAGCGGACCGGATCGGACATGCCTATCTGTTTTGCGGGACAAGGGGAACCGGCAAGACAACGATTGCAAAAATTTTCGCGCGGGCAGTCAACTGCGAACATCCGGCAGACGGCAGTCCGTGCGGAGAATGCGCAGCCTGCCGGTCAATCGCGGCGGGGACTTCCATGAATGTGATTGAGATCGACGCCGCTTCCAACAACGGAGTGGATAACATCCGGCAGATCCGCGAGGAGGTGGAATACCGCCCGACGGAAGGGAGATATAAGGTCTATATCATCGATGAGGTTCATATGCTTTCGATAGGAGCATTCAACGCGCTTCTTAAGACGCTCGAGGAGCCGCCGTCCTATGTGATCTTTATCCTGGCAACCACCGAGTCGCATAAGATTCCGATCACGATCCTCTCACGCTGCCAGCGGTATGATTTCCGCAGGATTTCGATCGATGTGATCGCGTCGCGGCTGCGCGAGCTGATGGACGAGGAGCAGGTGACGGTGGAGGAAAAAGCGCTCCGCTATATCGCGAAAGCGGGGGACGGCTCGATGCGCGATGCCTTAAGCCTGCTGGATCAGTGCATTGCGTTTTACCTGGGGCAGGAACTGACCTATGACCGGGTGTTAGAAACACTCGGGGCGGTGGACACGGAGATTTTCAGCCGGCTGCTGCGTCATATTCTGGACGGAAACGTGACAGGAACCATCGGGCTTCTGGGCGATATGGTGACAGAGGGAAGAGACCTGGGACAGTTTGTCACAGATTTTACCTGGTATCTGAGGAATCTTATGCTGCTGCAGGGGTCGGATGACATGGAGGATGTGCTGGATATCTCCTCTGAGAATCTCGCTTTATTAAAAGAAGAGGCGCAGATGGTGGACGGCATGGTTCTGATGCGCTATATCCGTATTTTTTCGGAGCTGGGAAGCCAGTTAAAGTATGCCGTGCAGAAGCGGATTCTGATCGAGATCGCGCTCGTGAAGCTGTGCAGGCCGCAGATGGAACAGGATTATGAATCACTGATCGACCGGATTGACGGACTGGAGAGAAAGCTGGCGGAGGGGGCATTTGCCGCCGGATCGGCTGCCCAAAGCGGCCGGACGGATGCAGACGGGAGTATGTCCGCCGCGCCCCGGGACGTGGCTGCCGCAAAAAAGCCGGTGATGGAAAAAGCGGTGCCGGAAGATATTCAGAAGGTGATCGCGGGCTGGGGCAGTATCTTATCCCGGCTTACAGGCGTCACACGGACATATCTGAAAAAAGCGGTGAAGTCTCTCGGATCGGACGGCGCACTGCTGTTAGTCTTTGACGATCCGAATGCGTACGCGTATGTTGAGGAAAATCGTTCCGGCTGCAGGGATGCCCTTGTGGCGGCGATGGAGGAGCAGACCGGGAAGACAGTCGGTCTGGAGATCCGGCTCAATGAGAGCGGGCAGCCCGGTGAAGAGATCTATCCGGACCTGGGGGAACTGATACAGTTTGAGATTGAGGATGAAGATTTCTGATCGGAAACATGTCGGGGAACCGGATGAGGACACATGAAAAGGAACCGGATGGGCCTTGACGAAACAGGGATCATTCTTTACAATCGATAGGATATGGAGGGAGCAGACGATGGCAAAACGAGGCGGTTTCCCGGGAGGCATGCCCGGAAATATGAACAATCTGATGAAACAGGCGCAGAGAATGCAGCGCCAGATGGAAGAGGCGCAAAAAGAGCTTGAGGAGAAGGAAGTGACGGCAGCTGCCGGCGGCGGAGCTGTGGAGATCACGGTATCCGGGAAGCATGAGATCACGAAGGTGAAGCTTTCCCAGGAAGTCGTGGATCCGGATGATATCGAGATGCTCGAGGATCTGATCATGGCGGCCGCGAACGAGGCGTTCCGGCAGCTCGACGAATTTTCCGCAAATTCCATGTCAAAGATTACCGGAGGGATGGGCGGTGGCCTGGGAGGGCTGCCGTTTTAGACAGGTGATGGATGTCATTTTTAAAGAAAGGGCCGACTCTGCGAAAAGCAGGGGCGGCCCTTTAAACTGTGATTTTTCAGATCCGCAGGATCAATCCTACAGCTTTGCATGAAAGACCGGATCCGCCGGATAACCACTGGCGCATTTCTGCATAGCCCGCTGAATGCTGTCGGCGGAGGTGCCCCAGTCTTTATCTTTGTTGCGGTAGTCGTTCTTTTCCACAAACCAGGAGACTTCTTTCTGAAGACGGTCGAGATTGTTCTGCATCATGGAAAACACCAGAGGATAGAAGTCATTTTTCTGCGCATCGGTCAGCTTGTCCTCGGCAGCCTCGATCAGATCGCCGAAATGTGGCAGACAGAACCCCTTGCTTTTGGAAAACAGATCACGAAACTCATCATTCTTCAGATACAGGTCAAAAAACGTATCGAGATAGCGGTTATAAATTTGTCGGAAGTGGTCGCAGACATAGCAGGAATGGTCTTTTTGCTGAATCCAGACACCAATAGATGTCTTTGCGTCCTCGCCGAGACCTGCACTGGTTCGCTTCATGCGCTTTAGGAGACTGGACTTTCCGGGGGTGAAATCTTTGATGACCTCAGAGAGCTCCTGATTCAGCTTTTTCAGATGTGTGCTCAGAATCAGTGCATTTCCGAGACGGTTGCCGTAATCGTACATTTTTTTGAAATGCTCACGGCAGAAACCGGTTGCGTCCGTTTTTTCACGGACGTCGTCTTCCATATAGGCGGATCCGAGAATAAAAGAGATGGCGTGCTGCTCCGCTTTGCGCTCCAGAAAACAGAAGGGGCATTCGTCCTCTGCATGCAGAGCGTCCATCAGCGGGATGGTGGCGATATTTTCTTTCATAAGCGATTATCCTTTCTGATGATAGATTCGGATTCTTCTTAAACTCTCACATAAGTATACCACGCCTGTTTTTGACAGACAAGCAGAGAAAAACAGCCTTGTAAAACGAAGGACAATCAAGTAATATAGAGATTGGCCGGCAGAAGCAGGACAGCAGCCGGCACGGAGGGCATATGGACTACTACAGCAGGCAGATAAGCAAATTAATACAGGAACTCTCGTCACTGCCCGGAATCGGGTCGAAGTCCGCGCAGCGACTGGCATTTCATATCCTGAACATGCCGGTTGAACAGGTGGAATCGCTCTCGGCAGCGATTGTAAATGCAAAGCGAAATGTCCGCTACTGCAAAGAGTGCTTTACCCTGACCGACGAGGAACTCTGCCCGATCTGTAAGGATGCGGCGAGAGACCACGGCGTGATTATGGTTGTAGAAAACACCAGGGATCTGGCTGCCTACGAAAAGACCCAGAAGTACGAGGGCGTTTATCATGTGCTGCACGGGGCGATCTCGCCGATGCTTGGAATCGGGCCGAACGACATTCGCTTAAAGGAGCTGATGCAGCGTCTGCAGCAGGAAATAAAAGAAGTGATCATTGCCACAAACTCCAGCCTGGAAGGGGAGACGACCGCGATGTACATCAGCAAGCTGATCAAGCCGACCGGGATTAAGGTGACGCGGATTGCCAGCGGCGTGCCGGTGGGCGGCGACCTGGAATACATCGACGAGGTGACGCTGCTTCGGGCACTGGAGGGACGGACGGAGCTGTAAGCGCGATGCCAGAAAGCGGCATTTTTTGCGGCATCTGTCGAAATGTTTTTAAAAAACAGAACACAATCCACCAAAATATTTGGACATGCTGTGCTACGATTTCTTTTGAAAAAACAGACCTGTCAGAGCCAGAGAGGCAACGGACTGCGGGTGCTGTCGGAAAGGGGAATGTAGGAGCATGATAGAAATCATACGGGAGGAAAGTGGAAAGGCGGAAAAGCAGGGGCTGCCAAAGGATATCAAGCAGATCGGAAAACCGGATATCGGGGATCGGATTTATGTGGAAAATCAGGTGTATCAGTTTTTGCATCCCCATGAAAGTCCCGAAGAAAAGAAAGCGTATGTGCTGCTTGGAAGATTTGAGAATTACGGCGGGCGGGACTGCGTTTTTGTGGAAGCGGCCATCTGGCTTCGCGAGATAGAGTTTGAGGGAGAACTCCCGTTGTGGAACGATCAGACCTGGGCGTACATATATAAGCAGTTAAAACACGAATACGACAGTATGGTGATCGTGGGATGGGCGCTGGATATCAAAGGCCAGCTGCCGAATATGACGGCCCGACTGGAGAAGCTTCATCAGAGCCATTTCGGAGGTGTCCATCAGATACTGTTCAGGATTGACAGCCTGGAGCGGGAGGAAACATTTTACGGAACGCGCAGCGGTCATCTCTACCGGCGGGAAGGATTTTACATTTATTACAAAAAAGGTGCGCCCGGGGGTTCTTTTGAGTTAGAAGCTGCGTATTCCCGAAAAGAAGACAGGCCGGAAGAAACAGAGCCGGCGGCGGAAACCGGTATCTGGGAGGATGAATTTTTTGGGAGAGATGTGGATACCCAAAAGGAAACTGTGTCGAAAAACAAAAAAGAGACTGAAAATATAGACGAATATCAGGAAAAAGACATTATATGGACGCATGATACGGGAACCGGGACAGAAGTATCGGATGAGGATTCCAAGGAGGAGGAACCGGAGCAAAACAGTTTCGACAGAGAAGACAGGGCAAAAACGGCCGGGCGCACAGAGAGCGTGAAGCGGCGGCCGCAGCGAATGGAAGGCAAAAAAAACGCGGCGGAAGGGAAGGAGGGCTGGTTTGCAAATACGGATCTCTTCGGAAAATATGCTGCGGGGAGAGCGGCGGCACACCGGAGCGGTTACCGCAGCCGTTCGTCGGAACAGGAGGAACGCCAGCCGGTTTCATCGTATGCGTCAACCTTTTTTCTGCTGATGGTGGTCTGTCTGCTTGGGATTACCGCTTATCTGAACAATGAAAAAATGGCGGCGATGGAAGAAACACTGGCCCGGATGAGTCAGATGCAGGGCGGCGGTTCGGATGAACAGGAAGATGCCGGGGATACCGAAGCGCCGGAAGTGCTCATCGAAAATGTGAGCGGAACCGTGAAAAAACAGGAGGATCAGGGCACGGCAGCGGATCCGGCAGGGACAGCTGACACGCCGGATCACGGAGCGCAGGAACCTTCGCAGGGAACGGGCAGCGAGACGACGGATTCACAGAATACGCCGGCCGGCGGTCAGACAGTGACGACTCCTCCCGGGACCACAGAAACCGCAGGCGAAGGGCAGCCGGTGCAGGGAGAGCCGGATCAGCAGACAGCGCAGGGTACACCGGGACAGCAGACAGCGCAGGAACAGCAGCCGTCGGATGCGTCCGGTCAGTCGTCGGAAACGCCGGATCAGCCTGCGGATCCGTCCGGTGCAAATGCTTCCGCCCCGGCGGAGGACGCTGCGTCCGCCCAGCCGGATGCTGCGGCTGCGATGGCGGAAGCTCAGACTTATCTGAGTCAGGGATATTATGTGGTACAAAAGGGGGACAGCCTGGTGGGAATCTGCCGCAGAATTTATCAGACATCGGCGATGAAGGACAAGCTGTGCGAGGTCAACGGGATCGAGGATGAAAATACGATCTATGCGGGACAAAAGCTGATTCTGCCGAACTGACGACCAGGGGAACTTTGCCCGTGAACATACAAAAAGAGAGGACATATGGCAGGAGACAAGAAAAAAGGCTTCCGCACCGTCGAAGCTGCTGACATGGAAGAGTACAAAAAGAAAATCAGGGAGCACCGCCTGAAGATCGTAAGAGCAGCCGCACTGATTGCGGCGGTACTCCTGCTGGTGCTGGCCGGAATCGGGTTGTACCTGGAATTTCGCCAGTACGAGGCGTTTGACATCCGCTCCTCTGCGGAGCGTTCGGACACCCAGGGAACAAAGTTTGCGGAATTTGGCGGAAATATTTTAAAGTACAGCAATGACGGAGCGTTTTACACGGACACGTCAAACGAACTGATTTGGAATCAGACCTACGAGATGACGGATCCGCAGATCGATATCTGTGAAGAATATGTTGTTATTTACGACAAAGGCGGAACGAAGGTGTTTATCCTCGACCGAACGGGTCTGCAGGGGAGCCTGGAAATGACGATGCCGATCGATCAGGTCTGTGTGGCGGCGCAGGGTACGGTCGCGGTGCTTATGAAACAGAATTCAACGGCAAATGTTTCTCTCTATGACAGGGAAGGCGGTTTTTTGGCGAGCGGGGAAATTCACGGGGAAAAAGGCGGGTATCCGATTGCAATTGCACTTTCCGACGATGCGCTCAAGCTCGCGGTTTCTATGCTCGATATCAATCAGGGAAGCGTAAAAAGCACGATTACTTTCTATAACTACGGATCTGTCGGACAAAACGAGATTGACAATATCGTCGGGGTGAATTCGTTTGAGAATATGGTGATTCCGGAGCTGCGGTTTGTCTCGAGCGAACGGATGCTTGCGATCGGGGATTCCGGACTGATCATCTTTGAAGGAACGCAGAAACCGCAGATTGCGGTGGAAATTCCGCTGGAAAAACAGGCGAAAAGTATCTTTTACAACGACAGATATATCGGAGTCGTAATAAATAACGACAGTGACGAAGTGACGCATCACCTTCTGATCTATAATATAGAAGGAGAGCTTCGGATGGAAAAAGATCTGGGGCTGGAATACAGCCGGATCGGTTTCCTCTCTAATAATGAGATTCTGGTTCAGAGTGAAACCGCCTGCGAAATTTATACGATGCGCGGCATACGGAAGTTCTGTTACGAATTTGACCGGGAGCTGTATCAGATCATTCCCGGCGGATCGGGGTTAAACTACACGTTTGTATTGCAGGATGCGACAGAAAAAGTACGATTGAGATAAGGAGAGAGAGATGAACTGGGTGCTGATTGTTGTTTTGCTGGTGTTTGCCGGCTGTATATGCATGGGATACCGGAGAGGATTTTTAAGACTGGCCTATTCGCTGGTGTCATGGATCCTGATGTTTATGATTGTGTCCTGGGCGACACCGTATATCAGCCGTTACATTTTTGAACACACCTCGATTTATGAGCAGGTTGCGGCGCACTGTGAGGAAGTGATTCATCAGACGGCAGAGGAGCGCGCCGGGGAGCAGGCGGACAGCCAGGAACAGAAGCTGCAGGACCTTGGGATTCAGATGCCGGATAACGTGATGGAGGATATCGTTGAACGGGTGACCCGGACTGCGGATCAGTTTATGGAGGAAAGCGGCATTTATACACAGCTTGCGAGGGAAATCGCGGTGTTTGTGACGCAGGGAATTGCTTTTCTTGCTGCGCTGGTGATCGCATGGCTGATGATCAGTATCATATCACATCTGCTTGGAATCGTATCACGCATACCGGTGTTAAAAGGAATCAACCGGTTTCTCGGACTGTTTGCCGGCGGTGTGTACGGGCTTCTGATGGTCTGGGTCGCATTTGCCGTGATTGCGGTCTGCGGCGCGGGAAGTGTCGGACAGACGGCAGGGGCTCTGATCCGGGAGAGCAGACTTCTTGCATTCCTGTATGACAATAACCCGATTCTTTTTCTGTTAATGAGATATCTGTGATAATAGATATAGTGGTGTCTTTTACGGACAACCACTATATCTGTTTTATGAGAAAAAATGTGGAAAAAATGTTAAAAAAACAGTTGACATTCAAAAATATAGGTGATAATATAATCAAGCTGATTGCGCAACGCAGGAAGCACAGAGAGTGTGTCTGATCCATGCAGAAAGCAATCACAAAAAAATAAAAAAAGTTGTTGACAAACATTTCCAAAGGTGATATAGTAAACAAGCTGTCGCC
>CAJUNX010000046.1 GCA_910587865.1 uncultured Roseburia sp.
GAGATGATACTGGGTGACTGGAGTTCAGACGTGTGCTCTTCCGATCTTCTCCACGATATTCGCCATTCACATAAAGGATATGCTCCCCATCTTCAAAAGATTTACCCGTTGCAAGGTTTATTCTCTCAATCGGGTAAATAGCTTCACCCTGACCATAAAAATCTTTTTCAATGATAAAAATTGTATATGTGTCCGGCAATTCTTTAAATTCCTGACCGGAATGGAGATTCTCTATATCCATTACACTTGAATGATACCTTGCTCTGTGTGGGTCTGCTCCCTTGTCCTGCCTTTGGACTTCCAGATCATATTTTTTTCCAACTGAATCTGTTCCATATGCGTCCAAACAGATAGAACGTGCTCCAGCCAATCTCTTCATATCCTTCTGTGTTTCACAATCAGTAATAATTAAATCCGGTTTATCTGTGATAATGCGCAACACAAATTCAGCCAGTGGAATATTGTCTTTAAAAAGACAACGCATGAAATCATCATCGATTGGTCGTAAACCTCTTAAACGCTGTAAATCTTCCTGATATTGCTGTTCCGTCACTGTCAATCTTCCCACCTGCTTTCCCTTCTGTTTTCGTATCTCCATACTACCATAAACCTCCTGATTTTACAAGCCGGGAGCCAGCGCATTTCTGATTCCCGGCCTGTTTCTATTATCGTTTTTACATCTGCTGTATCTCATTTTTCAGCATACGCTTGATTTTGTCGCTCATGGTTTCCTTGCTGGTCTTGCTGAAATGAACCCTCACAATGTAGGTAGTCCGACCTATCTTCTTCACCAGTGCGGGAACGTCCTTATCACCAGATCCATCTGACCGATTTCTCCCGCATCACAAACCGCTTTGGGATGAAATGTCTCGTCTCCCCACTCCTCCCGGATCCTGATGCCATCCAGATTTATTTTGTCCACCTTCTTCTGATCCGTCTCCACCAGCCAGACATCGTTGTGCCGGGACAGATAACCGCCAAACAGCGATCCCATCGCTCCGGCACCGAGTATCGCAATTCTCATTCTATCCGCCATTCCTGCGCCGCTTTTGCACATAACAGGTTTGTGGCAAGCAGCGCGCAGACACAACCCCCGCGATGGAACACCGCAATGTCCCATCTATTGTCCCTTATGTTTTGATATCGATTGCATTTTTGCGATCGATTGCAATAACACAGTAACATTAAAAGTCTTCTCTTGTCAAGCAGTTTTATAAATTTTGTTCAGTTATTATTCTTTCAGCAGGTCTTTTTTTGTAATTTTTTTGAAGTCTCTGCGATTTTTTCTCTTTTCCCAACGACTTTTTGACTGAAAACAAGATATGATTCATCGATTTTTCATTTGTTTATAGAAAAAAGCAACTGATCTTTTTCGTAAAATCATCCTAAAATCAAAGAACGAATCCCCCGACTGTGCAGCCGCACGGTTGGGGGATTCGTTCTTTGATTTTATAGATTACTCATATACTTTGCCTGCAGGCATTATAGCATATGCAGATCTGATCTGCAATATGCTTTCTGGCATATTTCCTTCTGGCATTTCTCCTTTGGTACAACGAATAATAAATAACGAACTCCCTGACCTGCCTGATGTTTCATCTGCGGCGTTGTCGTCAGTCAACGCAGCCACCGCTTCGCCTCATTCCTCCGCCCTGCATATGAAACAATCATTCTGCGTCAATGTATCAGAAACTTATTTTCCGTTGTACTAGGTCGTCTCCCGCTCTACAACCGACGAGAACACCATCATTTTCTCCGTCACATTCCGCCCCTCTAAAAGATCCACAAGGAAACGCGATGCCATCAGACTCAGCTCCGGCAGTTTATTGTCCAGCGACGTGATCTTCGGCGTGCTGAATTCCGCGTAGATCGAATTGTCGATTCCGGTATAGGCCACCTGATCCGGCACGGAACAGTTCATGTCAAGCAGCGCTCTCCCCCCGCCGGAGGCCAGAAGGTCCACGCTGTAAATAATGCCGTCGGTCTGCGGATGCTCCTGCATCAGCCGCCTTGTCACATCATATGCGCTCTCAATCGTTGTCTCTGCGTCGTAGATCAGCGCCGGTCCCTCAATCCCCTGACGCGCCAGTTCCTCCTCAAATCCCTGGATCTTAAGGCGGTTGCTCGGCGTATAGCAGTTATTCACAAACGCGAGGCGCCGGTGTCCTTTTTCCACCAGAAGCTTTACCAGCGCCGACACCCCGGAGCGCTCGTCGGCCAGCACGCCGCGGACATTCGGCATCTCTAAATATCCGTTCACCATGATCACAGGGATCTTCGGCATAAACCGTCTGATCGCCTCCTCCACCTCTTTTGTCTGAAAGGTGGAGCCGATCATCACGACCCCTTCCACCCTGCGCTGGCTTAAGATCTGTATATACTCTGTCTTCTCCTCCGATTCAGAGCCTGTGTTAAAAATAATACAGCAGTAGCCTAGTTTGGCAAATTCTTTTTCTACCGTGTATGCGCCGTCCGTGTAATGAACGTTTCTGATATCCGCCACCAGAATGCCGATCAGACGGTTCTTCTGCTTGATCAGTCCCCTGGCTGTCTCGTCTGGAGAATAGTTATATTTTTCCAAAAGCCCGACTATTTTTTCTTTCGTTAAGGGATGTACCCCGGGCTTGCCGTTTACTACTCTGGATACCGTACTGGCCGAAACGCCGGCCTCTTTCGCAATGTCATATATTGTCATGTGTCGTCCCCCTTACCTCCAATTATTCCCTGTTTTCCCCGGCTTGTCAACCCGGTTTGTCGTTTGACCGGCCTCTTTTCTGGTATCGATTGCAAAAAAATCCTTGACAAAATCTGTCTGACATTTTAACATAGGTATCAGAAAAATACAGAATACGGAGGAATCTTTATGGTACGAAAAGCGAATCAGAAACAGGTGGAGCACAAACCGGCACCGTTTAACGGAACCGGTGACATCACGGTACGTCATCTGTTAAACGGGCCAGAAGAAATGTATGACAGAGGCCGTGTGTTTGCGCACAGCACGCTTGCTCCCGGCTGTGCGATCGGCTATCATGTCCACACGAATGAATCCGAGACCTATTATATTTACAGCGGCAGCGGAGAATTCAATGACAACGGCACCGCCGTGCCGGTTTCCGCCGGGGATGTCACCTTCACCGGCGCAGGCGAGGGACACGCGCTGAAAAATACCGGTGATGTGCCGCTTGAGTTCATCGCACTGATTCTGTACCGGCAGGATGCGCCTGACGCCGCAGAATAGGTCATTTCCATGTAATCGGTCCGTCACGTCACCCGGACGCAGACCGGCAGGGCCGGCGTCTGAGTGACGTTTCATTTCAGGCAGTCCCCGGCTGATCCGGCGGTATCCGTCACGACGCGCCGGTCAGATCGGAGAGCGGCCGGAATTCATACCCCATCTCCTCCCATTTTGTCAGAAGCTCATCTAAAATCTCGCCGTTCGTCTCTGACGTGCTGTGCAGAAGCACGATTGCGCCCGGATGGATCCGCCCGGTCAGTTTTTCAAACGCCTCTTCTCTGGTCGGCTGATCGTCCACGTTCCAGTCCACATAGGCAAGGCTCCAGAAAAAGGTGGAGTATCCCAGTTCTTTCGCCATGGATAAGTTTTCCCTGCTGTATTTTCCCTGGGGCGGACGGTAATATTTTGCCAGTTCGCTGCCCGTCGTTTCATAGAACAGCTGTTCCACATCCTCCATTTCTTTCCGAAACGAACCGATATCTGCAATCGAGGACATATCCGGGTGGTGATAGGTATGATTGCCGACCGCGTGCCCGTCCTTTACCATCCGCTGTACAATCTCTGGCGCGCTCTCCAGGAAATGACCGACAACGAAAAAGGTAGCCGGCGCATTGTGCTTTTTCAGCGCGTCGAGAATCGGCTCCGTATTGCCGTTTTCATACCCGCAGTCAAAGGTCAGATAGATCACCTTTTTTTCCGGGCTGCCGACATAGTAAGCATTGTACTGTTTCAGCTCCTTCGCCGATGCATTGCCCGTCGGCTGCGTTCCTTCCGCGCCAAAGCCGAGTCCCCAGTTCTCCGACTGTCCTGACACCGCCATAGCTCCGATGGTCCGCTCCGTCTTCACCTTCGCGATCTCCCAGCCGGATAAAAACATCAGTGAAAAAACAAATGCGAGGATCAGACCTTTTTTACAACGATTTTTCATAGCTCCATCCAAACAGATCTCTTTGCATTATATATATGTGACAGGACTTTTGTCCCATGCGTTCCACCTATGTCCGGATGCCTGTCAGCCGTTATTCTGATATCCGCATTTCGGGCAGATGCTGCCGCCCTGATATTCAAAGCCGCAGCGGAAACAGCAGATCGTATCATGGTGCTCCTTCGCCAGGTATGTCAGCTTTCTGGAATCCGGCTTTTCCTGCAGATAACGCACAAATTCATCCAGCACATTCGCGTAGGCTGTGAGCTCCTTTGTATCCACCGCGTACGGAATCTTTGTCTTCGTCCCGTTTTTTTCCACTACGGTCACCCCCCTGTTTAAAAGGCCGGTGGACGCCCGTATCCCCGCAATCGAGGTGACCGGTATCCCGTATGCGTTCAGCATCGTACTGTAAAACAGATGATCGGGCGTTAAGATCATGCCCTCCTTTCCGCTCTGTCCCCGGGCCGTATCGACCAGCAGAATCGGGTATTCAAACAGTCCGCGGTCCGCCGCGTAGCAGGCCATCGCATAGTCAAAAATCCCGGTCTCCTGCTCTGCAGCCTGTTTTAACATCACTTTTCTCGCCGGATAAAAATGATGTCTCGCATTTTCCCCGATCCCCGCTTCGGCGAGTTCCGCAGAAAGCTTCTGCACCAGCAGTTCGCACTCGTCGGTTTTTACCTTCTGAAGGCGCTTTGTCAGCGACCGCAGCGTGTCTTTTTTTAATTCCGGCAGGAAATCCCCCTGTGAGATCTTCTCATATGCCTCCATCCCCTCCTCGAATGTCATCTGCATCGGATTCGGGCAGAATTCCGCGATCCGCTCCATATCAAGCTCTTTTATTTTTTCCTTTGTTTTTTCCACATAGGGCGCGTACAGCTCCGGCAGAAAATCCCCGTTCTCCAGCTTTTCTATCAGACCGGTCAGATCTTCCCTGCTGATTTTGCGCGCCCGCTTTACCAGGTTCGCGATCTCCTGGCGTTCCGCCGCCTCTCTGCTTTTATTCAGACGCTCCTCATACGGCGTGAGATCCACACCCTCATACGAACGGATGCGCCCCAGATATGTCTGATAGCGGGCACGGTCCAGGCCGGCCGGCATCGTGCGCACCAGCTGCTCCACCTCACGCGCCGCCTGCCGCTGCATCATCGACGTAAGCCGCTCGCGCAGCGGCGCTTTCTGCTCTGGCATAAGGTCAGCCGCCTCGATCTCGTCATAGACGCGCTTTATTACCGCATAGGTTTTGTCCGCGCAGGCGTCCGCTTTTTTCGTGAGTCCCGCAATCAGTCCTGCGGACAGACGCTGTTTTACTTTGGACAAAAAAGCATCCCGCTGCGCCGGTATCAGCTGCTTCTCCTGATCAAGCTGATGTTTTAATTCGCGCAGCTGCCGGTCGGAATAACGGTCGAGCATCTGCATCCGCGCCTCATATTTTTTCCTGGTATGCTCCTGTTCCGGCGTTTCGCCGTTTCCTCTGTCCGTGGAACCGGCCGGTTCTTCCTCTGCCCCCGCAGACGCCGGCCGGCCGGCATTGTCCTCGGCGGTTCCCGGCATTCTGTCCCCTCGTCTCTTTGCAGATCCGCTGCTCTCCAGACTGCCGTTTCCCGGTTTCCCGGACGCTCCGCCGTTTCCCTGCCGTTCGGACGATTCCCGTTTTGGAGACGTTTCATGGCGCCGGGCCGCTGTCACGTCCTCCCGGCTGCCGGCTCCCCGGATCGTTTCACTCCTCCCGGCAGACGGCGCTCCGCCGCTCTCCCGGCTGCCGGAAGATAATGCCGTTTTTCCCGCCCCGGTTTCCGCCCAGGCGGGCCTTTCCGGCTGCTCTCCTTCGGCATTCCTGACAGTCCCTCCCGGCTGCTCCGCCCAGGCGGGCCCTTCCTGCCCTGCCGCTTCTCCCGACCCGGTTTCCGCACGTTTGCTCCCGCCCGTACGGTTTTGTCCCAACCGTTCCCTGATCCGCTCTCCGTACCGCGCCACACTTTCTTCCGGGTAAAAGCCCTCCTCCATACGCGCCACGATCTTTTCGAGCTCCTCCTCCGGCAGCTCGTTCAGCGCCTGGGCGGACTCCTCAAGGGATTCAAGCTCCCGCTCCCGCTGCTGCTGTGCCCTTTTTTTCGGATCCGCATATTCATTATAATTATAGTTTGAAGTTTTTTCCCCGTTTCGTCCCAGGAGCCCGAGGTAATCTTCATACGCCGTCCGGTCGTCCGCAAACTCCAGCAGATACACTTCCCCCTCTCCGATCAGCCTCCCCGGAACCGGCGTGTAAAAGCTCTGACAGTTCTGACAGGTACAGGCACGCGCGAGCAGTACGCCGCCCTCATCCGTCTCAATCTGCACCTCCTTTCCCTCAGGGTAGACCGCCATGTGCAGGCGGTTTTCGCACACCGGACACAGATTCCCCGTCGCATAAAAATTGTGTCCGAGCCTGGACATGCCGCCGTCCTGCCCCCCGGACAATTCAGCTCTCCGGATCTTCATCCGTCTCCGCTTCCAGATCATCCGCCGCCACAGACCGCCGGAAGACTTCTCATCCTCCGCATCCATACGTTCCTGCTCCCGGATCAGCGCCCGGCCGACCACATCCTCGTACGTGATGCCGATCCCTCCCTGATAAAACCTGAAATGCTCCCAGGTGTAATCCGGCTCGATCGACAGCTCCCGCAGGATACCGGTAAACAGCCGGTTCAGCTCCGCAATGTCCTTATTGACCTTTATCCCCTCGATCGCGCCCCACTTTCCAAACACATACAGGACCATATTGATCACATTCTGAAGACACACATTATCCCCGATCTGCACCGTCTGTTCCTCCGCGACGGGAATATCAATGATGTTTGTCGTTGTTTTTCTCGTGTCAAAATGAAAAAACAGGGAGCGCACTTCCCCCTGCAGGATAATATAATTGTCAATCACCGCAAAAATCCCGTTCCACTCGACCGGCGCTTTCATCGCCCCGATCATCCGCTCAAACGTCTCTCTTAATTCGTCATTTGCACGCAGTAAAATCATTCCGTTATCCTCCGATGCCCCTGTTCCTTATCTCCGTCTTTTTCCAAATAAGCCTCCGCCGTCAGAAGTCCCTGTTCGATAAAATCCAAAACCGGCTGCGGGAGATATCTTCCTTTTTTCAAAATCATATACACATACCGGTAGTTTTCCGTATCAGAAAGCTCCGCCGTCGCAATATCCGCCCGATCCAGATAATCCGACTCCGTCACGATCGCCGCCCCGATCCCCATGGCCGTCATCGGAAGGATCACACTGTCCTCTGATGCCTCCCCCACAATCACGGGTCTGCACGCATTCGCCTCAAACAGCCCGTCCGTCACCCGCCGCATCCCGGAACCCGGTGTATGGAGGATCAGCGGAATTTCTGCCAGCTCTTTTACCGTGATCCGCTCCTTTGTAAAATACAGCCTGGATGCGGGCTGGATGACCACAAGCTTCTGACGCAGCAGCCGTGTGCTTGTGAGTCCCTGTCCGTCTCCCGGTTCGGACGCCAGCAGAAGGTCGATCCGCTCCCCTCTCAGATCTCCTGTCAGCGGATCCGTGACCCCCTCGTACAGCTCAAACATACAGCCGTATTGCGGAAATTCCGCGACAAAACGCTGCATCTGTCCGAGCAGATACGAGCGCACCGACGAGACAAATCCGATGCTGATCTTGCCGGACGCGCAGCGCATCAGCTGCCGTCTGCCGTCCGCAAGCAGACCAAGCGCCCCCTGCACATAGGAAAGATACAGTCTTCCCTGACGGGTCAGTGCGACGTTTCTTCCCTGTTTTTCAAACAGGTATACCCCCAGCTCCTTCTCCAGGCAGTCGATCCCATGGCTTAAGCTTGACTGTGCGACCGTGAGTTCCTCCGCGGCACGGCCATAATGCTCGTACTCCGCCAGTGTTTGAAAATATTCCAGATATTTCAGATTCATCCTTTCCTCCCGGCTGCTCTTTCTTTTATTATAGTCACATCCATCAACTTTGTCTATGAATTTTCCGGTGGCGCCTGATTGATTTGCAAAAATCCCCATCCTATAATAAGTGCATCCGAAAACGGAAGCGGCATTCATCCGCGAAAAAACAATGCGGTATGACACCGCAGGATAAAAAAGGAGATCTGATCATGGAGCATCAAATGAAACAACGCGCGTACAAAACTCTGATTCTGACTTTTCTGCTCTGGGGGAGTCTCTATGTGGTCAGCCGACAGATGCTGCTGCATCTTCCGCTTTTCCTCCTCGCCTTCTGCCGTTTTCTGACGGCATATCTCTTCCTGCTGCTGATTTCGGTACTCAGACCCAGAACCGGCTCCGGTTCTGCCGGTTCCGCAGTTTCCGAGGCTGACATCCGCCGCCTGACGCACAGATATTCCCTTCTTCTGGGGATCCCGGGCTATACCGTCTTTGTCGGGCTGCAGCTGATCGGCACCGCGTACGCCGGCCCGACCACCGCCTCACTGATCAATGCCTTAAATCCGGTGACCATCACACTGATGGCCGCTTTTCTCCTCAGCGAACCGCTGACAAAAACAAAGGCAGCCGGCATACTTCTCGCGGTCTGCGGCGCCTGTATGATTATCGGTACCTCCGGAAGCTTCCACCCCGCCGGCGTGCTCTGCTCCGCGGCATCCGTACTCGGCTGGTCCTTTGTCTCTGTCCTTCTCCGAAAAGGACTGGCTGTGTGCGATCCGCTGATTGTCACAAAAAATGCCCTCGGGCTGGCGGCCGTCTGCAGCCTGATCCTTGCCGCTGCGGAATGGGTGTTTTCCGGCGGCAGCACGGACATTGCTCTCACTCCGCCTGTAATTGCCGGCATCTTATACATGGGAATCTGCAGCACGGGAATCGCCTACGTCCTCTGGAACAAAAGTCTTGCCGTACTGCCCGCCGGCACCTGCTCCGCCTTTTATCCGCTGCAGCCGCTGACCTCCGCGCTGCTCGGTGTGATTTTTCTGAAAGAAACTCTGCCGAAGCTGTTTTTTCCCGGCACGCTGCTGATCCTGATCGGAATTCTCCTCTGCCTTTTTCCCCTGCATCCGACAGAAAAAAAGACTTTATAAACATTTAATAAATGCCGGAAATGCTGTATTTCCGGCATTCCCGCGTTTTTTGTTAGCACTCATTCAAAAAGAGTGCTGATTTCCTATTGACTTTTTACAGACGAGGTACTAATATCTTATTTAGTTGTAGTAAAACCATTTTTCAGTGAAGGAGTGTTTCTTATGGCAAACAAGCATGGAAGTCTCTCAATTGACAGTGAGAATCTGTTTCCGATTATCAAAAAGTGGCTGTATTCCGACCACGACATTTTTTACCGTGAGCTGATCAGCAACGGCTGTGACGCGATCACGAAGTTAAAGAAACTCGACATGATGGGCGAATATACGCTGCCCGCTGATTTTAAGGCGCAGATCCAGGTCATCGTTAACCCCGAGGAGAAAACCTTAACCTTTATCGACAACGGCCTTGGTATGACGGCGGACGAGGTGGAGGAATACATCTGCCAGATCGCGTTTTCCGGCGCGACCGATTTTATCCAGAAGTACAAGGACAAATCCACGGACGACCAGATCATCGGCCATTTCGGACTCGGCTTTTACTCCGCGTTCATGGTGGCGGACGAGGTATCGATCGACACCCTGTCCTATCAGGAGGGCGCGACGCCGGTACACTGGACCTGCGACGGCGGCACCGACTATGAGCTGACGGACGGCACGAAGGATACTGTCGGTACGACGATTACGCTTTATTTAAACGAGGACTGCTTAGAGTTCGCAAACGAGTACCGCGCACGCGAGGTCATCGAGAAGTACTGCTCGTTTATGCCGACCCCGATCTTTTTGTCAAAGGCAAACGCCGAGACACAGTACGAGACGATCGACGCTGCGGATAAGCTTGACACCGACACGGTGGTAGAGGAGATCCACGAGGAGGCGAAGACCGAAGAGAAGGAAAACGAAAACGGCGAAAAAGAGATCGTGGAGATTTCCCCGGCAAAAGAAAAGTTAAAGATCGTAAAGCGTCCGGTTCCGCTCAATGACACAAACCCGCTGTGGCTTAAGAACCCGAACGACTGCACCGACGAGGACTACAAGGCGTTTTACCGCAAGGTATTTTTAGATTACAGGGAGCCGCTGTTCTGGATCCACTTAAATATGGACTACCCGTTCAACTTAAAGGGAATCCTGTATTTTCCGAAGATCAACACCGAGTACGATTCCATCGAGGGGACGATCAAGCTCTACAACAACCAGGTGTTTATCGCCGACAATATCAAAGAAGTCATCCCGGAGTTTCTGATGCTCTTAAAAGGAGTGATCGACTGCCCGGATCTGCCGCTTAACGTGTCGCGTTCCGCGCTGCAGAACGACGGTTTTGTAAAAAAGATCTCCGAGTACATCACCAAAAAGGTCGCGGACAAGCTGATCGGCATGTGCAAGACCGACAAAGAAAATTATGAGAAATACTGGGACGATATCAGCCCGTTCATCAAGTTCGGCTGCTTAAAGGATACAAAGTTCTGCGACAAGATCAACGACTATATCCTGTTTAAGAACTTAGACGACAACTATCTGACGCTTCCGGAGCTTCTGGTGAAGGAAGAGGAAAAAGAGGCTGCGGATGACAGCGATGCAGCTGCTTCGACGGCCAAAGAGGCAGACGACTCCGACGCGGACGGCAGCGCCGAAAAGACAGATGTCGTCGATGCGGACGGCAACCCGGTGGAGACAGACGAAGAGGAGGAAAAGGATCAGCGCAAGGTGATCTACTATGTCACGGACCGCGTACAGCAGGGACAGTACATCAACCTCTTTAAGGAGCAGAAGATGGATGCGGTCATCTTAGACCACAACATTGATACCTCCTTCATCACCCAGTTAGAGCAGCGGAATGAGAATTACAAATTCATGCGCATCGACGCGGATCTGACGGAGTCCTTAAAGGACGAGACCGACGCCGAAGATTTAAAAGAAGAGACCGACGCGCTGACCGAGCTCTTCAAGAAGACGTTAAACAACGAGAAGCTGACCGTAAAGGTCGAGAAGCTCAAAAACGAGAACATCGCATCCGTCATCACACTCTCCGAGGAGGGACGGCGTATGCAGGATATGATGAAGATGTACGCGATGGGCGGTATGGGCGGCATGGATCCGAACATGTTCGCGGCAGATCAGACGCTCACCTTAAATGCGAACAATGATCTCGTGAAGTATATCTTTGAGAACAGAGATTCCGAGAATGTTCCGATGTTCTGCGAACAGCTTTACGATCTCGCCATGCTCTCGAACCAGCCGCTGTCCGTGGACGCGATGGCGAAGTTCGTGGAGAGAAGCAATCAGATTATGATGATGCTGGCAAAATAAGCGTCAGGATTCTGAAAAACTTTATGGGGCTGCTGCAAAATGATATACACACAATATATATGGTATGATGTTGGGGTCAAAAGCATCTGACCCCATGATGCCTTTGGATTTCTGCGTGTTTCACACTCCCGAAATCCGAAAAACATGAGAAATCCGCTCATTTTCCTGTGGAAAATATCTGCTTTCTCATGCTTGGCGGATCACAAAGTCATGCTTTTTCACGCAGGCATGAAACACATGACCTTTTGACCCTGGCATCCTGGTATGGATATCCGTGTTATCACAACCATATATTGTGGAAATACCGATTTTGCAGCAGCCTCTCATTCTGAATTTTATACATATTCTGTTTTATCACACTGAAATCCCCATCCCTGTACAATCATTTTCATTGACCGGCGACAATCGCCCGATTATAATATACTCGGAACTTAAGAAAGGATTCCTATATGACGATACAGATTCCGGCAGCCGGAATTGTAAAAGAACAGACCTTTTGCACAGACAAAAGAGTTTCCATCATTTACGGTTACAACAACCACGGAAAGACAACTATTTTAAAAACAATCAGTCAGGTGCTGTGTCAGAGAGTAACGGAAGATTTTATTTTGGGAAGAGACTTTGTCCTTTCCGTATATATTCCGACCAATCGTCTGATTGTCAGTAAAACCCAGACAGACGATTTTCGACCTCGTGATATCGAAGAGTTTGTGTATTACCAGGAGGATGCACTGGATGATTTCGGTCTGCATTTAAAACGCATACGGGATTATCTGCAGGCAGACCAAAATGCGCGTCATCTGACTGTCCGGATTCTTCAGACCATTTTTGAAAAATCTGTCACAGATCTCTCAGTCCGGCACAGCGATGGTATTGAAAATATCATCAACCTGTTTTCCTGTATTCTTTGGGCAATGACATGGGATACGGATCTTTCCGTCATGACTCCGCAGCAGTTTGACACACTCATCTCGGAAAAAGAGATCTGTGTCCTGATCGATGAGCTGGAAATGTTTCTGCATGTAAATGTCCAGGCGAGACTCATCAAAAGTCTGACCGAAACATTTCCAAACTGTCATTTTATCATGACCACCCACTCTCCTCTTCTGCTGACCAGATACCGCAATCTCTGTGTTTACAATTCCTTTTGTACCAGAATGATCGGAGATTTTGACAAAGCCATGACAGTGGAACACATCGAAACCAAGCACGATCATCCGCAGAAAATATTCCAGTGGAAGAATCTGCTGTGTGCATGCCACACCTGCAATACCGAACGCAGCACGACTCCCTGCGCCCGGAATCAGTACCTGGATCCAACCAGCATCCCTGATCTCGAACGCTACTTTTCCTTTCTTCCCGACGGTACGATTCACCCGGACAGCAGCCTTACGTCGGAAGAACGGCAAAAAGCAGACTATATGATCCGCCTGTATCGGCTGGACCGGAAAGACCTTGAATGTGAGCGCAGGGAGTTTTTTAAAAACCTGCTGGAAAGCGACAGCTTCTCATCCTTTTTGGAAAAACAGGATTTGTCCAGTCAGAATATTATATTTTTATCGGTTTTTACATACTATAGGAGGTGCAGAGAGCGTTATGGACAACAGGGAAGGTAAGGAATTCATCTTGGATCAGACTACCATCAAAAAACTGCTTACCCTATACAAATTGAAAATCCCTGATTTTCAGCGGAATTTTGTTTGGAAAAAAGGGAAAAAAGAACAGCTTCTGGAGTCCTTATTCCGAGGCTTTCCGATCGGCGCCATCACCTTATATCAGGATGATAATGCATATTATATCATTGACGGACTGCAGCGAATCAACACATTAAGCCAGTATCTCTCCTGTCCGTATAGCGTGATTCCATTTTCGGAGTTTTACACAAAAATAGAAGCGGATATAACTGTCTTTTTAAATGAAAAAGGACTTGCGGATCAGTCCTCTCAGTTAAAAAAACAGATTCAGCAGTGGTATGGAAGCTTAAAACAGCTCTACGAATATGAAAAAATCAGTATGCTCTACCGCGTACTGAATTCGGAGCATCAGAAAAAGCCCTCTCCTTTTTCCGATCTTGCGCTGGTGGAGGAGCTGCTCGAGCTCTTAAAAGGCGCGATCGAGATCGCACATGACGATATCGCACTGATCATCTACAAGGGAGATAAAAATGATCTGCCGGATCTTTTTAAAAATATCAATACCGGGAGTGTTGCACTCTCCCAGTATGAAATTCTCCAATCCGTATGGAATGATTATTTTCTGGATGAAACCAAACTGCCGGAAACCTTTGATGCGTTTAACCGGGAACTTGTATTAATTCAAGATGATTATGATATCCGGGCTGTAAAAGAACGCGGCACATTTGATATTTTCAAAAACATTGTCGGCCTGAACCATCTGATCTGCTGTAAAGAAGAATGCGGGACACTGTTTCGTTTTGCCGCGTTTAAAAAGATTGCTCCCCGCTCCGTCGGAGACGGGATGTTAAAATATTATGACAACGGCAGCGTGGGATTCGAGATCTGGTCCACACTCTTATGCGGGGCGTCCAATCAGATCGTAAAAGCCATTGATCTGATCTTTCAACGCACGGGGCAGCAGGATCAGATCAACCGCTTTGTACACGACTTAAACAGGATCATCCTGGATGCAATCAATACTGCAATCCAAAAGCTTGCCCAAAGCAGCTGTTCTGTCATGGAGACAAAATATCATTCTCTCTATATCATCGCCGGAATTGTTTTTTCTGAATATGATATTGCTGCCGCAGAGCTTCGCATTGAAAAGACAGCCGCAGACAACAGAATTCTCTCGAAAAGTCTGGATTTGGAACGGCACATGGATGAACGCTGGTTTATGGATGAGAACCGGCAGATGGGATTCTTTAACAAAAAAATTCAGGAATTATTGATAATGAAATCCGACCCGGACAGCCTGAATGATACGCCCGCCGTACAGGAACACAGATCTGCTGCAGATCTGACTGTCACCATAAACGGCCAGCGGATTCATGGGGATACGGTAAAGGAATTCTACCGACTGATTTTTGAATATCTGTCCGCAAACAATATTTCTTTTGACCATCTCGTCCCCTATGCCACCGGTCAGAAGCGTTATCTGATTCACACGAAAAACCGGCATATTTCCGGCACGCCGTTTTTCAATCCGTTAAAGACCGGTAACTATTATGTCGAAACGCACAAGGCTAAGTCCGCCGCATTAAAGGACATCTGCGGATTTTTAAAAAAAGCCGGCGTTGATGTCAGCTGATAAAATGGCAGCCATCCGCACATACCGCCCCGGAAGTAACTCCCGGGGCGGTGTTTCCGCAGATCACCGGTGTCGGCTTTCCCTTATACAGAGAGGGAAGCCGTCCGGCACTCTCTGCCCGTCTCTCACCGGCCCTTTGCGCCCCTGACAGCTTCCCGTCCGTCTCTTCCGGTATCTCCCGTAAATCCGCTATCTGCGGATCTCCGCCAGCGTCTGAGCCGGTATCTCAAATTCCACACAGCCCATATACATCGGCGCGACATCTCCCTCGTTAAAGCAGATGACGACATTCCCGTCCTGATTCAGATAAAACGATGTCTCGTCCGTGATCTGCCGGAAATTCCAATCCGGCACATCTTCCTGATCCAGCCAGTAATACTGCGATTCGTCCGCCTCCATCCGGGCCTTCATCTGTTCTTTGATGCTCTGACTGATCCGATCAATGTAGTCAGATCCCTCCGTAAACAGATCGGCAAGTGCCAGACGCTCCCCGGTATTTAAGTCAATCGTATAGAAGTAGTCCCATTCCGCACCGCTTCCGGCACCCTGGTAGCAGATCAGCTTCAACGTAAAATACTGATCGCTCGTGGCCAGGATCTCACTTTTGACTATAACGTTCTGATACCCTTCCTCGTCGGCTGCCGCGGCTTCAAATTCCGCGATGATCTCATCCGTGATCTGCCGGATCTCCTCGTTGATCTCGTCCGTGGTTTTCTGCAGCGCCTGCTCCTGACCAGCAGTCTCCGGCATCTGTGTATCCGTCTCTGGTCCGGCGGCATCCTGTGCACCCTTCTCAGTATCCGCCATAGATACGGTCAGCTCCGGCACCGTAATATCTGCATTGTGCCGGTCGGTCTCATACTGATAATCACGGAACGTCACGACTTTTACAATCCCTCCCACCAGAGGGAGATTGCTCATCGCATACGCGATCTCCTGCGACATATTCGGCAGCAGGATAAACAGCGCCACTGCCGCGGCCACTGCCGTCATCGCGCTTCTCTGCACCCTTCTTCTCTTCTGTCTGTTGTCTCTTTTTGCTTCCATCATGGTCCTCCTCAATGCTTCCTTCTGATCTTCCGTCATCTCATGCATCTCATACTGCTTTTTCAGCTCTTCGAGCTTCTCGTAATCTTCTCTCCTGCCTTCCATTCCGCACCTTCCCTTCTGCAGCCGTCAGTCATCCGGCTGCCGGCATTTTCTCCTCATTCCCGCTGCCTCTCGTCCGGCCGCTTTGGTTTCTCCTCACTCCCGCTGCCTCTCATCCGGCCGCTTTGGTTTCTCCTCACTCCCGCTGCCTCTCATCCGGCCGCTTTGGTTTCTCCTCACTCCCACTGCCACTTATCCGACAGCTCCAGTTTCAGCTTCTTTAACCCGCGGTAAAGGCGGCTTTTGACGGTATTGATATTTTCGTCCGTCACCTCCGCAATCTGCGCGAGCGTCAGCTCCTCAAAATATTTCAGCACGATCACCGTCCGGTCCGCCTGCGGCATCGCGTCGAGCGCGCGCTTTAAATCAATATTTTCATAGTGATCCTCCTGCCCTTTCTCTTCTGTCTCCTCAAGTGGAATCGTGGGTCTCTCCCTCAAAAACCGGAAGATCTCATTTAACATGATCCGGTACAGCCAGGTCGACGCGTATTCCTCTTTTTTCAGAGAACCGCTGTTTCTGATCGCCTTGTAAGCGCCGTTCTGAACGATATCTCCCGCATCCGCATCATTGTGAACATAGCTGTATGCCAGACGGTAGTATCGGTTATAATTGTCAAGAAGAATCTGCGTGACGCACTGCTCCTTTGTCTCTTTTCCCGGGAAAAACATCTGATTTCGCACCTCCTTTGTTCTGTTCTGATGATTAGACACCGGACGCATAAAAAAAGTTTCAGAAAAACAAAAAAAATGCCGCCGCGGACCTTTCATGACTGTCCGCGGCGGCAGATCCGCCTCTTCTTATGCGTCCGCACTCCTTTTCTTCTGCAGAATCCCCCCGCAGATATCAGTCAGAAACCGGTAGAGCGCCGCCTGATAGACCGGTTTCTCAAGAATATAATCCACACCCGAGGAGATCATCTCCGCCTCCTCGCTCTCCCGCGCCCCGGTTGTTCCGACTACAAACAACGCACTGCCGAAAGACGCGCTGCGGATTTCCCGCACAATGCCGGTCACATCCGGCATATTCCAGTTGATAAAACAGACATCGTAGCTGTCCGTTGTCAGATATGCCCGCCTCAGCTCATGCAGCGCATCCGTCCCGTTTGCCGCACAGTCACACTGTACGCCGAGACGCGCAAGCATCGACAGATGATAACTTCTCGTCAGTTCGTTATCGTCTAACAAAAATACCCGTAAACAGTCCAGCGTCCGTTTTTCCCCGTGACTGTTCCCACGTGCTGTCGTTACCGGCAGCGGATTCATTCCCCCATGTGGCGCCGCCGATTCACCGATCCGATCCGCAAGTACTAAAATCCGCGCAATCCGTGTGCGGATGATATTCTGGCCGTCTGCTTCTGTCTCCCCGCAGCAGTCGAGCAGCGCCTGCCCCTCTTTTTTGATTTCTTCCGAAAGCTGTCTCACATATGCCTCCTGTGCCTGTCTTTTTCTCTGATCCTCCAGAAACTCCTGTCTGTGAACAGCTTTCCGATAGAGATATCTCTGTACAAGATTTCTGACCCGGTATTTCACAACCATCGGTTCGCACGGCGAAAGAATAAAATCATCCGCCCCGCGCTCGAGCATCATTGCCTCCATCGTTTCATCTACCGCCGTTTTGACGAGTACCGGAATGTCGCGCAGCGCATGATCCGCACGCATCCGTCCCAGCAGTCCCACTCCGTCGAGTCCTGGCATCACAATATCAAGAATCACGACGTCTACCTGCCTCTTTTCGAGGATTCCGAGTGCCTCACCGCCGTCTGCCGCCTCGAGTACCTCGTATTCCTTCTCAAAAATTGACCGCAATGCTCTACGGTTCACTTCCATATCATCCACTACAAGCATGACTAATTTTTCCAGCATCCCACTCATCCTTCCCTCTAAGCTGCGAACGGTCTACCCCATCTGATTCTAACCGACATTATAACCCATACTTCCCCATTTTGTCGGAAAAAATTGCGTACTTTTTCATTTCCCCGCGCTCTGTCGCTTTTCTTCAACATCATTCGACACACATTTTGCGTCTTTATAGAAATATTCGCAGTCCTTTGGGGTAATGATTTTTTAAAATACCCCCGGAAACTTTTCCCCAGCCCAGACTGTATCCGTCCACCGCAACAAGCGTCCATCCCTTCGGCCCGTCCCATGGAAATGTTTCCCCTGCAAGATAGGCCCGGACCCTTTTGTCATCCGGCGACAGATCCGCCACACTGCGCGCCTCCTTTGGATTTAATGCAAGCGCAAGGGCATGCGACGGCTCAAACCGGTTCTTTTTTACCGTGCCCAGGTGAAATCCGGGCCGCAGCACTTTTAACCCCGCGATCCGCGGCATCCCTTCCGGCATCAGATAAAACTGCCCGCCAAACAGCAGACAGCGCTCCGGCAGCACGGTCCTTACGGCGCAGACGCCGGTCAGATCCGCCTCGGAAAACGCCCGGTACGCGTCTAATGCCCCGCCGGGCCGCTCTGCCTCCTTCCGGCTCATCCCGGGCTGTCTGCCGCAGCGCGCGTCCCTTCCCGCCCCGTCAGAGATCACTCCTTTTTTCCGCAGCACGGCCAGGTAATGCCCCTCTCCGTTCAGACGGTGCGGCCAGAGACGGATCGTCTTTGCAAGCTCCGCTCCCTGCTCTCCCTCACCGCCCCACGCCGGCACGCCCTCTGCCATTCCTTCCCGTCTCGCTGCCGGTTCGACAAAAAAATCAGGATGGCGCAGAAGAAACCGCCGGACACTGCCTTCGTTCTCCTCCGGCGCAAAGGTGCAGGTCGAATAGACGAGCCGTCCGCCCGGCTTTAACATGACGGCGGCCTCATCTAAGATCTCATCCTGCCGCGCGGCGCACATCGCGACATGCCCGGCGCTCCACTCCTCACAGGCCGTTTCGTTTTTCCGGAACATTCCCTCCCCCGAACAGGGCGCATCCACAAGAATCCGGGTAAAATACGCGCCGAAATGCTCCGCAAGCCGTTTCGGCGTCTCATTCGTCACGACCGCGTTTCGGATTCCCATCCGCTCTGTATTTTCCGAGAGAATCTTTGCCCGCGCCGGATGAATCTCATTGCAGACCAGAATCCCGCGGCCTTTCATTGCCGCGGCGATCTGCGTGCTCTTTCCCCCGGGCGCGGCGCACAGATCAAGAATGCGCTCCGCATCCGCCGCCCGCGGCGTTCCCTCCGCCGGCTCCTGCATCAGAGACTCTGACGGCTCCTGCCCTGACGGTTCCTGCGTCAGAGACCCTGACAGTTCCTGCCCTGACGGTTCCTGCATCAGATATTCCGCCGGCGCCATCGCGCTCGGCTCCTGGATATAGTACACCCCCGCCTCGTGGTACGGATGCTGCCCCGGCAGATCCCCGCCGTCATAATAATATCCCGCGGCCGCCCACGGCACCGGGCGCAGCGCGAACAAAGCGGTATCCGCGAAACGCTTCGGATCTGTTTTCAACGTGTTCACACGCAGCGCCCGGGCTCGCTCCCTCTCATACTGCGCCAGAAAGGCCGGATATTCTTCTTTCAGCATCGCTTCCATTCTGACGAGGAATTCCTGTGGAATCATCTGTGGTCTCCTTCTTTCTCTCGGATCCGGCATCTTTTAATCCTTCGTTTCGTTCACCGCCGGCCGCTGCATCTCAAAACTACTATAGCAGAATTTCGCTCCCCTGTAAACATGTGACCGGTTCCTTCCTGTGATTCCTCACGTCTGATCGGACGCTCCCGAAAAATCTCTGGTCAGCAGATCGCTTTGTGTCAGAAAATCCTCCACCGTGTCAAACCCCAGCTTTTCGATCAGCTTTAGCACATACGGATTTTCCAGCGGCGTCTGATAGGGCGCCTCACTCCCGTAGCGGTTCACATTCTCTCTGCCGGCGTCTGCGTCAATCAGCGCCTTCGGCCCGCCGACACATCCCCCGGCGCACGCCATTCCCTCATAAAAATTTGCCGTGACCTCGCCGCCCGCAATCTGTGCGATCATTTTTTTACACGCCGCCACACCGTCCGCCTGCATGGGACGCACCATGATCTCCCTTCCCGGGTGCAGCTGCTCCACGGTCCGTCTCACCGCCTCGCTGACGCCCCCGGTCCGCGCATAAATCCTTCCGAGTGTCGAGGAATGCTCCCTCTCGTCCTCCTCAAACTCCCACAGCGATGTCCCCGTCACCTCAAAGATCTCCTTCATCTCCTGAAATGTCAGCACATAATCCACCGCATCCGCGATATCCGGCTCCTTTGCCTCCTTCTTTTTCGCGAGACACGGGCCGATAAATACGGTCACCGCCCCCGGATACAGCTTTTTCACCGCTCGTCCCGCCGCAATCATCGGAGAAACCGCTCCCGGCACATGGGGCACCATATCCCCGTAGATGTCCCGGATCATGGAGATCCAGACCGGGCAGCAGCAGCTCGTCAGCTGAAAATCGGTCTGTTTTACCACATGCCGGTCAAATTCGAGCGCCTCCTTTAAGGTCAGAATGTCGGCAAATACCGCCACCTCCACCATGCCCCAGAACCCCACTGCCTTGAATGCGGCGCGGACGCGTCCGGGACTGATATCCGCCCCGAACTGGCCCATAAATGCGGGCGCAATCAGTGCATATACCTTCCTGTTCTGTTCCGCAAGCACAGAAAGGACCGCAGCGGTATCCGCGCCCGTCACCGACGCGCCTTCCATGCAGGTATTCACCGGTCCCCTGCGTTCTCCTCTTGTGTCCGGGTGCAGCAGACAGTCCAGCTGTTCGTTCTCCTGAAGCTTCCGGATATCCCGTCCCTTCGCCGCCTCCCGGTCCCACACCTCTTCGTACAGTTCACGTATTTTCTTCATCGTCATCCTCCGCCGTCTGTATTTACATGATCCGTTTTAGTGTGCGCCGGACGAAAGATTTTTAAACCGATTCAATGAAAAGTTTGCAGACATTCGGCCCGCGCCGGACATTCCGACGGCATCTGAAATCCTGACCGCAAAAAAAAGACCGGATCCGAAACCTTCAGACCCGGTCTTTCCCTGCTCCCGCCCGCGCCGGGCCGGTGCTTCCTTTACAGGAAAATATACTTTAAGATAAACAATACGGTAAGAATATACATCAGCACGCTGATCTTCTTCTCTTTTGCCTTTCCTGTGATCAGATTTAACAGCGTCCAGGAGATCACGCCGATGGCGATCCCTTCCGAGATGCTGTATGCGAGCGGCATCGCGATGATGCATAAAAACGCAGGAATCGCATCCGCCATATCGTTGAAATCAATCTTTACCACCGCGCCCATCATGTAAAATCCGACGATAATTAACGCCGGAGCGGTCGCGAACGACGGGATCGTCAGAAACAGCGGTGAAAAGATAAGCGCCAGTAAAAACAGCAGGCCGGTGGTGATCGCAGTCAGACCGGTGCGTCCGCCCTCCGTCACGCCGGAAGCGCTCTCTACATATGTCGTTGTCGTCGAGGTTCCGAATACGGCGCCCACGCTGGTCGCAACGGCGTCGGCGAGCAGCGCGCCGCGGATGCGCGGCAGTCTGCCGTCCTTATCGAGCATGTCCGCCTTCTGCGCCACACCGATCAGGGTTCCTAACGTATCAAACAGATCGACAAACAGGAACGCAAACATGACGACAATAAAATCAAGAACCTTTACAGTGCCGAAATCCGCCTTAAATACCTGGCCGAATGTCTGGCTGAATGCGGAAAAGTCAAAGCTCACGATCGCCGCCGGGATCACGGAATACATACCGGCATCCGGATTCGGCACATAAATCCCCGCAAACTCACAGAGAATTCCAAGCACCCAGGTGATTAAGATGCCGTAAAGGATTGCCCCTTTCACTTTCTTTACAAGAAGAATCGCGATCACCAGCACACCGATCAGCGCAAGGATCGCACCGATTCCCACCGAATGGAAGGTCTCTCCCTTAAACGTCTGATAGGTCAGCAGCGTTGAATCGCTGTTGACGATAATTTTGGCATTCTGCAGACCGATGAACGCGATAAACAGACCGATACCGACACTCACCGCCGATTTTAAGGCCAGCGGGATCGCATTGAAAATCGCCTCACGCACATTCGTCAGCGAGAGAACGATAAAGATAATACCCTCGATAAACACTGCCATCAGGGCAATCTGCCAGGAATATCCCCTGTTTCCGACCACCGTGTACGCAAAATATGCGTTCAGTCCCATACCGGGAGCCAGCACGAACGGATAATTGGCAAACAGCGCCATGAACGCGGTTCCGATAAACGCAGCGAGCGCCGTCGCGATCAGTACCGCATTTGCATCCATCCCTGCTGCGGAAAGAATGGAAGGATTCACTGCCAGGATGTAAGCCATTGTCATGAACGTGGTGATACCGGCCATGATCTCTGTCTTCACATCGGTTTTGTTCTCCTTCAGCCTGAACATGTTTTCTAACATTTTCATACCTCCTATGCTTTGTGTATGTAAAAACAAATACAGTACCTATTCTATACTTAAACTGCGGCAGTGTCCATCAGAATTTTCACATTTTTCAAAAAAGAAACGCCGGAAATTCCGGCAGAAAGACGGGAAATCGGCCCGACAGTTGCAATCCGCGGGCTTCGGTGCTATACTGATCAGAGGTAATCTGCACAGCCGTTTTTACAAGACAGAATAATAATGGAGGAACCGTCACATGAAGAAAGTAGAAGACTACGTCAGAAGTATTCCGGATTTCCCGGAACCCGGCATCATTTTCCGCGATATCACAAGCGTCCTGCAGGATCCCGACGGGCTTTCGCTCGCGATCGATTCCATGCGCGATCTGCTCAAAGATATCTCCTTCGACGTGATCGCAGGCACGGAGTCGAGGGGATTTATCTTCGGCGTTCCGATCGCCTACAGCCTGCACAAGGCGTTTATCCCGGTGCGGAAAGCCGGCAAGCTCCCGCGTGAGGTGATCTCGCAGACCTACGACCTCGAGTACGGCAGCGCCACGATCGAGATGCACAAAGATTCCATTCAGCCGGGTCAGAAGGTTGTGATCGTCGACGATCTGATCGCCACCGGCGGCACGGTTGAGGCCACGATTAAGATGGTGGAATCGCTCGGCGGCGAGGTGGTGAAAATCATCTTCCTCATGGAGCTCGCAGGACTGAAGGGCAGGGAGCGGCTCGCAGGCTACGATGTGGCCTCCGTCATCCGCTATGAGGGAAACTGACCGTATCCCTGCATATGTCTTCCCGCAAACCGCGCCGGCCGGCGCGGTTTTTTCGTGAAACGCACTACAGCCAGTGTCTGATGCTGCTGATCGCCTTCGCCTTCTCAAATATGATGTCGTTCTGCGCCGCGAGATATTCCTCGAGTCCCGCGATCTCCTCCGCCGTAAAGCCCTGACTCTTCGTCACCTTACACGCCGGCAGATCCGCCTCCGCCATATCGCTGCCGCGCTCAAAGCGGACGCAGACCTGACGCTTTCCCTTTTTGGTAAGAATTCCAGAATGTGTCATTTTCAGCTCTTCGTCTCTGTTCATGCCCGTTTCACTCCTTTTTCTCCTCTAACGCCTCTCTCACATCCTCCGGCATGCCGTCGAGCAGGTAACGCTTTCCGCCCTGTCCGCGCTCCCGATACTCCTCAAGCAGGCCGCGGCTTTTTTCCTCCACCTCCTGCTTCAGTTCCCGCGCGGACATGAGGATACACCCTGCGCCGCGGATAATGATCTGCTCAAGACCGTCTGAAGTCGCCACCGTCACCCGGCAGCGTCTCCCGTTTTCGTGGGCAAAACGCTCGATATACTGATCCGCCGTCTCCGCCTCCTTCGTGTAGACCACGTGAATATTGTGATAATCGAAGCATTCGGTCTGATGCCCCGCCACCCGGTACGCATCAAACACGACGATCAGCTCGCATCCGCGGATCCCCTGGTAGTTGCAGAGAATGTCAAGAAGCTTTCCCCGCGCGCCGTCCACGCTTTTATCGGCAAGCTCACGCAGCTCCTCCCAGGCAAAGATTATATTGTATCCGTCCACGAGAAGATACTCCCTCCCGCGCACTGCTCTGGCGCCTGATCCCTCCGTTTTGGCGGATGCTTCCTTTTCCCCTGTCCCGGCATAGTTTCTCGTCACGGAAAAAGATGCTTTTATGTTCTGCGGCGTCCCCGCCCCCTCCTGTGCCCTGCCGTTTTTGTGCGATCTGCCCGACAGGCGGTAGCCGCGTTTTGAGGAGGACGCGCCGCGCTTATTTGCATGATACGTCTGTTCTATAATTCTGTCAACCTCTTCCGTCCCGATCCAGATTTCTTCCCCGCTCCCGCTGCGCCGCTCCGGCGGGAGCACGCGCTCTGGCGTCCACGCTTCCTGCTCCGTCTGCGTTTTCGGTCCGTTCCACGCCGGAAGATGCATATATTCCGGCACCAGATCCCACGGCACCACAAACCCTGCGCCGTGTGCGCAGAAAACGGACGAGGACGGATTTGCGGTGTCATGCTCCGGCTCATAGCCGCTCTGCGCGATGACCTCCTCGCTGTTGTGACAGGGCAGATACCCGCGCAGCGAGGTAAACAGATGACCTTCCCCCTTTGTGTAAGCGGCAACCGCGGTCTGATAATTCTGCATCTTTGCCGCCGGCGCGATCCCGGTCAGACGGCGCATGCCTCCCCCCGGCGCGGCGGGATCAGCCGCGTTCTTTTCATCCTCGTACAAAATGGTTCCGTGCATGCGCTCGATGTCCGTCATCGCACGCCCCGTCGCCTGTTCGGGAATCTCAAGCACAAAATCATAATACGGCTCTAAGAGCACCGATTCCGCGCGCATGAGCCCCTGGCGCACGGCGCGGTATGTCGCCTGCCGGAAATCCCCGCCCTCCGTGTGTTTGATGTGCGCGCGCCCGGAGAGCAGCGTGATTTTTATATCCGTCACCGCCGCTCCCACAAGCACGCCCGCGTGCTCTTTCTCCTCCAGATGCGTGAGCACCAGCCGCTGCCAGTTCCGGTCTAACACATCCTCGCTGCAGTCCGACGCAACGGTAAGCCCGCTGCCCGGCTCTCCCGGCTCCAGCAGCAGATGCACCTCCGCGTAATGGCGCAGCGGCTCAAAGTGCCCGACTCCCTCCACCGTATTCCGAATGGTTTCCCTGTAAACAATCTTTCCTTCCCCGAATTCCGCCTCCACACCGTAACGTTCCAAAATCATGCTTTTTAAAATCTCCGTCTGTACCTGACCCATCAGCCAGACGGAAATTTCCTGTGCGGCCTCATCCCAGACGAGATGCAGCTGCGGCTCCTCCTCCTCGAGCTGGCGCAGCTTGGGCAGAAAAGCGGCGGGATCCACCGTCTCCGGCAGAATCAGGCGGCAGGTCAGCACCGGGGCGAGAAGCGGCTGCTCCGAAGCGGGCTCCGCGCCGAGTCCTTCCCCCGGATAAGTCCGCGTCAGCCCGGTCACGGCACACACACAGCCGGCGGGCGCCTCCTCCGCCGTCTCGTAGTGTTCCCCGGAATAGATGCGGATCTGACTGACCTTCTCCTCCCATGTCTCCCCCGTCTCCTCTGTTCCCGAATGACAGATTCCCCGAATCGGCTGTCTCACCCGCAGGCTTCCTCCGGTCACCTTCAGATAGGTCAGCCGCACGCCCCTGGCGTCTCTCCCTACTTTAAACACCTTTGCCCCGAACGCCTTCTGGTATGTGCGCGGCGCCGTATACGTTACAAAACCGTCCAGGAATTCGCGCACGCCCCGCATCTTAAGCGCCGATCCGAAATAGCAGGGAAACATCCTGCGCTCCGCGACGGCTTTCGTCAGCGACTCCCGTGAAATCGTCCCCTCCCGCAGATATTCCTCGAGAAGATCCTCCCCGCAGAGCGCCGCGTTTTCGTACCATTCCTTCGAATCCGCATCGGTAAAATCAAGACATCCGTCGCCGAATTCGCTCCTTATCTCCGATAACAGCGCCTCCCGGTCCGCCCCCGGCTGATCCATCTTGTTAAAAAAGAAAAACACCGGGATCCCGTAGCGCTCCAAAAGCTTCCAAAGCGTCCGGGTATGCCCCTGCACACCGTCCGCACCGCTGATTAAAAGCACCGCATAGTCGAGCACCTGCAGGGTGCGCTCCATCTCCGCGGAAAAATCCACGTGCCCCGGCGTGTCGAGAAGCGTCACCGTGCTCTCCGGCAGGGTGAGAACCGCCTGTTTGGAAAAAATCGTGATTCCCCTGGCGCGCTCGAGCCCGAAATGATCCAGAAACGCATTGCCGTTGTCCACCCGGCCCGCGCTGCGGATCATTCCGCTCTCATAGAGCAGCGCCTCCGAGAGAGTCGTCTTCCCGGCGTCCACATGTGCCAGCAGCGCGGCGCACAGATGCCGTTTTGTTTTTGCTTTGCATGTATCGCCCATCACCGCTCCCTCTTTCCGTCCTCTGTGTTCCGCAGGGGCGGCGTCCCGTCATACCGGCCAAAGGGATGCGCCCCTGACAGAAACGTACCTCTCACAGCGAAATCCTCCGGTAGCGGTTGATGCAGGCAAAGATTTCCTGCGGGCGCGGCATCGCCAGTCCGCACGGCAGATAGCTGCTCTCGCAGACTGCGGCAGGCCCTTTTGTCTCCAGAAGCTCTGTGAGCTGCTCCACGCACTCCCGCAGCGTACGTTTCCCGTCAAACAGATGGCATTCCGCATATTTTAAAAGGTAGGCAAGCGCCGAGAGCTGCTCCGCGTCCACCAGCTGCTCCACATAGCGCACGTCGATCGTGTCATGATTGATGGAAATCCCGTCCCGCCCCATGGTTTTCAGCTTCATGCGGGCATCCTCCCGGAATGCGCGGTCCGGCCGGATCCGGCGGTCAAAGGAAGGCGTATTCTGCTTCGGCGGCTTTACGGCCGGCATCGGAAACTGCGCCGCTTCCTGTTTCGCAAATGCGGTGATCTCCACCGGCACATACTGATTCATCTGGACGATACAGTCCGCCTTGTGAAAATAAGAACCCGAGCTGCCCGCCACGAGGATCGTCGAGATGCCGTATTCCTTACTGAGCTCCACGATCCGGTCGATAAACGGCGTGATCGGCTCGTCCTCCCGATTGACCACGCGCTGCATCAGCTCGTCGCGGATCATAAAGTTCGTCGCGCTGGTGTCCTCGTCGATCAGGAAGGTGCGTGTCCCCGCCTCCATCGCCTCGACTACATTTGCCGCCTGAGAGGTGCTTCCGCTCGCGTCATCCGTGCAGAAACGCTTTGTGTCCTTTTTGTTCGGCAGGTTGCTGATAAACATCGATATATCCACATTTTTGATGCTCCTGCCGTCCTCCGCGCGGATTTACACCGCGCTTTCGTCCGTGATCACATATTCCCTGCCGTCCCCCGAGATATGACTGTACACGCCAAGCTCAAGGGCCTTCAGCAGCGTCGACTTCCCGTGATAACCGCCGCCCACGATCAGCGTGATCCCCTTTCGGATCCCCATGCCCGTGATCGTGCCGTGATGCGGCAGCGCAAACGAGACCCGGAGCGATTCGGGGGATGCAAACTTCACCGCCTGTTTCATCGGACGCCCGGACACCCCGGATTCGCGCGGCAGCACCGAGCCGTCCGCCACAAAAGCCACGAGTCCCTGCCCGTCCAGATGATCACGGATATACTGCTGATCCTCCGCCAGATCCGTCACCCGCGCGACGGCTTTCGCGTCGACGGCCGCATACATCAGGCTGTGCGACACGCAGTCCGGCAGAAAATCAAAAAAGATTTTTGCAAGTTCTCTTGCATTTACCGTCCGCCCGTTTGCCGGAAACCCGACCTCAAACCGCAGCACGAGATCCCCGTTTGCCGGATTCATCTGACAGGCCGTACGCTCTAAGATCTCCTGACCGGGACGGCTGACGGAGAGCAGGCCGCTCTTGCCGGATCCCTTCGCCTTAAACGAGACGCGCTCAAGCTCCCTCCCGAACTGCCGGAGCAGATAATCGCACAGCGCGATCCGGCGGCATTTCAGCTGATACAGCGTTTCCGGAAAGCGCGCCACGCTCCCTTTGATGTGAACGGAAACCTTCGACGGCGCCGCGAACGGATCCCCCTGCACGTGATCGATCGAGAGCACATAGGTTTTAAAATCATAACTCCCGCGCGTGTCCTTATATGCCGGGTATCCTCTGTGGTCAATCCTGTCCAATATATTTCTCAACTCTGTCTGTGACTGCATCTCTCTTCTCTCCATTTCATAATATCGGGTTCAAAAGAACCTCTCCCCATGATGTCTTCGGCGGGGCTCAAAGTCATATTTTTCACGCAGCGTGAATCACATGGCCTTTTGCGCCCGCCCTCATTTCCTCATTGAGCCGGAAGTACCGGCCTTATTTCCTCATTGAGCCGGAAGCGCCCTCCCTCATTTCCTCATTGAAGCCAGCCGCCATCGGAATGTCACTCCTTTCGCTCTAACTCCGCCAGAAGCTCCGCGCGCCGCGTCCCTGTCAGAAGACGGCTGCTGTAAGCCGCATATCTCTCACAGGCATAATCCGAGAAAAACAGGGCCGCCTCGCTGTTTAAGGTGAGTTCCGTGACAAAAACGACCATCTCCTGGCCCGCCTCAAATGCCTGCTCCATAAAATCAAACGCGAACTCTGACGCGCGGGCCGTCTCCTCCTCCATTCGGGAAAGACGCTCCTTCTGCTCCTCAAAGCCCCGCTTCGCGTCTGCAAAACAGCTTCTGCCGGCTTCCTGACTCATCCCTGCGCCTTCCGCCGCAGCCCCGCGGGTCGATTCCATGCCTGGCGCCGCAGCCACGCGGGACGATTCCATGCCCGATGCCGCAGCCACGCGGGACGATTCCATGCCCGGTGCCGCAGTCCCGCGGGACGATTCCATGTCCGGTGCCGCAGCCCGCGCAGGCGCCCATTTCCGCAGATCCGGCAGCAGAAGCTCCTCTGTGCGTTTGCGCCGCCGCCCCGCTGTGCCCTTCTTTTTCTCCGCCCGGCACGCTTCCTCCCGCTCCGCCAAAAGCTCCCCGTACAGTGCATACGGATCCTCCGCGTCCGTGAGCCGTTCCCGGTATTCTTTTAAAAACGCATACCACGCGTCCGTGCGTCTTCTCTCCTCCGCCAGCGCGGTAAACTGTTTTTCCAGGCCCGACAAAAGCAGACTCACCACGGCAAGACGCTCGTCAAACGCCGCCGCGTAAATGCGCGCGTACACGTCCGGCTTCACCCTGCCGGAGAGGATCTCCGGGATTCCGTAATCATCCCGGTACTTCCGGTACAGGTCAAAATATGCAGCCGCATCCTCAGCCACCTCCGCGTGATGCAGGAATTCCTGCACAATCTCCTCCGTGACCGGAATTCCCTCCTCCTCATAACACTCCATCAGGCCGGAGAGATCCTCCCATCCCCTTGCCGTCACAAACTGCATCCCGTCCACGTCCGCCTCCACGCGGTAAAAATTCCGCGGCCGCAGCTCCAGATAGCTCAGCACCGCTCCGTGGATATGCTGCGCGCGGGCATACTCCTTCCACACGGAAAGATCCGCCTCCACACGGATATAGCGCACACGGTCTAATGTCACCATGTCAAAGTCGCGCACCGAGCGATTGTACTCCGGCGGATTGCCCGCCGCCACGATCAGCCAGCCGGGCGGCACCGCCTGATTGCCGAAGGTCTTGCATTGTAAAAACTGCAGCATCGTCGGCGCAAGCGTCTCCGAGACACAGTTGATCTCATCGATAAAAAGGATCCCTTCCCGGATCCCGCCGTCACGGATGCAGCGCCACACGCTCGCGATGATCTCGCTCATCGTATATTCCGTGACCGAATATGTCTCCCCGTCAAACTCCTCCTCGCGGATAAACGGAAGGCCGACGGCGCTCTGCCTCGTGTGGTGCGTGATCGTGTACGCCACCAGCCCGATTCCGCACTCCGATGCTATCTGTTCCATGATCTGCGTCTTGCCGATCCCGGGCGGCCCCATCAAAAGCAGCGGGCGCTGGCGGATGGCCGGGATTTTGTACTCTCCCGCCGCATCCTTTGCCAGATACGCCCGCACCGTGTGCTTTATTTCTTCTTTTGCCTGTTTGATATTCATGCTTCAAAACTTCCTTCTGCCGGTTTCCTGCACCGGATTCTCTGCCTATCTTAATACATTTTGAAGCATTTTACAACGTAAAAGTTCCGCCATCCTCTGCAAATCGTTACTTTGTCTCAACCGGCTTTCCTTCACGGTCAGGCAACGGCGCGAGCCCCCTGCCGTTCCGTCTCAGTCGGTCATTTTTTGCAGACGGTTCCATATATGTCATCCTTTTCTGTCCCCTGCTCCTGCGCCTGCACCTGTCTGACTTCTCCCTCTGTATCCTCCTGGCACAAGCAGGGCAATACCCGGATATGCCAGAGCCGCGGACGTATTCAACGCCGCACACCATACAGTGTTTAGCGGGTAACGCCGTCCACCGCTTTGCAGGTGTTGTGACAGGAATATCAATCCATACATCAGATTATAGAAAAGAAAATAAAGTACAGGCGCCGGATTGAGGCTGGCTAATGCAATACAAATTATCAGCATCCTTTCTGTGCCAACAGAAAACAAAAGTAATTTTTCTTTTTTCTTTTGCTCACGCTTGTAAATGAATTTCAAAAAAATGTTAATAAGTGCTATAGAGAACTAACATTTTTTGAACGAACTCACATCATGATTGTTTACCGTACATGACCTTTCATTGACGGTTTTAAGCCGGGGGCAAAGATGATGGCAGAGGTTTTCAGGGGCGGGCAGGAGGACTGAGACAGGAAAAGGCAGACGCTTTGACGGGGCGTCTGCCTTTTGGGGTAGTATGATTGATAAATAAGAAGCCTTTCTTGTTTTTCGCTCTGCAATTCGGATTTCCATGAAATTCTAATATGGAATTTTAATTGTGACTTGTCCGCCTTTTGTTTCAGAAGAATTTTCTAATATGAGCTGTCCATTATGCTGAGCAACAATAGTGTTTGTAATATAAAGTCCCAGACCAAAATGCAGATTTAAATTCCGGCTTCTGTTCCCCATAAAAAACTGTTCCTTTGCATGATGCAGTGTTTCGGGAGTAAAGCCATCTCCCTCATCGGTTACAGAGATTTTCAGAAATCCGTCAGCTTTCTGTGCCGTTACATAAAGGTTTCCTCCTTGCGGCGAATGGTCTAACGCATTGTGAATGACGTTCATAATGGCCCGTTCCAGCAACAATTTATCTGCTTTGAAAGATCCTTCCCTTGTTCCTATTTCCATGTGCGGACATATCCCATTTGTAATACACAATGAATTTGCCTGCGATTCAATCCGCTTCATATATTCAATCAGGTCAATATCTTCTAAATGGAGCTGATATCCCGTAACCGTCTGGGATATATCAATTAAGGTTCTGATATACAACTGCATCTGTTCCAGACTTTCTGTAATATACTTCGCATACAACTGTTGTTCATCATCAAGCTTTGTTTCGCTTATTAAATCTATATTGCCTTGAATTACTGTCAAAGGTGTTTTCAAATCATGGGAAAGTGCTGCAATCTGTTCTCTTTGTAATTGTTCTATTTTCCATTGCTGCTCTAAAGATGACTTTAAACTGTCTTTCATTTTTGAAATGGAGTACAGTACTGCGTTATACTCGCTTATTTCGGAACTTCCCACTTCAAAGTCAAGATTCTGATGCTGAATTTGTTCTGTCGCCATAGTCAGCGGTGCCAACTGTACTTTCAGCTTTTGGGAATATCGCAGCGTCAGATAAACGCAAACGGCAAAGCAATTGATTCCTATGAGCATCAACAACAGGGGTTCGGGGGCAGGTAAATATTTCTGCATCCAGTCACTTTTATACTGTGAGCCTACATAATATTTTAATACACAATATTCTTCTTCCCTCGGTATGAATTGATATTGCGTCCTACTTGTGAGGTCACTGTTTTCTCCAGTTTTTGCAAATTTTAATGCATTGCTCTGTTCTGTTACATCCATATTTGTATAAAGGATGTTGTAATCTGTATCAAGTATTAAATATTCACAATAGGATGGGATGGCAACTTTTGTAATATCTGGAGCTGCAGCAATGATTGGAGATATTTTTTGCACGGAATGTTCCGCATTATTGGCATAGGTCACATACCCTGCACTTGAAGCCAGTGCAAGAAGCAGGAAGGGAATTGCCACTGACAGGAACAGACCTGATATCAAAATGATTAAAAATCTCCAGAAAACTTTTTGCAATGAAATCAATTTTGCCTTTCCCATCTGTATCCAACCCCCCAGACTGTATTAATCGGAGCAATGCCGTATCCTGCCAGTTTGCTGCGGATATTCCTTATATGTGTTGCGATTGTCAAATCATCACTGTTACCGTCAAACCCAAAGACCGCTTCATAAATCTGTTCCCTTGTGAATACCTGTCCGCTGTTTCTGGCTAAATACTCGCAAATCTCATATTCACTTTTGGTTAAGCTGATTTTTTCCCCTTTTACAGATAGCTCCTTTGAGGACAAATCAAACCTGATTTCCTGCTCAAATCCTAACGTGTTATGATGCTCCCGCCTTTCCCGCCGCAGATGGGCAGAAACACGGGCTCTCAGTTCTCCTATTCGGAAAGGTTTTGTAATATAATCATCCGCCCCTAATCCTAACCCGTAGATGATGTCCGTTTCCAAAACTTTTGCAGTAAGAAACAGAATCGGACAATCCACAAGCCCTCGGATTTTTTTGCATAACGTGAATCCATCAACATCCGGCATCATAATATCTAACAAAATCAAATCGTAATCTTTCAGGCGTTCTACCGCAACCTCCGCTGCACTTTCGCATATCGCAACTATATGACCATCTTTTTCCAAACCATTCTTAACTAAGTCAAGAATGGCTTTTTCATCGTCAATTACCAACAACCGTGCCAACTGAAATCCCCCCTGTTTATCTGTCCATTCTGTGATAAAGTATTTTTCATTGATATTTACCGCAAGATCCGTCGTCCCCTCAGGCATATAAACATATCCATACCGCAATTAATCTCCGTCAACCGTTGTGATGTTTATACCAACAGCATTTTCTTAATCATTTTCTTTTCCTCCGTCCCATAGCTTAATCCAAATAATGCCGATAGCAAACAACACAAGCACCACCATTACATTTATT